>CAZEAI010000013.1:0-28172 GCA_964510105.1 uncultured bacterium
AGCGCGATGTTGAACTCGTTGGCGATGGGAATCCTGGGGAAGCCGTGCGCGAAATACTGGATCATGTTGAAGAACACCACGCTCGACGGAATGGCCGCGCCTACCCAGAACGCCCGCGTACGCATCACCGCCGGGATGTGCCATTTGCCTCCGGTGTCGCTCATGATATCGAGCGGTACCTGCGCCAGCGGGAACTCCAGCCGCTCGTGTTCGGCCCATTGGCGACGGAAGATCACCGCCAGGCAGATCGACGAGAAGCCAACCGCGCCGATGAACGTCGCCCACCAGAACGTCGGCAGCAGCCAGATATCCCAGGGAATGGACTCCGAACTCGGCATGCCGATGAACGCCCAGCGCAATTCCTCGCTCGGACCGCGAACCACCGCCCATTGCTGGAGATAGGGCCAGACATCGTCCATCCAGCGGTTCTCGGGCGTGGCGAAGTAGTAGGGAACGGCGTCGACCGAGAAGACCCAGTCGAGCAGGTCGGACGTCGCCATCACGGCTGCGATGAACGCCGACACGAAGACGACCGTCACCTCCGCCGGAGTGAGGGCCAACCTTGGCAGGACGCGGCCGATCAGCAGATTCAGCAGCACGACGCTGAAGAAGACACCGAATGCGCCGACGGGGAGCTGAGACAGGTTCAGACGGGATGCGCCAACGATCCACGCCGACTGCGGACACCAGACGGAGACGAGGACGCAGGTGGCAAGGCCTATGAATATCGACCTGACGGTGATATCGCCGAGATCGTCCAGCGAGTCTTCGACTCGTTCCGAGTCGCGGGCTCGTGGCGAGTCGCCGATCTGCGGCGAGATTCGCTCTGGCACGGTCATCCTGTCTCCTCTCCACTACGGAACAGCGGCGGCGTGTAGCGTCCCACCGGCTGTGCCGCCGTGCCAGATGATAGGGGCGCGGCGCGGCTACTCATAGCCGGTAGCCTGAACAAGCCTCGGAGGTCGCCCGCGGAACCGCGGCGCGAGCCGCGACGGCGAATTCCTCCACGCGAGCCGCCCATTCCACCGCAATGCCGCCGGAAGCCGGACAAGCAGGTTGGTTCACCGACCCGCATGCGGTCACTTCTTCGCTTGGTGGTTGCATGGAGAATCCGGGCGTCCATGCAACAATCGACCCAGGATAACCGTCCTTACTGTGTATGCCTCCCCCAATCTCCTAATCAAAGGCACATCGATGGAACCCATCCTGAGACCGTTTCGTGAAGCGGACGTACCGGCCATCGCGCAGATGTGGCGAGAGAGCGCCGTCGAATGGCCTGGCGAGAGCGCCGACAGCGATCGCGTCACCGACGAGAAAGTGCGTCGCCAGTGCGTCGAGGGCGTCCACCTCTCCCTGAATCTGATCGAACTCGGCGACCGCATCGTCGGCTACTGCGATGTCAGGCAGGCAGACAGCGAGCCGGAGTTCGCGTACGTATCGCTGCTGAATGTGTCTCCCGACTGCCACGGCAGGAGCTTCGGCCGCATGCTCCTGCAACGGTCTGTACAGGATGCCATTGGTGCGGAGCAGCGTATGATCGACCTGCACACGTGGCCCTCGAACGTGAAGGCAGTGCCGCTCTACAAGAAGACCGGGTTCCTGTGGGTGCCGGATACGAACGTGCATATGGAGAACTACGTCCCGCAGATTGTGAACATCCCGCTGGCCCGCGACTTCTTCGCGAACAACGACTGGTACGCCACCCATGCCCGCGAGCTGAACCAGGAACAGGATCGCGAGAAGTGGCACGGCAAGGAGGTCTTCACCTATCGCTGGGAAGCGGGCGACGAATTCATCCAGGCGGTCGTCGACCGGCAAGCGTATGGCGTGACCGCGTTCGAGAACGACGATTTCTCGATTGCGGCGTTCACCGGCGTCAAGCAGGTGCCGGCGGGTATCCCGCACACCATGACGTGGGAGATCGTGAACAAGCGCGCCGAGCCGCTCGCAATCTCGCTGCTCGCTCGAAGCGAGGATGCTCCGCTGCGTATCGACAGGCAGGACCAGGTCGTGGTCACGGACCGGGCGACCGTCACCGCGCCATTCACCATCGACACCGATTTCGAGCCGAAGAACGGGCGCGTGGAGAGCTTCGTCATCCGTAGCGATTTCGTCGTCGACGGAATGCCGCTCATGCTGCGCACATCGGCGGAGCAGTGGCAGGCGGTCACACTGGGCATGGAGTTCGACCGGTCGATGGAGAAGGGCGCGCGTGTCGAGGGCGTGGTTCGCGTCGAGAACGAGATGGATCGCGCGTGGGAAGGCACCGTCCACGCCATCCCGGACCCGCGCGTGGATATCGAGTTGCCTGACGGCACATTCCGCGTGGAGCCGAAGACAAAGACCGGTGTGCCGGTCGCCCTGACGCTGCTGGAAGAAGACCTCATCGAGTTGAAGATGTACGCCGAGGTCGCCCACGACGGCGAGACGGTGTCGACGAAACCCGCGACGCACGTCATCAAGAACTGCCCGCCTGGCGAGCTGCGAACCCACCGGAACCCGGTGTACCTGACGCTGGCAAGCAACC
This sequence comes from uncultured bacterium, assembly GCA_964510105.1. GTDB lineage: Bacteria > Latescibacterota > MWCZ01 > MWCZ01 > MWCZ01 > CAZWQW01. Next base: position 2,528 of record CAZEAI010000013.1, read on the forward strand.
CGGTGACTGTAGGAATCAGCCTGAAGGGCGGCGAAATCGGAATCGAGCACAATTCGGGAAAGGCGTCCATGTCGGCGGAGCCCGGCAGTGTCGGTCCACCGTTCCCAGCGTCATGGATGGATTCGAGCGTTCGCGAAGGTCGGATCGAGCGTACGCACGGCCGGCTCACCGGCGTGGTCACTTCGAAAGACGATCGCTACGCCGGACTGGTGATTGAGACGCGGGTGACCCTCTGCGCCGACGGACGGGTCTCCATCCAGGAACGCTTCCGAAATGGCGGCTCGTCCACGCTTGAGTTCACCTCCAGATCGGGAGGCGAGTTCGGCCGCAGAGAGAACCGGCGCATGGTCGTCCCGCTGGCCGAGGGGATCGTCGAGAGTCACCTGGCATCGTGGGATGGATTCCCGAGTCAAGGCGACCTGCCGACTGATGGGTCGATCCTCTCGGAAGAATGGGTCGCCGCCCAGGCCGATGGCATGGCCTGCGGGATCGTGTGGCAGCGGGAGAACGTCGGTCGCATCGACGTCAACAGTTGGGGTGTGGGCCTCCAGCGCGACGTGCGGATCGAGCCGGGCGCGGTCGTCGACACCCCGCCAACGCACCTGTTCGTCGGCGGAGGTGACTGGGAGACGGTGCGGAATCTCTGGCAGCGCGCGTGTGGGGGTGGCGTACCGAAGGAGGAGCCTGCGCCGGAGACACGAAGCCCGGTGGAGACGTACACCGACCCGTCGCCGGTGATCGCAACTGGGTCGGATACGCAGGCGGATCTCATCGTAGAGTCGTCGTCCATGGTGCAACGCACGCAGGAAATCGCGCTGTCGGCCCCCGACGGATGGACCGTGTCACCTGCGGAAACCGAAGCGACGTTCAAGCGGGATGAGCCGTATCGTGCGCCTCTGACAGTGACGATTCCAGGCGATGAGCCCTGCGCCGGTATTGTCGAGGTTGTACGTACCGGGAAGACGAGGGATCAACGCGCCGACCTGCCCGCCGTACGTATCGGCGATGGATCGCAGGTCACCGTGAACGAGTCGGATGGTGTCGTCACGATAGATAACGGTCTGATGACGGCGAAGGCGTCGGCGGGATTCAACGGATCGATCCACAGTGTCGAGATTGACGGCGTAGAGCAGGTGCGATCGGAGTATCCCGAGGTCGGCAACCTCGGATGGATGCGTCCGTGGTACGGCGGGATCAGCGCATACACCGGGGGGCTGCCGGGATATCTGCACGAGGGCGAGTTCGCGGCGGAGATAGGGGAACACACCGGCACGACGGGCCTCGCGTGGCGAGGCGTCCGCATGGTCAACACGCCGGACCACCGAGAGCTGCGCGGTCGTCGGATCGAGGTAGAATACCTCACCACCGGCGGCAGCAACGTCATCGCGGTGATCACGCGCGCGGCGAACCTCTACCCCGTGCCGCTGAACGTGAGCCTGGGCGTCGCCGCCGACGTGCTACCCGGCGTGGGCGACGAGCTTCGCATCTTCGCTGATGAGGAGGGCACGCGGGCGGACCTGCGTCCGGGGAAGGCGATGGTCCAGTCGGACGGGCAGAGCTACGCTGGAGCCGCAGACTTGAGAAACGGTCGCGCGGCGATAGCCATCCCGTCCGGAGCGATGCCGGAGGTGAACGTGTGCGCGATGGAAGGCGACGCGGCGCTTCTCAAGGTCTTCGGACGAAGGTACCTGCCGAGCGAAGGCGACGCGTTCGAGGGGCTGTCGTGGATCGTCTTCACCGACGACGCGGCCACGGCGCCGGCCTATGCCGGGCTCCGCGCGCTGGAGCGGCTGCCTTAGGCACACCCGTCGGGGCGCAGCGGCGATGGCAGTCCCGTGACGCACCCGCCGAGCCCGAACCGGGGCCATGCCCCCAGGTACACTTTGCGGAAGATGGCCGAACCCGGTCGGTACGCGCTTCGGGCATGCGCACATTCCACATGACCATGGCCCCATCCCGGCTCCGAGCACACGCGCTCATTCGGCGCATCCATGGGGCACCCGTACACATCGGCAAGGAAACGGAAGGTCAGGACGATGGTACAAACCTCGGATCGCCCGCGCGCCACTATCGAACCCTCTATCGTGTATCTGCAGCCCGGGGAGGACTGCCGGTTCAAGACGGTGATCTCGGCGACGTGGCTCACCGCGGCGCAGGTGCCGCGGGATGTCCGATGGGCCGTCAACGATATCCCCGGCGGCACGGACGAACTGGGCACGATAGACGAAACCGGCCTGTACCGGGCGCCGTCGACCGTTCCGTCGCCGCGCGAGATCCACATCTGCGCGGAGGTTCCTGAAGCCGCGAACCGCTGGCTCTGGGCGACCGTGGTAGTCGGTGACTCGCCGCCGCAGTACCGGCAGCACCATATCTGGTCCGAGCCTATTGAGGAAGGGGCGAACGCAACCGAGCACATCCAGGAGCCGCACGGGATCGGCCTGGACGCCGACGGTGGCATCCTGATAGCGGACCAGGGCGGAAACGCGATACTTCGCTTCACCTCGCAGGGCGACTACCTGGGCCAGATAGACCTTGGTGGCGACAGTGATCCGGACCCCTTCACTCACCCGCGCATCGCGATGTCGGATGCGTCCGGCAGCATCTTCGCCAGCGATATCAACGAGGATCGGCCCCAGATCCTGGTGTTCAGCCCCGCAGGTGAGTTCCTCAGGATGTTCGGCGAGAAGGGCCGCGAACCGGGGATGCTATTGCGGGCTCACGGCATGGATATCGACGAGCAGCAGCGGCTGTATGTCGTCGACGTGGACAACATGCGCGTCAGCGTCTACGACGACTCGGGCGAGTTCATCCATGCGTGGGGCACGCAGGGCCTGTATCCCGGGCAATTCAACGCTCCGCACGGCCTGTTCGTCGACAAGAGCAGCGACGTGTTCGTCACGGGCTACTACGGTCCGACACAGAAATTCTCCGCCGAGGGCGATTTCCTCCTTGCGTTCTGCCACGGCAGTCCGCCGGATGAGCCGATGTATTTCCACAACCTGACGGGAGACCGTTGGGGGAATGCCTACGTCATCGTCCGCACGAAGCAGGAGGGCGAGCGGGAAGCCCGGACGGCGGAACGGGAAGCCGGAAGGGGCGAGCGCAAGAGAGTCAGCATCAGGAAATACAACAACAACGGGGACTTCGTCACGGAATGGTGTCTGGCGGCGCCCGACTACTGGGAGTCCTCCGCCGTAGTCGATGCCGACGGGCTGGTCTATGCGCTGTTCCGAGGCGATAGCAAAATGGGCGTTGAGGTGTTCGTGGAGGAGTGACGTATCTGCTCCCGGACGCGCCGTGTCGGCCTCCGGCCCGCGCGACGAGGCGCTTCAGGTGGTCCGGCGCGAGCAGCGGACCAGGTCATGCATTGACCTCGCGTGCGGCAGCATCTAGAATGGCGGAACGGGCACATTGCATCGACGGATGGAGCGGTCATCCGACAGTCGGATTGGCTGTACCGTCGGTGGATTCTCGCGATTGCGCACGGCATGGATGCGCACGATCGAACGGGTCTCTTGGGGCGAAGGAGTGGAAAAGCGATGAAGATCTATTCTCGTAGCGCGCGTGGTTGGACCTGCTCGTGGGTACTGCTGGCTCTGATCCTGGCGAGCGGCCAGGCAACGGCCCAAACGGCGCCGAGGCACCGTCGCGCAACTATCGCGCCGTCGGTGGTGTACCTGGAGCCGGGAGCCACCCAGCAGTTCAAGGCCGTGATGGCAGCGACGCGTCTCATGGCCGCCCAGATGCCGGCGGAAGTGAAGTGGGCTGTCAATGATATCCCCGGCGGCTCCGATGAGCTGGGCACGATCAGTCAGAACGGCCTCTACCGGGCACCCTCGGTGGCTCCCTCGCCGCGGGAGATACACATCTGCGCGGAGGTCCCCGAAGCGGGGAATCGGTTCCTCTGGGCAACCGTCATCATCGGCGACTCGCCCCCGCAGTACGGGCAGCACCACATATGGTCCGAGCCGGTCGTGGAAGGAACGGGCGCAACCGCCCACCTGAAGAGTCCGCACGGGATAGGTCTCGACGCAGACGGCAACATCCTGATCGCCGATCAGGCGTCCCACGGTGTCCTTCGCTACACGTCGGAGGGCGAATTTCTGGGTAATGTCGACAACGGGCACGGCAGGCTGCCGGGCGAGGTTCAGGAGCCGCGTATCGTGATGTCCGATTCCGAGGGAGACATCTACGTCAGCGACAGCAAGGGCGACCGTCCACGAATGCAGGTTTTCAGCCACACCGGGGAGTTCCTGCGCATCTTCGCCCCGAAGGGCATCCAGCCGGGCATGATACTGCGGGGGCACGGCATGGACTTCGGGCCCGAGCAGCGACTGCACGTCGTCGATGTGGACAACATGCGAGTGAACGTCTACGAGAAGTCGGGCGCCTTCCTCTACGACTGGGGCACCGAAGGCCTCAACCCCGGCGAGGTGAACGCTCCGCACGGCCTGTTCGTCGACAGGAATGGCGATGTCTTCGTCACGGGGTACTACGGTCCAACGCAGAAATTCAACTCCCAGGGCGAGTTCCTGCTCTCGTTCTGCCACGGTGATCCCCCGGATGGACCGGTGTATTTCCACAACGTGACGGGCGACCGCTGGGGAAACGCCTACGTTATGGTCCGCACCAAGTCCGGTGGCCAGGGCGAACTCCAGACCGAGGGCAGAAGGGTCAGCATCGCGAAGTACAACAACAACGGCGATTTCGTCACCGACTGGAGCTTCACCACGCCCGAACATGTTGAGTCTACTGCCGTGGTGGACGACGATGGGCTCGTTTACGCCCTGTTCAGGGGGCCGACCGAGATGGGCGTGGAGGTCTTCGTCGAAGAGTAGGGGGCCTTCCGGCTGCCCGCAACATCCGGAACTACCTCACCCGCGGGGTGGTGAACGCGTCAGGACGCGCGAACATCACCCCGTACGACATCGGCCCGCTGTAGCCGGCGTGCGTTGCCAACGGCGGCCCGAAGCGCGGTGCGGCCCGGATGCAGGCGTCTCAGCCGACGTGTCCAACGGTCCGTGCTAACGCTATTTCACAACGTGAAGTGACAATCGGTTGGCACGTCCCCATAGGCGCCGCCTCACCGCCCGAAGCTGCTCCACAGAAGATTTGACGTGCAGCGCACTTGCGAATGAGCGGCAACCACCCCTATCTTCTGTGGCACAGAGCAGTCTACCCTGAAGAACCAGCAAATTGCCAGACGGAAGCCGTGCTCGATTCCCGGTGCATCTTCCGTAGCAGCGTCTCTGGCCCGCAACAACGTTCGCGAGCTACGGGCGTCTCCATCGTTCTTTGCGACGCAACGCACGGGCGATGGAGGCACACATGCCGGTAGTGTACGCATACCAGCATAAAGTTACTCTCGCAACAGGGCGGTAGGAAATGCACGTTCTGCTCGTCGCTGTCGTGGCGTTGTACTGTGTCAGCACAGATGCCCGAAGCGAATCATCTCCCAACATATCCCCGAATACGATGACGCAATCCCTGGATGTATCTGGCGCTCTCGTCGTAGTTCGTGGCGAAGGGGCGTTCCGTGCTGAGCAGACCGCCGCCGAGGTCCTCATCGAGGAAGTGGAGCGCCGAACAGGTCTCCGCTGGCAGGTAACTTCCGACGAAGCCGATTCCCGCGATTCAGACGTTGTGATCCGGCTGTCCGCTTACGACGATCTCGATGCCGCAAGCGCGGCGGGTCTCGCCGCCGAGGGATATCGCATCGCCACGACCCGGAGTGAGTCCGGCGGTACCGTCGTCGACATCGTCGGCGCTGACGGCCGGGGCACGCTATTCGGTGTCGGGCACTTTCTCCGGAAAATGGAATGGGCGCCCGAGCGGGTAGCACTGCCTGCCGGATTCGAGGTGAAGACCAGCCCGCAATATTCCATCCGCGGTCACCAGCTCGGCTACCGACCGACGAACAACACGTGCGACGCGTGGACGCCGGAGCAGTTCGAGCAGTACATACGGGAGCTGGCGTTCTTCGGCGCAAACGCGGTGGAAAACATCCCCTTCCCGTGGGACGAGACGAACGACCTCATGCCGATCGGTCGGCGTGAGATGAATCGTCGGATGAGCGAGATTTGCGACAAGTACGACGTCGACTACTGGGTCTGGACGCCCGCGAACTACGATCTGGGCGAGCCCGACGTGCGTGCCGAGGCACTTCAGCGTAGCGAGGATTTCTACCGCGACACTCCGCGCCTGGACGACGTGCTGATACCGGGCGCGGATCCCGGCGACAACCATCCCAGCCTGGTGATCCCGTTCGCCGAGGAACTCGCGGCGCTGCTGCACCGATACCACCCCGATGCCGGCATGTGGATCAGCATGCAGGGCTACGTCGGGGAGAAGGCCGAGTACTTCTGCAACTACCTCCGCGAGAACCGTCCGACATGGCTCGCGGGAGTCGTCGCGGGACCGCAGGCGTACCGAGCGGTCGAGGTACGCAAGATGGTTCCGGCGGAGTACCCGGTCAGGCAGTATCCGGATCTGACCCATACCGTCCGTTGCCAGTACCCGGTGCCGTGGTGGGATCTGACGTGGGAACTGACACACGGGCGCGAAGCGTCGAACCCGCGCCCGGTGGATTACGCCGAGATCATCCGGCTGCAAACGCCCGGCACGGTGGGATTCCTGGGCTATTCCGACGGCGTTCACGACGATGTGAACAAGGTCATATGGAGCGCGCTCTCGTGGGATCTCGGCTGGGACACGCGAGACATACTCGTCGACTACGCTAGAGTGTTCCTCGGACCCGCGGTCGCCGAGCGCGCCGCTGCCGGAATACGCGCCTTCGAACAGGCGTGGCGGGGCAGCGCACTCGACAACGCAACGATTGAGGCAACGCTTCTGTTCTGGCAACAGCTTGAGGCGGAGGCTCCCGAACTGGGGGAGAACTGGCGCTGGAATCAGGCGCTGCTCCGCGCGAACTACGATGCGTACGTCTACCATCGACGCCGGTACGAATTGGGGCTGGAACGAGACGCCATAGACGCGCTGGCCGGTGCATCCGAGATCGGTGCCGAAGCGGCGATGCAGGAAGCCGCGGCCATTCTTGCGCGCGCGGAAACACAGCCCACCCAGCCTGCGCTGCGAGCGCGTGTCGACGAACTGTGCGAGACACTCAACCGGCAGATCGGGTTGCAGACCAGCATCGAGAAGTATGGGGGGCGCCGTGAGCGCGGCAATGTGCTCGACGATGTCGACCGCCCGCTGAACGACCGCAGATGGCTCGAAGTTGAGTTCGCCCGTATCCGGGAGATGGCATCGGAGCAGGACAGGCTCGACCGGCTGGAGATGCTACGGACCTGGTCTGATCCCGGTCCCGGCGGCTACTACGACAACGTCGGGCAGGTCGGCATGATGCCTCGGGTCATACGACCCGTGGGCTACGCCGCCCATCCGGCGAATGCCAGAGGGATCGTTCCTCATTTCCGCGGCGCCGACGAGTGGAAGCTGGCGTGGAAGGTGAACATCCATTGGCCTGCGGCGAACCTAGAGTACAGGAACCTGAATCCGGAAGCGGAATATCTGCTGAAGGTCACTGGAATCGGGAAGCTCATTCCGCTCGCCGACGGCGAGATGCTCAGCGCGGAACGGGACGCTGCCGAGCCGGGCGAGTTTCGTCTCTTCGCGGTTCCGCGCCGGCTCACCGACGACGGAACGCTGACGATCACGTGGGGCGATCCCGATGATCGGCATCTGAATTGGCGGCAGTGGTCGAGAGTCCATGAGGTATGGCTCGTCGTGCGGTGATGTGTCGGGCCGGTGGGAGGTGGTCGTCGTGCTTACGGTGCACGGCTACCCGGCCCGATGCAGCGAGCACTTCGAGGGACACACGCGTTCTCACGTAATCTGAAACGCGTCCAGCACCACATAACAGGGGGAAGTCTCGTCATGATCCGGAGGGCTATTCGCTCCACACTGACAGCGGCCATCCTGTGTCTCTGCTCAAGCGTCATCCACGCAGGCACGACGGGTAAGATTGCGGGAACAGTGACGGATGAAGCCGGGTCCCCCGTGCCCGGGGCAGGGGTTGCCGTTCAAGGTACCCGGCTCGGCGCGACGGCAGACCTGGATGGACGTTACTTGATCCTTCAGGTGCCCCCGGGAAGCCACACGCTTGAGGCCCGGATGATCGGGTTCAGGTCCGTCGACGTGACGAACGTCGAAGTACGGGCGGATAGGACCTCGTCGGTAGACTTCAGCCTCGGTGAAGAAGCCATCGAGATGGAGGCCGTCGTCGTGACAGCGGAGCGACCGCCGATCGAGCGGGACGTTACGTCGTCGCTGATCACGATCGACTCCCGACGCGTCGCGGACGCTCCAGTCGCTACGATGCTCGATTTCATGGGCTATGAGCCCGGCGTGAGCGTTGCCAGGGGCAACGAGCTGGAAATTCGAGGCGGAGGCCCGTCCGAGATCAGGTTTGCGGTGGACGGCATAGACCGAACAGACGGCCTCACGGGCAAGGCGTTCACGCAACTCAATCAGGTCCTTGTCGCTGAGGTAACGGTGCTGACCGGCGGCTTCAACGCCGAATACGGCAACGTCAGGTCCGGTATGGTGAACGTCGTCGTGAAGGACGGCACCGAGAGAGGCGTCGGGCTTCCCTGGGTCTCGGGCGCGGCGATGGTCGCGCCTCCCCAGCGCAAGCATTTCGGACCCGGCTTGTACGACGAGGATCAGTACGACTACTGGCTCCTCAGCAGTAAGTCGCCAATCGCCGACAGCGCCATGCATAGCGCGCTGTACTGGCCGCTGCTCTACGACGAAACGCGCGACGACCCCGCGTTCAACGACCCCACCAATGAACAGTACCGCGATCCCCGCACGACTCAGTTCCTCGTGTTCGGGGGCCGTACCGGCGGCGAACGGCTGGGATGGGAGTACAAGGCCGGTCTCGCAAACGCCAAGAACCGGGGACTCGGTTCCTACAGCTACACCCAGTGGACGGCGGAACAGATACGGGAGGCCTGGGAGTGGGAAGCGAACATGAACGAGACCTCCTGGAGCTACGCCGACGAACCGGATTACAACCTCGATCTGGCCGGCGGCTGGGCATTGCCGCAGAAGATCGGGGGGCTCGTAATCGGGTATCGTCGCAGCCGCGAGATGACTGTCACGCCGGCGATTCGTCCGTATTTCGATGACGAATCCATCGAAGCGAAACTGACGCTCACGCCGACGGACAACCTGAGAGTCCGAATCAGCTTCATGGACGGGTCGAGCGTCTCTACCGGCGCGGCAAGTTCGAACAGCAGCAGATACAACCCCGAACTCGAGGCCAGTGGCGCCGGAAGCGTGATCGGCGCCGATCCAATCTCGTTGCGGTCGGCCGGGGACCTGATATCGAGCGTGCGCGGCACGCAGCAACCCTACAACAAGCTGAATCTCGCGAACAATGGATATCTCGATGGCGGGTTCTCGCAGTACGGCGCGTCGGTCACCTACACAGTAGGCGCCAACACGTTCTTCAATGCGTCGATCGGTCGATCGAACTCCACGTGGGACCTCACCCGCGAGTTGCCGCGCGCGGACGCCAACGATTTCGAGTCGGCTTTCAAGACACCCTCGGAGTTCGGTTACGGTGGCTGGCTCAGCAGCTACTACGGCTGGTCGGATCTCGATGGTAACGGCCTTCCCGACTATCCAACCTCTGTAGAGGACGCAACGACGCCGGGCCGTGCCGTTTTCCGCACGCCCTTCCGCGTGCCTGACAAGTACCCGGAAGTACCCTCTGAAACGGTGTGGATTACGCGAGACTTCGAGTTTGGCGGAGAGACCGTAACGGTCGTTTCACCGCAGGGCTGGCTGCTTGGCGGATATCTGGACCTGAGCGGCTCATATGAGCTCGGCGGCGGCGGCGACGACACGTACCACGGCACCGCGAGGCAGTGGGTACTCAAGAGCGACCTCACACATGCCATGGGGCAGCATACGTTCAAGACGGGGCTGGAGTACATCACCGGGGACCTCGAGTACCACATCGTCAGCAGCAGCGGCCTGACGTCCTATTCGGACTTCCGTGACTACGGCGGAGACTGGCCGGCCGCGCGGCCGAACCTGTTCGGCATGTATCTGCAGGACAAGATAGAAACGAACGGCATGATCGCGAATGCCGGCGTTCGGATCGAGCGTTTCGATGCCGGGCACAACGCGCTGGTCTACGATGACATATTCAACAGCGCCGTCATTGCCGCACACGGCAGGGACATCTTCACCGAAGTTGTGATCGCTGCCGGATGGGATACCACCGCGTGGGGTCCGGTACCCCCTGCGTCGTCCGGATGGACGGCCATCGACGATAGCCTGCGGACGATCGGCTCCCGTGCACCGGTTTCCGGTGACGTCGTCGCAGCGGTACCGCAGAGTGAAAGCATCGCGCATTGGCGATTCGCTCCCCGTTTCGGCATTTCGCATCCGATCAGCCAGCGGTCGAAGCTCTTCTTCAACTACGGCGTCTTTTGCTCGATGCAGAAGCCCAGTCTGATGTACGGACACTACGACCACGACGGCCGGCTCGGCGGTCCCGGCAATTTGCGCGAGATCTACAATCCCAACGTCCGGCCCGCCAAGACGACAATGTATGAGGTCGGCATAGAGCATGTGCTCCCGTTCACCGTCGTGGCGCAACTCCGGGCATACGCGAAATACAACGTCGATCAGGTCTCTTCGATTAGCGTCAACGTTGGCACACAGGACTACCGCATCTACAGGAACTCGAACTACGAGGACATACGCGGCGCGGAGATCAAGGTATCCCGCAACGCAGGCCGATTCCTGAATGGCTGGCTCAGCTTCGAGCGCAGCGCGTCGCGGACTGGCGAAGTCGGACTGAAAGAACTCGACAGAAGCCTGTCGAACGCGCAGCGTTTCGAAGCATTCGCTCGGTCGAACAAGCCGCGCGGTTTCTTCCGCGGAATGTTGCGGATCTCGACTCCCCGTGAGTGGGGCATGGTTAGCGGCGGATGGTCGCTCAGCGCGGTCCAGTCCTATCGATCGGGCGGCGAGGTGGCGTTCAACCCGGATCCCGAAATCTATACGACGCGCGATCTGAGCGATGAGCACTATCTGCCGGTGGTCGACTACTGGAACACCGACCTGAAGCTCTCCAAGAGTTTCCAGCTAGAGGGACGCCGAGCGATGTCCGTATACGTGGACATCACTAATCTTTGGAACACCCGGCGGCAGAACCTCGGCAGCAACGACTACACCGCGCATATCTACTACGAACGGCTCAAGGGCAGCGACGTCAAATACGGCGAGGACACTCACATCTTCGTTGATCCGTACCGGGATAAGGACGGCTACTGGCAGCCGCCGCTGTCGCCGAGATCGGACTGGGCGTTGTATCTCTACCCGCGGTACTACCGGTTCGGTGCGCGGTTCGAGCTTTGATCGTCAGCATAGGGACTTTATTGGAGGGGAGGAGCATCTGCGTGGATGGAGCCGGTTGGCTTCAGCATCTGAAGGGAGGACGATGTCTCATCGGCGCACAGTGTAGGTGACCATGTAGTAAACCAGTGTAACAACACGGAGGAGACCATGAGAACTGCACGAAAGCTATCATCATTGCTCATGTTTGCCGCCGGCGCTTTCCTCGCGATCGCTCCGATCGCGCACGCCAACGGCGTGCAGACCGACATGCATCTCGGTCGTATGTGGGGCAACCCGGAAAACGACGGCGATGCGGCGCGCCAGTGGATCTGGCCGGCCGGGTTCCCGAAGGAAGGCAAGTTCGGCGATGCCCGGACGGGTTCCTTCTACCGCGACTGGATCACGCCCCATGAAAAGGGCGGAACGTACATGTTCTCGACCAACTGGGAGGACCCGGTCGGGACAGTCTGGCCCCATGCGGGTTCGTACATGTTCCGGTCGATGAACTACGACTATCCGCCCGCGTATCTCACGGAGGGCAACTTCTTCGACTACGTGTATCCTGTTGCGCTACAGGAGTACTACCGGTACGAACGTCCGAAGCTTTTCGTCGTGACCCAGGATACGACGATCGACTTCATCTTCCACACCGGTGAGGACTTCGAGGGCGGTCTCGCGGACTTCACATATCCCGCGGGCTCCGGTCGCGGCCCACACCCGACGCCGATCATCGACAACACTCTGATCACCGAGAAGAAGCTTCTCACGAGCTGGCGTTACATCATGGGTGTCGAGCTTGTGCGCAACACCTATGGCTGGGCGTATGGTACTCCGCACCAGGACTACATCGTCCACGACATGACGCTGACTAACAACGGCATCAGCGGTCGCAAGACGACTGAGTGGCCATATCCCGCGACGGATCCGCCAGTGCTCACGGACCAGACTCTGACCGGCGTGCTCTGGGCACGGAGCCAGGACTACCGCAGCAAATTGGCGCCCGGTACTCAGGCTGGTATGGACGAGGACGCTATGTACGTGCAGCCGTGGGGCGATCCTGGTTACCACGCTGTGCTGGCGTATGATGGCGACAATCCGGACGTCGATGGACCGGATTACGGCGATCCGGCAGTGGCCGAGTACTACGACAACCTGCTGCTCGGCGGCGCGTTCACCTTGTTCGGCCCGCTGTTCGTGAGCACCGGCCCGGGCGCCAACATGGACGTTCCGGACCTCACTCAGCCAAGTTTCCGCACGATCTGGTATGAGCGTGGCTTCGATCAGCGTTGCGAGGCGAACTACCCATGCCAGGGCGAAGTGCAACTGCAGCGTGAGTATCTGGCGGACGGCAGTATCCATCTACCGACCGACACGAACTACCGCGATTTCGCGTCGACCGCGGCGATCGGCGAAAACGCCAAAGGTCCCACGTCCATTGCGGGCTACGGTCCGCTCAGCGGCGAGCGTTCGGTTGCGAACATCGGCGCCCACGGTTGGACGATTCCGTTCAACGAGTCGATCCGCATTGTGAACATGCTTGCGGCGAGTGGCCTCGATCCAGAGACCGGACGAGGTCTTGGCGCGGCGTACAACGAACGTCGTCTCGCCAGTCCGCTGGTGGCAGACGGTTGGCAGACGCAGGCTGAGATCGATCTCTACAAGACCGGTGAGGACAGTGTCCGCAAGGCGGCGGCGCTTGCTTACTGGAACTTCAACGGCGAGTTCGCCGCGAATGTTACCGCTACCGAGCTGGCTGCGTGGGGCATCAGCGATCACGTCCTTGCCAAGCCGGCTGCCTATAGCGAAGCGTTCAACGCTCCCGATGGTCCCCGCTCGCCCGGATTCCTCGCGATGTATGCGCGTGCCGAGGGCGATGGTGGTGGCATAATCGTTCGTTGGGGTGCGGAGTCCGAGTCGACGCCGAATCATGACACGGGCGTGATGGACCTCGTCGGATACCGGATCTACCGGATCGACGGGTCTCGTGTGGCGCCGACGGTGATGATCGCCGAGGGTCCTGTGAGCAACTTCCAGATGCAGGAAGGCTCCACGCATCACGGCGTCGCCATCCCGGGCGGTCGTTATTTCATCGATGACGACGTGCTTCCCGGTTCGGACTACTGGTACGCCGTGGTTGCGTACGACGACGGCTCCTCCAACTGGGCACAGCCCGGCGTTTCGCTCGAAAGCGTGCGCTGGTTCACGTGGTCCGGCTATTCGGGCGTCGGCGTGACCGCGCTCGCGGCCGGCAATGTCACGTCCATCAACACGGCTCCGGCACGGTTCGCTCTCGAGCAGAACGCGCCGAATCCGTTCAACCCCGTCACCACGATTCGTTTCAGCATCGATACGCCGGGTGCGGTCAGCCTGAACGTCTACAACACGGCAGGCCAACTCGTTCGTACGCTTATCGACGACACGATGAGCGCGGATGCGGCACACGAAGTCGTCTGGGACGGCACCGACAACACGGGTCACTCCGTGGGTAGCGGTGTCTACCTGTATCGTCTCGTGAATGGCGAGCGTCAGCTCCAGAAGCGCATGGTGCTCGTACGGTAACGCTCATCCAGCATCCGGAGACGCGTTCGCATGATCGGGCGCGTCTCCGATACATTGGCCGGTCGGTGATCCAGAAAGGTCACCGACCGGTACGCGGTTGCCCTTATCGAGAGGTCGTTGCATGAAGCGCGGGAATGTCATTGCCGGCGGTATCGGGATGCATCGAAAGTTGTTGGCGCTCCTGATCGCGGCTGTTGGACTGCTAGCGCTGCCGGATTCCGGTCTGGCCGCCGGCGCTCTCGACAGCGTGCGCGTCGTACCGAACCCGTACAATGTATCGGGACGTACCCACGTCCCTCGGTCCAACGCGAATTTCGAACGCATCATGTTCACGAATCTGCCGGTACCGAACGCGCAGACGCCGACGCGCATCCGGATCTACTCGATGACGCTGGATCTGGTAGCGACGCTGGAGCACGACAGCCAGGACAATCAGTACTTCTGGGACGGCCGCAACTCGGACAATCAGTACGTGGTAAGCGGCGTCTACTACTACGTCGTCGAGCACCCCGATCACGGAATGACAACGGACAAGTTGGTGATCATACGGTGACGATCGTCAATTGCAGAGGAGACAGATAATGAGACTCTTCGCAGTATATGGCCTGATCGTTGCCTCGGTGTTGGCGTTCAGGACTCCTTCGGCAGTCGCGCAGATTGGCGGGTTCGACCCCAGTTCGGGCAGCTACGACGTCGACGCGCCGGAACGGCGCGGACAGGCCGGCATGTCATGGCTTCAGATCGGTGGAAGCGCAAGAGCGGAAGGTGTGGCCGGCGCCGCGATCGGCCTCAAGAGCGAACCCTCACTCGTGTTCTACAACCCCGCGGGAGCGGCCTCCGTGAGCGACATCTCTGTGTTCGCGAACAACACGAGATGGCCTGTGGACGTCAGAGTGAACCATTTTGCCGCTCTATCTCCGATGGGCCCGGTCGTAGTTGGAGCATCCTTCCAGTCGGTCGATTTCGGCACGATTACCGGCACGGTCATCGAGAGCCTCGAAAACAGCGACCGACGAGGATACATCGAGACCGGCAACGTGGATATCAGCGCATGGACCGCGGGCCTGGTGGTCGCATCGCAGATCACCGATCGCTTCAACGCCGGCGTCAATGTGAAGTACGCGGTCGAGGACTTCCAGGACACCCAACTGTACTCGTTCCTGACGGGCCAGCAGGGCTACACCGACAAGACCAGCGACAACCGGGTCGGAACCTGGGCGCTGGATGTCGGGACGCAGTACAACACGGGATTGCGCAATCTTGCGTTGAACATGTCGTTCCGCAATCTTGCGACCACGGTGAATTACGTCGAGCAGGATTTCGACCTGCCACTCACGTATCAGATAGGCGTCAGTTTCGACGCCATCGAGATGGCTACCGGCGTCGCGTCGGAACGGCATCGCCTGCACGCGGAAATCGTTGGTGTCGATAGGCGCGACGTTCCGCTGGACACCGCGATCGGTGTGGAGTACACGGCCCGCCTTGTGGACACCGAGAACAGCTTGGAGGCCTCCCTCCGAGCGGGTCGCCGACCGGCGCGAAATCAGGACGGCGAATTCAGCGTGGGCGGCGGCATCTCAGGGGAGTTCTCAGGCGTCAGGGCTCAGTTCGACTACAGCTACGATGACTACGGCGAGGTCTTCGACGCCCATCGCCTGTCGGTGACGGTGTTCCTGGACCGATAGCTTCGAACACAGTAGTTCGACCGAGAGGCGTCGTTGGATCTGATCCAGCGGCGCCTTTTCGCTTGTCGACGGACTTGCGGCATCGCGCCGGAACAGCATGCTGGGACGCCAAGAGCGGGTGAGACAGGCAGACCACGGGCGGACGACAAGCACCCCGGGCGAGACTTGAACTCGCAACATCGGGATTAGGAATCCGTCAGAGGCGTATCAGCGACCATACACCACAACCCGCTGCAACATACTAACACAATGGCTGCAAACATGATGCGCGCCTAGCGCCCGTCGCCACGTGTTGTCGTGTTCGGCCACCGTTTGCGGCGAAGTGTGCCATATCTGCACCATCTCCAGCGGTGCATCGGACGCCACTGGGAAAACCTCGAAGAAACGGGCAGCGATACGACCGTCCACTGGCGGATGGCCTGCTCATTACGAGTTGTCAACGGGGCATCAGCAGCGAACCACCACGACGGCCGACAACGCTGCAACGCAATGTGGTTCAATAGCATAGAGATGATGTCCGGTTGGCCGTTCGTCGCCATGTATCGCCGTCGCTGGTGGCGAAGTGTGCCACAGCGCATGTCGCGAACTCTCCATTCTCAGCTGGGTACGTCACCTGAGCCGCGTGACCCGCCACGGCATGGAGCCCCCTCGCTACCTGGACGGCCACGTGGTGGCGGAGGAAGCCGGCCGTTCGCGGTCGCCACTCCCTCCTGCGAGTGACCTGGTTGGTGCCTGCCCAGACTATCCCGCCAACTCCGCGAATGCACCGCGGCGTGCTTCCGACTTGTTGGCGACCCGCATATTCACCACGTCGCCGACGACGATCGTCGCGGGCGACTTGATTTGCTCGCGCTGTGCGAGTTCGCCGATCGTGGCAAGCGTCCCGACTACGACACGCTCCTCGGGCTCGGTCCCGCGCTCGATGACGGCGACAGGCGTCGTCGGTGAGCGATGATCTCGAACGAGCAGGGCGGCTATTTGCGGCAACTGGGCAACTCCCATCATGATGACCAGTGTCTCCGCTCCGGCCAGTGCCGCGAGCTTCGACTCCGCCTCGTCCGCGCGCTGCGCCGAGACGACCGCGAACGACGCCGCGACGCCGCGACGCGTCACAGGTATGCCGGCGCTCGTGGGTACGCCAACCGCGCTGGATATGCCGGGAACGATCTCGCACCTCACGTCGGCGAGGGCGCACGCCTGCGCCTCCTCGCCGCCCCGGCCGAAGACGAATGGATCGCCGCCCTTAAGTCGCACCACTGCGTTCCCCGCGCGAGCACGGTCGACAAGGATGTCGTTGATGTCCTCCTGCCGCGCTGATGGGCCGCCGACACGCTTGCCCGCGTACACGAGTTCGGCGTGCGGTGGCGCCTCTTCGAGAAGCGCGTTGCTGACCAGCCGGTCGTAGACGACTACATCCGCCTCTCGGATTCGACGCAGGCCGCGAACGCTGATCAATTCCGGGTCGCCGGGGCCGGCGCCAACGAGATATACGACTCCATCGCCGATCATTCCGCACCGTTCCCGTTCGAAGGGGCAACGTCCATGATCCGTTCGATGAGATCATGCGCGCCATGCTCGTCGCCCTGCTGTAGTCGATCCAACAGATCCGAATCCACGAGGTCGTACCAGAGTTCCCTCCGCCGCTCGAAATCCGGGTGCCACCGCGCGACGGCCTCGCGAAGCTCGCCGGCGATTTCGAGGAACCGTCCGTACTCGCTCCCAAACGTCCGCTCGAGCCGTTCTCGCAGCCTGACGGCTAGCGCCGGCGCCTTACCGCCGGTCGACACTGCTATGGCCAGGTCTCCGCGCCGCATGACCGACGGGACGATGAACGTGCTAGACGGCGCGTCGTCCACCACATTGACCAGCACGTTCAGCTCGGCCGACTCCCGACTCACCTGCTCGTTGACGACTGGATCGTCGCAAGAAGCCACGACCAGATATGCGTCCGCGAGATCGCCCGGCCGGTAATTCCGCGCGACGTGCGAGACACGCTCCGATTCCGCCATCGTCGCGAGTACGGGAGTCAGTTCGGGTGATATCACACGCACGTCCGCTCCCGAGTCGAGAAGCGCTTCGACCTTGGCCTGCGCGACGGAGCCGCCGCCGATCACCGCGCACCGGCGTCCGGTCAGATCGAGGAACACTGGGTACCGATGCGTCGTCACCACGGTTGTCGGTACCTCAAGGCTTCTCGAACGGCTCTAGATGACGTAGTCAATGAGCACCTCCCGTGAGCCAAGCTCGCCGATGACCGTCTGTACGCCGTCTCCAAGCACCACGCTTTCGGACACCGCCACGTCCGCGGGGAAGGAGTCGAGCAGGTTCTCGCCCACGCTGACGACGAAGAGGTCATTCGGTTCGTTCAGTATCCTCAGTCTGTCGAGGTCATTGTCGTCTGCATCGGCGAGAGTCGTAATGAAAAGCAGCCCTGAGTCTGTCATCAGGCGGGCAAGCTCGCCGAGTTGCTGGATGTGGCTCTCGCGGCTGAGGACTTCGGCGTGACCGCCGGGCCCGAGGTCGTCGAACACGTTCTCGATGGCCAGGTAGTACGTCTGCCTGCTCGTGCGAAACAGCTCGAGCTCCAGCCCTTGCGCGAGTTCTTGCGCGATGGTGCCGTGCGCGCCGACGAACACGATGAATTTGCCGTCATGACCGTTGCGCACGGCCCGGTCGGATTTCACCACGGAGCCCTTCGCCCAAGTGTACTCCCGCTCTCGCACCCGCAGATCGAGCAGCGACGTTCCATCGTGGAGGTCCTCGACAACGGTACCGCAGGCGGCAATCTCGTAGTCGTCTACGATGACAAACCTGCTCGTCTTCTCAACCTCGCCCGACAGGTCGAACGCGACCGGATGCGTGGCCTCCAGCACGACCTCGGCGACGTCGTGACGCTCGATCTCCTGGCTGCCCTGAACCGACGTCAAGTCGGATGCGTCAAGGACGGTAATAACTTCCGCGAGCTCTACGCCGACGCAGGCCGCGCTCAGCTTGAGTTTGTACCGACGCCCCCGAATCATCGGGGAATGGCCCATCCAGAACATGTTGGCGCGGAACCGCGACGCCACGCGCGGAGCAGGCTCGTCGGTCCTGCACATGGTCTCGCCGGGCCGCACGAATACTTGGTCGGCAAGGGTGAACCCGACTGAATACCCCGCTTCCACGCTCGGCCGCTGTGGCGCGTTGAATCCCTCGATCGACTTGATCGCGGACTGCTTGCCGGATGGGTGAAACGTCACGTGAGTTCCGGCCTCAACCGACCCGGTTTCAATCATCCCTGCTACGATACGCCGGTCGTCGTTATCGGCCGAGAACCTGTAGATGTCCTGAACGGGCATGCGAAACGGGCGCTCCGCGTCTCCTCTCGGTTTCTCGAAACTCTCGATCTGGTCGAGCACGGTCATGCCGTCGAACCACGGCATCGCCTCGGATCGTTCTGTAATGTTCTCGCCCATCCTCGCGCTGATGGGGATGAAAGCCGGACCAGGCACTCCTATGTTGGCAAGGAACGCGGCGAATTCATCGCGTATCGCAGCGTAGACCGACTGGTCGTAGCCCACCAGGTCCATCTTGTTGACGAGTACCGCCACCTGCCGCAGGCCGAGCATCGACAGGATGTACCCGTGTCGCTTCGAGTTCTCCCGGATGCCCTCTTCCGCGTCGATCACGAGCAACGCTGCCTCCGCGCGAGCGGCGCCGGTGACCATGTTCTTGAGGAACTCAACGTGACCGGGAGCGTCATTCACCATGTAGTCGCGCTTCTCCGTATGGAAGAAGCATCGCGCGGCGTCGATGGTGATACCTTGAGACTGCTCGGCCTTGAGCGCATCAAGCAGGAACGCGTACTCGAACGGACGGGCGTTCCGCTCGCAGTGAGCCTTCACCTGCTCCAGCTTGCCGCTTGGGAGCGAGCCGGTCTCAGCCAACAGCCGACCAATGACCGAGCTTTTCCCGTGATCGACGTGGCCGACGAAAGCGATGCTGATCTGCTCCCGATCCGACGTCACGGCAAGTCGTTCTTCGAGAATGGGTATATCGAGTTCCGTCGTCATCACATGTACCCTTCTCGTCTCAGCGTCTCGAGCGTGCCGCCGTCGTCCTTGTCCTGCGCTCTGCCCGACCGTTCGGCGATGTTGGAGAACTTCCCGCTGCGGAGCTCCTCCACGACGTCGGCCACAGTAGACGCGTCGGACTCCACCGGCTGCGTGCATGGAAAGCATCCGAGCGAGCGGTAGCGCGTGCCTTCGCCGTTGTCGAAGTACAGCGGCGTGATCGGAATCGACTCCCGCTGGATGTATTCCCAGATGTTGAGTTCCGTCCAGTCGAGTAGAGGATGGACGCGCACGTGCGTCCCGGGCGCGAAGTCGGTCTTGTACTGATTCCACAGCTCAGGCGGCTGGTCGTCAACTTCCCAATCGTGCTCCACATTGCGCGGAGAGAAATACCGTTCCTTGGAGCGACTGCCTTCCTCGTCGGCGCGGACGCCAACGATCACGCCGGTGAATTGCTCGGGCGCGCCTTCCTCTTCGTAGTCCCCTACCGCGTGATTCATCCTGAGCCTCGGCCACTCGCCACTGAGCGTGTGCTTGAGTGCCTCACTCTTCAGGAGGCGGCAGCACGTCAGCCGGTCGACGACGCCTTTGGGAAAGGTCTGACCCGCTGCGAGAGCTTCGCGGTTCTGGCCGACGACCATGTCGAGCCTCCACTCTTTCGCGATCCGGTCGCGGTACTCGATCATCTCGGGGATCTTGTAGGACGTATCGATATGCACGAGCGGAATCGGCGCGTGCCCGAAGAACGCCTTTCGCGCTAGCCAGAGCAGCACCGTGCTGTCCTTGCCGATCGACCAGAGCATACACAGTCCTTTGAACTCCCGATACGCTTCGCGGAGTATGTGCACGCTCCTTGTTTCCAGAATGTCCAGATGATCCATCTACCTGCTCTCCAAGTCGCTGTAGTTCGCGTACGCGCCGGGCCTACTCTGTCGCGGGAGCGATGGCTGCGATCAGCGGCGTTTCGGCGTCCGCGCCATCGCGATGGATGTGGAGTCCGCACTCGCGATGCTCCGGCGACTCCCACCACCAGCGTCCGGCCCGGATGTCCTCTCCCGGTTCGACTGCCCGCGTGCAGCTCGCGCAGCCGATGCTCGGGAAGCCTCTGTCGTGCAAC
Source organism: uncultured bacterium (assembly GCA_964510105.1). GTDB lineage: Bacteria > Latescibacterota > MWCZ01 > MWCZ01 > MWCZ01 > CAZWQW01. Next base: position 23,320 of record CAZEAI010000013.1, read on the forward strand.
GGGTTGTACGGAACGTTGTTCTCCCGCACGTAGCTCCAGACATCTTCCTCCGACCAGTGCGCCAGCGGGCTGATCTTGATGAGCCCGGTCGACTCGTCTCGATCAGCGATCTCGACGGCGTCACGAGTGACGGACTGTTCGCGTCGGAGGCCGCAGATCCACGCGTCCCGATCAGCAAGTGCTCTGGCAAGCGGTCGCAGTTTGCGGATGTCGCAACAGCGCTTGCGAAGATCGATGCTGAGCCTGAACAGCTCCGGCCCCTCGGTCGTAACCATCTCCTCGACTTCTGCCGCGTCCGGGAAATGGATCGCGATCTCGATCCCGTACCGCGAGCGCGTCCGTTCGATGAGCTCGTACGTCTCTTGATGTAGCCGCCCGGTGTCGAGCGTGAATACGCCGACGCTCAAACCGTTGCGGGCGATCATATCGATGAGAACCTGGTCCTCGAGGCCGAACGATGAGGCGAACACGACCCGGTCGGAAAATTCCTCCGCGGCCCGTGTCAGCACCTCGACCGGATCCCTCACATCGCGGACTACGTCGATGAAAGCGGCGTGATAGCTCATATCCGAACCTTCACCATCATCGGTCCAAACGCCCGAGCAGTTCCGCTACGCTCTCTTGACCACTGCCGGTGATCCTGACACCGAACGCCGCTCCCGACGTATCGTCGGGCGCCAGCTCGGTCGAATCGTCGAAGACTGCGTTAGCAACCGGCCGGACGATTGGCTCGAAACGCGCGAACGTCTCCGGTGAGTTCGGTGCGACGAGACGGTCCTCGACGCGAACACTGACTTCGCTCGTATAGAACCGCAGCGCGCCTTGGAACTCCGGTTCGCCCTCAAGCGCCTGAGCCGCCCGAAACGTCTCGCGGAACACCGTGCGCAGCCTCTCCGACCAATCGCCGTCGAGCTGACGCTTGCGGACATAGCGCAGGCCGAGCCGGCCGTCGGTATCATCCATCCGGTAGTGGGCCTCGTGCGCGACGAGCATGACTCCCGGGCCGTTCGGCACGTGGGAGTAATCATGCACGTCGATCAGCAGCCCGCCGATCTCGCCCTTCTGAATCCACCGCTGGAACACCTTCACGAAGTCGGCCCGGTCGATGCCGTCGGCTTCCCGGACCCACACCTTTGCGCTGACCCGGTCCGTGGTTAGCAGTTCGCGAGATTCTACCGTGGCGCTCACTGCACCACCTCCTGACTCATGCGCCCGTAGCAGGCGTGGGCAGCCTCAACGAAGAGCTGCGCCTCATCAACGCGCCGTCGGGCGAGTTCCGGGGTAATCGCCCCGCCGTTGTTGACCTCGTCGTGGGCGCGCAGGTAGTAGCGGACGAACTTGGCGCCGACGAACGGGTCGAAGAACAGTTCGGTATCGAAAAAGCGGGTGCGAAACTCGCTCATAACACGATCAGCGTCGTCCTCGATCGTCTCGTTGGCCGTCTTCACGAGTGCCTTCGCGGCCAGTACCATGGCGCGGTAGGCGATCTCCGCCGCAGCTTCAGCGTCTTCCTGATCGAGCCGATCCTGCGCCTGGTAGACCTCGCGTTCGCTGGCCATCAGGTCGAAGTCGATGCTCGCGACCACTTCGCCGGCACACTCTCCGATTCCGATATCTCCGATGGTGAATACGCGCGGATCGCCCCAGTCTGAGTAGTATTCCGGCGAATCCTCGTACTCGGGAACCTCGAAGAGATCCTCGATCTTCCCGCGAATGCCGCCCTTCCCTTCGCGCCGAACGTACTCGTGAAACGACTCGTCGGGCTGCCGTTCTTCGACGTACGCAGACGTGAGGCGGTCGACGACGGCGGGTACGTTCTTCGACGGCGCTGCGCCGATGGCCAGTCCGTATGAGCCGACGTTGTTGGACGACTCCCCTCCGAGGACAACCTGAAAGTGGGGCACCGCGTAGCCGCCCTTCTTGCGGCTGACGCCCCAGAAGCCGATGTCCGCGATATGATGCTGTCCGCACGCGTTGAAGCAGCCGCTCACCTTGATGCGAAGGTCGCGCACGGTTGGATCCATCTTCTCACGCTGCTCCTCGAGTCGGTCCTGCAGTTGTCGCGCGAGGCCGCGTGACGAAGCGATGCCGAGTTTGCACGTGTCCGTGCCCGGGCACGACGTGACGTCGGATACCGTGCCGGCGCCCGGCCTGGCGAGTCCGGCGACCTCAAGCTCGGAGAACACAGCGGGTAGGTCCGCCTCCGGAATCCAGCGAAGCAGGATGTTCTGCTCCACCGTATTTCGAGTAGTGCCTCCGCAGTACTCCCGCGCAACGGCGGCCAGCGAACGCATCTGGCCCGCGGTGAGATCTCCGAGCGGCAGATTCACGACCGCCATCGCATAGCCAACCTGCCGCTGCGAGAGCACATTCGTGCGACGCCAGCCGTGGAATCTCTCCGTCTGGATGGTGTCGTCGCCGAGCTGCGCGGCATCGCGCGCTGGTCCGTCCCACGGCTGCAGGTCCTGCAGATACTCCGTCCAACGCGTGTCGTTGGGAAGCTTCTCGCGCTCCTCTGCAACGAGGCGCCTAAACCCCTCGATGCCGACGTTCGCCACGAGGAACTTTATCCGGGCGCGGGCGCGATTCTTCTTCTCGCCCAACCGGGCAAACACCCGGCACACCGCCTGGAACACCGGCAACAGTTCCTCTTCGGGCACGAACCCATCGAGGAGCTGAGCGTGATACGGCACCGGGCCCAGTCCGCCTCCGACATAGAACTCGAACCCGCGTTTCTCAACGCCGTCCACGGTCTCGATCCGGGCGATGCAGCCTCCGTCGTGTATGCCGACAAGTCCGCAAGCATCCTCGGCGCAACCGGAGAACGCGATCTTGAACTTGCGCCCGAAATCCTGCACGTCGGGATGACCGAGCAGGTACCGCGCAACGGCCTCGGCGTACGGCGTCACGTCGAACGTCTCTTTCGGGCAGACGCCCGCGCGCGGGCAGGCCGTGACGTTTCGCACCGAGTTACCACACGCCTCGCGCGTCGTGATTCCGACAGCGGCGAGGCGTCGCATGAGGTCGGGCGTGTCGTCGATGTGGACGTAGTGCAGCTGAATGTCCTGCCGCGTCGTCACGTGTAGGATGTCGTCAGCGTATTCCTCGGCAAGATCCGCCATGAGGTCCATCTGTTCGGCGTTCATACCGCCGAACGGTATCTTGATGCGCATCATGCCGGGAGCATCCCACATGGTTCCCGGGCCTTTGGTGAGATCGACGCGCGGGAACGGGAGCTTGGCGACCCCGTCGCCGTTGTTGCGCTGGCCATTATCGTAGCGCTGGCCGTACACGCCGCGCCGCAAACGCTGCTCCGCCAGTACCGCGTCATCGACCTCGCCGCGCCGCTTCTGTTCGAGCACGTGTTGGTAGGCATCGATCTCGTGGCCGAGGGCAGGCGGGATCCGGTTTCCCAGATGCGTCTTCCAGTTCAGACCCAACGCTTCCATCGCTCTCTCCTGTCGGCACCGCAAGCTGAGGCTCCCGAGCCGGGCTCCGCGCCTCGCGGCGACGCTATATATGACCAAACGGATCAGTTAGATCATGTTTCTCTCCAAAGCCTACACAATCGCCACGCGGATGCCAAGCCTCACACTGGTGGTCTTGCCCCCATATCCTGATCCAGCTTGTGTGAGAGTCGTGAGGTTCCTGAGGTGCCCCCATTTCCTGAGCCATGTTGAATGAGAGTCTGACACGTTGGATCAGCTCAGGGAAGCCGGCTTCCCCCGATCGGGCAGGCGGCAGCCACACTTCGACCAGGAGGCCCCTGGAGTAGCGCTGCGGCTGTGCAACTGGACTCGGCGGGCATCGCGTGGATTACCCAAGTGATCCCTCCTGTCGCGACTGGCTGATAACTGGCCCTATGCGAACCACGGCAGAACTGAGCGGGCCTCCATCTGAGCCGGTCATGCGTTCTGTGACGCCTGTGACAGCAGAATCGTAGAAGTCTACCTATAGGGAGGTGCTATATAGGGGACTTCCGCGACAGAGGTGTCACACGTGTCACAAACGGGTAGCCTGATCGGGCGGAAGGACCTTGTGCCCTCAGAGCGTTCCCCGCGAACATCTGGAGCAGACCGAAGATAGCGGGCAGGTCGGCCCGCTGGAGTGCGCCGGGCCGTCGGCACGAACTCCCCAGGCGTGATTTCCTCCTTGCGTCTGACGACTCTCTCAGCGACGCTATGCTTGTGTACAACATCAGAGCTGTGTTCCGACTCGGCGCCGAATACGGAGCTCAAGCGTACGCTGATCAAGCGTGCCATTAGCCGCCTCCGGCCGAAAGCGGGAGTAGACACATGAGCAACATCGAAGATCGTATAGGCATATCCACCCATTTCATGCCGTCGACCCATGGCGAGGACATTCTGCGAGCGATCGACATGGTGAGCGAAGCCGGGTTCAGGGGCTTCGAGATCGTTCCTACGCTAGATCAGGCGCAACTCGGGTATCCTCAGAACTTCGCCAACGTTGGGGTCGACCTCTTCGAAGCGAAGGAAGCCGACCTTCAGCGTGTCGAAGAGGCCGTGGGCGCGTTCGACTGGGTGACCATCCACTCGCCGCACATAGACTGGAATCTCTCGAGCGCCAACCGGCACGTTAGGAGGCTAACGTGGGAGTACTACGACCGGTGCCTCGAATTCGCCGGCCGTCTGGGCGCGGCGGCGATGACGTACCACGGCGGCAAGGACACTTGGGGATTCATCCGGAAGAACACGGATATCCTCGACTACAACGTCGACTACGCCGTGCATGCAATCGAACGGGCAGACGAACTAGGCGTTCCGGTGGGGTACGAAGCCGGGGGGCTGGAGTTCCTGAGGTACGTTTGCGACCGGGTAGACGGCTGGGGGATC
>CAZEAI010000013.1:28182-65225 GCA_964510105.1 uncultured bacterium
GAGGAGGCCGCGTCACCGGTGCTGAAGGTGAACCTCGACATCGGCCACGCCTACATGTCCGCGCACACCGACGAAGGATTCCTCGCTTACATGGACCAACTCGGCGACCGGATCGCCGAGATACACCACAACGGCGTGAACCACTATTGGGGCACGTATATGGAGCATCAGCCTCCTCACATGAACAACACCATCGACTATCAGACCACCTACACGAGGCTGAGGCAGATCGACTACACGGGACCGATCGTGTGCGAAATCCAGGGACACGACATAGCGCAGGTGATACACCACTGCCAGGAGTCGAAGGAGATGATCGTGGGGATCTGGGAGGGCACCAGAGACCTCGATCTGCGGTGGAATGTACCAGCTTGACCTGCCCCCTAAATTCGGTCCACTTCGAACGTCGGTGATGAACGACTGTGAGGTGCCCCCATTTCCTGAGCCAGGCTGAATGAGAGTCTGACACGTTGATTCAGCTCAGGGAAGCCGGCCTCCCGGAATCGGGTAAGTGGCGATAGGAACTGAACCACGGGGCCGTCTGAGTTACGGTGTTGCAGCACGACACGCCCTCCGTCATCGGGCAGTCGATCCTCGCGCCTGACGCTAGACATGGACGTCCATGCGGAAGACACGAAGCTCGTGGTTGGTCTCGTCCTTGGGAGCAGGCATGGCCACCCAAGCGGCCCTTTTGAGAGGCTGATCATCCCTGACCCACCAGCCCATGATCTCTTCACATTTGCCCTTCAGCAGTTCTCCACTCACTTCCCCTCCAGATCGGCTCGTCGGATCATTTACATCGTGCGCGTGCGGTACGAAATCCGCGAGGGCTCCCGCGACGAGATCCGCGACCGACACCGAGTCCCGGAAGCCATAGTTGGCGTTCTCCTGGTCTGCCAGCGTCGTTGTCACCTTGAGCCGTTTACACCGATTCCCCTCCCCCTGCGGGGCATAGTGCGACGTCACTCGTGCCAACGTGTTCGCGGCTTGATCCATGCGCTCATTCGTACTGACAATCGCGTCTTCGTCTGTCACCCACACGATTCGCTGTCCCCGGCGCGACAGACCCACGACCCAGAGACTGAGGAATTCGACGATTTCCCTGAGTCTCCTGTAATCCTTCCCACCCCATCCTTGGAATTCAGCCGGAACCTCAATCGGTTTCTCGAACAGCGATATGGCAGGGTGGATCGCCAGACTCAGTACTGCGCCCGGCAAGCTTCCCGCAGCTGTGAGGTAGTCGGTGAACGCTCGCTTCTTCCTGTCGTCGCTGGTCTTGTATGAGATTTCCCCGCTTCCCAGGCCGTGATCCCTGCGGACGCGCTCTCGCGCAGTATTCCAGGCCTCGCTGAAAGGCCAGTTCCGTACCAGAAACGTGAAAATGCGGTACGGACGACCAGGGGCGCCGCCAGAGTAGTCGGAGAAGGCCACGAACTGCTCCGCGTAGGTCATGTCCGGGAGCATGTCGGGATCGGCGGTGAGGTCGTCCCCAATGACCGCCGACAGCGTGCCGAGAAGGCCAGCTGTTGGTTCCTGTATCACAGTCCAGCGTGAAGCACTCACGACCGTCTCTCCCGTTTGTGAGTTCAGTCCCGAGCGACACCGCAATGATCCTGCGCCGCGAGGCGTTCTCCCACCCCCACCGTTGACACCGCTCCGCCGCCGCCCGACCATCTCCACCAGCGGTTTGCGACGCGCATCCACCGCGTCCCGCCCTCGGAGGCGAACACGTGAAGGTTCTCTGCGCTAGATACGTTCCGCAGGGGAGCAAGGAGTGCAGTACCATGAGTGACAAAACCGGGCTGGCGAGATCGTACGATAGACAATTTGCTCTCGACGAGACCAAGCTGCGTCGCATGGTAGACGTGGTCTCCGAATACGCCGCAAACTGGATTTCGAAACAGAGGTGAGATTTGTCGTCGAACGCGAAGACGACTCGTCCTACCAAACGATCGCCGTCGACGAGGTCCTTGCTGACGATAACGCGACCGGCAAAGGGATTCGCAGCCACAATATCCTGCTAAACGCCGGGCCGTCGGCGCCACCTTGGGAGGTCCCAGAAAGCACTCACGATCTGGGGGCCACATCCGCAAATCTGGAATTCAACACCGATTCAGACTCCCAGATCACGATACACATCCGGTCTGATGACCGAGACTGGTGCCTCCTGCTGGGCGACTCTATAGACGCACAGATACAGCGTACGTTTGTCGGTGGCCGCTGGCGATTGCCCTTGGGTCGCCGGTGGGACATGCTAGCGGGTCTGGCCGTCATGGTTGGCGGCTTAGCCCTTTTGAACCGCTTCCCGGAGGTCATGGGAGCAAATGCAGCGGCCGCCCTATCGACCGACGAGAAGGTGTCAACGATTCTGGAGATGATGCTGCGCAATCGAGAAGCTATGGACGATATGCGATGGACGTTCATGTTTGCGGCTCTACCCCTCGTACCCTTTTTCCTCCTGTCTTATTTCGAGCCGATCACGCGCCTGATGAAGACTGCTCGACGATCCGTTTTCCTTTGGGGCGACATGATAGCTGAGCATGAGAAAGTGCAGAAACGCTGGATGCGAGTACGGTGGGGGATCGTCATCGCGCTGGGCGTCCCAATCGCCGGCAGCGTCGCGGGGGACGCGCTGTTCTAGATCACCAACGCGACAGACTCGAATCAGAACCACGCTATGACAATGTGAGGTCAGCCACGCGACCGCGACAAGCGGACGTTCGTCCGACGCAGCGTAGACAGGTTCGAGCCCGACGATTCTACATCCCCCTGACCACCTCACGCCACCGCCACTCGACGCAGCACCGTTCCGCCGAGAGGTGCTACTCCACCGTCTCCTCTTCGATCGACCCACCCGGCGCCACGTCGTGCTCGATCGTCACCACGTCGCCGACCTCGTTCCCGAACGTGCGCCAGTTCGTCCGCGCGATCCCCTCGTAGGGCGGACCGTGGTAGTCGAACACGTGGTCGCGGAGCGCCGCCGCCGTCGCCTGGTCCTGGATCCGCCGCGCCTCGATCACCTCGTCCCGGACCTGGACGACCGTCGCCAGACGCTGCATCGACCAGCGCTCCCGATCGCTGTTGACCAGACGCGTCTGCTCCCGCGTGCCCAACCCGTCGTCGCTGTCGGAGATCAGGCGATACACCGGATCCCCCGCGCTCGACGTCAACCTGGTGTGTGCTACAGAGCGAACGACGGTAGCGGGCACACGACAACGTCGTACAGTCCGGCGAGCGCCAGTCCATCGGCCTGGTGAAGAACACCTGCCGCGTGCTGCTGTCCCGCGGCCTCAAGGGCTGCTACGTCTGCTTCATGGACAGGGATACCGAGCGGTTCCTCTGATCGAGGATGGAGGCGCCGAGGTGAGGATTCAGCAGGGCGCCGAACGGGTGTAGCGTCGCATACGCTACTCCACCGAGGTATCTGCGTTGGGATCACCATCTTCTGGCGGCGGCCCAAAGATCACTCTGATGGTCCACCCCGGGTAGGGCGGCAGTTCCTCGCCAAGGTCCTCGTGGCCACCCATCGTGTAGTAGCGACCGTTCTCGTACACCACCGCGCGCGCACACGCGTTCCCGGCCTTCTGTTTGGCGAGGACCTCCAGAGATCTGATGCGCCTTCGCAGTTTCGCGATGCTCATGCTGTCACCTCCAGATCAGCAGCTGGGCTGGTCGTCGTCACTGACGCGCTCCAGCGCATCCACGCGTTCCTCGAGATTCTCCAGCTCCGCGTCACGTGCCAGCTCCAGCACGGTGCGCGCTGCACTCACCCGGGCCGACGCAGGGGCGTCAACGTCCGCCATCACCGATGAAAGAGTGTCGACCGCCTGCGTCGTCGCCTTCCTGATCGCACCCATCGCGTCCGCGTACAGCTGACGGCGAGCCTGGGCGAGTTCGGATCGGAACCTCTCATCCCTCATGTACCGTCTGAGGGTCGCTTCCGAGAGCCCACACGTGTCCGCTGCGGACCGAACGGTGGGTTCCGTCAGGATCGCCTGCAGCGCCTTGCGCTTCCGCCAATCAAGATTTCCCGGGTCGCTCATCTTCGATCACTTCCTATCAAAGCCGCCTGTTGTGCCGGGCAGTTTCGCAGGCTGGCCCCTGTAAGGGGGGGGCCAAGCTGCCAAGCTAGACAATCCCGTGAGTTTGGCTTGGGTGATATTCCCTCTTGCCACGCTGCCAAAATCCCACCCGGTGGGTAATACGGTTGCTGCAGACCCGTCACCTGTCTTCCCCCGACGGAAGACTGGAGAGCTGCGCATTGTGTGCGCCGTTCCGCACCCGGAGATCTCCGCCTTCCGACGCCGAGGCAAGCAGGGCGCCGATCTTCTTTCCGCCCAGCTCACTCATCTGTCTCTTCACTCCAGCCACCAGATCGGTCTTCTTCATCTCGTTCCCGCCCGCGAGACTCTTCCGGGCTGCGGCCAGGACCTTCTGCTCGACACCGGTGTCGGACACATCCGTGAACCACGCCTGCTCCAGTTCACGTGCATCCTTCCGGTGCACGAATCTGAACTGCGCGCGGATCGGCGCTATGTCAGCGTCGCGGACCTTCGTGGCATCGACGGTCACTGTGCTACTGTTCCGGCGCACCCGCAGCGCCAGATCGACTGATGCGTTGATGCTGCTGTGGCCACGCATCGCATCACCTGCCGACTCCTTGCCAGCGGCGCTCTTTCGTGGGTGGTGAATCACGATGACCGATGCGCCAAGCTCGTCCGAGATCCTCCGCAGATTCGACATCACACGCACCATCTCACCAGAGTTCTCGTCCGCGTCTCCCGACAGGGCCGCTAGGTTGTCGAACACCAGCAACCCCGCTCCGAGACTGCCAGCATACCGGATGAAGCCGTCCACAAGGTCAGACTGCATCAGATCGAGCGGTGTATCGCTCTGAGGCAGGAATCTCACCGCATCCTCCAAGCTGGCGGCATCATGCCCTCGCGCGAGTGCTTCAAGCCGGTGACGGACCCGGTAGGCTCCGTTCTCCGCGTCGACCCACAGGACAGGTACCCGCTTGGTATCCCGCCCAAGCCACGGCTGGCCCGCAGCCACACACGTGCACACATCCATCATCAGCATGCTCTTGAAGCTGCCGGGCGTAGCGTAGACGATCACCAGCGACGGTTTGGGTATCTGTTCATCGACGAGGTAGCTCGTCGGCGGGGTGAGGAGCTTGTCGTAGTGCGTCAGGGTCGTCAGTCGCCACAGGGCTGGTGGCGAAGCTCGAACGACGAGATCGAAGTATGCGTCCCCCCGGCGCCATTCCCTTGCAGCTATCACGGCCGCATCGACACCGTCCCGGGCGTTAGTCTGCATCACTTCGCTGATCGCGATTCGACCGTCTTCCTTGTCTTCGCAATCCTGGTCGTCGACCCCGTCCCAGTCGTACCGGAGCGATCTGTCAGCGCCGCCGAGCACAGCCGCTTCGAGCATCTCCATGTCGTACGGATCAGCCTTTTCGCCGTGTCGGTCGTTACCCTGCATCATCACGAGCCCGACGCGTCTGGCTCGAGGTCGTGATCGCCGTTCTGCTCCCGGACCCACGCATGGAAGGCATTCTCGTCCAACAGCACCGTACGACCAATGCGACGAACGACCTTGGAGAATCCGTTCGTTCTGGAATGAAACACGAGGTGCCTGAATCCACCGAGAGGCGGCCACGGATAGTAGTCATTCCACTTCGTGAGCGGGATCAGACGGGAGTTCGTGGGGGTATTGGTTTGCTCGTCCGCGGATGGCATCGCATCCTCCTTGTCTCGTGTGGGCAACTGCAGCTCACAACAACACGCCGCATGTCGAGACCGAAGATAGCGATGTAACTTCAGTGTGCATATTCATTTTCGTGCAGCTTCTGCGCCAAACCGTGCAGGTCAGCAATTCTGCACGGTTTGCTCGCGCGACTGGTCGTCGTCTTGGGCTCCGTCGATCCTTCCTTTCACTAGCCAGTCGTTGATAATGTCCTTCTCATTCCTAGCCCCCATGAGATGGAATCCTCCGTCCGGCCACATTTCGCAGTAGTGTTTATTGATCTGGCGGTAGATCCTCTTTCCAGTCACGCCCTTCCCGTAGCCACATTCGGCGGGGCATCGGTTGACGCACCACAGCGCGCTTCCCAGCAGTTGAATGATGCGCTCGGCCTCCTCCAGTTTGCGCCCAAGATCGGTTGGCTCCTCCAACCCTACGTGTCGACCGACCTTCTCCGTCAATCGCAGGAGATGGCTTCGGAACTCGGGCTTCGTCTCGCACCATTCGATGAAGTCGCGTGGACACACGAAATGGCCCAGCACGCGGCACGGCTCACCGGCTTCGTCTGTCCCCTCAACTCTCCTCGGTTTCGCGCCCAAGACACCTTGCTCTATCGCCGACGAGGCCCTCTGCACCACCTTCAGCCGACTCGCATCTCCCACGGCCCTGGTCCACACCTCCGAACTCTCTTCCGTGGCGGTTCTGTTGGCGGAGGAGCCCCACACCCAGCCGGGCGCCACACCGACCAGCAGCCATTGCGCTTCATCCAGCGACCACTCATCCCGAGTACCCCAGTATTCGGCGTCGATCTCTGCGCCCTGCAGGCGGTCTACCCGATCGCTCATCGCTCGCTCCTTTCATTGGCGCCGGCGGAATCGGCCACACAAGCAGAGCCTGAAGCCGGTTCTACTGATCCGAGTCCACGAACGTTGCCGAGTTTGGTCCTGCACCGAACACCGCTTCGTTCATCCGCCGCACCACTCCGCTCGTGTGGGCCTCGGTGAGGTGTGCGTATCGCTTGACCATCTGGAGCGTCTTGTGTCCGAGCACCTCGGGCGCGGCACTCATCCGCCTCCGGCGCCCGTATCGCCGAACATCGCTCGGTTCATCCGCTCGACTAGCTTGCTCGCGTGCTGGTCGCTCAGATGCGAGTAACGTTTGACCATCTGAAGCGTCTTGTGGCCAAGCACCTCGGCGAGCTCTCCGAGCGTGGCTCCGTTCATCATGAGATGAGATGCAGCTGTATGTCGTAGGTCGTGAAACCGGAAGTCTTCGATCTGGGCGCGTTTGACGGCCGACCGCCATGCCGACACGATGTCCACGGGCTTGTCCGACGAGGATGGGGACGGAAACACAAACGCACTCAGCGGCCGCACCTTGCTGCCGGCGAGCTTCAGCAATTCCTCCTTAGCATGACCTGCCAATGGTACAGCCCGAACAGCACGGTTCTTCGTGTGCTCCTCCCGAAGCACGACCAATCCCCGCTCGAAGTCCACGCGGTCCCACGTGAGGTTCGTGATCTCGCTCTTCCGCATGCCCGAACTCAGTGCCAGCACCGTGATGGAATACAGGTACGGATTGCCGCTGTTCCGGCATGCATCGAGGAGCCGATTTATCTCGTCATCTGCAAGCAGCCGAACACGACCGCCGGGCTCGCTTGGCTTCGTCACCTTGCTGACGGGGTTCTCCTCTGACCAGCCCCATTCCTTCACGGCTATCGTGAAGCAGTGACTCAGCGCTGCGAGGTAGCGTACAACCGTACTTCGAGAGCGCGGCCGGCCGTACTTGGTGCTGGTGGCAGCCAGCTCATCTCGTGCCTCGGCCACAACAGCGGGCGTAACGTCTCCGATGAGCAGGGAACCCAGAGCTTCCCGCCACCACCGTAGCTGCGCGTCCTGTGGTCCCCGAGTAGTCGCCGCCTTCTGAGGAAGCACGTCGCGGCAATACCGATCGATCATCTCGGCGACGGTGTGTTTCTTCGAGGCCGCAGCTTTGAGATACCGACCCGCGCGCATCTCCGATTCGACCTGCTGCGCCCACAGCCTCGCGTCCGTACGCCGGCCGAACGTCGCCGTCTCCGGAGGGTAGCCCTTCAGGCGGATCTGCACTCGGTACTTCAGCGTGCCATCTGCGTCGACGCGCTTCTGGATACTGGCCACGTGACGCTCCCACCTCTGACAGTAGGGGTTGTGGCGAACCATCGTGGAGTGCTGTCACCAATGGTACGAAATCGTGGCCTACTGTGCCAACAGTGTGCCACAGAGGCTTGAACTGGAATCGATCGGGAGGAAGCCAAAGGAGATAAGACGTTGTAGCAAAAGGACTACCCCGGGCGAGACTTGAACTCGCAACCTCAGGATTAGGAATCCTGCGCTCTATCCAGTTGAGCTACCGGGGCATGTTCGGTCGGGACACGAAATATAGCTCGCCTCACGAGTCGGGCCAATCGAACCGAGCTGCACGAGGCCGCTATCCGGCAGGTAGGGAGCGCTCTGAGGTACCGACCCTCCCCCTTCCAGCCGGGCTGTTGTACCTTCCTCAAGGCATTCAGTGAACCATACTCACAGCTTGGAGGCTTACGATGCGAGAGGTTGCTCACGCGATTGACGATCCGCGGATATGTATCGTACGGATACGGCAGGGCGGGCGTGCCGCGGGCGCACTGGCCGAGATGCTCAACCCGGTCGACCCTGCCACGTTCCACGAGTACCGCCTTCCGGCGAACAGCGATGTGGAACTGCACTACCATGACATCGATGAATACTGGTGGTTCACGTCCGGTACACCCGAGGTTACGCTGCGAAGCCCCTCCGGGCGTACCGAGAAGGTGACGCTGGAGCCGGGCGACATGGTAGCATGCGTGCGCGGCGTCGAACATACGCTGCAAGCCGATCACGAGCTGATCTATTTCCAGTACTGCAGCGTCCGCGAGGGCGACGAACGCGAAGGCCATCTGACGAGGGAGTAGAGTCGATACGGCGGCATTCTGCGGGCAGGAATTCGCTGCACCGGTCCATATCGCCCATAGGCGCGACCTGTCAGCAGCGCAAGCGCTTGCGGCGAGCGTCGCGGTGCGTGTAGCGAGCGTGCCGCATCTCACGTTCGACACGCGGCTCGTGTGTCACAGCGGAGTACCGTGTAGCGACCGCCGTCTGGTCATCGCAAACCGCGATGTCACGTGTCGATGTGCTAAGGCGGCGCCACCCCGAAGAGCCGCTATGCTACCGCATGATCCAGCGCACAACCTCGAACGACTCCGCCCACGGCACCTGTATCTGAGTACCTCGCGTCCGTGCGAGGCTCCTGATGAACTCCGCGTCGAGGTAGTTACGCTGCTGTTGCGTCTTGTAGCACTCCAGCGCGCGGATCTTCCGCTCGATGTGCTCCTCGTCTAGTGCAACGAACATGCGCGTCTCGAATACGACGTTGTTCCACGGCTCTTCGTAACCGAGGACCGTCGTGCGCTTGAACGCGCGTAGCCCTTCCTCCGCCACGACGCGATGGTCCTGATGCACGTCGTTGACGGAGGGCAGGAGCACGAGGTCCGGTTTCAGTTCGTTGTTCAGCCGCCAGAGCTGTTCGAGGATGTCCTGCCGCTGTTCCGGGAAGTGACGTACACGGTGCTGTCCAACCATCAGATGCTCGGTCGGAATGCCGAGCACGCCGGTAGCCTCCGCCACCTCGACGCGGAGCTGATCCTTCGGAAAGCCCTCCGGCAGAGACTCCTCCGCCGCGGAGAGCGCCATGTACCAGACATCGCTACCCGCATCGACCATGCGCGCGATGGTACCCCCGCATCCCACCTCGCCGTCGTCTGTGTGCGGAGCCAACACAAGCACGCGTTCGGGCCACGGGTTCATGGTCTGCCTCCTGCGGATTCTGCTGTGCGGCGAATGAGAGCGCGGTTCAGAACGTCCGCGACCTCTCGCGTGCGCCGCTGTCGGGTGAGATGCTCGACGCCGCTCCCCGATTCACGGACGGGCAGGGAGCCGGATTTCCACTGATCGTACAGATGTGCGACACGTCGCCGGATGCCCTCGGCATCACCGTGATCCACCGCGGGATCGAGACCACACGACGACAGCAGGGAATCGACGTCCCCACACGGCGGCGCAAGCGCGAGTAACGGCCGCCCAGTGGCAATGTACTCGAACACCTTGGTACCCAGTATGTCGCCTGGACCGATGAAGAGTGGCACCGTCGCGCGCCGCAGCCAACCGATCGCGTCGACGTGCGGAACGAACCCCGCGAACTCCGTCCGCTCAGCAAGACCCCGCTCTCGCAGCTCCTCCCGCGCTCGCTCGTGTATGCGCCCTACGAACACAAGGCGCAGATCGCCAGCAAACTGGGGATCGCGCACCATCTCGCCGAGCACTCTGAATAGCGTCGCGGTGGGTCCGAGCGAGGAGATCAGGTTGCCCACGTAGACCAGTGTGAAGGAGTCCTCAATGGGGAACACCTGTCCGGCGAACTCGTCCGCATCGTAGCCGTTGGTGATTACTGTGGCCCGCTCCGGGCTGAGCCCGAGCGAATCGCGGACCATGTCGTTGACGGCAATCACCTCATCCGCCGAACGGACACACGCCTGCTCAAGACGCTCATCGAGCCTTCGGATGAAACGCGCGCGCCGAAGTTCGGCGTTGTAGTAGATCTTCGTCCACGGATCGCGGTAGTCTCCCACCCATGGCAGACCGGACCGCCGGGCCGCCCTGCGCCCGACAATCTGCACGCTTTGCGGCGGGCTCGATGTCAAGATCGCGTCGATCCGCTCCGACTTCGCGATCCGGACGGCGGCCCGAGTAGCGGACGGAATCCACCCGATCCGCGCGTCGGGAACGAAGACGTTCGCTCGCACGACGTTCGCCAGCGATGACACCCAGCTCGGCTCGTCAGACCCGACATGGCCCAGCGGCAGCGCCTCCCCGACGGGTTTGCCGCGCAACCGGTTATACCAACCGTGTGGCTCGTATGATCGCGTCCTGTAGACGGGCACGGTCGAAGGGACGTCATCGAGGCTCCCTTCGTCTCGGTTGACGAAGGTCCCGTCTTTCACCGTGAGCACTACAGGGTCCCACCCGTACTCCGGCAGGTAGCGCACCATGCTCATCACCCGCTGAACGCCCGGACCACCAGCCGGCGGGAAGTAGTAGCTGATGATGAGCACGCGCGGCATCACGCGCCCCCTGAAGCGCGCTCGTCGGCATCCGGTCCGGCGATCGCGGCGAGGCGGCCAGCAAGGTCAGGGACCCGTGTCAGGATCCCGGCAACCGATCCGGCGGCGTACGCACACTCGCGGATCGCGAAGAGCGCAGGCACCGCGAGGAGCGCCGCGATACTCCGGATACGTACCGCCCCGTGGACGGCGATCACCATCAGGTACGCCGCCACGCTCCCGAGCGCAGTGAGCGCTGCAATCCGGGCCACCCCGCCAACGGCGATTCCTGCGACGACGGCGACACCGGCGACGATCTCCGCAAGAGGCACTATGTAGACGGCCTCGATCAGACCCGCGTCGTGGCGGGCCATCCACCAGCGCGCTCGCCCCATACGGTGGAGCTGCCGCATCCAGCCCCGCACCGACGTGCGCCGCAGATGGTACAGCCACGCGGCACTGGAAAGCTCGCACCGGCTGCCGGCCTGCTGTATCCGCCTGCTGAACAGGATATCCTCGCCGTACCACACGGTCGGAAACCCGCCGACTTGCACTGCCGCGTCGCGTCGAGCCGCCATGTTGAACGACCGGGGATGATAGGTACCCGCACGTTTCACCGCCGAGCCACGGACCCCGCCGGTGGTGATGAACGACGTCATGAGGTAGTCGATGGCTCGCGCGAGAAACGGGTCGCCGGGATGGCTGCGATCAGGGCCACCCACGGCGCCAACGGCGTCATCTGCGAAGGGTGCGGTGAGCGCGTCGAGCCATTCCGGCTGCACGACGCAGTCCGTATCGAGAAACACGAGTATCTCGCCGCGAGCGGCGGCTATCCCGCGATTCCGCGCGGTACCGGGCCCCATGTTCGCCTGCCGGTGGACCCGTCCGCGGTCGCCGAGAGCCTGCATCGTTGCGTTGATCTGGACGAGCGTGTCGTCGGTGGACCCGTCGTCGACGACGATGAGTTCGACATCCGAGCGTGCCAGGTCGGCGCGAAGCGATTCCAGCAGTCGCACCAGTTCCGGCGCGCGGTTGTACGTGACGAGGATGATCGAGATGCGGATATCCGCATCGCCATCCGACATCAAAGTACGCCCTTCGTCGAGGGCACGCCCGCGGATGCGTCCTCGACGATCATGGCCACCGCCAGCGACCGGGCCACCGCCTTGAAGCATGCCTCGATGGCGTGGTGAGCGTTGCCGCCGCGCAGCAGGTCGAGATGCAGGTTGAACGCACCCACACGGGAGAGTGCGGCGAAGAACTCCCATGCGAGTTCACCGTCGAAGTCTCCGACTTTCTGCACAGCGAGAGCGGCGTCGCACTCGAACGCCGCGCGGCCGGAAAGATCCACCACCGACCTGGCCAGACATTCGTCCATGGGCACGTACGCGGTTCCATAGCGGGCGATGCCGCGTTTGTCTCCGAGAGCATCGACAAGGCACGTACCGAGACAGATCGCGACATCCTCGACCGTGTGGTGTCCATCGACGTCGAGATCGCCGACGCACTCGATCGACAGCGACACTCGTCCGTGCCGGGCGAAGAGCGTCAGCATGTGGTCGAAGAAGCCAATCCCCGTTGCACCCGTGTACGATCCATCGCCGTCGAGATCGAGGGAGAGCTGGATGTTCGTCTCCGACGTCGACCGCTGGATATCCGCTTTGCGGGAACGCGCCTCACCACTCATGTCTGACCTCCTGTCGTCGTCGGAGATTCATCCGCGAACAACTCGCGCATCGCCGCGAGGAATCGATCGTTCTCCGCCGGTGTACCGACGCTCACGCGAAGCGCCTTCGCCAGCATCGGGTAGGCGCTGACGTTACGGATGAGGACGCCACGTTCGTATACGCGCTCGAAGACCTCGCCCGGCTGCCGCTCCGTCTCGAACAACAGGAAGTTCGCCGCGGACGGGTAGACCGTCACGCCCGGCAGACGGGACAGCTCATGCGAGACTCTTTCGCGTTCGGTCCGAATCAGGTCGATCACCGGCGCGAATCGCTGCTGGTTACCGATGACGACGCTTGCCGCCGCCATGGAGAAGAAGTCGAGATTGTACGGCAGCTTCGCCTTGGCGATCTGCTCCGCCACCTCAGGCGCGCACGCGGCATATCCAACGCGCATCCCGGCGAGCGATCCAGCCTTTGAGAACGTCCGCAACACGATGAGCCGGTCGCACTCGTCGAGCAGCTCCACCGCCGAATCCCCACCGAACTCCACATACGCCTGATCTGCGACGACGAGCCCGGGCGCAGCGTCGCAGACGGTCCGCCAGTCCGCCAGTGAGAGCGCGCTGCCGGTCGGATTGTTCGGCGAACACAGGATCGCCACGCGCGGTTGCGACTGCCGAATCGCATCGACGATCACCGGTACGTCGAACGCGAAGTCGGGGCGCAGGTGTGTCTCGACCACCTCCGCGCCGTGTATCCCGGCAAGCAATTTGTACAACGTGAACGTCGGCTGGCATATGAGCACGTTCGCGCCGGGCTCACACGTCACCGCCATGATCGCCTGGATAAGCTCGTTGGAGCCATTCCCCGCGAGCATTCCGTCGCGCTTCCAGCCAACGTGTTCGGCAAGCAGCGACAGGAACTCGTCTGGAACGAAATCGGGGTACCGTCCCCACGGACGCGTACGGGCGAACTCCAGAACCTCCGCCTTCAGATCGTCGGGGATCTCGAACGGGTTCTCGTTCTGATTGAGCTTCACGCCCGTCTCACGCGCTGCGAGGCTGTACTCCGGCAGCGCGCGAACCTGGGGCTTTATGGCGTCAAGTGCGGTCACAACGGGGCCCTGATTGCGAATCCAATGTCAAGCTGACACAAAAAGATACGGGGGCGCGCCCGCTTGTTCAACGGTTCAGGCGCGCTCCCCGGATTTCACGCTGGTTCGCTGTCGGACGCTAGCCGGGAGCGACGACACCTTTGACGAGGATGAGATTCGCGTAGAGAGCGGTCTCGCCGGTCATCACGACGGCGTACGCGTTCATCTTCGTGAAGTCGTAGAACTCGAAGCGCTCCACTTCCACCAGCTCGACCTCGCGCCCCTCGGCCTCGGCGAGGATCTTGCGGTATTCGGCCCAGATCGGTGGCTCGGGATCGCCTTCCGGCACGGCCATGACGAACGCGGATTTGTCCGCGGTATCCACCGGCATGAGCTGGAGGAGGTCGCGAAGCAGGTCCGGAACGCCCATGCCGTCAGCGCGGATAACGTAATCGGCGCCCTGGTTCTCGCCCGGGAAGTTTCCGTCGGCGATGACGATGTGGTCGCCGTGGCCCATTCGCGCCAGAACCTCGAGCAGATCGGGCGAGATGCTCATGGGCACGCCCTTGAGTGCGGACATGGAGTGCTCCTTTCTTGTGCCGACCGCACGGAAATCGACCGCGGCACAGCCCCGTGCTTCCCTCAACCGAGATGGTGCGCCGATTCGTACCGTTCCGGCCGAACTACGAACCCTTGGAAAGCTGTCGGAGTATCGACACGTTTGTGTGGTGCATGCCGGGTGGTCTGGACATTCTGGATACCGGCTCGAATATCATGTGTCGATAAGATAGCGGGAGACACCCGACAGGTTCAAGCGGTCCACCGGCGCATCTCAGCCACTCCACCGAGAAAGCTCTCAGCATGATCCTCCTGATTACGGTAGCCGTCCTCTGGGCGGTCTTCGTCACCGCCATGTTCCGCACTGAGACGGCGTCCAGATCGACGCGAGCCGTTCTTCTCGGAATTCTCCTGGTCTACGGAGTCGGCGCGATCGCCAGCCTCGCCCATAGCTACCTGGCGTGTAGTCGGCCGTACTCGGAGTACGAGGTCAAATCCGCGATCTCACGGGTGCGGATGGCATCGTTGCTGGCTGATCAGCCCGATGCCGTGGCATCCAGCGAGATGGTCATGGCGGCCGACTCGTTGCTCGATCGCCTCGACGTACTTGCCGGCGGTTTCGGACCCTCGCGCTGGTCCGTCGCGTGGCGCGGGAAGGTCTTCCCGGCGTTCCGCGTCGGCAACGACGCGGCCAATCTCCATGCCTTAGCGGACGTGCCACCACTCATGGTGTCTGCCGCGGTAAGCGAACTTGCGTTGCGTCGATCCGTCGACCCCTGTCTCGGCTTCGTGGGTGTCCCCGGGCGCTTATCGGCGGGCAAGTCGACGGGTTTCGTCGGCCTGATGCTCGATGAGGGCTCCAACGCGCACGCCGCCGTGGTCGATCTGGCTCGCAAGGTGGACCCGAGTGTCGGCGAGCGAACCGATCCGCGGACGAAAACCTACCAGATCAGCATGATGGCCAAGCGCCTCATCGGCGTACTCGCAAAGACCGGCGCGGTACTCTCGCTCGTGTGTCAACAATACGACGAGCCGCTTACGTTGCGAGTGATGCGGCGCGAGGAAGCAGCGGACGCCGGCGACGGCTGGTATCCGCTGAATCCGCTCTTCATGGATCTGGAGCACCTGCTCGGTGCGCGCAGCGGCCTCGACATGCTCGACGTGCGATGGGTCGGCGATCCGGAGCGACCGATACTGGGCTCCATCGACGCACCGTATCGCATTGAGGCGCGGGTCAGGGGAGCCTGGCCCGGGCGGGTACTCGAGGGAACGACCGACGACCAATCGCGACACCACATCGAATTCAACGTCGGCGTGATCGCTTACGAACTCTACTCCGAGGGAGTCGTCGTCACCAAACCGGCCGGCGACTCCGAGCTGCGCAGCACCGGCCTGGGCGGTCACTTCCGCAACCACTACGTGAACGGATTCCCGCTCTACGAGGTCCGCGAGGGGCAGCTCTTCCCGAACGGCGAAACGGTGGAGCCGTGAGCATAGGCAGACACGTCCACGAACACCGCGTTCGCGTGAAGGAGACTGCGTGGGACCACGTCTACTTCGGAACCGTGTTCACATGGTTCGAAGTCGGGCGCAGCGAGCTGAGCCGCACGGCGGGGATGCCGTATTCGGAGTTGACACGCCGCGGTATCGGGAATTTCGTCGTGCGGGCCTGCGCACGGTATTCGAAGCCGATCCCGCCAACGGGCAGCGTACTCATCGAAACCCGCCTCGTTCGGATGAGTCGCCTGCGGTTCACCTTCGCATACGACATTCGCGTCCCCGGCGACGAGCGGCCACGTGTAACCGGGTACACCGAGCACGCGTCGGCGGACATCTCGGGCAAGCTCGCGCGAATTCCCGACGAATTCCTCGCTGTGTTCGAGCCAACCGGTGAAGCGCTGGACATGGCGGACGACGCGGAGCCGGAGCGGATCGACTGGACGCATGACATCCGCGTGCGCTACGAGGAGACGGACGCGTTCGGCGTGACCTACAACGGTAATTACTTCGCGTGGATGGAGGCGGCCTGGAGCAGCAAGCTCATGGGAGGTCCGTGGGATGTCGCGATGAACATCCAAGAGGGCCGGACATTCGCCGTGGCGGAGGCGTCCTGCTGGTATCTCTCACCGGTGACGTATGACGAACCGGTGAGCATCGAGGTGGCCGCGTCGCCCGTGGGCAGAACCAGGGCGCGTCTCGACTACCGAATGGTGCAGCCGGAAACGGGCGCAGTCCTTGCGCTGGGACACACGCTGCACGCGGTGGTCATCGACGGCAAAGCATCTCGCGTACCGGCTGATCTTTGGGACGGACTCGGCGTCACTCAGTGAGTTCGTCGAACTCGTCCTGCTCCCACTCCGACGCCGGTATCTCGGCGATGCAGGACGCCTGCGGGTAGATTGTGTAGCGTTCGAGATCCTGCACCACCATGCAATCCGAGTGAACCCCGACGAGCACCGACGTGGATTCCGGAGTGGACGGCGCGAGTATCCTCACACGGAAGGGCCCGTCTCCGCTCACACTCACCTCGTACCCAAGGAACGGAGTCAGCAGCGCCTCGAAGCCAAGCGAGCCACCGGCGTCTACATCCCATGACTCGTCCAGCTCGTCGTCGAAACCGGTCTCGTGATCGCTCATGGCGCACCCCACTCGGTTGTTGTACATTGTCGGATCGACGTGAAAGGTAACGCCCACCTGTCTCGCGAAGAAGGACGCATCGCATGCAATTCGGAGTCGCCGCCCGCTGTGTAACTCCAGACAGACCGATCTATCTCTCCGGCTACGCCTCGCGCGATTCGAAGAGCGAGGGCGTATACCAGGATCTCTTCGTGAAGGCGCTGGCGATCCGCGATGGCGACGCGGGCCTGGCGGTGATAGTCACGTCGGACCTGCTGTACTTCGACGCCGCGATCCTCGATCCCGTCGAAGAACGACTAGCCCGGGAGGCCGGGCTGCGACCGGAGCAACTGTTCCTCACGGCGTCACATACGCACTGCGGCCCGATCATTCGGCAGAAGGACGCCGATCTCTACGGGAAGCTGGACGAGGAATACCTCGACGAGGTGCGGGACGCCCTTGTGTCGGTCGTGCTCGACGCCGTGGCGAAGCTGGCGCCGGGCCGCGCCCGGTACTATCGAACGCGATGCGACATCAACGTCAATCGCCGAGCCATGACGCCGGGCGGCATCCAGATGCGGCCCAATCCGGCCGGAATCATCGACCGCGACGTCGATATCGTGACTGTGAGCGATCCCGAAGACCGCATGCGCGCAGTGCTCTTCGGCTACGCCTGCCACGCGACGACCATGGGCGGACAGCTCATCGGCGGCGACTACCCGGGCTTCGCGCAGCGGATGATCCAAGAAGCGTATCCCGGCGCCGAGGCGCTGTTCGTGCAGGGCTGCGCCGGTGACCTCCGCCCGAACAACGTCGACGAAGACGACAGGTTCAAGTCCGGGCCGATCGAGGTAGTGGTGGGATTCGGTCGGCGGCTCGGCCGCGCTGTGCTGAGCGTCATCGACCGGGAGGGTGAGGACGTCGATGGCGAAATCGCCGCGCGTGACGAACTCGTCGATCTCCCGCTTCAGGCGCCGCCTGCCCGCGCGGACGTCGCGGCGGCCCTGGACGACCCATCACCGCACCGCGTGCGCTGGGCACAGAAGCTACTCGACGCAATGGATCGCGGCGACGACCTGCCGACGAGTGTCCCAACCCACATACAGACGCTGACGATCGGCGACGGCTTCGCGCTCGTGGCGATGGCCGGAGAGGTGTGCGTCGAGATCGGCTTGCGCATCAAGGACCTGATCGGCGAGCGCCCGCGCTTCGTGCTCGGGTACACGAACCGCGTTCACTGGTACATCCCGTCGAGGACTGTGCTCGGCGAAGGCGGCTACGAAGCCGACAGCTACTTCTACCACGGCGTGCCGTCACCGTACGACGAAACCGTGGAAGATTCGCTCGTCGACGCCGCGCGTGAGATGCTGAGGAAATAGCGCCGTGGCCCGACAGGATTGTCGGGCCCACCACGATCATATGGATGGCAGACGGGACGGTCGTGTCCCGCGGCAAGTGGTAGAGCAGGCGGGATGATCGTGTCCCGCGACGAACGACAGAACGGACAAATCCGGACGTGTTCCGCCACCTCTACATCCATCTGCCGTACTGCGTCGAAAAGTGCCCCTACTGCGACTTCTTCAGCGTCGCCGACGACCACCGGAGAGGCGAATTCCTCGACCTGCTCGAACGTGAGTTCGACGGCTCGCTCCGCGAACATGGCGACCTTGCCGACGTGGAGACGGTCTTCGTCGGAGGCGGCACGCCAACCCACCTGTCGGAGCGGGACATCGAACGCTTCGGCGTAATCGTCCAGGGCCGCCTGAATCTTGCACCCGGGTACGAGTGGACCGTCGAGGCCAACCCCGAGTCGGCGACACGTGAGAAGCTCGCGCTCTTCCGTGACATGGGCGCAACGCGCATCAGCATGGGTGCGCAATCGTTCGACGACCGCGAGCTGCGCATTCTCGGACGCGTCCATGCGTCGGAACGCATACACCATGCGGCCGACGCGATCCGGTCGGCGGGGTTCGTGTCCTGGAGTCTCGACCTGATTTTCGGTGTCGCCGGGCAGTCGCCCGGGTCGTGGAGTGAGACCATCGACCGGGCGCTGGCGCTCGATCCGCCGCACATCTCCGCGTACGCGCTGATGATCGAGCCGGGCAGCGAGTACGCCCGCGACGCCGACCCGCTGCGCTTCCAAGCGGACGACGATGTCGTCGCGGAGCAGTTCCTGCATCTCATGGATCGGCTGAGCGAGGCTGGGTACGAGCACTACGAGGTGTCCAGCTACGCGCAACCCGGCGAGCGATGCAGGCACAACGACGCGTACTGGCTCCGCCTCCCCTACCTCGGACTGGGGCCATCCGCGCACTCGCTGGGAACGCTGCCGAGCGGCGACGAACGCCGTTGGTGGAACACACGGAGCATCGACGGCTACCTCGATGCCGTCGCGCAGGGAACATCGCCCGTCGCCGGATCGGAGACGCTGACCGGGGGCGACGCCCTGCGCGAGACGATCATGCTCGGCCTGCGCCGCGCGGAGGGCATCGAGTGGGGGAGCCTCCCGTCGGATTCGCACGAAGCGGTGCGGCAGGCGTCGGAGCCGCTCGCCGAGGCCGAGCTGGTCGAATGCGACGACTGGGGGATGCGGCTCGTCCGCGAGGGCTGGCTCGTAGCAGACGGGGTAATCCTGCGTGTGGTCGACGCTGCCGCATCGGCCACACGGTAGGCAAACTGCGGACGCAACACGGGCAGACAGGAATGTCCGCCCCACCGACGTACAACGACCAGCCAGTGGCGTGGACACTCTTGTCTGCTGCGCGAACCGGCCCTGGCGGTACACGAGCTTTCGGCCTGGGGGCGTGGAGCAACGGACCGGTGGCGCGGACACTCTTGTCTGCGCACCTCCGACGCTGCGGGACGCCTCGCCATGAGCGCGACGCTTCCGCCGGGACATGAGCGTCCCAGCCACCAACGATCATGGAGAGCGAACATTCGTGTCCGCGGTGGCGCTACAGCGAGTGGTCGCTCGGCATGGCGAGGATACGCGCTACGAGCATCTCGTCGGGCTGCTCCAGCGCGAACCGGACACAGCGCGCGATGTCGCCCGGCGACAGCGGCGTAATGCCGAGGCCGTCTTTCGGATGCGTCTCCCAGTGGTCATGGAGTCCGGTCATCACGAGCCCGGGCTCGACGCACATGACGCGAATGCCGCTGCCGGCCAACTCCATGCGGAGCGCCTCGCTCAGCGCCTCGATAGCGTGCTTCGTCGCGGCGTAGGGGCCGGTCGTGGGACGCACCTTCGTGCCGAGGATGCTCGATACGTTCACGAGCTGACCACCGTCGCCACAAGCCTTCCAGTGTTTCAGCGCCGTGTAGATGAGCCGGAACGCCGCCTCGACGTTCACACGAACCATGAGCGCGACTCGCTCGACGTCGAGGTCGTCGACCGTTCCTGCGTCCATGATCCCGGCGTTGTTGACGACGATGTCGCACGCGCCGAATCGCTCCACCGCGGTGTCGATGAGCCGCTGCGGCGTCTCCGGGATGGTGATGTCGGCGGCGACGGGTACCGTGTCGCCTAGCTCATTCGCGAGCGCCTCAAGCCGATCCGCGCGTCGCGCCGTGACGACCAGCTTCGCGCCGGCTTCACGCAGATCGCGTGCGATTGCCTCGCCAATGCCGCTGCTCGCTCCCGTGATGACGGCCGTTCTGCCTTCAAGGTTCATGTGTGGCTCTTTCCTCGATCAGATCGTGCAATAGTCGTCCAGCCACCGATGCACGGGAGCCACCTTTTCGACCAGCTCGTCGCTCTCGAGACGCTCGATCTCCAGAATCCCGACCATCTCCGCGTAGAGCTCGGGCATTCCGAGAATCTCCACGACCTGCTGCTGTATCCACTTGTCGTACGCGATCGGATAAATCCGTCGCACAATGAATAGCGCCCACAGGAATTCTCGGTACGCGATGTACAACCTGCTGAACGCCTGGAAATAGAGCCCGCGCTCAACGAACGACGGTATGTGGTCGAGATTGTTCCGCGCGTCCCTCATAGCCTTGGCAAGACGCTCGGAACGCAGTCCGTCGTCGTAGTACGGCAGCCAGCGTTCCCGCAGGCGTTGGAAGCGATCATTGCGCTCGTAGAGCGGCGCGGCATACGCCACGAGGTTGCCGATCTCAAGCTCGAATTCGTCCGGCACGTCGATCGAGCCAGGGCCCGGCGTGAATTCCCCTGAGTGCAAGTCGAGATCAACGTGAGTGTACCCCTCCAGCGCGTGCAGATCGGCGAACACCGCATCGCTCCCGTAGAACTCCCGCCACCGTCGGTTCAGATCGTCCCCGCGCGCTGCAAGCACGTCCGGCGCGACCAGGACGGCGATATCCACACAACTGCTCGGCACGCCGACTCCCCGCGCAAGCGAGCACGTCAGGAGGACGGCATCCGTCTCGGGCTGCTCCGCGAAGAAACCGGTGACGGCTTCCGTCGCGCGCTCATGCTGCGGAGTCGGGTATCCCGGCGCTACGCTCATGTCCACTCCCTTCCGCCGTACACAGCCCGATCCCGCTTGGAGAGCCGCACGGCAGGGAGTAATCTCTGTCCACCGACATCGTATCGCAACGCACGGACGCTCCCGGAGGCCGCTCATGCCACGCTCGCCCAACGTCATCCTCATCCTCGCAGACGACATGGGATACGGCGACTTCGGTGCGTTCAACGAAGGCCGCTCCGACACGCCCGCCATCGACCACCTCGTCGCGGGAGGAGTGACTCTCCGGCAGCACTACTCCGGCTCGCCAGTATGCGCTCCGGCGCGCGCGGCGCTCATGACGGGACGATATCCGCACCGCACCGGCGCCATCGACACGTTCGAAGGCCGCGGCCTCGACCGGCTGGCCATTCGCGAGCTGACGACCGCCGACATTCTGCGCGAGGCGGGCTACGCCACGGGGCTCGTCGGCAAATGGCACCTCGGCGCGCTGGACCCACGCTACCATCCGAATGCGCGCGGCTTCGACGAATTCGCCGGATTCCGGGGCGGCTGGCAGGACTTCTACCAGTGGCGACTCGATAGGAACGGGGCGTACGAGAAACCGGACGGACGCTACCTCACCGACGTTTTCACCGACGAGGCGCTATCGTACATCCGGCGTCACGCAAAGGACCCCGCACCCTTCTTCCTCCACGTGACGTACAACGCGCCGCACTGGCCGTACCAGGCGCCCGACGAGTTGCTCGCGAAGTACCGTGAACGCGGCTGCAACGAAGGCGAGGCGATGATCTACGCCATGGTCGAACAGATGGACCGGGGCATCGCCGCCATCCTCGATGAGATCGACGCGCAGGGCATCGGCGAAGACACCATCGTGATGTTCACCAGCGACAACGGCCCGGACCTCATGGAGGACTGGGGCCTCGACACCTACCGCTTCAACCTCGGCCTGGCCGGCGCGAAGACGTGGACATACGAAGGCGGCATCCGCGTGCCGATGGTCGTCCGCTGGCCCGGCGGCGGGGTTGAAGGCGGACGTCTCGTCGATGAGACCGCGCACTTCACCGACTGGCTGCCGACAATCGCCGCCGCCTGCGGTGGGAGCGCGCCCTCGGACCGCGTGATCGACGGCCGGGACGTGATCCCGATGCTTCGCGGCGAGGGTCCGGTGGACGACGTCGCACGCTACTGGCAGTGGAACCGCTACACGCCGGTGATCGAGGCAAACGCCGCCGTTCGCGACGGCGACTGGAAGCTCGTTCGACCGAAGATCGCCGAGGCGTTCGCCACGCCTCCCCGCGAAGGCGACCTCGACTCGAAGCTCAAGTACGATCCGGAATCCGTGCCGGATCTCGACCGGTCGCCTGAACCAGAGCGCGAGATCCCGCCACCTCCACCGGCTGAGCTGTACAACCTTGCCAGCGACCTGGTGGAGCACAACGACCTCGCCGACGCCGAGCCGGAGACCGCGTCGCGGCTGCTCGGCATGCTGGAATCGTGGTTCGAAGAGGTCGAGGCCGAGCGTGCGACGATCGACGACGTGTGGTGACACTCAGCGACCGCAAGGTGTGTCGGCACCCCGTGTGTCGTGTGCGAGCGAATGACATGGTGAGAGACGAATCTCTGGCGGATCGGGGCGGAAGGCTGATGGATGGATGACACGCTCAGACTGACTGTGCTTGGCTCCTGCAGCGGCACGGAACCGATGCCGGGGCGGCATCACACGTCCATCGCGATCGAGTATGGGCATCGGACGTACTGGTTCGACGCCGGCGAGAACTGTGCGCACGCCGCGCACACCGGCGGCATCGATCTGCCCGGTACAGAGGCGATCTTCATCTCGCATCCGCATATCGACCACATCGGCGGCATGCCGAACCTCCTGTGGACGTTCGCGAAGCTCGCAGGCGTGTCTGAGAACGCCGGACGGCATCTCTCCGGTCGCACCATCGAGGTGTTCCTTCCTGACATGTCTCCGTGGGAGAGCATCATACACCTCGCCACGGGAGGTCACGACGAGTACCGTGGCCAGTTCAGACTTGACGCGAAGCGATACGACGACGGCGTAGTCTTCGACAGACATGGGGTGCGCGTCACCGCGTTGCACAACGCGCATCTCAGGACCGGTGAGCCGCACGCTTCGTTCTCGTTCCGAATCGACGCGGGCGGGAAGGCGGTTGCGTACTCCGGCGATGTGAAACACGTCAGCGAAGTTGCGCCGCTGCTCGCAGGGGTCGATCTGTTCCTCATGGAAACCGGGCACCACTCGATCGAGGATGTCTGCACATGGCTCCGGGACTTCGGGGAGCCTGTCGGTCGGCTCGTGTTCGTTCACCACGGGAGAGCCGTGCTCGCCGACCCCGTCGGAGAGCTTGCCAGGGCTCGGTCAATCCTCGGCGACAAGGTGCTTGTCGCGGATGACGGAACGACCATCGACCTCTAACGCAGACTGAGGAGCGTACACGGTCGGGCATCTCGCCGGGTACCCCCCGGCGAGCGGTAGAGGGTACCCGGCGGCCGGAGCGCGGCTGTCGCGCTCGCGTCTCTCAGGAGGTCAAGCCGGCTTCACGGCGGTGATCATCGCCGACATGACAAGCTTCTCGACGCCCGTTCCGGGGGCCCAGTCGCGGATGAACTCGCGGCTGCCGGGAACCGGCTCGATGCTCACGTCCGCGAACCCGACCTCGTCGAGGATGCTCCGCAGCTCATCCACATCAAGCGATCCGCTGACGCAGCCCGTGAGGAACTCTTCGCTACCGAGCACGTCCTCCGGCAGCGGCCCTGTTCGAACCACGTCGGAGATCGCGATGCGCCCGTCGGGACGAAGCGCGCGAAACGCATCCTCGTAGACGGCGCGCTTGTCCGGTGCGAGATTGATGACGCAGTTCGACATGATCACGTCGACCGTCGCATCCGCCACGGGTATGTGCTCGATCTCGCCGAGGCGGAACTCCACGTTCTCGTGCGAGCCCTCGCGAGCCGACTTCCGCGCACGCTCGATCATGGGCGGCGTCATATCCACGCCGATGACCCGGCCTGTCGGGCCAACGGCCTGCGCGGCGACGAAGCAGTCGAACCCGCCGCCGGAACCCAGGTCGAGCACCGTTTCACCGGGCTTGAGCGTTGCGATCGCGGTGGGATTGCCGCACCCGAGCGACATCCGGGCCGATTCGGGAATCGCTTCGATATCGGTCTGCGTGTAGCCGAGGGCGTCGGGCCCGCAGCATGCGGCCTCGCCGGTGCCGCAGCATGGCGTCTGCGGAGTGGACTCCGCGATGGCTCCGTAGTGATCCCGCACGGCGCGGAGGGTGTCGTCGCTGGTTCGTTCACTCATGGCGCAACTCCTTTGAAAGTATGACAACTATCGAATCTATTCTCGAAATGAGGGGGCGTCTCTACTCTGCCTGATCCTGCGACATCCCGTTCAGAAAGCCGCGCAGCAGGTCGACCGTCCGCGGGTCGATGCAGCAGAAGACCTGCTGCCCGCGGCGCGTGCAAGTAATCAACCCCGCGTTCTGCAGCTCTTTCAGGTGATGCGATACCGTCGGCGCGCCCACGTCGACTCCCTTGCCGATCTCACCCACGGGAGCGCCGAGTTCCTCACT
The DNA here is from genome assembly GCA_964510105.1 of uncultured bacterium. GTDB lineage: Bacteria > Latescibacterota > MWCZ01 > MWCZ01 > MWCZ01 > CAZWQW01. The sequence continues at coordinate 53,055 of CAZEAI010000013.1, forward strand.
CGTGACGCACCGCGCGTCCTCGTCGGAGGCGCAGCAATCGGCCACGCGCAGGAATATCCTGAGGCGAGTGGGACTCGCGAGCGCTTTGAACATCGCCGCGGCTCGGTCGGCGTCGAGTGTTTGATTATGTGACATGCATCGAAATATACGGCGCGCCGCAGCCGTGTCAAGTGGCGCCCGACACTACTCCGATCTCTGGATCTGCTCGGGCGCCATCCATCCACGTGCGAGGCACGTGTCGTCGCACACGGGGCATCGCGACTGGTCCGAGCACATCTCCTCGTCGGCCCAGAACTGCCGGAGTATCGATCGCGTCTCGGTATCCGCGCGGAGCAGGTGCTGCAGCAGCGCGAGCAGCCGTTCGCCGGACTCCGTGCTGATCAGGTGCTCGATCTTGCATGCATCGATCTGAGCGTGATCGGCCTCGACGTGCAGCACCTCCCGGAAGAACGCCTCCAGAACCGCGCGACGCGAACGCACGTCGTGGGCGATGCGTTCACCATCTTCGGAGAGCAGGAGGAACCGGTTCTCGTCCTGATCGACGAACCCTCGCTCCCGCAGCGCCTTGAGCGCGAGCGATGCGCTTCCCCGGGTGATCTCAAGTGCGCGAGCAACGTCGGAAACGCGGGCGTACCCCCGTTGTTCGGTCAGGTCATGGATCGCCATCAGGTAATGCGCGCCGCTGTGTGTTACTTCGTTCTGCTCGAACGCTTTCCACGTATCCATGATTCCGCTCCAAGCCCACAGCGAGGGTTCCCGAACGCCTCTTCGGCCGGGCTCTATAGCAAGTATACGCGCCCGGCGATTGCCATGCCAATCATGCGACAGACGCGCGAGCGGAGCGCCCGGATCACCGCTGCACCGCGGCGCCTGACTCCGCGTGCCGAGCCGCAGCGACGTAGTACGCTACGATATCGCGAGTCTGCTCCTCGTTGAGGGACGCGCGCTTCCCCATGTCGTCCAGCGCCTCCGGCCAGATCAGGGACGAGTATTCCTGTGGCCAGTAGATGCGGTGGCATTCGCTGCACTCGGTGACGATGAGCATTCGGCCGCGCTCAAGCGATTCCAGGCTGCCGGGACTCGCTCCGAGTTCCGTTGCAGGCGGCATTGTCCGCGTCGACATCGCGCACCCAGCGACCAGCAGCGCCGCGGTGACGACGCCTGTAGCCAGCAATTTCATGGGTTTCCTCCGGCGGAGTTCAGAAGTACCAGCCGGCGCCGACATTCGTCGCGCCCGACGTGTTGTCGCCTATCTGGTGGTCGACTTTGATGACGAAGTTCGGCATGAGCAGGAACGACGCGCCCACCGTCCACATCGCGCGCTCGCCCGCGGGGTCGGCGGCAACGCCGGTCGGCATGCTGAACTGAGTGTCCACCTTGTCGTACCGCGCGAAGAGCAGCATGTCCGAACGCCCCAGCTTCCCTCGCTTCAGCGACTCGGGCCAAACGCGCAGAGCGGCCTCAGCCGAATATCCGAACACTTCCTCGGCGACGCCGCCGCCGAGCGACGCCGCGCCGTCGATTGTCCCGTGGGCGACCACGCCCCGGAGTTCCACGAACGGCAGTCGGTACTCGGCATCACCCGAGACGAGCAGCATGCTTCCGTCGACACCCGGGTCGCTGCCCTTGTTCCCATTGTCGAGCCCGCTATAGTAGGCCGATGCTCCGATGCGGAACGACTGCCCGCGACCCACGAGTGCCCCTGCGAACGGGAACGCGTCGACGCGACCGGTGATCGCCGGTTCGTTCAGGCTCGGACGCTCTTTCACGCGTGCCCCGCGGATGCCGCTCGTCGCGCTGATGCCGGATCCGTCGAGCCCGCCGAGTGCGTACAGTTCGTACCGAACCGCACTCCCCAGACTGCCGAAGACACCCGCGCCGTCGGACCACCACGTGGTCGGAATGATGTAGCGGTCGAAAATCGGTCGCTCCACGCCGTTGTACGTGGGCGGCTCGTGGCGCTTGTTCACGATGCCGAGCGGAATCAGCACGCGTCCGAAGCGTACGTTGAGCGCGTCGCTCAGGAGCATGTCGACGTACGCCTGCTCGAAGGCGATCTCGCCGCCGTCGCCTGCCTCGAGGTATGAGTGTTCGATCTCCAGCTCGGAGTTGAACAGCAGCCACGAGTCGAATTCGTATCCCGTGTAGAACACGACTCGATGGATGTCGAACTGATTGCCGCCGGAGCCCTCCGCGAAGTTTGCGTGAAACTCGCCGTACCCACCGAACGACCACGGCGACTGCATCGTCGCCTGAGCGAGTGAGCTGCCAGTCATGACAACCAGGAGTAGTACCAGACGATGACGCCAGCGCATGCATGCATCCTTCCGACAACGCGCGACCCGCTGATCGCGCAAGGGCGATTGGCGTATCGCCCCAGGGTGATTGGTATGACAATCAAACGACGTGGTAATCAAACTACACCGAGCCGAGCCCTGAGCAAACCCGCAAGCGGCCGCAATCCTGAAATCTCCGTTCTACGGCATTGAGGCGCATTCAGCGGTCGCAATCAGATCCCCATCGGTCGAGACGGAAGCCGGAGCGAGCGAGGTCGCGGAGTTGCGACCCGCCGGTGGCGATTCTATCATCCTGCGAGGCTGAGGCTCGACCTGTCGACATGGCGATATCCGTGATCGACCAACGCATCCAATGAGGGGTCACGAGATGAGAGAGGTTCGCTGGGAGCGTATGTTTCCGGATGAGTTGGAGGCGGCGTACGCGCAGTGCCCCGTCGCGTACTTCGCGTACGGTTTGTGCGAGCCGCACGGCCCGCAGAACGCCATCGGGCTGGATGGTCTCAAGGCCCACGCCATAGCGTGTCGCGCCGCACACGCCCACGGCGGCATCGTAGCGCCGGCGGATATGTGGCACATGCACGAGATCGGTGGCTACGCGTCGTGGGCTCACGATACGATTGGAAACGTGGAGCGATCCTGGCTGACCAGCGTGCCGCCGTGGCATTATCTCAAGTCGCTCTGCTATCACGTGCAGCAGGCCGACGCGCTGGGGTTCCACGCCGCGATCTTCCTGACGGGGCACTACGGGCCGAACTGGCAGGACGCCAACGACGTCATCGCCATACTGCAACCGCACTGCGGGACACGCCTCTACGGCCTGCCCGACTTCGAGGCCAACGAGCCGGGGTTCGACGGGCGCACGGGCGATCACGCAGGCAAGGTCGAGACATCCCTACTCTGGGCGGTCGAGCCCGACTGCGTGGACGTCTCGCGGATACCGGCCGGGCTGGAAGGTCGCGGCGGTCCCTACGCCATGGGAGGCGACGCCGGAGAGGCAGACAGACGCGTCGGCGAACGCATGGTCGATGACGAGACTCGCTGGCTTGGCGAGAAGGCTCGCGAACTCCTTGCCGACTACGACAAGCTCGCGCCGGAGCACGCGTTCGTCACGTTCGACGCGGTCGAGCGCGTATGGCGCGAGGAGATTGCGCCGGCCCTCCCCGCGATGAGAACCATGCAGGAGAAATGGGGCGGAGAGGGCGATCTGCCGGACGACTCCGTCTGGAAGCGAAACCAGCCCGTACCGGACATCACCTAGCTCCAGAGCTGCGAGGTCCATCGCCATGCCGGAACGCAGATCCGATTACCTCATCGGTGCGCACATGTATCGCGTGCCGTCCCAACCGCTCGAAGCGATTCGGGCGGACCTCGCCACGATGCGCTCCCTCGGCATGAATCTCGCCAACCTGCAGGTGAGCTGGTCCTGGTGCAATCCGGAGCCGGGCGTGTACGACTTCGCCGACGTCGTCGAGCTGCTCGACGAGGCCCGGACGCTCGGACTTCAAGCATCGATATCACTGACCATGGAGCAGATGCCGAAATGGGTGTGGGACCGCCACCCCGACGCGCGTCTCGTGAACGCGCTCGATCAGCCGCTCGTCGACCCGACCCAGTATCTCCTGCCCGCTGACGGCAAGCCCGGGCCCTACTGGGGCCACGAGGGTGTCCGCGCCGAGGCAGAACGTTTCCTCCGAGAACTCGTGTCGGCTGTGGACGGGTACGCGAACCTCGTGTACTGGGACACGTGGCAGGAGATCGGATTCCAGATGGTGTGGCCCGGCGCCGGGGTGGCCGAGCGGAATTTCCCGTTCAATCCGGAGGCGCTGGACGACTACCGCGAGTGGCTTCGAGACCGGTACGGATCGCTCGATCGTCTCAACGGCGTGTGGCACACTCGGTGCGGCTCGTGGGAGGAAATCGACCCGCCGCGCCTCTACTACAAGGTGCCGTCGTATCCCGACTGGCGGCAATTCGTCTACGAGGAATACCTCCCCTCGGTGCTGCGTGAACGAACGCGCATCATCCATAGCGCCGAGCAGTCGCCACGCGACATTGTGTACCACACGAATCATCCGATCTACGGCTCGACGGTGGAATTCGGCTGGTCTTCCGGCGCCGACGCGTTCGGAACGTCGTTCTATCCAACCGCCGCACTCTATTGGGCGTGGGAACGTGACGATGGGCCGCTCGATCCCGCTGAAGACCGCCACCACGAGCTTTGGTCGTCGCTCTACCAGCTCAACTACTCGCGCTGCGCGGCCCACTCCGGCGGGGCGAGGTTCATCCTGGCGGAGATGGCGTGCGGACCCTACAACTCCGGGCTGACCGTGCAGGGCGAAGTCAGCCGGGAGGATATGCGTCGCTGGCTCCTGCTGCAACTCACGGCCGGCGCGCAAACCACGGTGCTCTGGAACACGCGACCGGAGCACTTCTGGGATGAGGCGCAGGGGCAGGGGTTCCTCGGCGGCCGCGGCGAACTCACGCCACGCGCCGATGCTATCCGGGAGTACTGTGCGGCGGCGGCAACGCACTCGGATCTGCTCGCCACAAGCGTGAAACCACCCTCGCCGGTGGCCATCTGCCTGGACGAAAGCCTGTATCGCATCGCGGACGGGATGGACGAACGTCGTGCTGTCGAGATGCCCACCCGCGGCGCATATGAAGTGCTCTTCGCAGCGGGCATCGACCCCGACTTCATCGACATCGAACGGGCGAGCGACACGAAACTCGACGCGCACCGCGTGCTGGTACTGCCGTTCCCGTTCGCCACGGCTCCGACGACGATAGCAAAGCTGAGGGCATACGTCGAGCGCGGCGGTACCGTGCTGAGCGGGCCGACGCCGGGACGATTCAGCGAGTACGGGTGGGCGTGGCCGCCTGGGATGGCCGAGGAAGCCGAGGAGCTGTTCGGCGTGCGACAGGCCGGACTGCGCCACGTTGCTGAGTTCGACGGAAACGCGCGCTGGACGCCCGACGGGTGCCGCGCGGGTGACATCCTCCCGCCGACGACGCTCGCCGGAGCAGGACCGCTGGCGGGCCTGTCTCCGAAGGCGGCGTACTACGTGCAGACGTACGATATCGTCACCGATGCCGCCGAACCCATACTGCGTCACGGCGACGCCGTCGCCGGAGTGCGCTGCCGCCACGGAGCGGGACAGGCCTGCGTTCTCGGCACGATGTTCGCCTACTCGACACTCGGCGAAGAATGCCGCGAGACCCGGCGCGCGGTCGAGGCGATCCTCACGGCAGCGAGCGTGCCGACAGAGCGTACCGGCTCGATCGTTCGGCACCGCCGCGTGTCGCCCGGCGGCGAGCTGTGGTCGCTGGTGAACCTCGGCGCCACCGACGCGGAATGGCGCGTCCCGGAGGCACTCGACGCAGGGCCCGTCGACTTCCTCACGGGTGAGCGTTTCGGACGCGGCGACGCCGCTATGGTCCCCGCACACGATCTTCGTACGCTTGTCGTGCGGTAGCGCCATCCGCCGCCACGAATCGACATAACACGTGCTCCCATTGCTGTGGAGAGATCATGGACATTACCTACAACTCGGAGTACGAGCAGCACGTCCGCACCGCGTTCATCGGATGCGGCGGGCACGCATTTCGGAACATCTACCCGACGTTCCAGTACGCGCCGGTGGACCTCGTCGCCGTGTGCGACCTGAAGCGTGACGCCGCGGAAAGCTACGCGCGACAATTCGGCGCGCGCGCTGCCTACACCGACTACCGGGAGATGCTCGACAAGGAGCGGCCCGAGGCGGTATTCGTCGTGACGAACTACGACGAGCGCTCTCGCGTGCGATACCCGGCGATCGCCATGGACTGCATGCGCGCCGGCGCCCACGTCTGGATCGAGAAGCCGCCCGCGTCCAGTTCCGACGAGATCCGCCGGATGATGGCCGTCAGCGCGGAGACGGGGCGGTTCGTCATGGTCGGTCTCAAGAAGATGTTCTTCCCGGCGAACGTGAAGGCGGAGGAAATCGTAGCCGGCGCCGAATTCGGCAGAGTCACGAGCATCACGGCCCGCTACCCGCAGCATCTGCCGTCCCTGAGCGACCGCATGGACAAAAAGGCGATGCTCGGCTTCCTCGATCACGTGCAACATCCGTGGTCGGTGCTGCTGCTACTCGCAGGCCGGGCGGAGTCGATCTACGTCGAGTACAACGAGCGCGTCGGCAGTTCGGTCACGGCCATACGGTTCGAGAGCGGCGCGGTAGGGAACCTGCACCTCTCGCACGGCCAGTCGCCGCTCTCGTTCATGGAGCGCACAGAGATCGTCGGCGCGGGCCACAACGTTGTGGTGGACAACAACATCCGAGTGACGTGGCATCGCCCCGGTCAGCTCGACGGCAACTACGGACGCGCATCGAATCCATTCGCCGGCGACGAGACCGGCGCGCTGACGTGGGAGCCCGAGTTCTCTCTCGGAACGCTCTCCAACAAGGCGCTCTTCCTGCTCGGCTACGCGCCGGAGGTGATCGCGTTCTGCGAAAGCGTGCTCGCGGATCGCCCGCCGACAACAGGCGGATTGGACGACGCGCTCCATATCGCGAAGATATACGAGGCATACAAGCAGCCCAGCGGCCAGGTCGTCCGGATAGCAGCCGACTAGCCGGGCACGGAAACGATGGGAGCAGCACCATGATGACCCCACGCGAAGTCGTCGCGCGCACGATCCGCTTCGAGGGTGCCGACCGCCTACCGATGGATTTCCCCGAGCCGTGGGGGAACGATTTCGCGGGCGTGCATATGACACCGTCGCCGGATGAACGATGTCGATGCGGCGTGGATGAATGGGGCGCCGTGTGGGACAACATTGGTGACAACCACCTCGGCGAGGTGAAGGATTTCCCGCTCAAGACATGGGCGGACTACGACTCGCTGCACATCCCCGATATCACGGAAGAGCGCCGCTGGACAGTACTGGACGGAGCTCGCGAACGCGCAGGCGACAAGTTCCTCATGACCGGCGGGATCAGCATCTATGAGCGCGTCCACTTCATCCGGGGCCTCGAAAACACGTGGGTGGATATCCACGAGGAGCCGGAGAATCTCGGGAAGCTCATCGACGTGCTCGTTGACATGAACCTGTACGCCATCGAGCGCTACGCCGACATCGGCGCGGACGGGTTCATCTTCTGCGACGACTGGGGCCTGCAGAGCCGCCTCATGATCCAGCCGGAGCACTGGCGCGCGATCTGGAAGCCGCGGTACGAGCGCATCTACCGCGCCGCGCACGACGCCGGGATGCTGACGTTCCTCCATAGCTGCGGACATCTCGTGGACATACTCGACGACTTCATCGAGATCGGCCTCGACGTCATCAACTTCGACCAGCAGGAGAACATGGGCCTCGACGTGCTCGCAGACAGATTCGCCGGGCGGATCACGTTCTACTGCCCGGTGGACATCCAGTACACCATGGCTCGCGGCGACCTCGACGAGGTCCGCGCGTACGCCCGTCGGCTGTACGAGTCGTTCGCCTCGCCCGAAGGCGGCTTCATCCCGAAGTGGTACGGCGACCCGGTTGGCGCGGGGCACACGCAGGAGGCCGTCGCCGCGCAGTGCGAGGAGTTCACGCGGCTCAGCGAGGAATACGCGGCAGGCGTGCTGGCTGGCTAGGGGGAGTCGCGCGTGGTGTGGCGACGTGCGTGGGTGCGGGAGGGGATGGGGTGCGTGCGGGCGTGCGGGCGCGCGGGCGTGCGGGAGGAAGCGGGTGTGCAGGGGTGTTGCCCCATCCCAATTCGAAGGTTCCGGCGCCAGCGAGTTTGCGAAAGCGTTCCGTCTGTTCTGGCAGGACGGGCGGTGGGCTTTTCGCATCGAACCACTGCCGTACCCACGAGGCATCAAGGAATCCACGCTGGCGATGTTTGGCGACGCCGGCTGGGGATCGTCCGGGTACTATCTCCTCAAGAAGCTCGGCCGGAAGAAAGCTTCTCGCTATCAAACGCGCGAGACCCCATACGTAGTATTCGTGAGCGCGACTCGACATCCGCTGGACGAGCCGAATGAGTGGGAAATCACCAACGCCCTTCTCGCCTCGCTTCGCAACACCGCCATCCCCACGGGTAGCGCCTCGCAGGCACCGCCCTCACCCCTCGCTCGCTCCGAGCGAAGCTCTACGCGCCCGTGTCCCCTCTCCCATTCCGCTTCGCTGGGAGAGGGGCGGCGGTAGCTACATTCACCGACCGACATGCTACCAATGGACGTTGCCCTCTCCCGCGAACGCGTAGCGTTCGTGAATGGGAGAGGGCGGACGAAGCTGAGCGAAGCCCGGCGAACGCTGCGCGTACGTGCCGCGCGAAGATTCGCGGGTGAGGGCGTCTCACCACCCCCACGTGCGCACGCACGCACGTATCGCTACCATTTGTGGCGAACCGACCATCGACGCAGATTCGGAGTACCTGCCAGACGAACTCGGAGAGTTCGCAGGGGACGCAACCATGGATTTCCTACACGGCACATGCCACGCAGGGGACAACTACGACGCCTTCAGAGACCTCGGACTGAACTCCATGCGCCTCGATATCCCGTACCCGTTCGCGAGCCCGGCCAGCGACATGAGCGAGGGGTTCGAGGGCATGATCGGGGTCGCGCGCGAGTACCGCGCGAACGGCATCGAGCCGCTCTGCATCACCAGCGGGCCGGCGCAGGTGCCCGACTGGGAGGGCCCTCCCGGCTCCGACGGCTACTTCGCCCTGGCAAGGGAGACGACAGCCTTCGCGGTGGACAAGCTGCGGGACTACGTCCGTGTCTGGGAGTCGACCAACGAGATGAACCAGGCACCGTTCAGGGCGCCGCTGAACGTCGAACAGGCCGTGCGGTTCGTCATCGAATCGGCTCGCGGCGTGAAGGACGCCGGGCCCGACTTCTGGATCGGCACGAACATGGGCGGGATGAACGACCTCGCGAAGAGCATGTACCGGGACATCTACTCGGCGGACGTCGCATGGGACTACGTCGGTGTCGACGGCTACTTCGGAACGTGGGAGGAAGGCGGCTCGCACACGTGGATCGAGACATTCGACTGGCTGGACGAACTGGCGTCGCTGCCCATCATCGTCCTGGAGTGGGGCTACTCGTCCGCGGGGGAGATCATGCGGCCCGAGGACGTGATCCCGAACGAGATCGACAACCACGAGCAGAAGAAGTGGTGCTTCGGCTGGAATCGGGAAGGCGAAATCCTGCCGCACACGTTCGAGGTGCAGGGCCGGTACATCACCGAGATCATGGAGGTCATCGGCGAGAGGGCGGTCGGTCAGTACTACTACCACTGGGGCGATTCCAACCGGTGCTCATGCGGTGAGGATGGATGCCCGATGGAGGCCAACTGGGGTCTCGTTGACGTGAACGGCGACCACAAACCGAGCTACCACGCGCTACGGGAGGCCATCGCCAGGATGGGGCGATGACCGGCCCCTGACGCCCCATATCGCTACCATTGGCTGTGGGCCGAGCACGGGGCAGATCCCGCCTCCGCGCGACGTATGTGGAGACAGACAGATGGCACAACCGTCATACCTCGCACTGCACGAGACGGGCGAGCTCAGGAGCAGGGCCGAGGAGGCGTTGCGGCAACTCGACTCGTGCAGCCTGTGCCCGCGCGACTGCCGCGTAGATCGAACGGCGGGCGAGCGGGGATTCTGCGACACGGCCGACAAGGCGCGCATCTGGGGTAGTCAGGCTCATTTCGGTGAGGAAGCCCCACTCGTCGGGCGGTGCGGCTCGGGCACGGTCTTTATCTGCGGATGCAATCTCGGCTGCACCTTCTGTCAGAACGACGACATCAGTCGGGGCGGATATGGCACGGAATTGGGGCCGGAGCGCTTAGCCGCCATGATGCTCTCCCTCCAGGAAGGCGGCTGCCACAACGTCAACTTCGTTACTCCAACGCACGTCGTTCCGCAGATTCTCGACGCACTCACGATCGCCGTCGAGCGCGGCCTGCGCGTTCCGCTCGTGTACAACTGCGGGGGATACGAGAGCGTCGACACCATCAGGCTGCTTGAGGGCGTGTTCGATATCTACATGCCGGACTTCAAGTTCTGGGACCCGAAGTGGAGCGAGCGCTTCTGCGGCGTACGGGACTACCCGCAGCGCGCGCGGGACGCCGTCGTCGAAATGCACAGACAGGTCGGCGACCTGCATGTAGAAGACGGGATCGCCGAGCGCGGCTTGCTCGTCCGCCATCTGGTGATGCCCAACGGCGCGGCAGGCACCGCCCAGGTCGCGAGATTCCTCGCCGAATCCGTTTCCGCCGACACCTACCTGAACGTCATGGCCCAGTACCGCCCGTGCGGGGACGCCGCGACCGACTCGGCGGCTGGTCGCTCCGTGACACGTTCGGAGGTCGCCGAGGCCGTTCGCGCCGCACGCGAGGCGGGACTGGACAGGCTCGACTGACCCGACGCGGCGGACCGCACGCGCGGTCGTTGGACCGGGGTGATTCGCCACGCGCACCGACGGGTTCATCCCGAAGTGGCGCGGCGAACCGGTCGGCGCGGATTTTGCATCCTTGTCTATGGCATACGACACGACTGCCGGTGTCGGATCCAACATCCGCGAGGAGGGACGCGCCATGAAGGAACGTCTGCCCCACCGTATCGCGCTGATGGCGTGCGCGTTGATCGTCTGCGCCGGAACGGCAACCGCCCGGCCGGACATGATGGCCACTATCACGAACGATATCGAGACACCCTTCGGTACGTACCATCCGGTACACGTGGACGTCACGCCGCGCGTGCCGCCGTTCGCCGTCGCGCCCGATTTCTCGAATGTGTGCAACTTCGAGGCATCGGCGACCATTCAGCCGTGGAGCGGCTCCGGATCGGGCTCGCCCCGTTTCACGGCTGCCGATTCGGCGCGACTGATCTCGAACCACTTCACCGTCACGTGGGCTCAGATCTACTGGAGCAACGTCTGCGTCGGCGGCTATGGCGAGCCCACGCAGATGCACTACATATACAACGATGCGACGCACACCGATACGCCCATTTTCATAACATCGGATGCCGTCCTGCACATCTACCACGTGCTGTTCGACAACTTCCTGAAGACGCTGGAAGAGGAACGATTCATCCCGCACGTCGCCGCGCTTACAGACGGATTGATCGGGCGTATGGAATCGATCCGGGCATCCGCGTCGAGCGCGGAAGTGCGGGAGGCCGCAACGCGCAATATCGCGTACTTGTATGTCGGCAAATCCCTTCTGAGCGAAATCGCGTCGGCGCCGCCCCTGGACATCGCGGAGATGGTGGCGACCGACCTCGGGAAAATCGAGGCGCATCACGGCATGACCGCGTCCGCCGTGCAGGGCTTTCCCATCGACTTCAGTCAGTTCGTACCGCGCGGCCACTACACGGAGTCCGAGGCGCTCAAGCGGTACTTCAAGACGATGATGTGGTACGGGCTGTCTCCATTCACGATCACCGGCGGAGGGGCCTCAAGCCGTCATACGCTACAGGCGCTGCTGCTCGTGCAGGCGCTGTACGGCCCGACGGATTCGCTGTACGACGTGTGGCACGCCGTCTATGACCCGACAGTGTTCTTCGTCGGTAAGACCGACGACCCAAGTGTGCGCGACTACCACGCCATCGCCGTGGACGAATTTGGCGCCGGATTCCCCGGCGTGTCTCCCGACGACCTCGTGGCCGGAGGTGCACTGGACCGCGTACTCGCCGCTGCGGGCGAGCTGCCCGAGCCTCGCATCCCGAATGTTTTGCCTGGCGGCAGTACCTACCGCACGTTTCGATTCATGGGGCAGCGGTTCGTGCCCGACTCCTACATGTTCGCGAACCTCATCGACCCCGCCGCCCGGCCATTTCCGAAGGGCCTCGACGTGATGGCGATCCTCGGCTCAGACCGGGCATACGAG
>CAZEAI010000014.1:0-7507 GCA_964510105.1 uncultured bacterium
CATGTTCCTATCCTGTCTTTTGCGAACGCGTCACGGGTGACCCCAGGCGCGCCTGATGATGTGGTAACTCGGCTAACCTACCTAGCGAGTTACACGAACGTTGTACGCTTCCTGACCCTTGCGGCCCGGGCGGACATCGAATTCTACGGGATCGCCGTCGGTAATGCGCTTACTATCGGCGGGATCGACGTTGGTAACGTGGACAAACAGATCTTCGCCCTCTTCCGGAACGATGAAGCCGAAGCCCTTCGCGTGATTGAACCATTTGACTGATCCTGATGCCATGTTCCCTACCCAATGTTCTTCGACCGTGCCTCGGTTGGACCTCGGCTCGCTCGAACGTGATGTGGTGCGCGACGCTGCGAGTTCAGCGTGTCGCGCGAGCCCTCTTGATCGACTTTCTTCGCCACGGTGTTGCAGCCAGCGCCGGCCTCCCCGCCGACGAGTGCGTGAACCTTCGCCCGCACCCCGAATACGCTTCGCTGCAGGTTCGCGGCCGAGTGAGTGACGAAACGATACCTTCCCGAATACCTCCACTTCGTGGGGCATCGGGACGTTCCGATCCTCAGTATCCCCCTCTGCACCTCCTTGTCAGCGGCGCGTCGTACACGCAAAAAGCCTCATCCGAGACATACGTACGGACGAGGCTGTGCAGCAAACTCCGATGAGCCCGTGCTTGCGTTCGAAACGACTTCAACACTTGACGAGTGCGTGATCAAACGATGCTCCACCTGTGGCGGCTGGCCTGGCGGAAATGCCGACCGGTGACCGCCGAAACTTGGTAGCGGGGGGAGGATTCGAACCTCCGACCTCCAGGTTATGAGCCTGGCGAGCTACCAGCTGCTCCACCCCGCGTCGGAAAGAACAATGGTACCGCTGCATGCCCAGCCCGTCAAGGGCAAACCTTTCGTCAATCGATCCGGCCACCCCGTTTACGACGCCCGCGCCGCGGTTCGACCAGCGTCCGACATGATCGAACTCAACGGACGCGCCGCGCCGAGGATCTCCACGTCGCACGCGGGGAGCAGGCGGGTCGGGTAGCGCTCGTTCACGCTGATGATCAGCGTTCTGTCACCCTTGTGCCGGATGTACTTCACGCACACGCCATCCCCCGCGATCCGGACGACGGCGTAATCGTTGTCGAGATCGTACCTGAGCCTCGGCACGACGAGGAATGGTTCGCCGTCCGGGAATACCGGGTGCATGGAGTCCCCACAGGCAGTCAGGCCGAACGCGTTCTCGTCGTGCGGGTCCACAACCCACATCACGTCATGCAGACCGGAGCCGACCGGGCTCGGGTCCAACATCTCCAGCGCGAAGCCGGCGGGCACGTGGTTCAACACGGGCACGCACACCACGCGCACTTTCTCTCCATCGACGTAGACGTACCTGTTGCTCTCGATCCGCGCTTCTACGTCGGCGCGGCGAATCTCGCTCGTGGGCGCCTCCACTCCAAACAGCACCCAATCCGCCGACACGTGGAACTCGCGGCAGACTCGGCAGAGGAAATCCGCCGGTATTCGGGCCAGCCCGTTCTCATATCTCCTCAGCGTGCTTTCCGGCACGCCGAGCCTTCGAGCGAACTCGACACGCGACAGACCATCGCGCAGCATTCGAAGACGATCGCTGAGACCCGGCAATTCCCCATCAGCCATTTTCGGCGAATCCTCTCGGAATTCGTTGACTCGTGTGCGGCGTCCGGCCACTGTTATACCCGCAAATATACGGGTAACAACCGGGGCGTCAAGCCTGTACGCCCGGCTTCCCGAACGCCGGAGGTCGCACCGACATGAGTCTACTGATTCGAGCATCTTCCATGCATGACGATTCCGGCATCTCGCCGGAGTGGCTGCGCGCCTCAACCCCAACGCACCTCGACCCGGAAACGTATGTGCCGTGCGAGATCGTACCGGATGAGATCGTGACCCGCCGGAACGCCGACAGGTGCCGCCCGCATCCGATTCCCGGACGTCCCGACCCCACGCCCGAGATCGATGAGGAAAGCTTCTTCAGCGATCCCGGCACCTGGGAATTCGCGGAGGAGCTGCGCATTTGCGAAGGCTGCGGAGAGCCGTTCCTCGCACGCTCACACAACCACCGATGTTGCTCACCGGACTGCCACGCCACAACCGTAAGCGTCGAGAGGGTGTGCGCCGCGTGTGGAAAGCGCTTCCTCACCCAGCGAACATCGCAGCGTTTCTGCGGGCAGGGGTGCGCGGGAGCAGCTCGGCGGAACCCGGAGAACGACCGATCCTGCGAGTGGTGCGGGGAACCCTACCACGCCACACGCCGGGAACAGCGGTTCTGCTCCCGACCGTGCGCGAATGCGTGGAAGAGAGAGGTCAGGGCGCGGAAGTCGTGACCGCGCCCTGTGCGAGAGTCAGAACGCGAACATCGCGTTGATCTGGCTGCGCTTGAAGCGGAGCGAGTTGGTGAGGCCGATGTCGTTCAGGAAGAACGTGCCGTTGAGCGACACACCGCGTGCAAACTTCCATGCGACCGCCACGACGTGGCCCGCGGCATCGGTCGCGCCCTGGGCGAAGTCGGAGTCGGAAAAGACGCTCGGTACCGCGTTAAGCTCGACCCGACGGTATGAGTAGCCCAGGCCGAGTGCGCCGTCCTTGATCCCGAACCCGGCGATCCAGCCGAGTTGATCGTCGTCAGCTCGCTGGTTGTAGTAGGCGTCGCCGTAGAACGAAAGCCTGCGACTCTCGCTCTGTTCGATCGAGAACTCGGCGAAACCCTCGACGACGCCCCAGTCCGAACCGAGGTAGGGGTCGCCGGTGAGGTGGGTGTACCCGGCACCGAGGACAAGCTCCGCGGACTCGCCCATCCGCAGCCGCGGACCGGCCTGCGCCGTGTACATCAGGAGGTCGCCCCCGCTCGACATCTCGTCCACCCAGAGCATGGCGCAGTTGACGAATCCTGCATCGATCGCGTAGTTCGCCGCGACTCCCTCCGGTGTAACGTCACCGTCCCACGCGATCTGATTGCCACCGACACGCAGCAGCGGATTCTTCATCTTGCCGATCGTCAGGGCTAACGATCCATCGCCGCCCTTCCACGTGGCGTAGGCGAGATCGAGGCCGATGGCCTTCGTCGAAAAGCCGCCGTCGAGCGTCTGATTCGTCGAAGTGGGATCCGCGCTTCCCGACGCCAGTCGAAACCCGAGAGCGAGATCATCGGTGACCATCGACTTCGCTCCGATGCGGGCTCTGATGCGATGACGGATACGGCGATCGGCGCCCTGCAGCCATTCCCCATCCACCCGGTAGCGTAGATCTCCCGTGATCGTTACGTCGGATGCATCCGCCGCGCGGGACACGCCGGTCGCGGAGCAGAGCATCATTGCACACGTTGCGAGCAGTCCGATATTCATGGTGTATCCGCCTTCCGTCGGAGGTCCAGCCGCACGCGAGCGTTAATCGCACCTGTTGATGAAGAGAATCGTTCGAATCCGCACGCGGAGCAATGCCGGGTACGGCCGGAGACGAGCGTTACGTCGCGTCGTGCCACCCACTATATTCTGCCTCGTCGCGCATTGATCCGACTTCGCGCGCCAGGAGGGAGTACCGCCGTGAAAGCAGGCCTCGTCCCGGGAGTGACGGGCGACGTTTCAAGGAAGGTAACACGTAACGTCACGATCACGTTAGGGAGCCCTCCGTACGCTCGCGACGGGGGTACGTCCCATCCCGAGGGTGGCGCCACGGTGTTCGCGACGCCGTACATGATCGAACTCATGGAGCATGCGGCGCGGAAGGCCGTCGAACCGTACGTCGATACCGACGAGGAGACCGTCGGCGCGGAAGTGAATATCAGGCATCTCGCCGCGACGACTCCCGGACAGCAGGTGCGAGCGCGCGCCCGGCTCGTGTCGATCGAAGGTCGCAAGCTCCTGTTCGAAATCGAAGCGCACGACGAGACGCAGAAGATAGGCGAGGGCACGCACACTCGCATCGTGATCACCACGAGCCGGTTTCGCGAGAAACTAGGACAGTCGGACGAACCCGCCGCCATGACGGCAGCTCAGTTCGCGCCGGAGTCCTGCGAGGCCATCCTGTACCAGAGTGAAGGCGGTGTGGGGCACCTCACGCTGAATCGTCCCAAGGTGCTCAACGCGCTGAACGTCAGGATGGTCGAGGAGATCGAGGCGCTACTCGACCACCTCATGGGCGACGAGCGGACGCGCGTACTTGTCGTAACCGGCGCGGATCGGGCCTTCTGCGCGGGAGACGACATCCGAGAGGTCGCCGACCTGAGCACCGACGAAGCCGAGGCGCTCAGCCATCGGCAGGCGAGGATGTTCCACCGCTTCCACGAGCTTCCCCAGCCCGTCATAGCCGCCGTGAACGGGCCCGCCCTGGGCGCCGGATGCGTCTGCGCGCTCTTCGCCGATATCCGAATCGCGTCATATGCCGCGACGTTCGGCATGCCGGAGATCAAACTTGGCTGGGCGCCGGGGTACGGAAACAAGCAACTCGTCGACGCCGCCGGGCAGGGGCGGGCGTTGGAGCTGGTGCTCACCGGCGAGAGCATCGGCGCGGCGGAGGCGCATCGCGCCGGCCTGGTGGAGCGGGTCGTGTCTCACGGCACGCTACTGACGACCGCCGACGATCTCGCCCGCACGATGCTCGCCACCTCACCCGCCGCGCTACGGGAAACGAAGCGCCTTATTCACGCGGACCGCTCGCTCGACGCGCGCGAGTCGTACCGTAACGACACCGCGGCGTACATCAGGTGCTTCGCCACTGATGACGCGAGGGAAGGCATGGCCGCGTTCCTCCAGAAACGCGCGCCGAACTGGTCGGACCGGTAGGACCGGCGCTGTTGTGAGTCCCCCCGCAACGCTTCGCGGATACCGGGCGGGCTTGACTTCCGATGACGAGTCAATCACTTTTCTACGCGCAAGTTTCCTCGGTAGCTGATGGATTGCACAGACCTGTACACGTATCCAGAAATCCGTGCGGTGGCTGGGAGCCGTGCTATCACGCATCTCTTTTCTGCACAGCCGGGGAGAGGCCTGCCCGCTGCTCGTCTAGCGCAGCCCAAACATCCTGACGGCAAACCGACAACGACCCATGCACACCCGCCGCTGGAATGCCCGCGTCGCCCGTTCGACCGGTATGCGGCCATGTCGCTGAAGGGGAATCGATAATGAGTGTCTCCAACGTTGGCGAACAGCAGAGCACACGCCTCAGCACGCTGCCCGGTGACGACGTCCGCCAGATCATGTGGCGTTTCGCCGACCGGTTCGACCTCCAGATGCTCGTGCAATCCACACGAGCTGTAGCGCGTGGACCCGTCGCCCAGGTGGTCGCTGAGGGGGGCCGCAATACGCACGAATGGACCGACGCGAAAGACGGACTCCTCAACGTGTTCGACGACGCTGGTATCACGTCGGCGTTCGTGGATATCGAGCATGGCGGGTACATCGAGGGCCCAAAGAACTTCGCGCTGGCGCTTGCGGCGTTTGAGCTTTCATGGGTGGATGGAGGCGCGGCCACGGGCAGTCTCGCCGGAAATCTCGCGCTCTCACCGATCCACGAGCGCGGCACTCCGGAGCAGCGCGCCCAGTACATGGGCGGCGCCGTACCCCCCCAGCCGGGCGAAGATCGGAAGCACTACCGGGGCGCATTCGCCCTGACCGAGCCGCTTCCGTTCGTCGGGGTGGATACGGGCGTGCTCGCCGGAAGAGTGCGCGTCGCTGAATGGAACGACGGCGAAGAGCCGATGCTCCACGTTGAGAAGCGCGGGCGGTTCATCACGAACATGGCGTTCGCCAATTTTGTCAGCGCCGCGGTGGACACCGACGACGAACGCATCAAGAGCAGCTGCATGATCATCCTGGAGGATGACGACGAAGGTCTGTTCGACCGCGGCGTCCCGACGCAGAAGCTGGTCCATCAGCTCTCAAGCACGCGCGACCCCGTCTTCAGCCTGAAGGTGCCGGCGCACCGCATCATCGGCGGTTACACGATTCAGGACGGCGCCATCGTCCCGAACTTCAACCACGGGCAGGTGATCGACGCCGTGTTCAAGCGGACACGCGTGGCGGTCGGCGTCATGACATCGGCGAAGCTCCTCTCGGCGGTGGAGCCGGTCATTCGCTACCAGCGCGGACGTTTCCGCGGTGGCGCGACCGATCCGGGATCGCCGCGTCACGACCTCGGGCTTCAGATGAAAGAGGACGTCGTTCACCGCCTCGTCGACATCTGGGCCACCGGCGAAGCCGCGACGTCGTTCGGAATGGCGACGGCCCGGTTGTTCGACGACTTCGACCCGCTTGAGCGCGAGAAGGACGCATACCTCGAATCGGAGGGGATCGCTGGCGGACGTCAGCAACTCCGACTGTTCCGGAGCAAGGAAAACGACGCGCTGGAATACGTGAAGCTCTCCGCCCAGCCCGAGTCGGAGCGCGATCAGGCGCGGCTCGACGAACTCAAGGGCGATCTACTGGTACGGTATCTCGTCACCGACGCGCTCGTGAACGTGCTCTGCCCGGCGACGAAGCTCTGGAACACCGGACACGGAGCGAACGTCATGCGCGAGGCGGTGAGCCTCATGGGCGGCTACGGCATCACCGAGGACTGCCCGGGCTTCCTTGGGCAGAAGTGGATGGACGCCCAGCTCGAAGCGACGTATGAAGGGCCGGAGTCGGTCCAGCGCCGTCAGCTCGGCGTAACGATGACGAACGAGGTGTTCCTCGCGCAGTTCCAGGGCTGGATCACCGATATGCGCGTCATTGCCAGCCAGCGGCCGGGCACCGGGGCTTGCGCCCTGGGAACGGCGATGACGCTCTGGCTCTGGACGCTGCGGCACCTGCTTCAGGCCACCGATGCCGAAGGCAATCCGCTCTACAAGGATCAGCGCCAGGGCGTTACGTTCGCCATGGCCGACGCGCTCTGCTGGATACTGGCGTCGAGGCAGTTCATCCTCGACATCATCGAACTTGACGAGCAGGGAGCGGCGAACCCGGTGCTCGCCGACGCGCTACCGGGTTATGTGCAGTTCTACACCGATCTCGCCCATGTGCAGGTCGCGCGAGCGGCCGGCGAAGTGGGCCGGGTCTGCGCCGGACTCGTCTACGGGTACAACCAGCACCCATCGTGGGACGGCGGCGGCGGCAACTGCATCACCCGCGAGGACCTGATCAACGTCGAGTCGCTCATCCCGGGCATCGCGAACACGATCTCATACGATCCGGACGTCGTGAGCGAAGACGGCAGCCACATGCCGAAGGCCGGGCCGTGTGTCGATTTCCGCGGGATGGACACGTTCGAACGCATGCGCCGCAAGCTGGACGGCTGCACGACGGGTTCCGCGCTGGCGAAGGACCGCGCCTCGAAGGATCTCACCAACGTGATGATTCCGGAGGCGCTGGACTACCCCGCGTAGCGGCGACAAGTCGCCGCTACGTTTGGGAGCAATGCTGACGCATTCTCCCCGTGTAACGAAACGGCATGACAACGCGTAGAGGTGATCCTGCGTGATCGCCTCGGTCGCACGT
>CAZEAI010000014.1:7607-57961 GCA_964510105.1 uncultured bacterium
CGAATATCGCAGCCTCGGATTCCGCTCAGCTACGTTCGGGAGGAATGCTGACGCATTCTCCCCGTGTAACGAAACGGCATGACAACGCGTAGAGGCGATCCTGCGTGATCGCCTCGGCCGCAGGTCGAATATCGCAGCCTCGGATTCCGCTCAGCTACGTTCGGGAGGAATGCTGACGCACCCCCCCGGCCTGACCGAACGGCGCAACCACGTGTAGGGGCGATCCCCGTGATCGCCCTGTTTGTTTGCCAGGCAGCCGACGGGACACGATCCGCGTGCTGACACACATCCGGTGCACACGGCGAAGGGGCGATCCCGCGATCGCCCCATTCTGCATATCAGGGAGCGAACAGGGCATGACCGAAGAGCAGAACCCGGCCGTTGAGCGGCAGAGCATGGACGTCGACATCGTCTGCACCGGATTCGGCCCGGCGACGGGCGGATTCCTCACCACGCTCGCGCGTGCGATGCAGGAGATGACCGACGAGAACGGCATGCCGCTGCTGCAAAGCTCGGCGATGCCCGGAATGCCGCCACAGGTGCTCTGCTACGAGCGCGCCGACGACATCGGCTTCGGCGTGTCGGGCGTCGTCACGCGAGCGCGCGGAATCCGGGAAAGCCTGCCGGATATCGACCCCACGCAGATTCCCATGGCCTGCGACGTCACCGAGGAGAAGGTGCTCTACCTTCTCGACCCGGTGGGCGCCAGTCGGCGATCCAGGACCGTCCGCGCTATGGACAAGCTCATACGCGCGTTCCGCTGGATGCTCCCGCACGAGAAATGGGCGGTGAAGCTCCCGTTCCTGCCGGAGTTCATGAAGAAGGACGACGGCCTCGTACTGAGCATCGGACAGTTCAACCAGTGGGTCGGCTCGAACCTCATGGCGGGCGGGCAGGTGCAGATCTGGCCCGGCATGCCCGTCGCCGAGCCACTCATCGAGGATGACCGAGTCGTGGGAGTCCGGCTGGCGGACCAGGGCGTGGACCGGTCCGGCGCGCCTGAACCTGGGATGTACGCGCCCGGCATGGATATCCGCGCCGCGCTGACGGTGGTCGGAGACGGACCGGTGGGACCGATCGGGCAGAAGCTCGACGAGCACTTCGGCATGCCCAAGGGACACCACACGCGCGACTGGGCCGTCGGCATGAAGATGGTCGTCGACCTGCCGCCGGACTGCGAGCTCAAAGCCGGCACGGTGATCCATACACTCGGCTTTCCGGAGCCGGAGATCTTCGGATTCCTGTACGTGTACCCCGACAACGTCGCCTCGTTCGGCGTGTTCGTCCCTTCATGGTTCGACAGCCCGGCCCGTACGAGCTATCGATACCTCCAGCACTGGATGCAGCACCCGTACCTCTGGCGCTACCTCAAGGGTGGCACGATCCGCTCATGGGGGGCGAAGACGCTCGGCGAATCGGGGCGGCGCGGCGAGCCGCGTCTCGCCGGGAACGGATATGCTCGCGTCGGCGAGGGCTCCGGCAGCACGAACGTTCTTACCGGCAGCGGCGTGGACGAGGCGTGGACGACGGGCACTCTCCTGGCGGAAGGCGTCATCGAACTCATGAAGGACGGCAAGCCGTTCACGCAGGAGAACCTCGACGCGGCGTACGTTGAGCGGCGGCGAGCGAGCTGGCTGGACCGAGAATCGAGACAGGCGGAGAAGGCGCGCGACGGTTTCCAGAAGAGCTTCCTGACCGGCCTGATCGGTATGGGCCTTGCCGGAATCACCGGCGGACGCATCGCGCTCGGCTGGGAGCCCAAACGACCCTACGAGCGCGTGCCCTCACTTGAGGAGTACTACCGCGGCCAAGTCTCAGCCGAGGAGATCGCGGAAATACGGAAACTCTCGACGGAACAGGGCGTCGGGCTCCACGACATGCTCATGGAGCGCGTCGGCTGGCCCGCGATCGAGTACGACGGGCAGCTTCTGGTATCGCAGCAGGACGCGCTACTCGTCGGCGGCAAGGTGCAGGCGATGCCGGGGTACGCCGATCACGTGGCGTTTGTCTTCCCGCACCTCTGCGAAACGTGCGATGCGAAGCTGTGCGTGGAGATCTGCAGCGGAGAGGCCATCACACCGGGCCAGGGCGGGGTGCCGGAGTTCGACCGCGAGAAGTGCATCCACTGCGGCGCGTGCATGTGGAATTGCACGGTACCCTTGGAAGACGGCAGCGAAGTGGGCAACATACAGTTCCTCGCCGGCTCCGGCGGGTTGCACAGCGCCGAGAACTAGTACGGTACCAGTAGGCAAGTGGCGAGTGGAGCAGACATTCCTGTCTGCCAACCATAGCAGGTAGTCTGCCAACCGTAAAACACGACGGGAGAACCAGATACATGGCCGACACATATCACATCGTCGTCTGCGGCAGCATCGTGCCGGACCCGCTCCAGACGCTGGAGCCGGTGGCCGGGCCGACCGGACCCGGCCTGAAGAACGAGCTGATGTTGCCGAGCGTCCTCGATCCGTGGGCGGCGCACGCGCTCTACGAGGCGGCGGACCTCGCGAAGCAACACGAAGGCAGCAAGGTCTGGCTCGTGAGCCTGGGTCCGAAGGCGAAGCTTCAACAGCTCATGATGCAGCTCGCGCAGAAGGTGCCTTTCGAACTTGTCGCGCTGGACGGCCCCGCCGGCGGCTTCACCGACCCGCATGAAGTCGCGGAAGCCCTCGCGGGGGCTATCGAATCCATTCCGGACCTCGACCGCGAGCGACTGCTGCTCTTCGGCGGATGCGCTTCCGCATCGCGCGACGCAGGCGTCACCATGCAAATGGTCGGCGAACGGCTCGGCGTCACGGAGCAATTCCTCTCGGTGGACGAGCTGTCCGTGCAGGACGGCGGCGGCTTCCGGCTCATGGAGCGCATCGAGGGCGGAAAGTACCTCGTGAGCGAGTGCGACGGCCCGCCGGTTGTGTGTGGCTGGGCGACGGGACACCTTCCTGAGCCGCCGAACAACCCGCAGGTCGGCATGGTGAATATGCGAGCGATCATGCCGGCACTCCAGAAGGCCCAGGCCGCCGCGCTTGCCGGTTCGGACCTGACGGTCTCCAGCGTCGAGCTTCCGACCCAGCGCCGCGAAACGCGCGTTGAAAACGAGATGTCGGCCGACGACATTGCGCGAGAGATCGCAGAGTGGCTGAAGGCCTAGACGTGATGTGTCGATCGACAGATCGCAAGTGATTCCTCGGCGACGAGTGTGAACACTCGCCGCTCGGAATGGCGAAATGGGCGATCGCGGGCACTTGTCGCTCGGAATGACAGGATCGTGAATACTCCACTACGGATCTGAGGAACCGAGAATGCCAGATACAGTCCTCTACCTCGCTCACACAGGCGACGACGGGTCGCTCGGTACAACATCACTCGAAGCGCTCAGCGCTGCGAAGAGCACCGCGGATGCCCTGGGAGCCTCGCTCATCGTCGGGCTCGTCGGCGGCGATGTCCAGTCCGCCGCGGATAGCGTAGCGGCATGCGGCGCGGAATCCATACTCGGCGTGAGTGGCGACGAATTCGCCGTCTCCCGTTACGCCACAGACGCGGCCGCCGCCGAAGCAATCATCGATCACGCATCGCCGGACGCTGTCATCGCGCCGCAGACGCCGCGATTCGCTCGCGCCCTGCCCGGAGCTGCGCAGCGCGTCGGAGGCCGCATCGACACGCATGTCGCAGCAATCGACACCGACGGCGGGTTGTCGATCCAGCGGTGGTACTATCGCCAGCGCATGGTCGCCACGCTCAGCCGTGAGCAGCGTCCGTGGATCCTCGTCGTGGAATCCGGAATCTTCCCGGCATTCGACGGCGCGCCCGGCTCCGCGAGCGTCGAGAACGTGGCCGTGGACACCCCGGCGACCCGCACGCAGGTAATCGGCACCGAGGTGCCAGACGCGGATGCGCAGACGATTCGGCCGGAAGCAGAGGTGCTCTTCGTCGCGGGCGCCGGCTGGACGAAGAAGCAGACGGACGGCGAAACGCACCTCGACACGGCGGAGAAGCACATTCTCGGCTTCGTGAATGGCGCGAAGGCATCGCTGGGGAGCAGCAAGTCGCTGGCGGATCAGGCGAGCGAAGGCGAGGCGGTGCTCGGGTTCCTGAGTCACCTGAATCAGGTCGGTCAGACCGGCTCGACGCCCCGCCACCAGAAGGGCCTGGCGACGTGCTGCCACGGCGAGGAGCCGCATGTCGTCGGCTGGCGGTTCATCAACGAACGTCGCGCGGTGAATCTCGACGCGAACTGTGGGTGGGCGCAGGGCAAGGCGGACGTGCTCTACGTCGCCGATGCGTTCGAGGTCATGGAGAAGCTGAACGCGCTACTGAGCGCCTGATCCATTCAGGCGGTTGGTGAGGGGGATGCGGCGAACCGCATCCCCTCCTTCGTGTACCGACCGGAGCACACGCAAGGGCGCGAGGAATGCAACCACCCTCACCCGCTCATCCTCGGCGACCCGCCTCGGATTCGCCGCCCTCTCCCGCCTGCGGGAGAGGGCTGGCCGGCGCGGACGAATGTTCGCGCACGGACTGGGTGAGGGTAGCGCCTTTCGTGAACCCATCCGGCGCGCTCTTCTCGCTACGCCCCCTCGGAGCACGGTAGATCGACCGGATCGGTCGCGGCCAACAGCTCCACCAGCGCGAGCAGGAGACGCGATTTCGTCGCCGCGTGGGAAGCTTCGTCCCACAGGTTCCGCCGCTCCTCGGGGTCGTCGATCACGTCGATGAGAACTCCGTGACCCAGTGGGGAATACACGGTCAGCTTGTAGCGCTCCTCGACGACAGTTCGCATCCGGACGCGATCTCCCGCCAGGCCGATGAGGTCCATCTCAACCAGTGCCGGGACCTGCTCCAGCGCTTCCGCCCCGCCAACGGCACCGCGTAGCGACCGGCCCGGAATCACCGAGTCGACCTCTGGACGGGAGAAGGCCTCGGCCCCGAGCCCGGCGTAGTCGAGCACCGTCGGCGCGAGGTCGAGCAGGCTCACGACATCGTCGCGCACGCCCTGAGCGCAGGTCTGGGTGCCGCCCTGATCGACCCCTCCGGGCGCACACCACACGTACGGCACGCGGTAGAGTTCCTCCCACGGCCAGACGCCCTTGTACACGAGGTTGTGCGCCCCGAGATACTCACCGTGGTCGCCGGTGAAGACGATGACGGTATCGTCCGCGCGTCCGAGCCGTTCCAGCTCGTCGAGCACGCCGCCGATGCAATCGTCGACGTGGGTGATCATGGCATACGTCTGCGCCATCGACTCGCGCAGACCGGCTTCGTCGACCTCCGGCAGTACGCGCCACGTGCGCCGATGCTCGGCAAGCTCCGGGATCGGATCCACGGGCTGGTCCCACGTCGGGCTGAGCGTCAGCGAGTCGGCGTCGTAGCGGTCACGGTACTCCGGGCACGCCGCGTATGAGAAGTGCGGGTCGGGGAACGAGCACCACAGGAAGAACGGCTCCGACTCGTCGATGCCGCCCATGAACGCCGCGCTTCGCTCCGCTATCCACGTGTTGTAGTGGGCCTCGGCCGGGACGCCGAGCGTCCAGCAGGGCAGTTCGGTCTCGACGCGCGTCTCGCCGAACTCGGGCAGGTAGCGCTCGTGCATGCCGGGATGCTCATCGTCGAGCCAGCGGCGGTAGTCGCCGAAGCAGTAGTCGATGTGCCCGCCAACGTAGTCGGACGTCTGGAAGCCGTAGTAGCCCTCGGGGAGCGACTCGATCTGCCCGGAATCCCACGCCTCGCGCGACTCCCACGAGCCCTGCGGGGCATCCTCCGCGTGACCGCCCGACCCGAACGGCTGAAGATGGAGCTTGCCGACGGCGTGTGTCCGGTATCCCGCGTCCGCCAGAACGCCGGGGAGCGTCGGCACGTCGTACGGAAGCGACATGCCGTTGGTGAGGCACCGGTGTCCGCGGGGTGTCAGCCCGGTGAAGATGCTCGATCGCGACGGCATGCAGATGGGATTCGGGCAGTACGCCCGCGTGAAACTCGCGCCACGCTCGACGAGCCGGTCGATATTCGGCGTCCGCACATCCGGGTGACCATGCGCGGCGATGCAGGCGGACTGCATCTGGTCGACGCAGAACACGAGGAAGCTGGTGTTGCGGTCAGGCATCTATTCGTACCTCCGGCGGGAGGGCCGCGGTCAGCGGTCCATGTCCCAGGGGCGGATGATATCGCGGAACGTGCGGACCTCTTCCCGGCCACTTGCCTCGTCATCGCGTTCGGATGGCGGCTGGAGGCGGCGCAGGATCTCGCGTTCAGCGGTTGCGGCGAACATGGCGGGCATGGACATCGCGATCAACGGTACGCCGATCTGGGTGAAGGCCAGCGCGCTCGCGTACAGCAAGACGCCGAGGCCCGTCGCAATCGTCGGAAGCGGCAGAGCCAAGGCATAGAGCGACGCCCGCTTCACCTCGTGCCACACCGATCGGTTACGATCATGCGCCAGCTGCAGGCCCGTGTGGAAGGCGATGGCGAGGAGCGCCACAAGCCCCCAGATCATGACGCCGGCCAGCAGCAGCCCCAGCCATCGAAACGGCGCCCCAAGCCGCAGGTAGAACGCACCGTTGACGCCCAGTATCAGCGCGATGGCGCCCGCTACGAGGCTCAGCCACAGGCCTGGGAGCAGCCTCTCCCGCAGCATCGACCAGACCGCGCCCCGGTCCGGCGACTCGTACCTGGCCCAGGCGGCGCACACGGAAAGGACCCACAGGCACCCCGGGCTCAACCAGACGGAGGCAAGCGTCGCGGCGAAGCCCGTGATCACTCCTGCCGGACCGTACGCCGCCGCGAGAGCACGCGCAGCCAGAAGACCACCGATCAGCCATGGCACGGCCAGGAGCATCCACGCCAGATTGAGCAACACCAGCCCACCGAGGTGGTCGAACGTGTTCCAGAACGTCTTCTTCAGGATCGTGCCGAACATGTCATCCCATCGGTTGCGGTTCCGAGCGGCCGGCGAGCACGCGAACTGATGGTACGCGCCGACGGCGACCCGGCGAACCCTCCCTACGGTCGGGTTCGTTCGGGAGATCGCTGAAGCGCTCTCCCCGTCGGCGCAGCCTACGAACCCGCGCTCGCGCCACCAGTGGTCGCCCCGAACTCCCGCAGGCCCATCGGTGGCGAAGGGCAGCCACAGGGAGCTGCCCCTACCAGTCCACGGTCACGCCGATGTCTTCAGCAGCGGACGCAATCGCCACCACCGTTTCCTGCTCGACAGGGATGCCATCGCGGCGGCGCCGCCGGACCTCGCGCCACGCGCGCTCACCCGGCAGGCGCACCTCCTCCACGCCGGGAGCGGGCGGTGCGTCTTTCAGCTCGCGAACGAGTCGTTCCATACGCTCGGTGAACGTCCCGCCGGGGAGCAATCGACTCGTATCGAGCACGATCGACGTGTGAGCGCAGTTGTCCGGCGTATCGGTCGAGAACCCCGCGCCGAGCATGAGATCGCTCAGGATGCCGCCGCCGGAAAGGACGCCCGTCAGCACCTCGATCATGATGCCGATGCCCGCGCCCTTCGCGCCTGCGCCCTCCAGGCTCCCGAACGGACGCATGGCGGGCCGCTCACCCGGCGAAGACGGCGCATGGAACCACTCGTCCGGCACGGTAATCCCGGCGCGACGCATCGCCATGACCCGGGCTCCGGACGAAATGCCCGCGGACATATCGAGCACAAGCGGGAACCGACCGGGGGCTCCAATAGCGATAGGGTTGTTGCCGAGGGAGCGTCCGACGCCGCCCTCCGTGGCGACAGACAGGCTCGAGTTGCTCATCGAGATGGCGACGAAGCCGTCGAGCACCGGGTCCATTACGTACGAAGCCGCGGCGCCGTAGTGGTTGCTCCGAAGCACGGTCACGACGCCGACGCCATGTTCGGTAGCAAGCTCGCGAGCCCGAGTCGACGCGAACGACCCGAGGACAAGACCCAGCCCGAAGTCTCCGTCCCAACGCTCGAACGACCCGATGCCGGCAACCTTGCGGATGTCCGGTTCGGGGTTAGCTCCACCACCAACCAGCCGCCGCAGGTTCATCGGAAGCAGGCGGATGCCGTGGGTCGACACGCCGCGCAGGTCGGCCCAGACGAGCATCCGCGCCGCGGTGAGGGCGTCCTCGATGGAACATCCCGCCGCGCGAAGCAGCTCGACGCCGATCTCCGTCAACCGATGCTCGGCGACGATTCGAGCAGAGCCGATCTCGCTGTCGTTATCCCCAATCAATCGTCTCACCCACTTCAGCCGCCGCCTCATCTAGTCGCTCGGCGGCAGCGTCGGCGATAGGAATACCGTCGCGACGGCGCTTGATGGTCTCGCGCCACGCGCGCTCTCCGGGAAGCAGTATTTCGTCTACGCCCGGGGCGGTCGGAGCGGCGTGAAGTTCGTCCACGAGACGCTTCGCGCGCTCCTCGAACACGCCCTCCGGCAGTATCGCATCGGGCCTGATGGCTATTTGCGTATGCACGGCGCGATGCGGCTCCACGCGATCGTTGTCGAACTGGATGTCGCTCAGCACGGCGCCCCCGGAGAGCGCGCCGGTCAACACCTCCATCATGATCGCGAAGCCACTGCCTTTCGCGCCTCCGAAATGGCGAAGCACCATTCTGCCCACGTCGTCGCGTTCCTTCACGAGCCAATCGTCGGGGACGGGCTTCCCCGCGGCGCGTGTCATGCCGATCTTGCCGATCGAGGCCACGCTGGTAGCCATGTCGAGCACCATGGGGAAGTCGGGCGTGGGCACGGCGAAGGCCACCGGATTGTTCCCGATCGCTCGCTCCTCGGTTCCCTCGATGGACATCATCGTGCCGCAATTACTGATGGAAATGCCGATCATCCCCGCCTCAACCGCCTGGAGCGCGAACGCGCCGGAAGCGCCATAGTGATTGCTGTTGCGCGCCATGACCCATCCCATGCCTCGCTCCGCGGCGACGTCGATGGCTCGACTCATGGCTACGGAGCCGACCGCCATTCCCAGCCCGGCGTCGCCATCGAGGATCAGCATCGACCCAACGTCCGCCACCTCGCGAACGTCCGCGCGCGCGTTGATACCTCCGCCGATGATCCTCTTCATGTTGCCCGGCAGCAGGCGGACTCCGTGCGACGACACGCCGCGGAGGTCGGCGGCGACAAGGGCGCGCGCCGCCCGTTGCGCGTGATCGCTGGAAACGTCGAGTGCGCGCAGCAGGTTAGCGGCGATCGTGGTGAGGCGTTCTTCGGAGACAACTCGTGGCGTGTCTGTCACAGGTGCGTCCTCGCGGAACGGAATCGGACTGGTCTCGCGCCGAGCATCGATACGCCTCGGGCGCGAACGCGTGCAGCACAAAGAAAGCCGCCGAGGCGACGGCGAGACAACCATCGAACCTCGGCGGCTCCGAATCATGCGTGCGCCAATATCAGTTCACGCTCACCCGGTGCGGCTCGTCGAACGCGAGCGGATGGCCCTCCTGCACGTGGCGCGAAAGCACCATCCATGCCGACCACGTCACGATATCGGGTACGCCGAGTTTCGTCAGTGTGAGTGTCAGCGGGCCGGTGGGCATGCGACGCCTCGGCCGCCAGTTGGTGTCGTCCCATTCATACTCGACAAACGACGTGCCGAAGTAGCACCGGTAGAAGTCTTGCAGCCAGCCGAGATCCATCTTCAGTCGCCCCTCCACGGGAGCCGCCGACACGAGTTCGTACGTCACCTCTCCTATGTCGCGGACGCGAACAGGTACCGCCGCGGTCAATTCCGCACCATGCTGATCCTGCGACCGCTCAGGCTCGGGGAGTGTGCCATCCATCGTCAGGGCGATCGGCGCCGAAGTCAGCGCGGTTTCGGTTGGAATCGTCTGCTGTGCGAACATATCGGGGGACTCCTTCGATGCTATCGCTCAAGCGATACCGTCATTGGTTCGTGGAATCGGGTTGCGAATGGCTGTCAGGCGGCGCTTGCGGCCGGTATGGTCAGCGCCATGGGTTCTTCCGAGAACGGCACCACGGGCTTGGCGTCGCACATGGCGTTTCGGAGGGCGAGCCACACGCCCCACGTGATGATGTCCGGCGCACCGTAGAGCTGGAAGGCGCTTTCGACGCTCTCGGCTGGTGCGCTGGAATACCAGGTATATCCAGAGTCTGAAACCGTGTAGTCAACTTCGTAGGCGCCGAAGAGGTGAGCGTAGGCCTCTCGTATCCAGAGCAGGTTCGCCGAACAGGCGTACTGTGGCGAAACTATCTGGGCTACCTCAGCAACGTCAGCGCGTTTCACGCAGCTAAACACCGTTGTCGTAGGGGCTAACGTTTCCATCTCAGCTCTCCTTGCTACCACATGATCACGTCGGGGCAATCCCGACTCGCCAACCCCCCGGATGACGTGTCCCTGCGCTCTGTCATGGTCCTTCTGCAATCGGCGGGCCAGAATGCCACCGAACCGTGCCGATTCCACCGAGTGCGTCGAGACCAACCACCTCGGAGCGGCACGTGGGGCACGCAGGGAAGTCGATTGTTTTCTCGGGTTTCCGATAATCATTCGAAGGTCGACAACGCGCGCTGAGAATTCCCGCAGTATCTTCTAGGCGAGATGCTCGGCGGGCGATGTGGTGAGATCCCCCGGAGGAACCGGTGGGGGAAATCACCCACGAATCGGATTGTGCGATCATATCACGCGGCAGACGCCGGGGTCAGATCACAACGAGCAACCACGGTGGTATATTCGTTCGGCGCCGCGGGGTCCGTACCGGAGATCGTCGCGGGAACACGTTCCCGGAGCAGGAAGGGCTCCGAGCGGACGCGGCACACGGATCTACGGTGTTCTGGGTCACGCCGCGTCGTCGTTGGGTTTCGTAACATGAGTACTGCTACCGCGCAGCATTCAACCCTGTACCGAAAGGATCGATCCATGCGGTTCCGCTCAATCCTCGCAACGATGGCCTGCTTGTTCGCGCTGACGACCGTCGCCTCAGCACAGAAATCGGTATACGCCGGCCTGGCCGGCGTCGGCATGCAGACCGCGACGCCGATCACCGACGCTGTCTCGTGGGGCCTGAAAGGCGAAGCGGGCTTTCTCGATGGGTTCGGACTCGGCGGACTGGCCCTTCTTCGTCTGGACGTGCCGTCGTCGGACATGCCCTTCTACGTGCAGCTTGGCGTGGGCGCTCGGCTGAAGGTTGCGGACGAAACGAAGGTCCAGCCGTGGGGATCGCTGGGAGTAGGCGCGGAAATCGGCGGATACAACCTCCTGCTGCAGCTACCCGGATACCCGGTCCTCGGACTTGAATTCCCCATGAACTGACACACGCCCGATGTCGTTCTGAGCGACATCGCCAGTCTCGGCGACATGAACGAGGAATCCCGTTCGAACATCTGAATCAGGGGGTTCCTCGTTTCGCTCGCAATGACGGATGCACGGGTGGGGGAATCGTGGCGCGCGCATGCAGATCCAGCCGTCGCCGGTGGGAGTGATGATGACGTGACGGTGGAAACCGCCGAATACCTCGCGGAACGACCGGTGAGCGACGAGCAGATCGCCGCGTGGGTGGAGAGGTTTCACCACGACGGGTATCTCTTCCTGCGAAACGTGCTACCGCCCGACTGGTGCGCCGAACTACGCGGGGATCTCGACAACATCCTGCCGCCGGTGGACGACCCGGCGGATCCGAAGCTCGGTATACAGCTCCACAAGGCGATGTTCGAACAAAGCGCGGCGAACCTGCGGCTCTTCGACATGGAGCCGATTGCGTCCTTCGCCGAAGCGCTCATCGACGGCGCATGTCACGTCGTCCACAACAACTGTTTCCGCACACACCCCGGCGGAGGCATCTCCGGCTGGCACCAGGATGACCCGCCACACTACCTCGTTACCGAGGGCGATCCACCGACGAACATCCGGCTGCCGGTGCTGCTCTTCACGGCGAACTACTATCTCTCCGACGTGGAGTCGACCGAGCAGGGGGCGTTCCAGGCGGTGCGCGGTTCGCACCTCATCGGGAAGCCCTGCCCCGCCGACGTAGAGGAATCGGAGTGGGCGGACCGGATCGAGACGTGCATCGGCGGCGCGGGCACGGTGATGATGTTCAACAACCAGGTCTGGCACCACGGAGCGCAGAATCGTTCCGAACGCACCCGATACGTGACGCAAGTCAGCTACGCGCGCCGTGTCATCGGCCATAAGTACTTCCCGTTCATGAACTACGAAATGCCTGAGCACGTGTACCGTGACGCAGACCCGCGCCTGAAACGGCTGTTGGGATTCCTGCCGGCGGGCGCATACGGCTGACGCAGATCACTGCACCCCGTTTCCGATCTCTCTCCGCTCCGTTACCTTGCCCCCGGTGGGTCGAGGAGCGGGATCGCACGTGCCCGTGTGTGCGATCCCACACATTGGCGACGTGTGCGGACCCACACACGGGCGGGGAAGGAAGATGGACCCGGCTTTCGTGGAGTCGCTTCGCAAGCTGATGAGGTCGTTCAAGCGGCGTTCGGCCAGACTCCGAGACGGCTGCTATGGGTCTCTCCCGGCGGGCGCATACGACTGAGGCTGCGAACCGTCGCTGCGCTCCGGTTCGTTCAGTCGCTGCGCTCCGGTTCGTTCAGTCGCTGCGCTCCGGTTCGTTCAGCAGTTCGCATGGCGAACTGTCGCGCCTCGTGGCGTGAGCAGGACACGGTAGCTTCGCGCGCCCGCCTATCGTATCTTTGGATGTTGTCTGTACCCCCCGCATATCGAATCCAACATGGTAGCCGGTAGAGACCGTAGCCGGTCATTCGGTCATAGACGGCAAAGGGATTTCATGACGAATCCATTCAAAGCTCCGAAGATCATCCAGGGCGGCATGGGTGTCGGCGTCTCGAACTGGCGCCTGGCGAAGGCCGTATCGAAGCTTGGTCAAATGGGCGTCGTATCAGGCACAGCGCTGGATATGATGCTCATCAGACGTCTGCAGCTGGGTGATCGCGACGGGAGCATGCGGCACGCGCTGTCGCATTTCCCGTGGCCGAAGATGGTGCAGCGCGTGCTCGACCAG
Organism: uncultured bacterium; assembly: GCA_964510105.1. GTDB lineage: Bacteria > Latescibacterota > MWCZ01 > MWCZ01 > MWCZ01 > CAZWQW01. The sequence goes on from CAZEAI010000014.1 coordinate 20,581, forward strand.
TACTTCGTTCCCGGCGGGAAAGCTCCAGGCAAGCCATTCAAGCTGCCTCCGATGCCAACGCTGGAGCTGAAGCGACCGTTCGTCGAGCTACTCATGATGTCGAACTTCGCCGAGGTATTCCTCGCGAAAGAGGGCCACGACGAACCGGTGGGGATCAACTTTCTGGAGAAGATCAACCTCCCGACCCTGCCCTCGCTGCTCGGCGCGATGCTGGCCGGAGTGAACTTCATCCTCATGGGCGGCGGAATTCCACTTGCCATTCCCGGCGCGCTCGATGGGCTCGCTGAATGGCAGGCCGTCGAACTGAGCATCCACGCTGAGGACAACCCGGACCACCACCCCTACGTGCAGGTGCTCGACCCGCGGGAGTTCTGCCCCGACCCGGTCCCGGACCTTGAACGTCCGAAATTCCTCGCGATCATCGCGTCGGACGTGCTCGCGAAGACCATGGTGCGCCGCGCAACGGGGCACGTTGACGGTTTCATCGTCGAGGGACATATTGCGGGAGGGCACAACGCGCCCCCGCGTAGCGCCGACACGGGCGAAGTCCTGTCGCTCGCAAGCTACGGTAATCGCGACGTTCCGAACATCGACAAAATCCGCGATCTGGGTCGCCCCTTCTGGATGGCCGGGGGATGGAGTTCGCCGGAAAAGCTACAAGAGGCGCTGGAGTTCGGCGCGGCGGGCGTGCAAGTGGGCACGGCCTTCGCCTATAGCTCCGAATCGGGCATCGTACCGGAAATCAAGGCCGAGGTGCGGAGCCTGTGCGCCAACGGGACTCCGAACGTCCACACCGATTTCGACGCTTCTCCTACCGGGTATCCGTTCAAGCTGATGCAGCTGGAGAGCTCACCGCCGGTGGTTAGCGGCGAAAATGCACGCGAACGCGTGTGCGATCTCGGATATCTGCGGCACGTGTACCACACCGACGGTAAAGGCGCGGCCTACCGATGCCCGGCCGAGCCCGTCGATCTCTACGTCAAGAAGGGCGGCGCCCTGGAGCGGACCGAGGGAAAGCACTGCCTCTGTAACGGCCTGCTGGCGACGGTTGGTCTCGGTCAGGACCGCGCGGAGGGCACAGAGCTTCCGCTGGTAACGTCCGGCGACGATCTGTCCGTCGTGAGCCACCTCGTCCGGAACGTCGCGATGGATTACACGCCCGGGGATGTCATCGAGTATCTGCTGGGCAGCGAGGTCGCCGAAGTCGAAGCGGATCGCAAGGTCGAGGCTGGTACGCCCGCGGTAGCGTAAGCGGCGAAGAGGGCGCAACTCTCCCCCTTTCCGACCTCGACACGAACGCCATGCGTTCGCCGCTCGGTCACCTTTCCCCCGATGGGGGCAAGGACCGTGCGGTGTGCCCCATCAGGTATCGGCGCGTACTGCGAACGCCGGCTTCCTCCCTCCGGGGGGAAGCTGTCGTCGAAGACGACTGATGGGGCGAATCGCGCGCGCGAACCCACGCCAGAAGAGAGATTCTGCGCTACGCTCAGAATGACAGCACCTCTCGCACCCTCTGGGAGTTCGCGCCGCGGACTCCTGAACGACCTCGACCGCAGGGAGAGTCCGCGGTCCCCTCCCCCCGCCTCCCGCCCCGACCGTACCTTCCCCATTCCGAATCCACAGCCCACATCATCCCCCGCAAGGAGCGATATCCATGTCCATTCGTCTCGGATTCATCGGCATCGGCGGCATCGCCGGCACGCACTTGAACGCAGCGAAGGACGCAGGCATCCCCGTCACCGCCATGTACGACGTCGATGGCGACACGATGAAGCAGCGCCAGGAAGAATTCGGCATCGAGCACATCTGCGCGTCGCCGAAAGAGCTTGCGGAACACCCCGACGTGGACGCGGTCGTCGTCTGCTCGCCGCAGCATGTACACCTCGAGGGCATCCGCGCGGCGTGCGACGCCAACAAGCCGCTCTTCACCGAGAAGCCCATCAGCCGCACCATGGAGGACGCGCACGAGATCGTCCGCATCGTCGAGGAGTCGGGGATCGTCGCGCAGGTGGGCTTCGTCCGGCGCTACTGCCCGGACTGGGGCGAGTTCAAGCGCGTGATCGAAGCCGGCGTCATCGGCGGCCCGGTAGTGTGGTGGATGGCGGGCGGCGGACACGGTCCGACCCGACCGTTCTTCATGCGCGCGGATCAGGGCGGCGGGCCGATGCTCGACGGCATGGTCCACAACCACGATTTCTGCCGCTACATGTGGGGCGACCCGACGCTGGTGACCGGGTCGATGGTGAACCTGCGTCCCGACACGACGGCGCTGGACACCGGCAACGCGGTCATGGAATTTGGGGGCGGTCACCGGCACTCGATCCTGATGACGTGGGGAATGCCCCAGGGCGTGGGAGCGGCGGGACTGCACAACGTGCTCGGCCCGGATGGCGTCTTCACGTTCGGCGATCCGAACAACGATCCGCCCGCAGGGCTCGACCCCGACAAGCAGGCGTATCACGTCACCACTCATGCCGGCGGCGAGCGCAAGACGCACGTCTACGACACGTGGAACATGTACGAGGCGCAGCTCGTGGACTTCGTCGCGAAGGCGGAGGTGGGCGACCGTAGCACGAAAGCAACCATCACCGACGGGCTGCGCGCGCAGGAGATCGCGCTGGCGATCCTCGGCGAGTTCGCATGGGGCGATCGGTAGGGAGATGTTACTGGCATTCCACCCTCACCCCGCTCACCCTCCGCGTTCCGCTGCGGATTCACGACCCTCTCCCGCCAGCGGGAGAGGGTACCCAGGCGGAGAGAGCGAAGCTCGGAGCCGAGGCGGGTGAGGGTGGGCTGGACATCGCCGCCGCCCCCATCCCAATGGGGAAGATCGCGTCAGCACACACCTAGACGAACCCGAACTCCGCTCGGGTTCGTCGGTTCCCCTTCCTCTTCGCCCGCGCGCAACGTAATCTCCCACCATCGGCAATCACGACTCATCCAGCACGCTATCATCTGAGGGGGATACACCATGGCCATGCAGGAAATCCTGCCCGACGTCTTCCTGTTCGAAGACAGCTGCAACGTGTACGTCATCCGGCGCGGCGACCGGGCGATAGCGATCGACTTCGGCACCGGACGCGTGCTCGACGAACTCAGCGCCATCGGTGTGAGCGGCCTCGACTGGATCGTCCACACGCACCACCACCGCGACCAGTGCGTCGGCGACAAGCTTGCCGTCGCGCTGGGGACGCGTATCGCCGTGCCGGAGTGGGAGGCGCACTACTTCCTCGAAGCGGAGCACTTCTTCGGACGCCGGTCGATCTTCCATCTCTACAACATGCGCACGAACTACCACACCCTCCGCGAATCCGTGCCCGTTGAGCGGATACTGCAGGACTACACGACGTTCGAGTGGCAGGACGTGACGCTGGAGGTCTGTCCCGCGCCGGGTCATACCGAGGGGCAGATCGCGCTCGTGTGGGACCGTGGCGGGCAGACGGTCGGCTTCGTGGGCGACCTCATCCGCGACGACGGACAGCTCGAAAACCTGTACGACGTGCAGTTCAACTACGGCGGCTGGGAGGGCATGTCCCAGACCATGGGCGGGCTCGACTACCTGCTCACGTTCAACCCCGCGGTGCTGTTCCCGTCGCACGGTGGCGCGGTGACGCAGCCCATGGAGGCGTCGGAGCGGCTCATCACGGCGATGCGCGCATGGCTGGGATTCTACGGCGGCGCTCAGGAGGGCATGGGGCCGGACGTGCGCAAAGCCGAACTCACGCCGGTCATCCCGGACGTGTATCACTCGAAGTTCTCCAACGCGAGCCACTGGGCGATCGTGTCGGAGAGTGGCAAGTCGATGTTCGTCGACTACGGGCCGAACTACGGCACCGGGCTGGTATCGGGTGTGCTCCACTCCGACGAGGGCAACCGGTTCACGCCGCACTCGCTGCCGGAGCTTCGCGCGGTGGGCATGACGTCGATCGACGTGGCGATACCGAGCCACTACCACGACGACCACATCACCGGCTTCCACTACCTCGTCCGCAAGGAAGACACGAAGATCTGGTGCTACGAGAACATGGTCGACGTGCTCTCGAACCCGCCGTCGGAAATCGTCGGCTGCACGGTGCCGATCCCGCTGCCCATCGACCGTCCCATCGAGGACGGCGAAGAGGTGAGGTGGGAGGAGTTCACGTTTCGCGTCTTCCACACGCCGGGCCACGCCGACTACCACATGACGATGTTCCTCGATCACGGCGGCAAGCGCATCGCATTCACCGGCGACAACATCTTCAACGGCAACTCGCGCGACGAGGAGGGGCGGCTCCACACGAACTGGAATCTCATCCCGCTGAACCACAATCGGCCTGACGATCACCTCAGGACGGCCGAGCGGCTGCTTGACTTCGAGCCGGAGATCATCTGCCCCGGACATGGCGGTGCGTTCGAGGTCACCCGGGCGGACCTGCTCAAGTACCGCGACCACATGGCGAAGATCCCAGGAAAATTCCAGGCGCTCGTCGGCGACCGCGACGTGAACGAAGCCATGGACTGGTACCGCTACAAGGTGTTCCCGTACGAGCAGAGCATCGTTGCCGGTACGCCGTTCGAGGCGACGGTCATCCTGAAGAACCACGCGTCGGAGTCAGCGAACGGCACGGTCACGGCGACGCTCCCGGACGGCTGGTCGGTGTCGGACCCGATGCAGACGGTGCATGTTCACGCCAGCGGCGAGACCGAAGTGACGTTTGTCATCACGCCGGGCGAGAAGCGGATCAACGCGCCGTCGAAGGTCGCATACGGATTCGCCGTGGAGCTTGACGGCAAGCCACTTGGGGAGGCGTGTCACGGCGTCGGGAACTACATACGGTATCCGTACCACGACATGGGAGCGGTGAATGGGCGGTGATGGGCGTCATGCATCACTGAGTACGATCTGCCGTCGGGGCGAGTATCCGGCGTTGCCCCTGCCATCACACCCTAACAGGAGGCGATCGATGTACGCAACGACTACACGAGCCGTTCTCGCCGTCGCACTTGCCTGCGCGGCGACAGTTCCCGCCCAACAGGACGGTGGTGGCGTCGTAACAGATGCGGACGACGCACGGCGCAACCGGCGATTCCTCGTCGAGGTGGTGCCTTATGTGGCACTCCCGCTGTCAGGCATCGTACGTGATCGGGCGGGCCGATTTGGGGTGGGCGTGGGGATCGCACCGGGCTACAGGTTCTGGCCCCGGTCCTCCGTGGCGATCTCCGCCAGTCACACCTACCTCGCGTGGAGAGACGAGGACGGCCCACCGTACGAAACGCGAAGTCGAAACTCGCTCACCGACCTCAGATTGCTATTCACGCACCAGAACGCGCTGGGAGCGTCGATCGGCGTGTCCGCGGGCGGGCTGATTCTCCACCGAGTGATGGACACCTGGCACTACAGACAACCCAACTGGCGAACCCGGGGGGGAATCGTGCTTGGTGGTAACGTCGGTCACCCTTGGAAACGCGGGACGGTCTCGCTCGCTGCGACGTACTATGCCGTAGTCGTCAATGCCACCGGCGATTTTCGCATCGGGACCGGCTTCTATCTGGCCCTGCGGATTGGATACCAAGCGTACTAGCGGACGTGGCGATCAACGCGCGGGGCGGGCGCGGGGTTCGCCGCCGCCGCGCCCAGATAGGAGGTAGTCGGTGTACGCAACGTTTGCACAAGCTGTTCTCGCCGTTGCTCTCGTGTGCGTGGCGACGCCAGTCGGAGCCCAGCAGACAGGCGATGCTCGACCGCCGGCCGACCGTGCCGCCGTGTACGATCAGCGCTTCTTTCTCGAAGTGGTGCCGTATCTGGCATCTCCTCTGGCGGGCAGACTTCCGGATGAGTCGGGGCCTGTTGGAATCGGCTTGGGGATCGCCCCAGGAGTGAGGGTCTGGCGCTTCTGCGCTCTGCTTTCTGCAAGCCGTACGTGGTTCACATCCGGGCAGAGAGGCGGATTGCCCGAGCGCCGTCACGTACTGACGTCGTACATGTTCGGTCTGAGATACCAGTTTCCGATGACAGACATGTTCGTCGGAGGACTCGCGGGCTACACAAGTGATTATGAGATCAATGTTCGTGATGACGAGGGGCCAGAATATCCTGGCGTGATACTGGCAGCGCAGTTGGGCCGACGCTGGGGCCGATTGGCGTTTTCGCTGATGCCCGCAGTGTACCTGACTCCACCGTTGGACGGTATGTACGTTGCCGCACAGATTGCGTACCGGATCTACTGACTATCGCAAGGCATCGCGCCACTCGCGCACCGAACAAAGGCTTCGCCCCAGCGACGTCCATTGCGAAATTCGCTATAGACCTCGCACCAGCAGCTACTCCCATCTTGCATCCACGCACTCCGGGACAGCCATGAGCTTCACCGCACTCGCCCTCGTCCTCGCCGCAACGACTTCCTCACACGGATCGTCAGCCATGACCCACGAAGCGCTTCCGCCAGAACCCGAAGACGTCACCGCGTTCACGCTTCCCGTGCCCGATACGCCGCGCGGACGGGAGTACATAGCCGCGTACGACGCCGCTATCGAGCGGCTCATCCCGAAGCTCGACCCGGCGACGGGCATGGTGAAGATCGACCCGCCGGACCCGCTCCCGGAGATAGACCCGGCCATTGCCCAGCTCAGCCGGCACGAGCGGAAGGGATACATTAACGGCGGCGCGCACTACTACTACCGCCTCGGACGCGGCTCGGCGGCGGGCATCGGCGCGCTGGGGTATGCCTACTTCCAGCCGCTTTCGCGTTTCCACGGCGACGACACCGTGCTCGCCCTCATCCGCGCGGGATTCGAGACGTTCATGGCGAATCAGGCCGAGTCGGGCGAGTTCGTGTTCTGCCCGATACGGTTCTCGTCGGTCTACGGCACGCATGAGATGGCGTGGCGGCTGGAGAACTTCATCACCGCGTACTTCTGCATCCGCAGCGCGCTGGAGCCAGCGGAGCGTGAGCGGTACTGGCGATTCGTCACCCGGGCGATGTCGTTCCTCCGCGACACGGTCTGCGATCACGCGTGCAACCGCGGCATGGTATGGGCTGCGACCATGGCGATGAGTTGGCGCGCGACAGGCGATGAGTCGTATCTGCTGGACGCTCGCGATATCTTCGATCGAATCAGCCCGTTCGTCTTCCACATCAGCGGGCAGGTGAACGAGGGACACGGCCCGGACCACGTCTACTCGCCGATCTCGTACGCGTACCTCATCCGGTATCGCCTCATGACGGGCGATGAAACACTCGATCCGGTCATTCGCCGGTCGACGAATTGGATGACCGAGATGTACACCGACCTGACGGTGCCGTTCCTGGGCCTGTCGACGCGGTACGACTCTCCCGCCGGCGGAAGCAAGGCGTTTGTGCAACTCGCCGGATACGAGCTGTTCATGGATGAGGCGCCGGAGTACGCGGATCTCGCAGACAGACTCCTCGACGAGACTCTTCGGCGCTACCCAGACCGACCAATCGACCACGGCGGCATCACGTGGATGACTGCGGCGCGGTATCACGATCCGGAGGCGTTCGCGAGTGGCCGCGGCGCCACGCGGGAGCCGTGGGTCCATCACTACGAGGACACGTCGCACGAGTACTACACCGTCGGCCAGCCGGGCTACCGGACGATGGTCACGCTTCGGAGCATCCGGCGGCGGAAGGGCCTGCAAACGTGGGCCGCGCGGAACGCCGACCCGCTCATCTTCCCGGAGCGCGACCGCCCGAGCACGACGCTGGCGTGGGGATACGACCTCGCCAGCCGAGATGTCTCCGGCGAAGAATGGCATCGCTTCGACGCTCCGAACGACGCGACGACCATCCACTCCGTGTCCGCGCAGCACGGAGAACTCGTGGTGACGTACCTGTTCAGCCCGGCGAGCGTCGTCGTCGTGCAGAGCATGGCGGAGCCGGAAGATCGCGAAACGGTGTTCGCCGGCAGCGAGCGATTCATCGACACGCTCTCTCTCAACGGCGGAACCATAACGTCCGATTCCGCGCCCGGCTCGATCGTTGCGTGGGACAGGGCATTCGCGCTGGACGACGACAGTCTGACGGCGCGCCTCCGCGAGGACAATGCGACGCAGGCATATGCATTGGCGAGCGGGGCATTCTCTCCCGGCGCGCTGGCAGTCGGCGCCGACGGAGGCATCACCGTCGGCTGGACCGACACATCCGGCACGTACGAGGCGCGCATCAACCAGGGCTTCGGCGGCGAAGGCCTGGCGCGCGGGCAAGCGGTCGTGCGTCGCGTGGAGGAGTAGGGGGCCAACCGGGAGTAGTACGGGCGCGCGACCAGCCTACATCCCATCCTCCCCGGCACCGAACAAGCCGCTTCGGTGCCGGGCGACCCACCTCGCCGCTCCGCTCCAGTTGGTACAACCCGCTCCGCCGCGTTCATTGTGTGACAGGCATTCCCACGACGGTGTCACCACGCGCTGGAGAGCAGCCATGTCCACGACAATACTTGCCGGTGTGCACTCGACTGTCCCGCGGTCGGAGATGTCTCCCGGCGCACGGAAGATGCGGGACGCGTATGAGCGCGTGCCGGGGGCGCCGCTCTACCGCCGGGAGTTCGGCTACTACGTCATGGAACGCTGGCGACGCGAAGGGTACGTCACCGACGACACCGATCTCGCGGAGCTGTTCATGTTCGACCCGCCCGGCACGCACAACCTCGGGCAGCTTGGCTGGTGCGAGGCGGCGTTCATCCCGGCGTACGAGGAGTGCGTCGTCGAGGCATGTGGCGACTACGAGGTAGTTCAGGACAACGCGGGTCGCTATGTTCGATATTTCGCGGGACGACGAAACGGCTTCATGCCCACCTACGAACGGCACCCCGTCCATGATCGGCGATCCTGGGAGGAGGATGTACTCCCGCGCCTCGACCCAGCCGCGCCCGAGCGTTTCGCGGACCTCGACGCCCGTATGGAGTATGCGCAGCGCGAAGCGGCGCAGGGATTCATCGTCACGCAGAACGTCATCGGCGGCTACATGTACCTGCGGAGCCTGATGGGCCCGGAGGATACACTCGTCATGTTCCACGACGATCCTGGGCTGATCCACTCCTGCATGGAGGCGTGGTTCGCCTTGGCGGATGCGGTCATCGCGCGGCATCAGGAGCACGTCACCATCGACGAGTTGTTTCTCGCCGAGGACATCTGCTACAACCACGGGCCGCTGATCTCGCCGGACATGATGCGTGAGTCCCTGCTGCCCTACTATCGGCAGCTCACCGACAACATCCGGCGCAGGCAGATCGACGCGAGCAGACACCTGTACGTCCAGATCGACACCGACGGATTCGCCGAGGCGGCGATCCCCGTGTACCGGGAGATCGGCGTAGACGTCATGAGCCCGTTCGAGGTGGCGGCCGGGTGCGACGTGGTACGCGTCGGGAATGAGTATCCCGACATGGTGCTCACCGGCGGCATCGACAAGCGCATCCTCGCCGAGGGGAAGAGCGCCATCGACGCGGAGCTTGAGCGCATCATCCCGACTATGCGCGAGCGCGGCGGCTATATTCCGACGTGTGACCACGGCGTGCCCGAGGAGGTATCGTTCGACGACTACATGCATTACCGTCGGCGCGTGGTGGAGTTGGGCGGGTAGCACGGTCTGTGTTGTACTGGAGACGAGGGAGCGTTGAGATGACAGATGCCAAATGCCACGCGGGCCCGCGCATCGACATCGCCGAGTACCCCGACTGCGGTGTGTGGAAGAGCGCTACGGAATCCGTCCGATTCATCCGCGAACGCTGCCTGACGACGTACAACGGGCATGCGTGCGTGGCGTCGGACTTCGTGAATCCGCAAGGCGAGCCGCAGATGTGGCACGAATTCGGCCCGCTGGAAGGCCCCGGCTGGGCGGCGAACACCGTCGGCGGGGCGTATGAGCTCTACCGTTTCGGTCAGTTCACCGGCGACGCGGACCTCACCGCGCTGGCTGTCTCGCTGCTGGACCACGTCCTGGAGGACGGATTCGTCGACTACGACTCCGGGTTCATCCTGGGATATCGCAACACCGTCACGGACGCCCGCAGCGCGAACTATCCCGGCGATGACGCGTGGGTCTGCGCCGGGTCGATGGCGCGCGTCGACCGCACCGGGAACGGGTGGTGGCCGCGCTTCTGCACCATCGAGGGCGCATGGACGCGGACGGACGACGAGCTGTTCGACGCCAGCGGCGACGGCCTGTTCATCCTCGATCTCATCACCGATCTCATGCGTCTCGGCGACGACACGCATCGCGACGCTCTCGCCGATTCGTGCGACGCATTCGTCGAGGCGGGTGGACTGTTCGGCAGCATCAACCACGATACGTTCGACCGGCGAGAACTCGTCGCGTACGCAGTGGCATTCCAGACGATGTGCCGCGCGGCGGATATCCTCGGCAGGCCGGATTTCCGTTCATTCGCTTACGAGGTACCGCTTGCCGGCCTCGCGCGTTTCCGGCTTACCGAGGACCGCAACGGGGTCGCCACCACGGGGCTCATGTACATGGAGGACTCGTGGGACACGTGTTACCTCTGGGAGAACGCCGAGGCCGCGCAGGCGTACTTCCAGGCGGCGGTCGAGGTCGAGCCGCACCGCGAGGAGTATGAACGGGCGGGGCTGACGATCCTGCGCGCCTTTGCGCGACACCACTACGGCGACCACGGATTCCTGACTGAAGGGATCGACTGGAACAACCACGTCGGACAACAGCACCACATGGACGGCGCCGAATTCGGGGCGATCCAGTACACCGAGCCACTCCTGAACAACGTGCACATCGTCACGCCGACGCTGTACTATCTCGTACACCTCGCGCGCCAACAGCGCGGCGGCGACCAGATCGAGTACCGGGACATGGACGGCAATCTGCTGACAACGCGGCCCGGGCGCACGGCGCGCGCGGACTGACGGGAGCACCGATGGCAGCGCTCACATCGAAGGAACGAGTCCTCCGCGCGATCCGACGCGAGGAGGTCGATCGCGTACCGGTGGACGTGGAACTCACCAACGAGATGCGCGACAAGATGCTCGCCGGCCTCGGCCTGAGCGACCCCGAGGGGCTGTTCCGCCTGCTCGGCCGCGACTTCCGGCGCGTCGGCTGGAAATACGGCGGTCCGGAGCATTTCACACCGGAGGGCGAACCGTGCGACGTATTCGGCGTCGCCAGCGGCGGTCCGACCTACGCCGACACGATAGGATATCGCCCGTTCGCGCGCGCCGAATCGGTGGCGGAGATCGACGCGCACCAGTGGCCGGATCCCGACTGGTGGGATGTGTCGTCGATCGCGGACGAGTGCGATCGCATTGCTGAGTACGCGATCACCGGTGGCGACTGGGCGCCGTTCTTCTGCACAGCGTGCAACATGACCGGCATCGGGCGGTTTCTCGAGATGATGCTTGAGGCGCCGGACGTGGCCGAGGCAATCCTCACTCACATCGTCGATTTCCACGTCGAGTCGTCGCGCCGACAGCTTGAGGCGGGACGCGGAAAGATCGACATCTTCTTCGCCGGTGACGACTACGGCGGCAAGAACGGCCTGCTCATGAGCCCGGAGATGTGGCGCAGGCTCATCAAGCCGCAACTCGCGCGTCTGTATGCTCTGGCCGGTGAGTTCGACGTGCTGATGATGCAGCACTCATGCGGCAGCATCCGACCCATCGTCGGCGACATGATCGAACTCGGCCTCGACGTGCTCGACCCGGTACAGATCGCCGCCGTGGATATGGAACCTGCCGGGCTCAAGGCCGATTTTGGCGACGATCTGACGTTCCATGGCGGCGTGAATACCGAGGCGACGCTGCCGTACGGCACGCCGGAGGAGGTCGAAGCCGAGACGCGGATGCTCATGGATACGCTCGGCAACGGCGGCGGATACATCGTCTGCGGGTCGCAACACTTGCAGGACGACATCCCCGTCGAGAATGCGATAGCAATGTACCGCGCGGCCGGGAGCTATCAGCCCGACGAGCGGTAGGGAGCGTTTACGCCGATGAATCGGCGAATCGAGGCGGCCATGGCGACCAGCACCTCCCGACAAGTTGAGCGCCTGTGCGTCCTCGTCCACCCGCTCTGTTACGAGCCGCACGCGGGGGAGCCGGATTTCGTCGCGAAGTACGCGGACTACCTCGACTACGAGCGAATCGTAAAACAGCGCTGGCTCGACCGGATCCGGGACATGGGAGACGGCGACGCTCTCGTGATCTGCGGCAACGCCCCGGACGTGCTGGAACGCGCCGAGCACGCAGTCGGCGACCGCGTGTTCGGCGTCTCCGACACGATCACCCATCAACCTGAGCTTTGGGATACGCTCCTCTCCGACGAGGCGAAAGCCGGTCTGGGTCGCGATCTGCTCGCGATGCACTGGCGCAACGGCTTCGGATGGGATTCGAACACCGTCGGTCAGCCGGTCATCGCCCGCGGCTGGGCGGAACGCATTCGGCGGACGTTCGAGGAGCGCGGTTTGACGTTCGATCCGGCCAGCCTCCATGCGGAGGGATGGGGCGAGTCGTTCGAAGGGTGCGTCGCGAACTACACGCGATACCTCGGCGCGTATCTCGGTCTGATCGAACCCATCGAAGTGCAATTCGACCTGTGCGTACCCGATGCGCGGTTCCTGTTCGACGCCGAACTACAGGGCGTGGTGTCGATGGACCGGGCGGTGCGGTGCTACCTTTGGACTACGGGAGAGGCGCAGATCGCGTGGTTCCACCGGGCGTTCGCGGAGATCGGCGATCCGGAGCTTACCGCGTGGGTCGCGGTCGACGACATGCGAATCGAGGTACGCGACAACCGGCAGCTTCTCTGGCCGGGGCGCGACTCGGCCCTGGAGATGCGCGACGGCGAGTTAGGCATTCCGGTGGGTGACCGGTGCTACGTTTGTGCGCGCAATGCCGGCCCCGACGAGTTCCGGGCCGCGATGAGCGGCGCGACAGTCACTGAGAAAGGCCGCGTGGAATGAAGAGCATCCGTCGCATTGTGTTTCTCATCCATCCGATGACCTGGGCGTCTCAGGCGCACCGCGCGGAGTGGGTGCTGCAGTACGGCGACTACCTCGACCGCGAGGCAGAGATCGCGCAGCGATGGCGCGACGGCATACGCGACCTGGCGTCGGAGCCCGAGTCGCTCCTCGTCATGGTGTCACCCGCGCTCGACGAAAACCTCGCCGCCCTGGCCGTTCAGGAACTCGGGCCGCGAGCCGTGATCCTGCGGGAGCACGTGCCGCCCGGCCCACCGGATGAACGGACTCATCACGCATCGTGCCTCGATCTGGCGCAACGACTGCGCGAGGCGCTCGTCAAACGCGGGCTGGAGTGCGACGCGGGCACCGTTCGGCCCGAGACGTGGGGAGAGTCGTTCGAGGGATGCGCGGCGAACTACGGCCGACACCTCGGTCGCGCTCTGGGATTCTCCCATCCCGCCGACCCGGTGTTCGACATGACGGTGCCGGACTACCGCATCCTCCACACGGCGCGCTTCCTCGGGGTCGAGGAAATCGACGGCGCGCGGCTGTACCGGTGGGAAACGATCACCGGGCGTCAGGTGGCGTGGTTCCACGCGGGGCCTATCGGCCTGAGCGATCCACTTCGTTTCGTGCGAGTGTGCATCCGGGACATGCGCGTGGAGGTACGGACGTACGGCGAGCTGATCTGGCCGATCGCCGACTCGATCTGCCGGCTGGAGGGAGACCAACTGACTATACCGATCTGGGGGATTCCGACGGGACGCCCGGTCTGGAACACGCACTTCGTGCTTGCGCATGGCACCGATTCAACGCGGTTCCACGAGGCCATGAAGCGGGCGGAAGTCTTCGAGGAGAGTGATTCAGGATGAGGTTAGTTCACGGTATCGCCGTAGATCCTCATCGGAGATGTCATCGTGAGGCACGAGGCGATAGTGCTTTTCCTGCCGTATCTCGACGATCTCGCCGTCTAGGGCGAACTCGAACAGAGCGATGATCTCAAGTTCCTCTCCGTTCTGGTCTTTGGTCATTGCGTGAGCACCCACTGCGCGCACGGGGATACCGGGGAACTTGGACGCACATATGTCGAAATCCTGTTCGATCTGGATGATTCCCAGTCGCTCGTTCCCAGCTTTGGCCTCCACCGGGATCACGTAATGTGCACCTTCCCTGTCGACCCCCAGATACACCTCGTCGATCTCGGCTTGACTACCATCGGCGCGCGTGGTCACCAAGTGGTTCTGAAGCGAACTGCATGTGAGGCCGGTGAACACGTCAACGATTCGATTGTATCGTATCTTGGCGAGGGCAGCTTGTTCATCAGTGAGTGCGTACTTCGAGATGATACCCGGAGTAGCATCGGGGATCTTGATCACGGACATCAGCGGATTGGGGACTATCGGAGGCGATCTGTCAATCTCGAATGCGTATTTGCCTCTTCCAGCCGACCGGATGATCCACTGCCCACCCTCGGGAGCCTTCGAGGAAATCGATGTGGGCAGTTCCCGCCGATACCGAAAGGAATAGACGACATCGCCAAGATTCTTGGGTCGATCTAGGCCTATCTCCTCCGCTGCGCCTGGAATATCCTCCCGGTCGAACTCCACACGCTCCATCCCCTCCCGGTAGCGCACTACGAAGATGCGTTCGATGATCTGATCGTAAGTTGATTCTGCAGCACCCATTCTAGTGACTCCTCAGCCAGGCCAGCGCATCACCACGACTTCTTCGTTCAGTTGCTCCTTCGTGGCCGTGGAAAAACGCTTCCTGAACAGATCAGTTCTCTCAAGTTCATAGCCGAGTTCACGGCCGATGTCCGCCAGAATCTTGCCCGTGCGTATCATGACCCGAAGGTAGGATGCCTGATCCCCGACAACATACGCCACGTGTGCACCCGGCCTGAGCACCGTCCGGAGTCCAGCCAGGTGGCGCGCCATGCCGCCGAAATAGAGCTTAGTAGTGCGCGCGTAAAGGCGTTCGAATCCAGACGTCTTGCCCAACTCTATGCGCCTTGTCTCAATTCTCTCAGCTATGGACTGAATCTCATCGTTGTTAGCGACCCACTCGTCGTCCCTATCGGCCTTGTATGCTCCCCGAGTATTCGATCTCACCAAGCCCTTCTTGAATCTGCGTAACTGCATTCGATCTGAGATGAAATCCAAGAGCACTGATTCGAGACGAGTCGTCCGTGTGTAGTCTTTTTCGTTCGGATATGGCGGCGAAGTTATCACGCCATCTACCGAATGACTCTCGATGGCACTTTCCATCATTCGAGAATCAGCCTGTAACACTCGTGCGTCGGCCGTTTCTTGACAGGCCACCCCGAGCAAATCGTTGACGACTCGGTCGACCTCGTCCAGCCAGCCCGCGATCACTGGTACGTCATGCCTGATTCTTCCTAGGCCAACCTCGGGCCCGAACTTGAGATTGCTGAAGCGAAACACGAGAGCGTTCGCGAATGCGAGTCGAAGGTGATCATAGTAGTCTGCATCCCTGTGTTGCCTAATGACGTCGCGCAGCTCAAGGACCTTGTGGAGAGGGAGTGGACTAATGGAATCGGTGATGAGTAGCCGTTCTTGTTCGCGGCCTAGTGTGCGCAATCGCGCGGCGTCTTCGGTGCCGCACCACGTATCGTTGTCATCGATGCCTTGACTGCTCAGCCTCCCCAGTGTTTCATCAGCGATCTCCAAGGCACTTCTGAGCAGGCTGTTGGGGTCGACCGACCAATCGGTCTTCACTTTGCTGGCGAAATATGCCATGGGATTAGCTTCGATACCGATCGATCTGTACCCGTTCAGCTTGGCCTCGACAAGTGTTGTCCCGGTACCACAGAAAGGATCGAGGACACACGAGCCCTTCTCCAGCCCAAAGTCCTGAACATATTTCCGTACTAGATGGGGAGGGTATGAGAGGACGAATCTGTACCAACTATGGAAGGCATTGTCCTGCTCGTCCAGCTCGTTTATCCGGCCGTTGAGCTGCAGCTGTCTGGCCACCTGCGCCCTAGATCTCAGGTCTTCCAGATGGTCCGTGTAGGAGGATGACAACATCGAATGTGTTTCTCTTCGTAGACCGGCCGGTATCGGAGATCAGTACACTATGTGTGTAGAATGGTAAGGAATAGCCGAAGGCGTACACAGTGCCCTGACCGGCCTCCGAGCGCTACGAGACACCGCATCCGATCATCGAGGAGAGCGATTCATGACGAACTCGACACCGGGCCGACTCCACGCCGGCGCCGCGCAGGCCGACATTACGCCACGCCTCGGCACGCCACTCGCCGGTGCGGTCGCAGCGCATCACACAGCGACCTCCGTGCTCGATCCGCTCTTCGCGAAAGCAGTCGTGTTCGAGCAGGACGGCCATCGCATGGGCATCGTCTCGCTGGATGTAACCATCGTCACGGCGCCCTGCACCGAGCGGATACGGGCGGCGGCCGAGCGATGCGGAATCGATCCCTCCGCGCTGATGGTGCACGGAACACAGACGCATTCGGCGCCATCCACGAGCGGCTTCATGCTCGACAAGGACTTCCCGCTCGATCCCGAGTTCGACTGGGTGAATCTCCACGACGAGGCGTTCTTCGAGCAAGCGACAACCGGCGCAATCGATGCCGTGGAGCGGGCGGTCGCATCTCTCCGCCCGGCGCGTATCGGGTCGTCATGCGCGACACGCGACGATCTCGCGTTCAACCGGCGAGCTATCCGGCGGGATGGGACCTGCGCCATGCCGTGGGTGTATTCGTCGATAGACAAGCCGCTCGGGCAGACTGACTACCGCTACGTCGAAGGGCCGATCGACCCCGAGGTCGGCGTCGTCTGGGTGCAGGGCGACAACATGCGGACTATCGCGCTCCTGCTGCACTACACGTGCCATCCGGTGAACGTCTTCTACTACCGCGGGAAGAACCATCACGGTCAGGTGAGCGCCGATTGGCCCGGCATCTGGGCGAGTGAACTCGCCCAGATGCTTGGGGAGGACAGGCTCCCCGACACGGTCGGCGCTGCCGATGTCGATTCCGTGGCTCCCGCGCCCGTGGGCGTTGTGCTCAACGGATGCTGCGGAAACATCAATCCGTGGCCTGCGTACACACCTGACTTCGTGCCCGACCACGAGCGCATGGGAAAAGAACTCGCGGAGACGGCGAAGCGTGCGCTCGGCGTCGTGCAGTTCTCGGATTCCCCGCAGCTCGGATATCGAATGCTCGACCTCACGCTTCCGATGCGCGAGATCGATGCGGATGCGCTCGCCGCCGCACGGGAACGCATCGAGCGCGACCCGAAGCCCGTGGTCGACGAATCGGGCGAACTCGACGGAACGTGGTACCGAGCGGCAGCGCTGGTGAGCCTGGACCTGGTTCGACGCCGGACACCGGAGGAACCATACGAGGTGCAGGTGATGCGCATCGGCGACATCGGCCTCGTGGGCCTGCCGGGCGAGCCGTTCGTGGAAGGGCAACTCCGGCTCAAGATCGAATCGCCGGCGTATCCGACGTTCGTCGCACACTGCACATCGCACTACAGCGGGTATATGCCGACACGCGACGCGTTTCCGCGCGGCGGCCACGAAGCGGACCTGTCCTGGTGGTCGCGCCGGGCTCCGGACGCGCTCGACACGGTCGTCGATGCCGCGACAGAGCTTCTGCGGGAACTGTTCTGAGT
Organism: uncultured bacterium; assembly: GCA_964510105.1. GTDB lineage: Bacteria > Latescibacterota > MWCZ01 > MWCZ01 > MWCZ01 > CAZWQW01. The sequence goes on from CAZEAI010000014.1 coordinate 38,163, forward strand.
GTATCTCGCGCCGAGGCGCAAAGGGGGAGCGGACCGTACCAGTAGTCAGGTACGTAGAGGCGTTCGCGAGCCAGAGCCGAGAGAGGGTGCAGGCCGTGTCTCGGGAGCTGGCCTGACGGGGGGCTGGAACATGAACGACGTGCGCGTTGCCACGGTGCAATTCCACCACGCACCGGGCAACAAGACCTACAACTGCTGCCTCATCGAACGATTCGCCGACGAGGCAGCGAAGCGGGAGGTGCAGTTTCTGGCGTTCCCGGAGTGCTGCATCACCGGCCACTGGCATCTGCGGAACCTCTTCCGCGACGAGTTGGAGACGCTTGCCGAACCTGTACCGAACGGTCGGTCAACCGGGATCCTGCTCGACCTCGCGCGACGCCATGAGATGACAATCGGCGCGGGCCTGGTCGAGCGGGGGGAGGACGGGCGGCTCTTCAACACGTACGTCGTCGCGATGCCGGACGGCGCTGTCGCGCGCCATCGCAAGCTGCATGCATTCGTCAGCGCGCATATTTCGAGTGGTGACGAATTCACCGTGTTCGACACGCCGCAGGGCGTCCGGGTCGGCGTGCTGATCTGCTACGACAACAACATCGTCGAGAACGCGCGGATCACCGCGCTCATGGGAGCAGAGGTGCTGCTCGCACCGCACCAGACCGGCGGGTGCCGCTCGCGCAGCCCACACGCCATGGGCCCCATAGACGTCGAGCTGTGGGAACGGCGCGACATCGATCCCGCAACGCTCCAAGCGGAGTTTCAGGGCCCCAAGGGGCGCGGTTGGATCCTGCGCTGGCTGCCGAGTCGCGCGCACGACAACGGCATGTTCGTCGTGTTCTCGAACGGCGTCGGCCGGGACGACGACGAGGTGCGCACCGGCAACGCCATGATCCTCGATCCGTACGGCCGGACCATCGCCGAAACATCGATGATCGGGAACGACATGGTGGTCGCCGATCTCGACGCGTCGCTCCTGGCGGAGTCGACCGGGCAACGCTGGCTCATGGCGCGCCGCCCGGAGCTGTACGGCCTGCTGACGGAACACACGGGCGACGAGCGAGGTACGCGAAGCGTACGGTTCGGAGACGAGGAGCCCGGCGGTGACGACTGACAAGCACGGCGACCTGATCCCCAGGCACGACCTCGTACCCTCGGACGATCTCGTCCTGTGGCGCCAACTGGTGCCCTGGCTCATGGAGCACGGCGGACCGGCGATTCGTTGGCGAACGGCGACGGAGGTCGCCCCGAACCCGGAGGCGTATGATCTCGATGCCCTCCGCGCGGACCTGCTGGCATCCGGTCTCGCGAGCACGTGGCTCGACCGTCTGATGCCGCCGGACATCCACTCCAGCAAGGATACCGCGTTCGAGAACGCAGCGGCGAAACTTCTCGACCTGGGCCTGCGCGCCGGAATGCCGCCGCTCGACGAGCGTATGGCGCCGTTTCGCGAAATGATGGCGGGCACCCAGCCGTTCGAGACTTTCGACGATCTCGACCGTTCGATCGTTGCATGGGGCGTCATCCGAGCGGGATACGACGACGAACCAACTCGTGTATTCTGCCTGCAACGCCTCGCCGACCTCGCTCGTACATGTCGCGAGCGTTCACCGCAGGATATCTACGTCGACCGCGCGGGATTTCTCGGCATCCCGGCGGCGTTCCGGCGCCACAGGCTGGTCGACCCGGATCTGGTCGCGCATGGATGGGTCGCCCTGCCGACGATCCACGACATGATGTGGATGGCGTACCTGCCCGCGGAAGCGCTCGACGGCGGAGCGCGCGATCAGGTCGAGCGTGTGCTGGCGTGGGTGCTGGACCCGGAGTACCAGGCGCTGCCGCGCGGCTACGGCATCATGCGGAGCGGCCCGCGCCGGTATCACGCAATCGGCTGGAGGGCCGATCTGCCGGGGTACACCGGGCTCGACGGCGATTCGTTCCAGCCCGATGCGCTCGTGCTACGGCTGGAGCCGATGGCGCGCTTCCCGGTGGCACGTCAACATCGGTGGTTACGCGACGCGCTCGCTCATCTCAATGGCTTCAGGACAGACACGGGCACGTGGCGGCTACCGCCGGAGTATCTCCGGGAGCAGCCGAATCGCTACGGTGTGCTCGGCGCGCATATGGGGCTGAGCGAGGGTCGGCGCACCGCCGCCGTGCGCGAAGTGGAGGCGACGTTCCGTATGCTTCGGCTGCATCGAGTGTGCGCCGGTTGACGGATTTGCGGATCGCGGCTGGGTACGCGCACAGCCTGCATAGCCGGGGCGGTCAGCGAAGGACTAACCCGATGCTCTTGCGAGCATCAAAGCTACGTTCCTCATGCCACTCAGTAGTTCGTCTACTTCACACCGACAATCATAGGCTTCCTGGGCGACAATCCGTCCCGTCTCAACATCTACCATTCGCGCGGTGACCGTGTATGTGCTTCCGAGCTTGCCGATCGTCCCTGCAACAATCCTAGAAACGCCTATCAACTGACCGATCTCCACAACACATTGATCGGTTCTACATAGTCCGCTCTGCTGAAAGCCTTGCTCGCGTAGAATCTCATCCATCCTTTCCCGCTCGATGACCTGAAAACGCCCCGTATTTCCGAGCTCTACGCGAAGCCGATCCGAGAGAATCTGAGCCTCCGTTTCACGAATCTCCACAGCTATGAACTCCACGACCGCGATGTCTATGGAAGGGCCCATGCTTTGCCTTGCAGGAGATGAGCTCTCCGTAGCCCTGCGGGCTGAAGAACCTCCAGTTCCGACCTTGTTGCCAGCAAGATCACCACCGCCTTCGATCGCCGAGATCGCCGTCTCCCGATCCTCCGAATCCGCGAGTATCGCGGAGTGCAAACGCGCGACCTCGACATCGGCTGGGTCGATCTCGAGCACGCGGGCGTAGTGCTCGACCGCGAGTTCAGTATTGCCCTGCCTCTGCGCGATCATACCCAGCACCTTGTGAGCGTGTGCGCGCTCCGGCTGTATCAGGGAGGCCGTCCCGAGTTTCCTGGCCGCAGCCTCTAGCTCGCCTCCACTGTACTGAGCAACGGCCCGGTTGTAGAGATCATTGTACTCGACCGTCTTGATATCCCGAATCGCGTCGTCGTACTCGCTGGTCAGGTGATGTGTGCGCGCCATCGCGTCAAGCATGATGTCGAATCGGTCGAGCTGCGAGGCGACATAGGACATGTTGAACCACGCCTGCGCGTCACTGGGGTCTTGGCGAGTAGCCTGGTAGCCCTGCTCCAGAGCCTTCTCCCAGTTCTGCTGCTGCATGTAGATCTTCATGGCCCGCAGAGAGACCGATTCGCAGCCGAGCCCGGCTATCACGCCAAGCGCGATCATGGCGACCCAAATCATATACGAACGGCGACTAGGTCTCATCGAACAGCCCTTCCTGTGAGGCGAACCGGCGATTTACCACGTATCCGCTCGCTCATGATCCGCACGCGTTTCGCCTCGTGACTCATCGTACAGGAATCTAGAAGAGCGCAACCGATGCGGAAAGGGCGTCGGCGGAATATCCCGCCTCGCGAGCATCTATGCCTCCCGTTCCGCCTCGCACCTCGCCCCCCACGCTCCCCGGTCGTAGTTTCTCCGAGTCGTCACGCTATCACCACTCGGAGACCCCACATGTCCGCATACCCCAACATACCCATCGACAACCCCACGCCCGACGGAGCGGCGTATTTCGAATACCTCACCGGCAAGCGCGAGCAGCCCGCCCGCCCGCCGATGGTGGAATACCTCGTCGACGACCTGCTCAGGCGGCGTATTGGCGAGGAGATGCTCGGGCAGACGTGGGCGATGCCCGGTGACGCCGGACCGCCCATGCTCTGGCTCGACAACTACATCGACTTCTGGTATCGCATGGGCTACGACTTCGTGCGGCTGGAGCAGGCGCTACATTTCCCGTCGAAGAGTCTCTGCACCGCCGATACGGCGACTGACGCGAACAGGGACCGGTCGTGGGTCGATGAGCACAGCGGCGCAATCGAGTCGTGGGAGGACTTCGAACGCTACCCGTGGCCTAAAGTCGATGAATTCGACTTCTCCATATTCGAGCATATCAACGACAACCTGCCCGACGGCCTCGGCTTCATCGTCTCCCACGGCGGCGGCATCTTCGAGCACCTCTCGCAGATGCTGTCGCTCGAGGGCCTGAGCCTGATGCTCTATGACGACCCGGAACTCGTGAAGGCGGTGTCGGATCGCGTCGGCGGGCTCATGGCGGAGTTCTACGAACAACTCCACGGCCTGGAAAACATCAGTTGCGCGTTCCAGGGCGACGACATGGGCCACAAGACGGGCACGATGATCAAGCCGGATCACCTCCGCGAGTACTGCCTGCCCTGGCACAAGCGCTTCGCGGAAATCTCCCACGCGCACGGCCGCCCGTACTTCCTCCATTCGTGCGGGAATATGGTCGAACTCATGCCCGATCTCATCGACGACGTGGGCATCGACGGGAAGCACTCGTTCGAGGACATCATCGTCCCGATCGAGGATTTCCTCGGCACGTACGGCGACCGAATCGCGGCGCTGGGCGGCATGGACATCGACACGCTCGCCCGTGGCAGCGTCGAGGATGTCCGCACGCGCACGCGGGAGATCATGGATCGATGCTCGGCGGTCGGACGGTTCGCCGTGGGCAGCGGCAGCAGCGTCGCGAGCTACATCCCGGTGGAGAACTACCTCGCCATGCTCGACGAGGCGCTCGGCTGGCGGATGTGAGCGGAAGGGGCGGTTGGAGGAATCCATGCAAATGAAGTTGCACAATGCTTACCAGATCGACGGCGTGCCGATACTCGGTGTGTTTCGAGTGCGCACGTTGGAAGACCTGCAGATGGCGCACGACACGGGGTTCAACTTCGCCACTTCAGTGAATCCGGAGATATTCGACCCCGCTACCCCGATGGGACGATTCGCATTCGAGAACGGGTTCAAGGCGTCGTACACTATCACCGGGCCGGCGCACAGCAGTCCACGCCTATCGGTCGATATCAGCGCGGATGCCACGACGATCTCGTACGAGTCCCGCGGGCGGCTCGATCCCGGACCGGGCATTGTCGTGATAGATGATGAGAAAGTACGCTACTCAGAATCGAGTGAGACTGAGTTGATTGGTTGTGAGCGCGGCGCAGAAGGTACAAGAGCCTCAGCTCATCGTAACGGCATCACCATGTTCTGGCCGGAACCGCTGGCGGCAGATGTCGCGCGTGTGAAGGACTCACCGAACCTCTGGGGATACTGGGCGTTGGATGACACTCCCGGCGACGTTCGCTCATTGATGCGAGCCCTCACGCAGGTTGTCCACGAAGTCGACGGGAAACACCCTGTCAGCGCCGGCTTCAACAGTCCTGATGCAATGTCGAACTTTGGTCCCGGCGCCTGTGACGCGATGGTGCTGTACTGGTATCCCAGCCAGTCGTGGGAATATAACCGCCAGATGACCTCCCTCGACACTCAGGCGATCCTCTCTACCGCCCGGAGGATCGAACCGGAAATCCCCTTCATCGGGCTCTACCAGGCTTTCTGGGGCGGCAAATGGAACAAACCAGGTCCGCTGACTGCATTCGAGATACGCGAACAGGCAGAGGATTTCGTTCGGGAGGGCGCGGCCGGTTTGATGGCGTACGCCAATCTCCAGGACGTGGAGGTCTACGGACACCGCTACTACGGATTCAACGACGATCCGGAGATGACTCGTGCGATCAGGGAGATCAACGGGGAAGTTCGTGCCACCGGCGGTCTGGATGTGCGGCCGGAGCGGCCGGAGATGGCCGCCGCCCGCTTGCGTGCCATCGGTTTGCAGGGCGAAGAACCGGAGATTCCTGGCGTACCTCCGGCGTGGCACATTGCCTTCCCCTTCGACGCGGCAGATTCACCGGGTCTGGACTCTCTGTTTCCGCCGGACGAACGCATCGATCTTGCAGCGGCCTACCAGGGCAAGGATGGTGCAGAGGTGAGTTGGGAGCATGCCCAAACTAACACCGGAGTGGTGTCCTATTTCGGATGCACTTCGCCAAGTGTCCGCGGCGACAATACCGTTGTATTCGCCGTGTGCTCTGTGTCGAGTCCCATCGAGCAAGATGTTCAACTGAGACTCGGAAGCAGCGGAGACACACTCGTTCGCATAAACGGACGGGTCGTCATGAAGTATGTGGGTGAGCGCGGCGTGCATATGGACGAGAACATAGCGTACGCCACGTTACCGGCGGGAAGATCGGAGATCGTGGTGAAGGCGTACAACAAGTCCGGTGGGTGGGGTTTTGCACTACGACTTGCAGATGTCGACGGACGACCGCTCGAAGGCGTCACGTTCTCACCGACGCCGGACGCCGCTGTCCGGTGACAGTACCAGTAACGCGCTCGCCCGTGGGCAGTGGCTCGAGCGTCGCGAGCTACATCCCGGTGGAGAACTACCTCGCCATGCTCGACGAGGCGCTCGGCTGGCGGATGTAGGGCGGTGGGCGGCGCTAGCGGACATTCCCTCCCCGAATCTCCCCCTTCCTGACCGTGCCTACGAACGCGACGCGTTCGCGGCCCCGCCATCCTTCCCCCGAAGGGAGCAGGATGGCGTGCTCGCGCGAAAGGTGCCGGATCGAGGCATCCCCTGCTGCGCTCTGAATGACGCCGGTTCCCACGTCGGACGGAGGAGACGGTTCCCGCCTGTCACCACACCGGCATATCAGACATGACGCGGTCTCGCCCGTTCCGGGGGAAGGATGCCATAGCAGGTGACAGATAGGGGGGAGTCCCAAACGATATCGCGTATATTCGCCCCATCCGTACCCCAGCCAGCGAAAGATCGAGGAACACATGCCCGACTCCATGCCCCTGCATCCGCTGCTCTCGTCGCTTGACCTGGACTACCCCGGGCTCGAAGCTGTCCGCGACGCCGCGGAGCGCCTCGACCTCTCCGGCGCGTTGAACGAGCTTGTGGCGTATTTCCGCACGCGCGAAGAGCCCGACCCGGAGTCCATCGCAGCAGCCGGCGAGAACGCCGTCGAGGCGGCGGAACGCGCTCTCCGCCGCGAGTTCACGTTCTACAACGAAGACGGCGTGGTGCCTGCGGGCGACTACGACTGGACCTACAAGCCGGGCACCGACTGGGAGTGGACATGGGGACTCAATCGGCATTTCCACTGGCCTGCACTTGCCTCGGCATACCTCGCCACGCGCGACGAGCGGTATGCCGAGGAGCTTGCCGACGAAGTGCGCACGTGGGTCGGAGGCCACCCGGCGAGCGTCGACGACCGAGCGGCGTGGCGAACGATCGAGGCGGGGCTGCGGATGGGCGGCCCCTGGCCTGCGATCCTGCGGGCGATGAAGGAGAGCGAAGCGTTCTCGCGGGAGGTGTGGCTTCACTATCTGCGCTCCATCGCCGAGCACGCGGAGATGCTCATCGAGCACCCGAAGATCAACAACTGGCTGCTCATGGAATCGAACGGTCTGCTCGCTTGCGGACTCCTCATCCCGGAGTTCAAGCGCGCAGGGGAATGGGTGCGCATCGCAACGGAACGGTTCGAGCGAGAGATGGCGCGTCAGGTCCACCCGGACGGCGCACACATCGAGTACAGCACCGGGTACATCTTCGTCGGCATCCACACGTTCACAAACGCGTTGGAGCGAATGGAACGCGTGCTCGGACCCGGACACGGGTTCTCGGACGAGTACCGCGACAGGATCATATCCATGTGGGAGCACGTGATGTACATGATGCGCCCCGACGGCTACCAGCCCATGCTCAACGATGCCGAGCTGCGCGATGTGCGTGGTCCGCTTCGCGGGGCGGGCGTGAAGTATGACCGGCCGGACTTCATCTACGCCGCCACGCAGGGCGCGGAGGGCAGCCCCCCCAAACACCTCAGCCATCGCTTCCCGTGGGTGCGGCGCGTGATCATGCGATCCGGGTGGAATTCCGACTCGCTCTACGGCTTCTTCGAGACGGCTCCGCTTGGCGCGGGTCACGTGCACGAGGACGCGCTCACGTTTGAACTCTGGGCGTACGGAACGCCCCTCGTGGGAACGATGGGGCGATACACGTACGAGCACGTACCACGACGGATGTATCTCTGCAACGGACCGGGGCACAACATCGTACTCATCGACGGCGCGCCCCAGCACTGGAAACGCACCGACCCGGATCGCTCATCGTGGGTCGCAACCGAACCGACCGACCTGCCATGGACGAGCACGCCGGAGCAGGATGTCGCGTACGCGCGGTACGACCAGCCGTGGGCCGATGAACGGCTCGACGGCGTCGTTCACGAGCGGTGGATGGTGTTTTGCAAAGGCGACCCGGATAGCTCACAGCAACCATTCTGGCTGATTCGGGACCGGCTGACAGCCGACTTGAGCGACGAGCACGAATTCCGTTTTCTGCTACACTTCTACCCGGGCGACGTTGTCTGCGACGACTCGCACGGCGTTGTAACAACGCAATACGGCGCCGACGGCGGAAACCTGCGCGTCGCGTTCTCCAATTCGGATACCATGACCCTCGACGCGGCTCGCGGTCAGGAGGAGCCCGTGGTGCGCGGCTGGTTCAGCGCGGAATACGGCAAGATCGAGCCGTCCTGGGAGGTAGCCGCCGTGCGCACGAGCGATTTCCCGATCGAATACGTCGTCGCGTTCGTGCCGTTCCGAGGCTCCGAAGCCCCCGAGGTAGCCGTCGAGCGAACCGGGATTGGCGCCCGTGTCGTCATCGATGGCACGGCGCGTGAAGTATCGTTCTGAGCGGAAGGAATCACCGTCGTCGGCGGTTCATCAGGAGTTAGCGATAGCATGCACATAGCGAGAGGAACACGATGACGCGCAACCAGTTTCTCGACCGCGTACGCGACCGGCTGCTCATCGCGGACGGCGCCATGGGCACGCAGCTCCACGCAGAAGGCATTCCGTGGGATAGCGCGTTCGAGGACATGAACCGCCTCGCTCCGGACCGCGTACGCGAGATACACCGGCAGTACGTGTCCGTCGGCGCGGAGCTGTTGGAGACGAACACGTTCCAGGCGAACCGGCTTTCCCTGGCTCAGAAAGGGCTCGACGCCCACATCGAGGATATCAACGCTGCCGGCGTCCGACTGGCGCGAGAGGCCGCCGGTCGGGACGTGCTTGTTGCCGGAGCAATGGGACCGATCACGGCGAAGGCGGCGGAGGACGAGCTTACACCCGATCAGATGGCCGAGATCTTCGGCGAGCAGGCAACGATTCTCGCCGGAGCCGGTGTCGATCTCTTCGTACTGGAAACATTCACCGGGCTCGACATGCTCACCGCGGCGCTCATGGCCGTGCGGAAGATCGCGCCCGACCTGCCGGTGGTCTGCGAGATGGCGTTCAGCGAGTTCGACCGCACGGGCCGCTCAGAGGGAGAAGCGGCCGTACGCGCGCTCCGTCACCTCGCGGCGCACGGCGCGGACGCCGTCGGCGGCAACTGCGGCAGCGGCCCGACGGGACTCATCCCGTATGTCCGGCGCATGGCCGGGATGAGTGACATGCCCATCAGCGCGTTGCCGAACGCCAGCTACCCGCAGTACGTCGACGGGCGGTACGTGTTCCTGTCGACACCGGACTACATCGCGGACCGCGCGGCGGAGCTGGTCGACGCCGGGGCGAACATCATCGGTGGGTGCTGCGGCACCGGACCGGACCACATACGGCTCATCGCTGAGCGCCTGCGAGGGCGCGCGCCCGCCAGACGCGTTGTCGTGCGCCGCCCAACGCCTCCCGAGGAGGCGTACGAGCGCATCGAGCGCCGTCCGAGAGGGTTCATGGACGACGTGATCGACCGCACGATGATCCTGGTGGAGATCGACCCACCGAAGGGGCTCGACTACGCAGGGGTGCTGGAGGCGGCTCAGGCGCTGAAGACGGCGGGCATCGACGCGCTCACGTCGGCGGATAACTCGCTCGCGTCGATCCGCATGTCGACGTTCGTCATGAGCCACCTCGTGCAGAGCGAGATCGACCTGCCGGTCATCGTTCACTGCGCCTGCCGCGACCGCAATCTCATCGGGCAGCAGTCCGAGCTGCTCGGCGCGGCGGCGTTGGGCTTGAAATACATGCTCGCGATTACCGGCGACCCAGCGAGCATGGCGAACATCGGCGCATCGTCTGTTTTCGACACAAACTCAATCGGCCTCATCAAGCTCATCAGCACGCTCAACAGCGGTGAGAACCTCGCGGGGGCATCCATCCAGCGCCCGACGGATTTCGTCATCGGCTGCGCTCTCGACCCGAGCGGGCAGCGCATCGACGGACAACTGAAACGGCTCGGGCGGAAGATCGAGGCAGGGGCGCAGTACGTCCTGACCCAGCCGCTCTACGATGCCGACCGAATCCGGGAGCTTTACGAGCGCGTGCGGGTGGAGTTCCCGGACACCCCCGTCTTCTGCGGAATCATGCCGCTGGCGAGCCGTCGAAACGCGGAGTTCCTGCACAATGAGGTGCCCGGCATCCGAATCCCGGACGGTATCCTGGATCGCATGCGGACGGTCGACGAGGGCCGGTCGCGCGAGGAGGGAATTTCCGTGGCGGCGGAACTCATCGAGGTAGCCCTCGACGCGGGAGCACCGGGCATCTATCTGGTGCCACCATTCAACAAGTACGAATACGCGCTCAAGCTCGTGCCGATCATCCACCAGTGGGACCGCGAGCACCGAGGCGTGGCGAAATCCGGCTAGTGTTCGCCTGCGTGGATCGACCCAATTCCCTGTGCCGCGGTATCGGGCTTGTCAAAGCTCCTCAAGCATGTCACGACGCCGTCATTCCTCGCTACGCTCAGAATGAACGAGAGGATTGGTTGCCGGGTATCCTGACAGCGATGCTCTTTCCCCGCAAGCAGGCGCTGGTACATGAAAAGGGGCGGCCAACTGTCCCGCCTCCTCACTCCTGATTCCGGCCGTTCCTGGCTTCGTGCTCCGGCGAATCGGCTCACCAGGGACGATTAGAGCGCGACAACGTGTCGGGCGCGAGTGGCGTTCAAGACGATCGCCGTCGTGTAGCCACGATTCTACTCAGAACGCACGCGTCCGCTACGTGCCCACGGGGAGAGGCTGCCGCTGAGAGTCGTAAGGAGACGGGGTGGAGAAAGCGACGGCGCGCTGATCAGTCGTCTGAGTTCGTACCGTCGATGGGGGTCTTCATCGCGTCGCGCAGGATCTTTCCGGGGCGGAATCGCGCAAGACGGTGCGGCGGCACTGGGGTGACCTCGTTCGTGCGCGGATTTCGGGCGCCGGGCTTGCCCTTCGTGTCCTTCACCTCAAGTGTGCCGAAACCGCGAATCTCCACGCGGTCACCGGCGACGAGGTTGTCCCGCATGTTGTCGAACAGCGCTCCGAGCGCATCGTATGCGAGCGCATCGGTGCATCCGGTCTCAGCGCTTACGCGCTTCGCCAGCGACCGTCGTTCGAGCGTCATGGTGACCCCTCGGAGAGTAATGAATGACCAGACAAATCTTCGCGCCGTCAGAGTATGCTGAGTGGTGTGAACCGGGGGTGTCCTCCCCGACGCCGGAGAATGTAGAGATGGAGTGCGTGATGTGCAAGTCGCATATTTGGTCCGACCGATAGCTCCTATTCAGTGCGCCGCTACGGGAGGCCGAGACCCCAACGCGCTTGCGGAGTCATCCGCGGCGTGCGACATTCCCTCGCCGAACCCATCGGCGCCGGATGGACCGGTGCAGGGCGCTCCGACTGGAGATCGGTCAGGAAGATGGACATGGCGATCATCCTCAACGGAGTGAGCAAGACGTTCAGATCGGACGAACGCACGGTGGAGGCTGTCCTCCCCGTCGACGTCACGTGCGGGCGCGGTTCGTTCACGGCGATACTCGGGCCGTCGGGTTGCGGCAAGACGACGCTGCTCCGGATGATGGCCGATCTGGAATCCCCATCGAGCGGCACGATCCGGATTCTGGACCACACGCCGTGTGAGGCTCGGGAACGCAGGCTGATCGGCATGGTCTTCCAGCGTCCGGCGCTGCTTCCCTGGCGCACCGCCGCACAGAATATCGAGCTTACGGCGGAGATCGCCGGAGTCGGCGACATCGCCGGACAGCCGGTGCGAAGCCGCGTCGCGGAACTTATCGATCTCGTCGGCCTGATCGGGTTCGAGGACGCGTATCCATCCGAGCTTTCCGGTGGGATGCAGTCGCGCGTCGGCATCGCACGGGCGCTCGTTCTGCAGCCCAAGGTGCTCCTGCTCGATGAGCCGTTCGCCGCCCTCGATCAGATCACGCGGGAGAAGATGCAACTGGAACTCGCACGGATCTGCGAGCAGGCCGGCGTCACAACGATTCTCGTCACGCACAGCATCCCTGAGGCGGTGTTTCTCTCCGACCGGGTGCTGGTCATGAGCAACCGTCCTGGCTGCTTCATCGCCGACATCCCCGTCGCGTTCGCCCGTCCCCGGAGGCCGGACATTCTCGTGGAGCCGGAATTCGCGCGCCTCGCAGCGGAGATGCGTCGGCTGCTGATGTAGCGCACCGCTTCGCGCGAAACGACAGGAAGCCGCACATGTCCCGCACCGTCCGAATCGCCCTCGTACAGCAGTCGTACACTCCGTTCGAGCGAGACGCGAATCTCGCGAAGGCTGAAGCAGCGATCCGTCAGGCGGCAAGCGACGGTGCCAATCTGGTGTGCCTGCCGGAGATGTTCCTCACCGGATATCCGATGTTCCGGGGCGCCGACGGCAAGCTACGTACTATGCCCCACGTACCGCTACCGATGTTCGAGCAACTCGATAAGGACGACGTCTCATGGAGCGAATTCCAGGGTCGCTTCCATGGGACAGCTGAGTCACCGGATGGACCCTATGCTCGGCGTATCGGGGAAGTCGCGGCCGACTGCGGCGTGGTCATCGTCGCCGGGATCTGCGAACTGGATAGCGATCGACTCCACAACGCAGCGTTCGTGTTCGGATCCGACGGGCGGCACGCTGGTACGTACCGCAAAGTGCATACGGCTCACTGGTTTGCGGGGGAGTACCTGTGCGAACCGGGCGACTCGTGGCACGTCTGGCCAATGTCTATCAACGGTCATGACGTGCGAGTTGGGGTCGCGATATGCTGTGACCGCGAGTATCCGGAGGCATTCCGCGCACTGATGCTCAAAGGAGCAGATGTGGTACTCGTGCCGAACGCTGGTGGCATAAACGACATGCGGCTCATGCAACTTCGCGTGAGAGCGTTCGAGAGCGCCGTCGCGGTCGGCATGGCGAATCATGCCGAAGACTATGGTGGAAGGAGCATGGTCGTCGACCCGCGTGGCTCCATCGTCGCAGAAGCCGACAAGGCCGAGCAGATCGTGATCGGCAACATCGACCTGGACGCGCTCGCCGACGTACGCGAGACCGCTCTCTGGTGCCGCTTCCGCCGCCCGGAGACGTACGGTATACTTTGTAAGACCCCGAACACCCCGTCTCACCGGCACGAGGACACTCCATGAGCGCGAGAATCCGGCTGGCGATGGTCCAGCAGGCGTACGAACCGTTCGACCGCGACGGCAACTTCGCGAAGCTGGCTGATGGCGTCCGTACGGCGGCTGCCGGCGGTGCACATCTCGTGTGCGCCGTGGAGATGTTCCTGACGGGATACCCACGCCCGGAAGCAACCGAGGGAGCCGCGTGGGACGCGTTCGTCGAGCAGATGCGCGATACCGCCGAGACCGCTGACGGACCGTACTCGCGGAAGCTCGCGGCGCTGGCCGGCGAACTCCGTATACACCTCGTCGCGGGCGCGTGCGAGATACGTGACGGGAAGCTCTACAACTCCGCATTCTTCTACGGCCCTGACGGAACGCACATCGGAACGTACAGCAAGGTACACGTCTGCACATTCTCGTCGATGGAGCATCTGTGCGAGGACGGCGACGACTGGTACGTCTGGCCGCTGGAGATAGGCGGCCGCACAGTGAACGTAGGTATCATGATCTGCTATGATCGCGAGCATCCGGAGAGCGCGCGTGTACTCATGCTCAAGGGAGCCGACGTGATCATCGTGCCGAACGCGTGCGGGATCGAGTCGAAGCGGATGGGACAGCTCCAGACGCGGGCGTTCGAGAATGTCGTCCACGTGGCCATGGCGAACCACTCCGCGCCGCACAACGGGCAGAGCGTCATCATCGACTTCTCGGGCGATATCGTCGCGCTGGCCGGCGAGGGCGAGGAAGTCCTGATCGGCGACATCGACATGGACGCCCTCGCGGAGACGCGCGCCAACACGATCTGGGGCGACAACTATCGTCGCGTGGAGAAGTACGGACCGATCGTCGAGCGGTGACACGGCACGCGGTGTGATGTTGTGCCGTTTGCCAGTCGTCGGAGTGGCCCGACGATCCAGTCGGGCATGTAGCACGAGAGCGAAGCGAGCGGGGCAGGATTGCCTGGCCTGCTGTGCGTTCAACGGACCATACAAGGAGCACCATGCCACTAGGAGTCGCCGCCACGTTCATCCAGTCGCTCCCGAGCCGCTGGAGAGCCATGCCGCCGAATCTGCGATGGTTCGTCACCGGCATGTGCCTGACGGCCATCGCCGGGGGCGTCGTCGGCCCGGCATTCAACAACTATCTGCGCGACACGTTCGGCCTGTCGGCAGCGGAGCGAGGACAGCTCGAGTTCCCGCGCGAGCTGCCCGGATTCCTCGTTGCGGTAACCTCCGGCCTGCTCTTCTTCCTGCCGGAGGTACGAACCGCGTCGGTCGCCGTGGCCGCGCAAGCGATTGGTATGCTCGGCCTCGCGTGGGCTGGCGCGAACTACGGTACCATGGTGCTGTTCCTCGTGGCGATGTCTGCAGGGGAGCATCTCATGATGCCGATGCGCTCGTCGATCATCCTAAGCTTTGCCAAGGAGGGCCGTCAGGCATCGCTGCTGGGGCGGATCGGCAGCATCACGACCTCAGCCGGAATCCTTGGCGCCGCCTTCGGATGGTGGTTCTTCCACACGCTCGGCGCCTCGCTGAAGACATACCACACGGCATTTCTCATCGGCGCCGGAATCGCCACCATAGCAGCGCTGACGCTTCTTCGCATGAAACTGCCGGCGGGCGACGTCCAGAAGCCGCGACCGAAGCTCGTCTTCAACTGGCGCTACCGGGTGTACTACGCTCTCTCGATTCTGTTCGGCGCGCGCAAGCAGATCTTCATCACGTTCGCGCCGTGGGTTCTCATCACGGTCTTCCACCGGGGTCCATCCACCTTCGCCGCGCTAGCGGTAATCGCCGCCGCCGTCGGTATCATGTGGCAACCGACGGTGGGGTGGCTCATCGATCGGTTCGGCGAGCGGCGCGTGCTGATGGTGGACGGGATCGCGCTCGTCGGCGTGTGCATGGCGTACGGCTTCGCGCACCGTCTCGGCACAACCGGCTGGGTGCTCGCGATCGTGTACGGCGCCTTCATTCTGGACCAGCTTCTGTTCGCCGTGGGGATGGCGCGAACGACATACGTGCAGAAAATGGCGGAGAAGCCCGAAGACGTGACCGCGACGCTCTCGCTCGGAGTGACACTCGACCATGCCGTGAGCATGTCGATCCCCATGCTGGGTGGAGCGACGTGGATGCTCTTTGGATTCGAGTACGTGTTTGTCGGCGCGGCGGCGCTGGCATTGATGAGCACGGTCGTCGCGACGTTCGTCCGGCCACCGACGGGGTTGCAGCAGCCGACGGAAGAGACCGCTGAGACGCAGCCCGAGCAGGCGGTTGCATGATGTGTGGGGTGGCCTCGCCCTCACCCGGCTTGGCTGCGAGCTTCGCTCTCCGCCGCGCCACGTTCTCCCGCCTGCGGGAGAGGGTCGACCGAGCGTAGCAGGGGCGCGGTGAGGGCGGTTCTACACGTCTTCACGCGAGGCGTTGCACCGACCATGCGCGCGAGTAGATTCGATGACGAAGCGAGAGGGCTTACGGGGATGACAGCTCCCACGCATGATCCCCGCAGTCGCGGGGCGACGGTTCGCTGCGTCATGGCGAGCACCGCCGACGGCAAGATCGCGACGGTGGATCGCGAAGCAGCCCATTTCGGGAGCGCGGAGGACCGGCGTCGACTGCGGGAGCACGTCGCCTGGGCGGACGCTCTCTTCATGGCGGCGGGGACGCTTCGCGCGTACGGTGGGACGTTCGTCGTCCGGAGTGAGGATTACCTACAGCAGCGAAGTCGCTCCGGTCAGCAACCGCAGCCCGCGAGCGTCATCGCCACTCGCTCGCTCGACCTGCCGCTCGATCTACCGTTCTTCACCGAGCAAGACATTCCACGCGCCGTCGCCACAACGGCCGCGCAGGAAGCCGCTGCACGCGCCACATTTGACGGACATGCTGAAGTCATCGCGCGCGGGCAGGACGACGTCGACGTGGCGGCCATCCTCGCCGCGCTTGAGGCGCGCGGAATGCGTCGTATCCTGCTGCTCGGCGGCGGCGACCTGAACTTCGCGTGCGTGTCCGCGGGCCTGGTGGACGAGCTTCACCTCACCATCAGCCCGCTTCTGTACGGCGGTCGTTCCGCACCGACGTTGCTGGGCGGTGAGGGGCTGTCGCTTGATAACGCTATTTCGCTCACTCTCGAATCATTCGAGCAGGTGGGCGATGAGCTGTTCCTGCGATACGCCGTCCGCCCGCGCGGCAACGCCTGAGTCACCCCACAGCGACCCTCGCCAGCGCCGCGACGTCGTCACCCGCCGACACACCACGCATGCGCATCGTCCAGCTCACAGGCTCAGGCTTCACCGTGTACTGCGGCAGCACACCCGGACCGCAACTCGCGCCGCCAAGCCCCATCTGCGAAACATCCACGCTGAGCGTGATCTCCTCGCGCGGCGCGAGTTCGTTGGTGTGGTAGGCGTCGGCGAGATCCCGGTCGGTGAAGTGCATCGCATTCACCTGGAGCGGCGGCCCATCCTGCATCGCAGCGACGAGCAGGCCCACACCGGCGTCATCCGAGAGCGCGGCCCAGCGGACATCGACCTTGTTGCCGCTCTCCTGCGGCATCACATACGGGAAGAGCTGCTCGGACACGCTTCCGGCGTAGCGGCCGACCTGCGCGCCGGACTTCCGGTCGACGTATGTCTCGTGCGGGCCCGGGCCGAACCACTCCAGTCGTTCCAGGCCACCCGGCAGCGTCATCTGCAAACCGATGCGAGCGAGTCCGGGCAACGTCGGATCGGGATGCACGTCGGTTGTGAGGAGCACGTCGCCCGTCGCAAGGACGCGGTACGTGTAGGTCACGCCAAAGCGCGGCGTGAAGCCAATGCCGTCCAGCGTGACGCCGACGCTCGACTCCGCGCGCACAACGATCTCATCAGCGTCGCGACGCGTAGTCGCGACCGAACGAACGCGGTGCTCAAGTCGGTCGAGACCCGCGACGATCCACTGCGCACCAGGTTTCGCGTCGTTCGGGCTGAGCTTGATCATGTCGTTGTCCGTCGGCGCGCGCCACGCATTCAGCCGCGGCCCGGCCTCCACAAGTTCGACGCCGCCGGTGACGAACGAGTCGATGGTTCCGTGCGCACGGGAGAACGCGACGGCGAATCCGTCGCCAGACACGGCGATGCAGTCGCCCGTCTCCTCGACGTTCAGCGTGGGAGCACCCGGGACTTCGAGCGCCGGCCGCTCCGTGCTCCACGGGAGCACGAACTGCTCCCATGCGACTTCGTGACCGGCCCGCGCCCATGTCGCGTCGTCGGTCAGCCCGAAGCTCACGGTGAGGTGATACTCCGCGCCGGGGGCGATCGCCGGGCTCGAGAGATCGAGCGTCACGTCGGCGCTCTCCCCCGGACCGATGCCAAGCGGTGCGATCGATCCGCGCGCGATCTCCTCGCCGTCGCACGTGATGCGCCACGCTCCGGCCAGGTGCGCGAGCGTCGTGTGTGCGTATTCGTTCGCGATGGTGATAACGCCGGCGGTGAGGTCATTCGCGGCGACCGATACCGGCTGGATGAGCTTCTTGTACTCCCAGCAGGCGGGGTGCGGGAGTCGGTCCGGGTTGATCATGCCGTTGATGCAGAAGTTGCCGTCGTTCTCCTCGTCGCCGAAGTCGCCACCGTACGCGAAGTACTCGACACCATCCTCGTCGGTCTTGCGCAGGCCCTGGTCGACCCAGTCCCAGATGAAGCCGCCCTGCAGATTCCGCAGGGAACGGATCATCTCCCAGTATTCCTTGAGGTTGCCACAGCTATTCCCCATGGCGTGGGCGTACTCGCACATGATGACGGGACGGTCGTGCGGATCGTGGCGCTCGGCCAAGTGCCGCAGCCGGTTCATGTCGGGATACATGGGCCCGATGATATCCACCGTGGGGAGGCTGTCCGCGGGCTCGTAGTGAACCAGGCGCGTCGGATCATTGGCGCGAATCCAATCGGAGAGCTTCGTGTGGTTCGGGCCGTAGCCCGCCTCGTTGCCCATGCTCCACACGAGCACCGACGGGTGGTTCTTGTCGCGCTCGACCATGCGCTGCCCACGTTCGAGAAATGCGTGCTCCCAATCGGGATCGCGCGACGGCTTCTCGCTCACCGCGTGCGACTCGATGTTGGCCTCGTCCCAGAGGTAGATGCCGTACTGGTCGCACAGGTCGTACCAGCGCGGATCGTTGGGATAGTGCGCCGTGCGGACGGCATTGATGTTGAAACGCTTCATGAGTTCGATGTCGCGGATCATCGACTCCGTGCTGAGCGTCCGGCCGGTGTCGGGATCGATTTCGTGCCGATTCACGCCCTTGATGGTGATGCGACGCCCGTTCACGTGGATGCCGCCATCCAGCAACTCCACCGTGCGGAAGCCCACAGGCGACGAGAGCACATCGAGTACGTCGTCACCGTCTCGCAGCGTGATGACGAGTGAGTAGAGGTAGGGGTCTTCGTCGGACCATTTACGCGGATTCGCTACTGCCTGGTCGAAGCTCACAACGACGTGGTCGCCGGCCTCATCGCCGGCAGCGACCGTGAGTTCGGCATGCGCGTCGGCGAGCCGGACCGCCTCTCCGTCGGCATTGAGCAGAGTCAATTCGATTCGTGGCGAAACGTCGTGAGCCGCATCGTTCCGCAGCTTCATGCTCACTTGCATCCGGGCATCGCGATAGTCGTCGTCCAGCGGCGTCCTGACCGTGAAGTCGCGGATGCTCATCTCGGGCAGGCTGTAGAGCACCACGTCGCGATATACGCCCGAGAGCCACCAGTAGTCCTGGTCTTCGACCCAACTCCCATCGCTCCACCGGTAGACGCGCAGTGCCAGCGTGTTCTCGCCCGCTTGAACGTACTCGGTGAGATCGAACTCAGCGGGCAGCCTGCTGCCCTGGGAGTAGCCCACGTCGTGGCCGTTCACCCAGAGATGGAACGCCGAATCGACGCCCTCGAACAGCAGGAATACGCGACGCCCGTCCCAGTCGGCCGGAACGTCGAACGTCGTGCGGTAGCTGCCGGTGGGGTTGTCGTCGGGCGGGTAGCCGGGGTAGAGGTCGTTCGGGAACGGCATCTTGACGTTGGTGTAGATCGGCTTGTCGTGACCCTGAAGCTCCCAGTTGCCGGGAACCGCTATGTCGCACCAGCCATCGGCGGGATCGTCGAAACCGCGCGCTTCGATCCCGTCCGGCGCTTGCTCGGGCACGGGCGCGAGGTGAAATCGCCACGTCCCGTTCAGTATCCGGCACCACGGCGACGACGCCCGGTCAGCCGCGAGGGCGCTGGTTGCGTCGGGATACGGTATGCGCTCGACGTGACCCGGTTCCTTGTTCTTCTCGACGATACGGGGATCTTGCCAATCCTGCATGACGGTTACCTCGACAATGGCGTGGGGATGAAGACGAAGAGAGAGAAGGTAGTGCGGGGCCGGGGGTG
>CAZEAI010000014.1:57971-64630 GCA_964510105.1 uncultured bacterium
CCCCCCACCCCCCCCCCCCCCCCCCCCCCCCCGCCCCCATAACGATGGTGAGCACGGCGCTGCAACGCAGGTACCGCGCTCACACCGGATGTCCGAACAGATGCTCTACCCAAATCGCGCGCGATGCTCCGCGCCGTAGCGGACCGCCTCGTCGAGGAACGCGTCGATATTCTCGAACGGCGTGCCGGAGACGATGCCATTCCCGGCGGCGATGCACATGCCGCCCTCGGGCCGGTCGAACGTATCGATGATGAAGCGGACCTCTTCCCGGACCCCCGCCGGGTCGAGTTCCTGCAGCGTGTGCTGCACGTCGATGCCGGCGAGAAACGTGATCTGGTCACCGAACTCGTCGGCGATGGACTGCTCGTCCATCGTGTGTTTCTGCACGGGGTGGAACACGTCGACACCCGCCTCGATGAGCGACGGCATCAGCAGCGTGTTGTTGCCACACGAGTGCAGCCAGAAGTGCGTCCCATGCTCTCGTAGTTCCGCGCCGACGCGGGAGTAGTATGGCTTGAGCAGCGCATCGAAGGTCTCCGGCCGCATCATGCTCTGCGTCTGGTGGCCGAGGTCGTCGCTCGTCCAGAATCCGTCAGGCGAGAACTCACGCGCGGCGCGCCGGATGTAGCTGATGTACACGTCCGCCAGCGCGGAGTGCAGCCGGTGGACGCTCTCCTGCTCGGTGTAGTAGTCGATCATGAGGTTCTCCATACCCCGGAGGCCCCACGGCCGTTCGAAGAACAGGCCCCACCAGCCGAACAGGACGTACTTGCCCTCCGCCCGCACAGCCGCGACGCGCTTCGCGAGGTCATCGAACGCGGCATCGTCGTCGTCCGCGTAGATGAGCTTGTCGATGAACTCATCGAGTTGGGACCAGTCACCGATGACGAAGCGGCTGTCATGCGCCTTACCGCCCGGAGCCTGCCATGACAGGCCCATGCGGGCGACGTCCAGCGGCGGGATCATCTGGATGCTGACATCGTCGGGATACTTGTCGAATTCGTCGAGACGCTCGCCGTATTGCTCGTGCAATCCCTCGCCCCACCACTTCGCCATGACCAGTGGAGGACGAACCGGACCGCGACGTTCAACTGCGTTGACGACTTCTTCCTGTGGAAGCGGACTCCAGATATCGGCACTGCTCATGTCGGCCTTCCTGCGAGGTACGGTTTCGTTCGATCATCAAGGGGTGTAAGATAGGAGCGCCACGCCGCTGGCCGAACCCGCCCGGCCCACGGTCTCATACCGGGCCAACCGGATCGTCGTACGTCTGCCGGCTCGAGCCTCGAATTAGCGGCATCCGGGTCCGGAAGACGACTGCCGTCACGAGAACGACTGACGAACTCATCGCGACAGTCAGCGGGGCTCCGAGCACCTCGGCGAGCGTACCCGCCAGGAGCGCCCCGAACGGAACCATACCGAGTATGGAGACCGTGAATAGGCTCATCACACGCCCGCGCATGTCATCGTCGACGATGGTCTGCACGGTGATATTGGAGCCGGCGGTCGCGAGCTGCTGCCCGAAACCTGCCGCCGCAACGGCGGCGTACGACAGCCAGAGAACTCGCGATTGCGAGAACACCATCACCCCAACCGCGAACAGCGTCGCGGCCACGGGTATGACGCGCCCCATCCCGCCGACGCCGGTGCGCGACGCGAGATAGAGCGCCCCGATCATCGCTCCTCCTCCGGCCGACGCCATGAGGAACCCGAGCGTCTCGGCGCCGCCTCCGAGGATGTCTCGCGCGAAGACCGGCATCAGCGTGGCGTAGGGAATCCCAAACAGGCTGAACGTCGCAAGAAGGAACAGGATCGTTCGAATAGGCGACATACCGAACGCGTACTTCACGCCGTCGACGAGCGCGCGGACGGGACGGGCGGGATTCGTATCGCGCTCGATGGGCGGGATTCGCATCGCGAGCAGGGCGACGATCACGACGCCGAACGTGACCGTGTTCGCGAGAAAACAGAGCCACTCGCCGACGTACGCCGTCAGCAGACCGGCCAGCGACGGTCCGAGCAGACGGGCGATGTTGAAGCTCGTGCTGCCCAACGCGATGGCGTTACCGAGGTCTTCCTTCCGGTCCACGAGCTGGACCACGAGCGACTGTCGCACGGGCACGTCGAACGCCGTCACCACGCCCAGGAACAGGCTCAGGACGACGATGTGCCACACTTCCACGTGCCCGGTGAGGGTAAGCGCCGTGAGGATCGCTGCTTGAAGCATGGCCAGGCTCTGCGTCGCAACGAGGGTCCGATGGCGATTCCGCCGGTCCGCTATTACGCCGCCGAACGGGCCGATGAAGAACATCGGCGCGAGGTTCGTGAAACCGATGAGACCGAGCATGAACGCGGAGTCGGTCAGGCGATAGACGAGCCAGCCCATGGCGATCCGCTGCATCCACGTCCCAAGGAGGGAGACGCTCTGCCCGGCGAAGAAGAGCCGGAAGTTCCGAGAACTGAACGCGCGAAGGCTCTGGTGGAAGCGGTCCCGAATCATGCCGTCACGTCTCCGAAGGAGACGCCGCCTCGGAACGGGGCGCTGGTTCGCGGTAGAGCAGCAGCAGGGCAAGAAATCCGGTGAGCGCGACCGCCGCTCCGCCGTGGAAGGTGGCATCCATGCCGCCGGCGGCATAGAACAGGCCTATCACCAGCGGTCCAAGCGTCTGCCCGAGCCGGAGCACCATCCCGAACGCCGACATGAATGCCGCGCGCTGCTCCGGCGGCGCAAGGTGCGCCTGAAGGGTCATCTGGCTGGGTATCGCCACGCCGTGCCCGAGTCCGTACACGACGACGGGGATCAGGAAATACCACGTCCCCGGCATGAGCGGCACCATCAACAGCGCGACGGCATACAGTGCGAACGCCGCCCGCAGGAGCGAAAGCTCGGACGCCCAGCGCGTCAGACGACCGAGCTGGCTTGAGACCACCGCGGTCGTGAACGACATGGCCGCCATGATGATCCCGATCATCGCCGGCGGCGCGCCGAACTCGACTCCGAGCAGCAACGGGAAATACGTCAGGAACGAGCCGTACAGAACGATGAACAGCGCCGTGATCGCAATGAGCAAGGCAATGGCCCGGCGCTCGGCGATGGTCGACCAGACGCCGCGGAGGTAGTCGCTCAGCTTCGCCTCCCAGCGCGGTTCGGGGTTGCGGAGCGCCACGATCACGAGCAGCCCGATGGGGATCGCGAGGAACGCAAGCATGAACGGGAAGTACCACGCAATTCCGGCAAGCGCGCCGCCGATCATGGGGAACATGCCGGTTCCGACGCTCAGCACGCTCGCGTTGTAGCCCATCGCCGCCGCGCGCCGACGGCCCGCGTACAGATCGCCGATGATCGTCACCGGCAGCACGCCGAGCGACGCCGCTCCCACGCCCTGGACGAGCCGCAGCGCTACGATGACCGGGAACGACTCGATGAACCCACACGCGCCGCCCGCAATCCCGAAGAGGAACAGCGATGGAACAAGTATCCGACGCCTGCCCCAGCGGTCGGCGAGGATGCCCAACACCGGCGCGAGGATGACTCCCGGCAGCGTGAACGCCGTGATGAGCAAGCCAACGGACTGCGTCGATATGCCGAGTTCGGCCACGGCCTTCGGGAACGCGGGGGCGACGCTTGCCACGCCGAGGATCGCCATGAGCGTCACGCCGAAGATGGCGAGCAGGTTCGGATCGCGGAGGAGGGGAGATTCGGCCTGGTGTTGATCGGGGTGGATCACAGTCGCTTCCGCGCGATGAGAAATGAGCCTTGCAGACGCCGGGGCACCCGCAAGCACCCAAGTGTGTAATCTGCGGAGGCGCCCGTTCCGGCGCAACGAGCATCGCAGCGGCAACCGAAGCCGGGCTACGGCTCCAACGTGTACCGGAGGCCGTCGATCGGCTCGCCGTCCTCATCCGTGATGCGGAAGAAGAGGCCCCACGACCCGCCCGACTGACCGATCTTCACGAGAATCGGCGTCCTGCCGGCGGGAATTCGCACCGGGACGATATCCTCGTCCACTGTAGCGAGACGTTCGGCGTCGTTATCGTGAACCTTCTCGTCGCCGATCCAGAGTACGACCGAATCGTTGCTGCCGAGCCGCACTTGCGCATCTATCGGTTGGTCCGCCTCCACCCAGGCGAGCGCGTAAGCCACGGCCCAGTCCTCGTCGTCCAGGAAGACGTCGAGGTCCACGTAGCCGTCCCACGGCCTGAAATCGTACGGTTCCCACCGGAGTTCCCGGCCATCCTTGCCGACGTATTCCGCTTCCGGATCGCGCTGCGTCTCCGGGAGATATGCGCGGACGTGGCCTTCCCAGTCGGTGTTGTCGAACGGTCCGGCGATGAGCCAGCGATTCACGAGCCCGGAAGATACCAGGTCGAAGCGTCCGCGTTCGAAGCGTCCCTCCGTCTCGGCGCGAACGCGCGTAAGGTACTTGCGGGCGGCACGCAGCCGGAGGACGCCGAGGCCATCCAAGCGACTGCCGTGCTCATCGAGGTAGCCGATGACCCCGTCATATGCGTCGCGCGCTTCGACCGTGGCGCGCGCCACGTCCTCCGGCGTACGCGCGCTCATCACCTCTCTGCGCGCTCGCAGGTACGGCATGAGCCAATCCGCGTAGTCGAGTTCGAGCCGCACCCGCTCGACGCGTTCCGCGAAATCCTGGGTATCGGCTTCCCGGGCGCGCACCCGTGCGGAGGCGACGAGATCGCCGATACGTTTCAGGAGCGACGGCGTGAAGACCTGCGACGCGTTCCCCGCGGCGTTTCCCGGGAAATGCCGCCCGGTGCCGAGCATGGCCGCTTCGAGTTCCTCGTAGTAGGCGCGCATGGGTTCTGCCGCAGGGCCGTAGAAGCGGCGGTAGAACTCGTCGAGCAGCGCGTCCACGTCCAGATGCGGGTCCCAGAGCAACTTCGCCGCAACATAGTAGTCCAGGAGGTACGTCCACGTGTTGGAGTTGTTGTACTGCGTGTACACGCCGCCCGATCCGACAGACGCGTACCAAGGAATGTCGCGGCGAATGCCATGCACGATCGGCCAGGGCAGGCCGAACCAGTTTCCCTTGAGGTAGTACTCGTAGTAGTACACGTTCCGTGCGCCACGATCCTGCCATGCGCGGACCAGGTCCCGGTACACGGCGTTCTTCGGGCACGCCGGATCGTCGATTGGATGAACCTTGCAGTAGTCGTC
Source organism: uncultured bacterium (assembly GCA_964510105.1). GTDB lineage: Bacteria > Latescibacterota > MWCZ01 > MWCZ01 > MWCZ01 > CAZWQW01. The sequence continues at coordinate 63,151 of CAZEAI010000014.1, forward strand.
GTAGTGGGTGATGATGACGCTCAGCGAGGAATCCGCGCGGATCGACGTGTCCAGCGGCGGCCTGTTGTAGACGTTGTACGCGCCGACGAGGATCTCCGGCATGGCTTCGCCCGGGCGGAGTCGACTGCGCATCTCGCTCGCGATCCGGTTGTAGAATATCAGCGAACGCCGCGAGTATCGCACGTCGGACGCGGTGACGTCCTCGTCCAGTGCGAGACAGAGATCGCACTCGCACCAGTTCTGCCCGTCGGTCGGCGAAAACGAGATGAGATCGATCGACCGCGACGCGCGCACCATCTCCAGCATCCGCTCGGCGACAACGGCCGCGACCTCGGGATTGCCGTAGCACAGCTTCACGTCGCGGTCGCACATCCGGCTACCGTCGACGAGAGCATAGTATTCGGGATGCTCGTCGAGGCACAGCTCCGTCGGCATGATGTGTCGCTGTGTGTGGTAGATACGCGGCGCGACGGTAAATCCACGCGGCAGATCGCCGACGGCGATCGAGTTCGCGCCGTTGCGCAGGCTCCACCGATTGAAGCCGACCCACCGCAGCGCAAACGCCGGACGCGAGACCATCCGCGTCTGCTGGACCTCCAGCGTCGGCGTACTCGGGACGACCTCGCCGAGATCGCCCGGCGCGTACCACCGCACCCCGAGGTGCTCCAGAAATGCGTACGCGCCGTACAGCGTCCCGAACGGACCTCCGCCCGTCAGGACGATTCTGCCGGACGACACGTCGACCACGTAGCCTTCCGTGCCGACGGAGTCACGTTCAGCGCGGAACTCCTCGGCGGGGCGGGTGCGCCCGACGAAAATCCCCCGCGCCTCGTCGCCTCGCTCGGGCTGGATGGCAAACGTCGCTCCGGTGATCTTCCGCAGGTACGACGCAACCTCCGAAGCCGCGAGCCGCTCCGCCGTGTCGGCATCCGCCGGAATCAACACCGGCACTCGTGCAGCTCCGTCCCGTGTCAGGACGACGGCGGCATCCGCTGCTTCGACCGTGGCGGCTGACGCGAGGAGCGCTGCGGTGGTGAGTAGGACGTGTCCGAGCGAGATCATGGCGGGGGCCTCCAACGTCGTGTCCGCTGCCAGCGTGCTACTCAAGAGTAGGCACGAACGGATGGCCGAACCCACCGCGTTTGACCCGGTCCACCAGACCCTTGCGACGGCGGAACACGGGAATGTACGCAGACGGGGCCGACCTCAGCGGCAACCGGCCCGCCTCGTCGCCGCGCCGATCCAGCGGGGAAGCTGCTTCACCAGTCGCCGCATGATTGCATCGGTGTTCTGGAGAAACACATCGCCATCATCATCGTACGAATCGCCACCTGCCGGACCTACGCAGTCGCTCACGCCGCGCAGCCGGCGGCGAACCTAGCCCCCTATGATTCCCTGCTCCTTCAGAAGTCGGGCACACGTTGGGCACAAGGACACGAGGTCGCCGCTGGTCTCGTACCCCTGTCTGGCGGCCTGCCTT
>CAZEAI010000015.1:0-28548 GCA_964510105.1 uncultured bacterium
CGTCATCGTCGCTAATCCACCATGGGAATCCGTTGGCGCAGATGGCAGATCGAGCGTCTCCTCCAGGACGGGTTTGGATACTGGATGGGATCATCTATTATAGGGTGAGTAGTCAGTCAGTAATCATGTCATGAGCCAGCAAATCCGCATATACGCCGGTGCAGATATGGCACATGCAGATGTGTCCGGGTATCTGACCCTTTCCTCATGTGGAGGACTACCATGACATGCATGCGAACGCAATACCTGTCCTTGCTCGTCGTACTCACCTTCGGGCTACCGATGGCCGCACAAGCTAGTACTGCTCTACAGTGCGGGCACTCTGAACGCGCTGAGAGTCTCAGGCGCGGACCAACCGATCATCGATGGCGCCACGGACGCGGTCTGGGATGACGCGCTCGGCCTCGACGTGCCGATGGGCGCAACCACTGACATCGCCTCCTGTGCGTCCTGCCACGGCTTCAACGGCGGGAACTCGACCAGTCTGAAGGCCGTGTACACATCCGATCGCATCTTCATACGGGCGTCGTGGCCTGACTCCACCGCCAGTCTCACCCGTGGTGGCGCGTGGAGCTGGGAGTCCGCCAGTTGGCAGACGCTCGACGGCGATCAGTCGGAGGATCGCATCGCGCTGTACTTCCCGATGACTGCGACGACCGGTGAGCTTGCTAACGCCGGCTGCATGGCGAAGTGCCACGTTACCGACCCGGGCTCCTGGTTGCTGACGGGAACGGCCGACATGTGGCACACCAAAGCCGGCCGAAGTGGACCTGTCCTGTCCATGTCCGGTTCGGGCCTCACCATCGACGCAACGACGAATGAAGTCACGGCCGGAACGCTGACGATGGTGGGGTTTGCCGACGACAAGCACGTCGCGCAGGACGGTGGTGCCGATCGAGGGCGCTACGGCGATGCCGGATCGAGCACCTACGCGCGGAACCGGATTGGGGACGCTACCCGCCCGAAATACATCGAGACCGCACCCGCTGACTACGCCGACGCGATGGTGTTGACGCAGGTCGAGATCGATGATGGCGAAGTGGCTGGCGACGCGACAACGGGTGTGAGCGACGCGGACGCCGCCACGTACTGGCCCGCGTACGCTGCGCTCAACGCCATTATACCGGAACGGATTCTGCGGGTACCGACGGGAAGCCGAGGGGACATCGACTTCGCGGCGACGTGGTCCGACGGAATCTGGACCGTCGAGATGGGACGAGCCCTCGACACCGGAAATGGTGACGACCTGCAGTTCGTCGCCGGGCAGGAATACCACCTCAACATCGCGACGATGGACAATGGCGGCGGCGGTGCAGAGCACGAGACCTCCGCGGGCATCGTGTTGAGACTGGCGCCAGAGCCGCCGCCCGGTCCCGTCGACATGGCCGGCATGCTCGGTGTGCTGCCCGTCGGCCCAGGGGACGAGCCAACCGTTGATGGTCTCACCGACGACATATGGGATTACGCGCCGAATCTCGACGTTCCCATGGGGGCGACGACGGATATCACTCTGTGTTCGTCCTGCCACGGCTTCGACAGCGGCAACTCGACCAGTCTGAAGGCCATGTACACCTCCGATCGCCTGTACATGCGGGCGTCATGGGCCGATCCCACGGCCAGCCTGACTCGTGGAGGCGCGTGGAGTTGGGAGTCCGCCAGTTGGCAAACGCTGGACGGGGATCAGTCGGAGGATCGCATTGCGTTCTACTTCCCGATCACGGAGACGACCGGCGAACTCACGAACATGGGCTGCATGGCGAAGTGCCACGTCAGCGACCCGGGCTCCTGGCTGCTGTCGGGAACGGCCGACATGTGGCACACCAAGGCCGGCCGAAGTGGGCCCGTCTTGTCCATGAGCGGCTCCGGACTCACCGTCGACGCGACGACGAACGAAGTCACCGCCGGCTCGCTCACGATGGTCGGATTCGCGGACGACAAATACGTCGCGCAGGACGGTGGTGGGGACCGCGGGCGCTACGGCGATGCCGGGTCGAGCACGTATGGGCGCAACCGAATTGGCGACGCTACTCGCCCGAAATACATCGAAACCGCACCGACAGACTACGCCGACGCGATGGTGTTGACGCAGAGCGAGATCGACAGTGGCGAGGTTGCCGGCGACGGGACAACGGGTGTTAGCGACGCGGACGCTGCGACATATTGGCCCGCGTACGCCGCGCTCAACGCCATTGTGCCTGAACGGATTCTGCGAGCACCGACAGGAAGTCGAGGCGACATAGAATTCGCGGCGAACTGGTCCGACGGCATCTGGACCGTCGAGCTGGGTCGAGACCTGGACACCGGCAACGATGACGACGTGCAGTTCGACACCGAGCACGACTACCACTTCAACGTCGCAACGATGGACAACGGCGGTGGCGGCGTCGAACATGAGACCTCTCAGGGTATCGCCATGACATTCCTGGGCGAGCCCTCCCGCATCGTGGTCAGGGATGTCCCGAATGACCAGGGCGGAAAGGTTTCCGTCAGGTGGGATGCCTCTCCGCTGGACAACGACGTCAACGTGCTGCCGTACTACAGCGTATGGCGTGCGATGCCGCCGGGAATGCCGAGGGTTGCCAACGGCAGGTACCGGCTCGCTGAGTATGGCGGCGTCCCGTACGACTGGGAATGGCTTGCGGATCAGCCCGCGCTGCGTCTCAATTCGTACGCATTCACTGCCGGGACACTCTACGATTCCACGTCGGCCACAGATGGTATGCATCACTTCATGGTCGTCGCCCATGCAAGCGACCCCGACGAGTTCTTCAAGTCCGTGGCCGCCGGCGGGTACTCGGTGGATAACATTTCGCCGGCGGCTCCGAATCTGCGTCCGGCGGCATTCGTGGCGGGCAAAGTTACGCTGAGTTGGCAGCCGCTGGCCGAAACCGATCTGCGACGCTACCTCATCTATCGGAGCGACTCGCCAAACATCGACGTGGCGGATCTCGCCCCCATCGCTACGACGATGGATACGGTGTTCGTAGATGGAGATCCGCTGACCGGCACCAGCAACTACTACGTTGTCAGAGGTCAGGACATCCACGACAACCTGGGGGCGCTCAGCGTTGAGACGTCGGCCTCAGTGCCGAGCGGCATCAGCGCGAGCATGGTACCCGACAAGTTCGCTCTCCTGCAGAACACACCTAACCCATTCAACCCGAGCACACGCATCCCCTATCACCTGGCGGCGGATGTGAACGTGCTGTTGGAAGTCTACGACCTGCTTGGGCGGAGGGTTGTCGTTCTCGCCAACACGAACCTGAATGCAGGGGTCTACGAAGCAGTCTGGAACGGCACGGATGCTCGCGGCGTGGCAGTTGCGTCGGGCGTATACGTGGTCCGTTTCGTGGCCGGCGAGTTCGTCGGTGTGCAGCGGATGACCATCGTGAGGTAATGTCCCCTCCGCGCGCCGGACGGTGCGTGGCGTTACGGTTCAGGGGGCGCTTAGGTAATGAAGCGCCCCCTGGGCACCAACAGCGGAAGCTCTACGTCCCTTCCGGCCAGACACGCCTGACACTGTTGGTTTGGCCGACGCGCGAATCGCGGTACGGCGTATGGCGGCGTGCCAGATACAGAAGAACCGCGGCAACCAGAGAGGTTACCGCGGTTCTTGGGCAATGGGACCGAGTATTTGGTAGCGGCGCAGGGACTTGAACCCCGGACACGCGGATTATGATTCCGCTGCTCTAACCAGCTGAGCTACGCCGCCTGATTTGCGTTACGCAGACTCAAAATATAGCTGCCGAGCGTCCTCTCCTGCAACCGACCGAGCACGGCATCCGAACGCCAGATGTCCCTTACCCACGCTGACGCGCCTTGCGGATGAACGTTGGCACGCGGATGTCATCGGTAGCCGCCGACACCTCCTCATGCTGTGGCTCGTCCGGTTCGAGCGCCGGTTCCGGTGTGTCGTCGTCGACCTTCAGTTCGATCATGGTCCTACGCTGGTAGGCGGGGGACCGGAGATCGTCGGTCGAGCTGAGTATGGGCCGGAGTGGACGTGGTTCAGGCCGAGCCACTGCCGGTGCGGGTGTTGGAATGGGTTCCGCTGCCACGGGTTCCTCCTTCGCCGTTTGCTCGGTCGCAACCTCTTCTTCCTCACTCTCATCCTCGCCGGCGACTTCGAACCCGGTCGCGATGAGCGTGATCCGGATCTCGTCGTCGGGCACTCCGTCGTCCAGAACGACGCCGAAGTACGTGTCGGCCTCATCTCCGGCGGCTCCGTTGATTGTCTCCATGACGTCAGTGATGTCGTCCTGGGAGAGCGCGGGACCGGCCGTGATGTTCACCAGCACACCCTTCGCGCCATCGATGGAGACGTCCTCCAGGAGTGGGCTGCTGATCGCTTCCTGGGCGGAACGTTTCGCCCGATCGTCGCCGGCGCCGATGCCGGTGCCCATCGTGGCATTGCCGCGATGGGACATCACCGTCCGCACGTCCGCGAAGTCGAGGTTCACCAGACCCGGGACGAGGATGATGTCCGTGATGCCCTGCACCGCCTGGCGGAGCACGTTGTCCGCCTCGCGGAACGCCTCGTTGATCGGCGTCTTGCCCGGGAGCACCTGGAGCAGCCGCTGATTCGAGATCACGATGAGCGTGTCGACGTTCTCCCGTAGCTCGGCGAGCCCCTCCTGTGCCCTTCGGAGGCGCTTGGAGCCCTCGAACATGAAGGGTGTGGTAACAACTCCCACGGTGAGCGCACCCAGCTCTCGCGCGAGCTCTGCAACCACCGGGGACGCTCCGGTCCCCGTGCCGCCGCCCATGCCTGCCGTGATGAAGACCATATCCGCCCCGGCAAGCGCGCCGGCGACGCGTTCACGATCCTGCTCGACGGCCTGTCGGCCGACTTCCGGCCTGCCGCCTGCGCCGAGGCCGCGTGTCACGCTGCCCCCGACGCATATCTGCGTTGTGGCGCTCGAGCGTTGGAGCACCTGGTCGTCTGTGTTGATGGCGATGAATTCTACGCGTGAGAGTCCGCCTTCTATCATCCGCTGGATAGCGTTTCCACCGGCGCCACCGACGCCGATGACCTTGATCCTCGCCACGGGTTCCTGTTCGTGGTCGAGTTCGAAAGCTATGTTCCCCATTGCCCACCTCCGTTGATGGTTTGCTGACAACTGCAACACTTCTCCCGGTCGCTGATCGAGCTGTGTCGATCGTTCAGCCGGTGAAGAACTCCCTCAACCAGCGATAAACACCCCCAAATCGATCTCCCTCCCCTTGAGTCAATTCCTCCACGTCGTCGGTTACTTCCCGCGGCGTGTGGAGTTCCTGTTGCGCTCCGTAGAGCACGAGCCCGACGCCGGTTGCGTGCATCGGATTCGCGATCTTCTCGACGAGGCCGCCCACTCCTGTGGGCACCCCGAGTTTCACCGGCACGTTGAAAATTCTGCTTGCGAGTTCCACGGCGCCCTTGATCATTGCGCCGCCACCAGTCAGCACGACCCCGCTGTTGAGCATGCCCGCGTAGTCCGTGCGCTCGATCTCCCGTCGGGCGAACTGGAATATCTCTTCCATACGGGATTCGATGATCTCCGTGAGATAGCGATGTTCGATAGGCTGCGGCGCGCCGCCGCCCAGGCTCTGGGACGGCGTGATTTCCTTCTCTGTCGGCAGGAGGTCGAGCAGCGCGCAGCCGTGCTCGGTCTTGAGACGCTCTGCCTCGTTCATCGGAGTATGCGTGCCGATAGCGATGTCGTTCGTCACGTTCGTGCCGCCCAGGCCTATGACCGCCGTATGCCTGATGGTCCGACGGTAGAACAGGGCGATGTCCGTCGTACCGCCGCCGATGTCGAGCATCACGACGCCGAGGTCCTGCTCGTCGGGCGTCAATACGGAGTAGCTGCTCGCGAGTGGCTGCAGCACGAGGTCCGCAACTTCCAGCCCCGCCCGTTCCACAGCGCGCTGAACATTCTGCACCGACGTCGCCGCCCCGGTCACGATGTGGATCTCGCCCTCAAGGCGCGAGCCGGACAGGCCGACGGGATTCCGCACGTGCTTCTGGCTGTCGACGCTGAACTCCTGCGGTATCACGTGGATAACCGTCAGATCCGGCGGTATGTCGATGGTCTTCGCGTGTGAGATCACGCGGAGCACGTCGTCGCTCGTGATCTCGTTGGATGCGCGTCCGACGCTCACCGCGGCGTGTCCGTTGATGCCCCGGATGTGGTCGCCCGCGACGCCGGTGTACACCTGGTTGATGCGCACGTCCGCCATGTGTTGCGCGTCGCTGGCCGACTGCATGATAGCGTGTACCGTCTCTTCGAGATTCATCACGACGCCGCCTTCGATGCCCTGCGACGGAGCGGTGCCGATCCCGATTACGTTCACGCCGTCCTGGTCGTCGAGTTCGGCGATGATTGTCGTGATCTTCGTCGTGCCGATATCGAGCCCGGCCACTATCTGTCCCGTAGCCATTTTCCATTCCCCCGGATACGATCCGTGTGTATCTGCAGCATCTACTTGATAGCGACTCGTCCAAGGTAGCGCGCGTCGACATACCGGGCGCGACGCAACACGTCCGGGTGATGGGTGATGAGCGATGCCAGAGCGACGAGGCGATCGCGGCCAACCCGGGTCGGCAACCAGACAGGTACCGCATCCGGCGAGAGCACGAGCACGATGATAGCCGGGTCGCGGACCGACAGCTCCGAGACAACGGGAGCAAGCTGCGGCAACTTCGCGATTGTCGCCAGCGTCGAGCCCACCGCCAGGAGAGTCTGGTTGCGCAATGCGCCCGTCTCCGGCAGGTGGCTCACGATCGGGACATCTGGCGGCGTCGGTCCTTCGAACTGCGCCTCATACCCGGTACCGTCGATGAGGCGGAAGCCGTCTTCCCAGGTGATACCCACCGGCTTGCGCTCCACGACTGTTACCCCAAGGCGTCCCGATAGCCGGCGGCTGACTTCTGCCCGCAGCACCCAGGGGACCGCCTCTACTCGCGCTACCACCGAGTCGGTGTCGACCGCGAACAAGGGCTCTCCGAGCTGCACCGCCACCGCGTCGCGGATGCGCTCTTCAGACGCATACTCAGCGCCGTCGATCGCGACTTCCGTGACGACGCGCCAGGGAAGCTTCACTAGCGCGGCGCCGCCAAACCATACACAGCATCCCGCAGCTACGATGAGCGCGGACAGCAGCCCGGCGCGACGTGCTCGAACACGTCGGCGCGTGGGCGCCACCGGCGCCTGCTCGAGACGGGCTCCGCCGCCTTGTCCCTCGCGCGAGACGTTCACGTCGTACCTCCCGTGAGCAGGTTGCGTCCCACGATGTGGACGTCGCCGGCGCCAATGGTCATGATGAGGTCACCCTCGCGCATGGCCGCCCGTGCGGCGTTCGTGGCGTCGTCGAGATCTGCAACCCGGCAGACGCCGTCGTCGCCGCGGTCGCGTGCCGTGTTTACGATGAGATCGCTGCTGACACCGGGTATGGGCGCCTCGCGGGACGGGTAGATGTCGGTGACGAAGGCGACATCAGCGCTCGCGAGGGCGTCCGCGAAATCCGCCTGGAAGTCGCGCGTGCGGCTGTAGAGATGCGGCTGGAACACGACGACCACTCGGCCGCCTCGCCACCCTTCCTTCGCGGTCCTGATCGTTTCCCGCAGCGCCGTCGGGTGGTGAGCGTAGTCGTCGGCGATCGTGGCGCCATCCACGGTTCCGCGAATCTGGAAGCGCCGATCTACGCCGGAGAACGATACCAGGCCGGAACGGATCGCCTCGAACGGCACGTCGAGTTCGAGCCCGACCGCCACCGCGGCGAGCGCGTTCAGGATGTTGTGTCGTCCCGGCACTTCGAGCCGGACGCGCCCGAGGTCTTCTCCGGACGCGGCGATGGTGAACTCGCTGGCGAATCCGTCGACGCTAATATCGCGCCCCGCGAGATCCGCGTTGGCGCCGAGCCCGTACCGGACGATGGTGCGTTCGAGGTCCGCCGAGAGCATCTCCACGTTGGGATGGTCGGCGCACATCACCGCCGAGCCGTAGAACGGTATGCGTTCGAGATACTGCGAGAATGCCGAGCGGATATCGTCAAGGTCTTCGTAGCAGTCGAGGTGATCCTCTTCAAGGGAGGTCACGACTGCTACGGTTGGGTACATGTGCAGGAAAGTTCGTGCGTACTCATCGGCCTCGACGACGAGATAGCGTCCTTCGCCGAGAATACCACCCGAGCCAAGGCTCTTCGCGATGCCACCCACGATGATCGTCGGCATCACCTCCGCCGTGGTGAGGATGTGGCCAATCATCGAGGTCGTGGTCGTCTTGCCATGTGTCCCGGCGACGCCTACCGTGAAGCGCATGCGCGTTAGCTCGCCGAGCATCTCCGCGCGCTCGATGACCGGTATGCCGTGTGACTTCGCGGCGACGACTTCGACGTTGTCGGCACGGACTGCCGAGGAGTAGACCACGACGTGCGCCCCGGCGATGTTCTCGGCGGCGTGACCCTCCGTGACCGGGATGCCGACTTCCGCGAGCCGTTCGGTCGTGGGGCTGAGGCGCTGGTCGGAGCCCGTGACGCTGAAGCCGAGCGCGTGAAGCACCTCAGCGATGCCGCTCATTCCCGCTCCGCCGATGCCGATCATGTGAATGCGGCGGACCTTGTGGAACATCGACGTAGTGAGGGTGGCGTTCATGTCTGCACCACCTCTCGCTGCTGTCGAGACAGGCCCAGAAGCAAGCCGACAGCGGCCATGTTGAAGACGAGCGACGTGCCGCCATAGCTGATGAACGGCAACGGCAGTCCCGTTGGTGGGAGCAGCGCCGTCATGACGCCGATGTTCAGCGCGGCGTAGACCAGCACGTTAGCCGCCAAGCCCGTCGCAAGCAGGAATCGGAACAGGGATTCCTGCGCCAGTATCACAACGAGAGCGCGCCACGCGAACGCCCCGTAGATGGCCAGAACGCCGAGTGTGCCCAAGAGTCCGAACTCTTCGCCGATGATGGGATACACGGAGTCGGAGTATGGCTCCGGGAGGTAGAAGTACTTCTGTAGGCTCTGCCCGAGGCCGCGACCGAATACCCCGCCGCTACCCATTGCGACGAAGCCCTGCTGTATCTGGTAGCTCGCGCCTCCGGCTAGATCGCCGGCGACGTATCCGGTGATCCTCTCCAGCCGGTAGGGCTCCTCTGCGATGAGCAAGGCCACCGCGGCCAGCGCGCCGCCTCCGAGAACGAAGAGGTGGCGGGCTCGCACCCGGGCGGCGATCATGATCGTCCCGGCGATGAGCGCGATGGCGACCGCCGTGCTCAGGTCCGGCTCGACGACAATGAGCGCGAGAGCGGCGCCGGTGATGATCAGGTGTGGCAGGAGGCCGTCACGGAAGCTGCGGAGGCGCTCCTGCTGGCTTGCGAGCCTGTCCGAGAGGAACAGGATCAACGCGAACTTCATCACTTCGGAAGGCTGGAACGAGAACCCGAATACGCTGATCCAGCGCTGCGCTCCCTTGTGCGCCTCGCCGACGACCAGAGGCGCGACAAGGAGCACGAAACTCGCGAAAAGAAACGGCGTGATGGCCCTGCGCAGCCGGTCGATGGGCAGACGGTAAGCGACGAGGAAGACCAGCGCCCCGGCTACGAGGTGCTGCGCGTGCCGGATCATGAAGAACGCCGCACTGTCGAACTTCGCGGCGGCGATCACCGTGCTTGAGCTGTACACCATCACGGTCCCGATTCCGACGAGGAGCAGCGAGGCGCCGGCCAAGGCGTAGTCCGGCACGGACTCCAGAGCGACCGAGGTCGTCTCCGTGCGCTCGGACCCGGCGCGATCCGGGGTTGCGGCGGCCGTCTTCATGCGGAGGCCCGGGATACTCATTGCGTCGCCCCTTCGGAGTCTCGAACCATCTGCGATTGCAGCCCATCTATGACCGTTTCCATGCGCTCACCGCGCGAACCCTTCACGAGCACGACGACTCCGGAGCGGACGTATGCCGCAAGCCAGTCCGTCGCTTCTGCGTGGGTCTCGCATTCCATCACGGTGACGCCACCGGAGTCGACCGCGCCGGCCGCGATGTGCTGACCGAGTTCGCCGACGGCGATGACGCCGACGCCGAGGTCCGCTGCGTACCGACCGACCTCGCGATGCAGAGCGGCGCCCTGTTCGCCCAGCTCGTGCATCCCGCCGAGTACCGCTACGTGGCGGCCTTCGAGCGTCGTCAGCGTATCCAGCGCCGCCTTCATCGAGCTGGGATTGGCGTTGTAGGCGTCATCCAGCACGAGCACGCCGTCGATGACCAGGGAGCGCATACGACGCTCCGCGGATTCGGTTCGGCCGAGCGCCTCGGCTGCGTCGCTCAGCGGAACCCCCACGGCGTCGGCGACGGCGAGGGCGGCCAGCGCATTCTCGATCATGTGCCTGCCGGGGACCCGCATTCGGACGGTGACGCCGTGAACCGCGAACGTCCAGCGGCCGTCGTCGTCGCGCTTGAGCGAATCAGGCGTCCATTCGCACTCGTTCTCGATGCCGAACCAGGAGATCGGCCCGTCGTAGGCTTCCGCCCGCGCGCGCAGGCCGGCGTCGTCGCGGTTCAGGACCATGAGGCGGTCGCCGGTGAGTGTTCCGGCAAGTTCCCACTTGGCATCGATGAGATCGCCGAGCGTGCCGAAGAATTCGAGGTGCGCCTGGCCGGTGTTCGTGATCACGCCGATGGAAGCCTCCGCGAGCCGCCCGAGGAGCGCGATTTCCCCGGCGTGGTTCATGCCCATCTCGACGACGGCGGCTTTGTGCGCTTCGGTCATCTCAAGCAACGTCATCGGCACGCCGAGATGGTTGTTGAGCGTGCCCTCGGTCTTCAGGATCGGTCCCATGGAGTCCAGCGTGGACGCTATGAACTCCTTAGTGGTCGTCTTGCCGTTGGACCCCGTCACCGCGATGATCGGGTAGCCATACCGTCTCCGGTGGGCGTGTGACCACGCCTGCATGGCTTCCACGGTGTCGTCGACGGGTATGATCGTGTGGATATCCCAGTCGCGGAGGTGAGCACGTGCCTGAGCATCGGAGACGAGCGCAGCGGTCGCTCCGCTCGCGAACGCGGCCGGTACGAACCGGTGCCCGTCGTTGGCGGGAGTCGTGATCGCAACGAACAGATCGCCCGGCTTCGTGCGACGCGAGTCGATGCTCACGCCGGTCACGGTGCCGTGCGAGCCTCCCCGCACTTCTCCGCCGACGATGGTGGCGATGTCTTTCGGCTGGTACGCGTCCACCTACTGCCTCACTGGTGTGGTTTCGCGCGCAAGACGCTGCGTGATGGCCTTGCGCGCCTCCGTGCGATCATCGAATGGGTGCTTTGTATGGCCGATTTCCTGATACGGTTCGTGTCCCTTGCCCGCAATGATGATCACGTCGGCCGGTTCGGCGAGGTCGACTGCTCGCGCTATAGCGTCCGCGCGCGGCTCGATCCGCTCGAACGGATTGCGCGGGGAGGCTCCGGCGATGATCTCGTCGAGGATGGCGTCGGGGGCCTCGGTGCGCGGATTGTCGGACGTGAAGACAGTCGCATCCGCCAGCCGCGTGGCGATCTCACCCATGACGGGCCTCTTGGCGCGATCTCTGTCGCCGCCGCAACCGACGACGCAGAATACGCGCCCCTGCGTCATGTTGCGCGCGGTACGCAGGACATTCTCAAGCGCGTCCGGCGTGTGGGCGTAGTCGACGATGACGCTGAAATCCTGTCCGGCGTCGACCGGCTCGAACCTCCCCGGCAACGGTTCCGCGCGGGCCAGGCCGCGGGCGATCTGCTCAGGGGTCAGTCCAATGCCGATCCCCACGGCGATGGCCGCCATGGCGTTCTCGACGTTGAATGCGCCGACGAGCGGCATCGCGAGTTCCACCTCGCTATTCGGCGTCGCGATGCGGCCTGCGATGCGAGGCGCGTCTTCGATCTCGATCGGGTGCACGTCGGCGTCGGTGGGATATCCGTACGTGAGAACGTTCCCGCGTGCGATCTCGGCGATGCGACTTCCGTGCTCCGCGCCGATGTTCACCGCTGAGACCGCATCGTCGTCGAGCCCGGCGAAAAGGAGCGCCTTCGCGTCCAAATAGGCGTCGAGTGTGCCGTGGAAGTCGAGATGATCGGGCGTGACGTTCGTGAACACAGCGGCGGCGAAGCGAAGCCCCCACGTGCGATCCAGCGCGAGGGCGTGCGACGACACTTCCATCGCGACGAGCGAGGCGCCGCAGTCGCGCAGCATGTTGAGAGTCTGGCGGAGTTCGTGCGCCTCCGGTGTCGTTGGCCGTGCGATTGTCGCCGGGAGCACGTCGTCGCCAAGCGAGACGCCGAGCGTTCCGATGGTCGCCGCTGTGTGACCGGCAGCCTGCGCCATCGTTGCGATCAGTCGGACGGTGGTGGACTTGCCGTTCGTGCCCGTTACACCGATCAGCGTCATGTCCCGGTCGGGAGCGCCATACCACGCAGCGGCAACCATCGCGAGTGCGCGTCGCGCATCCGGGACGACTATCAGCGGGGCATCGAGGCCGGAAATGTCGCGTTCAGCCAACACCGCGGCGGCGCCTCGACGTACGGCGTCCTCGGCGTGGTCGGCACCGTCCGTGCGCGTTCCGGGGAGGGCGCAGAACAGGGCGCCATCCGTTGTCTCACGGGAGTCGAGCGCGATGGCGCTCAATCGCGAGGAAGCGTCGGGCCGGCCGATAAGTCGGGCTCCCGGCACCACTGCGACGGTTTCTTCGACGGACCAGTCACGGGAGGTCATCGCGCACTCCTCGCCGCTGCGGTCCAGTTCCACTCACGCCCCTGCAGATGCACCACGCCGGATCGAGGCGCGCTGCTGCCGGGGTACGGCTGTTGGGACCGAACGACACCGGTGCCGTCCAGCTCGACACGCATGCCTCCGGCGTGGAGCAGGGCGACGGCCTGACGGACCGTCATTCCGCGCACATCGGGCACGAGACGGCCCGTGAGATCGCGCTCCGCAAGAATGAGTTCCACGCCACCCTCGGCGGGCACGCGCGCGGAAGGTGGCGGCCACTGACCAACGATCGTGCCGCCGTCGCCGACGTATCGAGCGTAGGTATCCAGCGATGCGAGAACCTGAAGCGCGTCGGTCGTGCTTCCGCCCACGAGGTTGGGCATGACGGCGGCTGAGTCGTCGCGCGCGCTCCGGACTATCGTGACGTCGCGGCTGAGGATTCGGTTCATGATCCTGCGGAAGACGGGGCCGGCGACCGTGGACCCGTAGTAGTGCGTCTTCGGACGTGCGACGGAGACCACACACACGAGCCGTGGGTCCATGTCCGGGAGGAAGCCCGCGAAGGACGCCGTGTAGGCACCGCGCTCGTATCCGCGACCGTCGGATCTGGCGATCTGCGCCGTGCCTGTCTTTCCGGCGACTCTCAGGCCCGCGATACGCGCCGTGGTGCCGGTGCCGTCCTCGACGACGCCGCAGAGCAGGTCAACCATCGTCCGGGCCACTTCCGCCGAAACGACGCGACGCACGCGAACGGGCTCCGTGATCTGGGCTGTGTTGTTGCCGGTGCTCGTCGTGGATGCGATGAGGTGCGGCTGCATCAGCCATCCGTCGTTGGCGAGCGCTCCGTACGCCGCAGCGATCTGGAGGGCTGTTACGCCGATTTCCTGACCGATAGCGATCGTGGCGTGGCTCCTGCCGGACCAGTGCGAGGTCGGTGCGAGGATGCCTTTCGACTCGCCGGGCATGGCGATCCCGGTCTCCGCGCCGAAGCCGAAGCGGCGGATGTAGCGATAGAAGGTGTCCGACTCAAGCCGCTGCGACACGATGATTGTCCCGACGTTCGACGAGTGCGAGATGACTTCGCTGAACGCCAGCATGCCGTTGGGATGGGAATCGCTGATGGTGTCGCCGGCGATCTCGATACGGCCTTGGAGGCAGTCGATGGAATCCGAAGGAGTCACCACGCCTTCAGCGAGTGCGGCGCTGGCGGCAACCAGCTTGAACGTCGAACCCGGCTCGAACGGATCGGTGATCGCCCGGTTCCTGCGCACGGCGGCGTCGGTGGTGCGGTACTCGTCGGGATTGTAGACCGGGACGTTTGCCATCGCGCGGATCGCACCGGTGGATGCGTCGTACAGCACCGCGACGCCACCGGTAGCTTCGGTCGCTTCGACGGCGAGCGCGAGTTCGTGTTCGACGATCGCCTGGTAATCCGCGTCGATAGTGAGCGTCGCGTCATGCCCGTCGAGGGCGGGTTGGATCGGCGACGCAGTGTTCGGAACGCGGTCGCCTCGGGCGTCGACGAGTGTGCGAACCCAGCCGTCATTCCCTCGGAGCTGATCCTCCAACGTCCGCTCTATGGCGCCTCCGCCGTTGTTGTCGATGTCGACATGCCCGAGCACCTGGCCCGCGAGAAAGCCGAGCGGGTGGACTCGACGCGTGCCGCTCAGGAGCATCACGGCGTCAGGCGCCAACTCCTGGAGCCGGGCGGCGGTGGCCGGCTCGACGTTCCGGCTGATCCATGCGAATGAACGATCCGGGCGGTGGATGCGTCGGTGAATCGATGGAGCCGGTTCGCCGGTGATCTCGGAGATACGCTCCGCCAGCGAGGAAGCGCGGGGAGCCTTCCGTGGGTTGATAGCGACTGATGCGGCGGGCAGGCTCATGGCAAGGTCTACGCCGTCCCGGTCGACGATCCGACCGCGGCGGGCCTCCAGCATGATCTGACGTTCGTGCTGCCCCGCTGCGCGGGCGGTGAAGCGGTCGCGCCGGAGCACCTGGATATCGACGACGCGCGTCACAATAGCCGCGCACGCGAGGCACCAGAGAATTGCGAGAACCCCCACACGTCGCTTGTGGATCGCACTCGGGGGGCTTGGATCCGGCAACGTGCGCGGGCTCATCGATGCGTCTGCGACGGGCTTCTCGGGAAGCGGCGGCGGCGCCGGTGCGACAGGCGGTGGGGTGGTCCACACGGGGGCGCGTTCCTGCGTCGGCGTGCCGACACGAGGTCGGCGATCCGTGCGCGGAGGCGATATCAGCATCTCGCTGCCCCTCGTGTTCCAGAATCAGTTCGCGTCGCCGATGGTGCGACGCCCGATAGTCTCCAGCCCGGTTGCTCTTGCCGATTCGAGCGAATCCGCCGATCCCATCGGCGCCACTGCCGGTACGTCGACCGGCGCCTCTGTGGGGTCGATCAGCCCGATCTGCTCGGCCGCTATACGCTTGATCCGATCGATGGACGTCAGCGCGACGACCTCGGCACGGAGTTGGTCCCGCTCTGTCGCTAGCTCTCGGTGCGCGACGTGCCGGCGGTCGAGTTCAGCGGCCATCGCCCTGGCGCGCAATCCGCTCCAGACGAACAGAAGCATCAGGCCCACGGCGATTACCGTCGCCATCGATCCGGATGTGAGCGTCTTCCTGTTCACCTCGATGCTCCATACGTTCAGAGGCGCTCTGCCGCCCGTAGCCGCGCACTCCTGGCGCGCGGATTTGCCGCCGCCTCGCTATCGTCGGGAGTCACGACGCGCCTCGTGAGAAGCCGTAGCCGCGCGACGTGGTCGCACGTGCATATCGGCTGCGCGGGTGGACAGATGCACTCCGTCGCCTCTTCCCGCATCCACCTCTTCACGATTCGATCCTCAAGCGAATGATATGCGATCACGACGATTCTGCCGCCCTGCTCCAACAGGTCCAGCGCGGTGGCGAGGCTCCTTCGGAGTTCGCCAAGCTCGTCGTTAATGGCGATGCGCAACCCCTGGAATACCCGTGCGAGAGACTTTTCGCGCCGCTCATGCCCCCGTCGGGAGATCAGCGCGCCGAGCTCGCCTGTTGTGTTGATTGGCCGGGCGTCGCATATCGCGCGGGCGATGGACTTCGCGCGCGGTTCCTCTCCATATTCGCGCAGAACTCGTGCGATCTCGCTCTCGGGCCACTCGTTCAAGGCGTCGCGCGCGGTCATTGGCGAGTTCGTGTCCATCCTCATATCCAGCGGACCGTCCATGCGGAAGCTGAATCCCCTGCTCGGTGTGTCTATCTGGGGAGATGAGACGCCGAGATCGTAGAGCACTCCAGCGATGCTATCCACCCCGGACCCGGCGGCAACATCGTCGAGATCGCCGAACGCGGCGTGTACCAGGGAGAGCCGCTGTTCGGAGTCACCGAAACGCTCCTTCACCCTGGCGTGCGCGGCGAGGTCCCTGTCGACGCCGAGAACCCGGCCGCGGTCATCGAGAGCGCCGAGTATACGCTCCGTGTGGCCTGCGTCGCCGAGGGTCGCGTCGACGTATGTCCCGTCGCTGCGATGCACGAGATACTCCGTGGCAACGTCGCCCATCACCGGCACGTGTCGCGCCGTGCGAGGGTCGTCAGCCATCATTCTCTGCACGTCGACCCGCCAGCATGACAAGCAGGTTCCCTGCGTTCCGATCGCGGTCTTCATCCGTCAGCTCGTCGAGGCGTTCCGGGCTCCACAGCTCGATGCGCTGCCCGATGCCGAGGAGTTCGACTTCCTCGCCAATGCCGACGCGGTCGAGAAGCTGAGTGGGGAGCGATATTCTGCCCTGCGCGTCGATGCGAACCTCGACGGCGCCCCGGAACAGGCCGCGGATGAGGTCCCGCACCGGGCGGCCGTTCGCGTCGGCGGCCGCTTCCTGCCAGACGGCGTGAACCTTGTCCCAGTCGCTGATCGTATACGCGATGAGGCAGCCGTCCTGATCTCCGGTGATGACCAGCGTGTCCTGCGCGTCGGCCCGCATCGCCTTGCGGAATGACCGCGGGAATTGCACGCGTCCTTGCGAGTCGACAACGTGTCGGAAGCTTCCGACGAAGTTGTGCTCGCGCTGCACGATGCCGAGGGAGCGTAGATCCATGGTACCGCCCTCTTTCCGAGTCCATCGGATGAGGCCCTGATAAGCGGCCCCAGTTTGCGCCTAATAGCTACCTAGTCACCCCATAGGGTAGCGACGCGAAACGGATTCGTCAAGAGCGGAAGGGAGATTCAGGGGAAGAAAGGACGACGCTGGGCACGGGGGGCAGCGTTACCTACAGCATATTATGGCAGTTAACTCAGGCTGGCGATTTGGGCCATGTCGCCCCTGGTCGCCTGTGGAGCCTTCAGGCACCGTCGGAGTCCCCGTCGCGCGACGCCTGTTCGAGGTCGTTCACCTGCTTCTCCAGGCGATGCGTCAGGGACGCCATGCGCCACACGTAGAGCGCCAGACCGGCCCAAACCAAACCGTACGCCCAGAGCACGAAGTGGGCGCTTCGCCACGGTGACATCTGGCCGGCAATCATGTCGCCACCCGGCTGGCCAAGGGCGATCGACGCAGTCAGGCCGATGGCGAGCGCGAGCGAGATGAAGCGAGTTGAGCGTGTCATAGTATAGCCCCTATTAAGACCTATGCGATTCCATGCCCCGCTCAAGGAAGTGCTGGCGGAGGCCGTAAACCCGCATCTGCAGGCGCTCTATCCGTAGTCTGGCGTTCAGGAGCAGGAAGAAGAGCAGCGTGAACGTTGCGAGTGAAATCATGAGCGCGGTGACGAACTCCGGCGGCATGCCGCCGCTACCTCCGTCGGGTGTTCTCTGGATGACCGAGGGGTGCATGCCACGCCACAACACGACGGAGTAGTGAACGACAGGGATGTCGAGCGCACCCAGCAGGCCGAGCACCGCTGCGTACTTTGCCGCCTTCTCCGGTTCTTCGATGAAAGCCCGCAGGAGGAGGTAGGCAAGCTCGATGAGCCAGAGGATGAGCGTTGTGGTGAGGCGAGCGTCCCAAACCCAGTAGGCACCCCACGTGGGACGGGCCCACAGCGGGCCGGTCACTATGACAAGTGTCGTAAATACGGTGCCAACTTCGATACTGGCGTAGGCGACGTTGTCCCACCACGTGTTGCGCCGGATCAGGTACACGATGCTGGAGACCGCGGTGATGGCGAACGCAAGGTAAGTCACCCAGGCGCACGGTACGTGGAAGTAGAATATCTTCTGGGTGAAGCCGAGATTGCGCTCGATTCCGGTCGCGATGAAGACCATGTAGATCGACATCGCGAAACCGGCGATGGTGAGCGCAACGCCTAGTGGCCACAGGACTTTGCGAATGCTTCGCACGCCGACCTCCCTGGATGCGCCCGATCCGCGGACGCTATTCCTCAACGATGATCTCGAATGCCATGATGGATGCCGCGATGAATACGAGGTCGAAGGCCACCAGCAGCTTCAGCCACAAGGCCACGGCTTCGAGTGGCCTCGAGGCGAGCAGGAGCTGAGTTGCCTGCACCGCGCTGATCAGCACCGGCACCTGAATCGGGAACAGCAACAGCGGCAGCAGCCAGTCTCGCATGCGGGTGCTCGTGGCCATCCCCGCGAGGAGTGTCCCGACTCCGACAAATCCCAGCGAGCCAAGGAGACACGTGATCGCCAACCAGCCTGGCTGCGCGGGGATATCGATATTGAACAGGACCAACGTCAGCGGCACGACGATTGCCTCAACGATGAGCATGAACAGCAGGTTCCCCGTCATCTTCGCGAGGTAGATCCAACTCCGGTCCGCCGGGCTCAGGAGGAGTGCTCGCAGGCACTGGTCGTCGCGTTCCATCGCCATGGAGCGATTCAGCCCGAGCGTACCGGCGAACGTGAACCCGATCCACATGACCGCCGCGGCGACGTGCGTCGGACTGTCGGGCGCAACGCCAAGTGCGAAGTTGAAAAGGATCAGCACGACGAGCGAGAAGATCGCCATGACCAGGATCAGCTCCCGGCGGCGAAGCTCCTGCCGGACGTCCTTCCACAGTATGGCGAGAAAGACGCGCATCAGCCGCGCTCCCCGGCGAGCAGGTCGTCGAACGTACGGCCGAAGGCGGCCATGCCGTCGGGCGTGACATCCTCGACGTGTCGGATTCGTCCCTGCGCCATCACGGCGGCGCGGTCGGCGAGCGACCAGCCCTCCTCCAGATGGTGCGTTACCAGCAGGATCGTTCGACCGTCGGCTCGCAGGCTGGCCAGCCGCTCGGTGAAGACGCGGGCCGAGTGCCTGTCCAATCCGGTGAATGGTTCATCGAGCAGCAGGACGGGCGGGTCCGGCAGCAGCGCCCGAGCGATCGTCAGCCGCTGGCGCATACCTCGTGAGAGCGCACCGGCCTCGTGGTCGCGCCACCGTTCGAGTTCCACGGTTCCGAGCAGGGCATCGATTCGGTCCTCGGTGTCGGTGAGGCCGTACAGGCGAGCGAAGAAACGCAGATTGTCCGCGACGGTGAGCCGGTCGTAGACCCAGGGGTAGTGCGAGATCACGCCGAGCCGACGTCGCACCTCGGTGCCGTCGTCCTGGACATCGTAGCCGGCGATGCGAGCTGTTCCGTCGGTAGGTCTGGCGAGCGTCGACAGGATGCCGATGAGGGTCGATTTGCCGGCGCCGTTCGGACCGTAGAGCGCCAGGCATGTGCCGGGCTCGATCGAAAGATCGACGCCGCGCAACGCCGTGATCCATCCGTACCGCTTCGTGAGTCCGCTGACTTCCACCGCGGCCGGTGACACGGCGTTCGAGGCCGTTCCCGTGTTGTTGGAGATTGCTTCCGTCACGTTACCAGCAGACGAGGGGCGTGACGGAAGCACGCCCCTCGCGGAGTGTAGTGTAACCGGCGGCGTCGCGGCCCGTGGCCGGCTCGGCCGTCAGCCGAGTCACGCGCTCTCCTGCTTGAGCGCTTCGATGAGTTCGCGTTTCATCTCCCGCCGCTTCGAAACGTACTCTTCCTCGTCGACGTCGCCGTTCTCGTATTGCGTGTCCAAGGCCGCGATCTGCTGCACGAGCGCGTCCGCTGCGCCTTCGCCCGTCTCAGCCGCTTCCTCCAATGCGCTGGGCGTTCGCGGGTCGCCGTCCACCGGCTCGCGCGTTCCCGACGATTCCGTTCCGCCGCCGGGCGAGCTCCCGCCTGTCGCGGTGGGCTGCTTGCGGCGGACGTAGAAGGCGAATGCGACAACTCCGACCATGGCGACTATGGCGATGATGACCAGCCAGCGGCCGGCCGACACGCCACTCGCTCCCGCTGGGAGCACGGTGACCTCGATCGTCTCACCCGCGGAGATCATCGTCCGCTCGTAGTTGATGAGCTGCTGCCCCATCGGGCTCGGGACTGACTCGGCCCCCTCGACCTCCAGCTCAGCGGCGCCGGCCATGGCGATGACGTTCAGCACGCTCATCGGATACGGCGACGAGATCTCCCACCGCGCTTCGCCGTCCTCGAATGGCACGTGGTAGCTGACCACGAGGGTGTCGCTTCCGGGATGGAACGGCATCGTGGACGCTATTCCGTCGGGGGTGACTTTATGGTGCGCGGCGACTACACCTTCTCTGACCTGGAAGTCGTGCGCTTCTCGCGGCACGTTGATGCGCAGTCCGAGGCGGGGCACGCCTTCACCTGCCGGAGGATCGCCCACGTAGATGCCCGACCAGTTCTGCACGATGTACACGGCAGTGACGGAGACGTCGGCTTCCGACGGCGTGACGATCAGGTGCAGTCGCTCGACGGCGACGTTCTCCGGAGAACTCGTCGTGTCATGGACGGCCACCGTGCGGGTGATGTCGTCATCGGAGACGTGAAAGGGCGCGCTTAGCTGCGGTACTCCGGCAAAGGTCGCCTGCAGTCCGAACAGCAGTCCCGGTCTGCCCTGGATTGCGCGGAACTCGAACTTGCCGTCCTGGTTCGTCGTGGTGGACACGTCGGCGGTCTCGCCGGTACCCATTACGCCGCTTCGCAGAACCACCTCGACGCCTGCCACCGGAGCGGCCTGCGCTGACATGTTCACCACCCTGCCCGACACCATCGCTGCATCTACGGCCGTAGCCGAGAGCGCCATGCCGAGTGCTGTGATCGCGGTGACGAGTGCCTGTGTCATTCGTTCCCTTTCGCTTCCGCCCCAAGCGCCGCCCCGCACGAGCTGCAGAATCGGGCGGCCGAGGGGTTGTCGTGCCCGCATGCGGGACACGTCTCTACATCCGCGGGCGCCATGGCGTTGCGCGCCGCGGCAATCCGAGCTTCAATATCATCGTCCGATGCTTCCCGCCGGCCGACTGCCGCGGGAGGGCTAGCCTCCGCGCCGCCGCTATGCTCCAGTGCTTCGATCGCTTGCGCGGCCTGCCGCTTGAGCTGGTCGAGCAACTGCGCGTAATCGTCGTCGGCGAGCTTGCCCATCCGGTAGTCGAATTCAAGCTCGCGAATGTCGTTGAGGAGTTGGTCGCGTTGCAGCAGCAATTCTTCCGTCGCCGTTCCTGCTTCCGACAACACCTGCCGAGGAACTAGCAGAGGGTACAGGACATACGCGCCGACGCCAACAGTAAGAGCGAAGATTGTAAGAGCCAGTATCATCAGTGGTTGCCCCGGATCGTTGTTGCCGCCATCACGTCACTCTCGCGTTCGAACTCACCGCCGCCGTTGCTCGACCCTCGCGGCGACGTCGATGCTGCCGCTCGCGTTTGTCCGGCCACATGGCGATCACGGTGCCGAAGATCAGCACAACCCCGCCCAGCCAGAGCAGGTTCACGAGAGGGTTCTTCTTGATGTTCAACGTGATCGTGCCGGCGTCGTCCGACCAGCTTCCAAGCGTCACGTATACGTCGGTCAGCCCCACGTGCAGGATAGTCGGCTTCGTCCAGCGCATCTGCTCCGCGTGGTAGTCCTCTTTCAGGACGTCGATGGTCTGCCACGGTTCGTTGCCACGATACACCTGGAGCTGCACGGCGTATACATCGCGATTCGCCTCGGGAAAGCTGCGGAAATCGAGGTACTTGAAGCCGTAACCGGCGAAATCGCGTTTCTGCCCCCGCGTGAACGAGAGGTCTCGCTCGTTCTGGTACAGCGACGATCCGACGATTCCGACCGTGAGAAGCACGATGCCGAAGTGTATGATGTAGCCGCCGTATCGCCTACTCTGCCGCCCGACGAGGTTCGCGAGCGCGCGCGGCGTTGGCTCGCCGGAGATACGCATCCTTGCCTTCGTGCCGCGGTAGAACTCCTGAACGATCGTCGCGAATACAAACGCGTTCAGGCCGACGAAGCCCACCGCAAACGCGTTCACATACCCCGCGAGCGCCATCCAGGCCATTACCACGAGAGCGAACGCTGTCGGCCAGACGAAATTCCGCCGCAGGTTCGCGCCATCCGCACGACGCCACGCTATGACAGGCCCGATACCGGTCAACGCGAACAGGAAAGCCCAAAGCGGCCAGAGGATGCTGTTGAACCACTTCGGACCGACGCTCACCTCCACCCCGCGAACCCACTCGCTGAGGAGCGGGAACATCGTCCCGAACAGGACGACGAACGCCACTCCGACGAACGCGACGTTGTTGTAGAGGAATGCCGACTCACGGGAGAGCAGGGAGTCGAGCCGGTGTTTCGATTCCAGCTGGTCGAGGCGCGTGATAATGAACCAGAGCGCGACAGCGAAACTCGTTGCGAGGAATAGCAGGAACGACACGTTGAACGCTTCGTTCCGGGCGAAAGCGTGTACCGACGAGATGATGCCGCTACGCGTGAGATAGGTACCGAATATGGTCATTCCGAACGATGCGACGATGAGCACCATGTTCCAGATCTTCAGCATCCCGCGCTTTTCTTGGATCATCACGGAGTGCAGGAAAGCTGTTGCGAGAAGCCAGGGTATGAACGCGGCGTTCTCGACCGGGTCCCACGCCCAGTATCCGCCCCAACCAAGCGTGACATATGCCCACCACGCGCCGAGTAGATTCCCGATGGAGAGGAAGAACCACGTTGTGATCGTCCAGCGCCGGGCCATGAGCAGCCACTCGTTGCCGAGGTTCCTCGAGATGAGCGCTGCCATGGCGAACGCGAACGGCACCGCCATGCCTACGTATCCGAGGTAGAGCGTCGGCGGATGGAACATCATGCCCGGGTTCTGCAGCTGCGGGTTCAGGCCCATGCCTTCGGCCGGGGTGAACGGCAGCCGCCAGAATGGATTGCACGATGGGTGCAGCGCGCCGACGCCGCTCGATCCGACTCCGAGCACGGATTGAAGCGCGGCGTAGAATGGATCGACGACCTGCGACGGCGACATGTTGAAGTCGATCTGGAACAGGAATACGATCATCGCCATGAAGAACGAGGCGATCATCATCAGGACGCCCGCTACATACGGGATCAGTGGTGAATCGGTGTTCCGATGGCGCCAGACGACCAGGGCGCCAAACCCGGCAAGTATCCATACCCAAAGCAGCAGAGATCCGGCGTTGCCTGCCCAGAACGCTGGTATGGCGTACCACATCGGGAGTTTGCTGCTCGTGTACCGAGCGACGTACTCCACGTTCATGTCACGGCTGGCGAGCAGGTAGATGAGCGCGATGGCGGAGATCGTCAGCAGGCCGAAGAATGCCCAGACGCCTCGATAGGCGGACTGGATCAGTTCGGGCGAGGACCTTCGCGCGCCGATGAACGCGGCGAAGATCGTGTACCAGCAGACGATGAACGCCAGAAGTAGAGAATAGTGACCGAGTTCAGACATCCCGTCCTCTCAGAGGGAAACCGAGCGTAATGACGTAGCCAGGCGAGCGTGTGCCGCTGCGCGTGTTCAGTGTTGCTCCGGTGCGTTGCTCATCTCCGTGCCGTGTTCCTCCGTCGGAGCCGTCTCATACTTCGACGGACACTTCACGAGGAGCTGTTTCGCGCGCAGGACACCTTCGGCGGTGTACGTACCTTCAACGACCACGTCGGCCGTCTCGCGGAACGCATCGGGTATCGCGGTACCGATGTACCGCACGGGAACGTGCGCGCTGAGCGAGTCGCCCAGCGAGAAATCGAGCACGGGTAGTTCGCCCGTCGCCGACACTTCCTGCCGCTGAATCGTTCCCGGCACGACCTTGCCGTTCACTCGCACGTTCAACCCCACGTAGCTGTCGGCGGTTGCGAGAAACTCTGTCGGCGTATGGTAGTAATGCGTCGTGTATCCAGTACGTGAGGTGGTCGTCACGACGAGAAGGACAATCGCGCCAATGACCAGCGTCAGGCTGATGATGATGCGGATGTTGCGTGCCTTCATTCGTGATGATCCTTTCACTTCACTGCGTTGTATGCGCTCAATCATCGCCATGTGACATTGAACGGCGTGTCACTCAGTGTGACGGCGTACTTCTCGGTGCGACAGCCGATGCGCGGTCGTCAGAACATTCGCCCGATGTCGATGATCGTGACCATAACGAGCGTGGCGAGCAGGAAGATGATGCCTGCCTGCTGCATGAACCCCTGCTGCTTCGGGCTCGGACGTTTGCGCGTGATGCCCTCGTAAGCAAAGAACAGCAGGTGTCCGCCGTCAAGCACCGCGATGGGAAGCAGGTTCACCACCGCGAGGTTCGCACTCAGCACCGCGAGCAGGCCGAGGTAGGTTGCGAGGCCCTGCTGTGCGGCAACGCCGGTCATGTGAAGTATGCCGACCGGTCCTGCCAGGTACTTCGGAGATATCGCCCGCGTGACGAGGCGCTCCAGGAATCGCAGGATCTTCGTCGTTACGTTCCACGTCTGTGCAAAGGCAGTGCCAATGGCCGCCGTCACACCGAGCTTCACAGCGTGCTCATACTCGCTGGTCGCGATTTCTACCGACGGCTCGACGATGTACGTGAGTTCGGAGCCTGATCGGTCCACCGTGAGGCGAACTTCGCGGCCGGCGCTCAACTGGATGAGACGGCTCATTTCTGACCAGGTTGTCACTATTTCGCCGTCTACTGCCACGATACGGTCACCCGGCGCGAGCCCGGCTTCGCCGGCGGGCTCAAGCGGTATGAGCGATCCCACCGCCGCGCGAGGCTCCCATTCGGCGCCAAGTTCATAGATTCCCGCGATTCCGTCGGCGAGCACCGTCGTGACTGTCTCCCCGCCGGGAATCTCGAAGGTGACCGTGGCGGCGTCATCGGGGTCTGTGGACGTTCCCAGAGCGTCCCACGTCGTAAGGTCGACGCCATTCATCGCGATCCATCGTGTGCCCGCAACGAGCCCGAGTTCGGCGGCTGGCGATCCATCCTCCAGGGCCGTGACGATCATATCCGGCGCTGGACCGATACCGATGCGGCCAATGACTCCCTGGGAGACGTTCAGGGTGGCGAACATGGCAAACGCAAGCACGAAGTTCATGAACGGGCCGGCTGCGACCACTGCGGCGCGTGCCCAGAGCGGCTTCGAGGTGAACTCCCAGTCTGAGCCCGCAACGTCCGCTTCGCCGAAATCACTCTGGCCGGACATCTTCACATAGCCACCGAACGGAATGTATCGGACGGCGTATTCGGTTTCGCCGTTCTGGAAGGCCTCCTCAGGCAGGCCCCAGGCCCATTTCAGCGCGCGAATTCGGAGGCGCCGATCCGGGTCGCTGTTCTCCGTCGCTCGACGGACGGACAGCAAAGGCTGACCGAAGAATATGGAAAATCCCTCGACGCGGATTCCTACCGCTTTCGCCACAGCGAAATGCCCAAGCTCATGCACCATCACAAGCGCGCTCAGGCCGCCGATGAATGCCAGTATTCCCTGGATATCCAATTCAGTCCTCAGTTCGAGGGCGCGAGGCCGCGCGCCCGACGGTGGTTACGTGACATCCGGCGCGAGCCGGTTGGCCTGGTCGCGCGCCCAGGATTCCGCCGCGAGTACATCGTCGAGAGCCGGGCTTGATATGCTCTCGTGGCGGTCCATCGTGGCTTCCACAAGAGCCGGGATGCCCGTGAACGGGATCGCGCCGGCGAGAAACAGCTCCACGGCGCTCTCGTCCGCGCCGCTGAGTACGGCGGGCATCGTGCCCCCGGCTTCCGCGGCCTGGCGTGCCAGCGATAGCGCGCGGAATCGATCCGAATCGGGCTTGCCGAACGTCAGCGACCCGATGTCCGCAAGGTCGAGCGGCTCTGGATGCGTCGGCATCCGATCTGGGTACGTCAGCGCATACTGAATGGGCAGCGCCATATCCGGCACCCCTAGTTGAGCTATGACCGAGCCGTCATCGTACTCGACGAGCGAATGGATGATCGACTGGTGATGCACGAGTACCTCGATGCGGTCCAGCGGCATGTTGAAGAGCCACTTCACTTCCAGTATCTCGAATCCCTTGTTCATGAGCGTGGCCGAGTCGATCGTGACTTTGGGGCCCATCACCCACGTCGGGTGCGCCAGCGCGCGTTCGGGCGTCACCGCGTTGAGTTCGTCCTCGTCCGCGTCGCGGAACGGCCCGCCGGACGCGGTGAGCAGTACACGTCTGACGTGCTCGCGCGATCCCGCCTCCAGACACTGCCAGATCGCGCTGATCTCGCTGTCGACCGGCAGCATCCGGACGTCGTGTCGTCGCGCTTCCTCGTTGACGATCTCGCCGGCGATGACGAGCACTTCCTTGTTGGCCAGCGCGATGTCTTTGCCGGCCCGAATCGCCGCGGTCGTCGGACGCACGCCGACACCCCCGGTCAGCCCGTTGATGACCAGATCGGCGCTGCCGTGCGTCGCCGCGGCGAGCAGTCCTTCATCTCCGATCAGGATCTCGGGAGTGTCCCCACCAAGCTCGCGCCGCAACTCGCCGGCCGATGTCTCGTCAGCGAGGGATACCAGCGACGGCCGGTGGCGGCGTACCTGTTCGGCTAGCTGCTTCCATCGTGTGCCCGCCGAGAGCGCCGCTACCTGGAAACGCTCGGGATATCTCGCGATGATATCGAGGCTCGTTGTTCCTATGGACCCAGTGGAGCCGAGTAGGGATATCTGCATGTGGTGCGTCGTTCCGGTGGTTAGGCCTAGTAGACAGAATGCTGAATGCCGACGTCAAGTTCCCTGCAGGTGCGTCCGTATGAGCATCCACAGCCACAACACGGGCAGCGAGAAGAGAAAGCTGTCAAACCGGTCGAAGATGCCTCCGTGCCCGGGTAGGATCGACGAAGAATCCTTGACGCCGGCCTCTCGCTTGAGCATCGACTCGCCAAGATCCCCAACCTGCCCCACCACGCCGATCGCAGCGCCCAGGGCTGCCATCTCGGCAAGTGAGCAGGAATCGATACCGAACAGCCAGCGCCCGGCCAGGGCTCCGGCGACGGAACCGGCAAGTCCGAACGCGGCGCCCTCCCACGATTTGTTCGGGCTGATACTCGGAGCGAGGCGGTGTCGCCCGAACATGCTCCCGCCGAAGTATGCCAGCGTGTCACCGATCCATATCATGAAGAAGAGCGTCGCGAGCAACACCGGGCCGAGGCCGCTTGCGTCGCCGCCAATGGGAATCATCAGACCGAAGAGCGACACATACATGATTCCGGCTATGCACGTGCCGACCGGCTGGATCGCGCCTTCCTCCTGCCACGGACCGGTGAGTGACAGAGCGATTGCGATCGGTGTCAGGGCGAATAACAGCGGAGCGTGGATGCCGTCGAGCTGAAGCCACCATGCGGCGAGCAGGAGAACCGGACCGGCGTACGCCAACGCCGCGAGGCCGGGCGTGCGCCCGAGGCCCAACATGGCGACCCACTCCCAAGCGCCCAGGACCGTCAGCAGCAGCGCTGTCGCCGCAAGCGCGTTACCGCCTGAGAGCACAGCCCACAGGAGGAAGGGGACCATCGCCACCGAGACGAGCGAGCGGACGAACAGGTTCCTGTAATTGAAGCTCATGTACCGGGTTCCCGAGTGGATTCCACGTAGAGCTGGTCGCCTGTCTTCCCGAAGCGACGCTGGCGATGCTGATAGTCCTCTATGGCCTCGTAGAGATGCTCGCGCCTGAAGTCGGGCCAGTAGACGCCCGGAAATGCGAGTTCCGCGTAGGCGATCTGCCACAGGAGGAAGTTGCTGATGCGCATTTCCCCACTCGTGCGAATCACGAGATCGGGATCGGGGAGTGTTTCGTTGTACAGGTAGCTCGCGAGCAGGTCGTCGTCGACGTCCTCGGGCGTGTGACCTGCCGCCAACAGCGCGCGGACGGCGTCCACGATCTCCGCGCGGCCGGAGTAGTTGATGCAGAGGTTCAGCACGAGGCCCGTGTTCGCGCTCGTCGTGGCACAGGCTCCCTCCAACGCCTGCCGCGCGTCCTCGGGGACGTCTTCCAGCCGTCCGGAGAGTGCTATTCGCACGTTGTTCTGGTTGAGTTCGTCCGTCTCTTTCAGGAGCGTCTGACGGAGCAGCTTCATCAGCGAGACGACTTCGGATCGGGGGCGGCTCCAGTTCTCCGCGGAGAACACGTAGAGCGAGAGCGCTTCGAGGCCCAGTTCCGCACATGCGCGCACGGCCTCCCGGACCGACTCGACGCCATGGCGGTGCCCGGTGATGCGTCTGAGCCCGGCCTGCTTCGCCCAGCGACCGTTGCCGTCCATAATGATCGCGATGTGGCGCGGGATGTTACCCCGTGCCTTGATCTCCTGTACACGATCATCGTTGCTCACTGCGTTCCTCACTGCGGATTGGGGTCGCCGAGGCTCGGCGCGTATCCGGTGCCGGGATGATATGCGGGAATACCCAAGGGAATATCTACCCGTCGGGCTTTGCCGGTCAAGCAACCCTCGCTGCCGAGGGCGCAAGCGGG
Organism: uncultured bacterium; assembly: GCA_964510105.1. Taxonomy (GTDB): domain Bacteria; phylum Latescibacterota; class MWCZ01; order MWCZ01; family MWCZ01; genus CAZWQW01. The sequence goes on from CAZEAI010000015.1 coordinate 28,447, forward strand.
GCTCGTACGCCGCGCATGAGGATCACCTCCGCGGCGATGCAGGCGAGCGCGACGATGAGCGATGCCACGTCGAGTTCGGTGCCGCGACGGGTTGCCGCTACC
>CAZEAI010000015.1:28558-58909 GCA_964510105.1 uncultured bacterium
ATTGGGCTCCAACTCCGTGATCGAGGGAATGCCCGCGGCGACGGCGAATTCCTCCACCGAAATGCGGTCAAGATCCGACTCGCGCCGATCGACGTTCACCGCGAAGACGTCAGCGACGCGACCGCCGGCCCGGATGCGCCATATGCCGGGCGATGCGGCCATGCCGACGTCGACAGCATAGCCGTCGCGTGACCCCGTGCCGGAGACGGGGTGAAGGGCGCCGTCGGGCGTCTCGACGTCGACTCGCGCGGCACCGTGTGAGGCCGGGATCGTGCGCTCTACTCTCTGCCCCGCGCGGTAGTCCGGCTGTAGCGGTACAGGTGCGGCCACCCGGCTCGCAAGGCGATGCATGATCGGCACCACTACCCCTCTGAGCGGCAGGTCGGTCCATTCCGGATCGAGTCCGGCCGTTACTACCGCGCCCCTTCCTGTGGAGTCGCCGCTCACAATGAGCCATGGGTCGCCGTTGCCGAACCTCACCGCATCGTCGGGACTGTGCCGTGCGACGACGTAGTTCGCGAAACGCGGGAGATCGGAACCGGCGGCTTCGAGTAGCGTTCCGATGCCGTCCGCGTTCGACCAGGGAGGCGCGAGGGTATAGTAGGACGGCGCGTCGGAAGAGCCCGGTGAGCGCTGGTTCGAGCCGCGGCCGTCGGCGAGGCGCAGGCCGGTCACCCGGGCATCGCCGGAGAGTGGCAGTATCCGGCGATTGGCGGCCTGGAGGTCGCTCTCCGGTCCTAGGAGCGTGACGATTCCCGTGCCGGTGCGCGCGGCGGTGCCTATCCAGCCTACGGCGCGGTCGGGAATGTCGAGATGCTCGTTCAGGAGGATCACGTCCGCGCGCTCCACGGCCTCCCGGGAAAGCAGTTCGGGCTCCGCGATGTCAACCGCGTACGCCGATCCCGTCCCCGGTGAGGAAAATACCGTGGCGAGGTAGCTCCTCGACCGACACTCGCGGCCAACGATGAGCAGTCGCGTGGTGGAGGGCACGTCCAGGGCGAACGACCGGCGGTTGTCTGCTGCCAGAGCGTCGCTTTCCAGCTCGACGTATCCTTCGGTCCAGCCGGCACGAGGAATTCGGGCGGAGAACCTCACAGCCGCTGTGGCTCCGGGTTCAACGGAAATCGTACGTTGCTGTACGCGACGGCCGTCGAGCCAGAGAGCGACAGCCGTCTGATTCGCGGTGGTCGAACCGGTATTGTGGACTGTCGCCGCAAGTTCCAGGGCTTGACCGGCTCTCACAAGCTCACCGGCGAACGATATGGATGCGACAGAAAGGTTACGCGTGGCTTCGTCGGATGGAGTCAGCGCAAAACCGTGCGTGCGGTCCGGCCAGTCGACCGCCTCGATGTCGTTCCACGGCGGGCCGGCGAAATCGCTGGCGACGTAGAGTTCCCGGTTGCCCGAGCGCGATTCCGCGAGTAGTGACGCGGCATGCTGGAGAGCGGACACTCCATCGCCGGACCAGTGGGATGCCTGACCGAGCGAGGCAAGGGTTCGGCCGTCGAGGGGCACCACCAGGTCGGGCCTCGACGTCCGGATCACCATAGCATGGTGGGCTTGTCCGACGCTTGGCATCAGCGACGCTATCCTGTCGCGGGCAATGCCGAGCCGGCTCCCGTCGGGCGTCTGATAGCTCATGCTCGGCCCATCGTCCACGACGAATACCATGGTGCTCGTGCCGCGATATCCCGCGCTACCGAACGCCGCTCTGAGAGCTGGGCGCGCGAACGCGAGCACGAGAAAGACGATCGTCAGCGTTCTGAGGAGCAGAAGGAGCCAGTGGCGCAGCCGCAGCCGTCGGAACTGTTCCCGGCGCAGTTGGTGCAGGAATGCCATGGCGCTGAACTGTACCGTTCGAGGGCGACGACGTCCGAGCAGGTGGATGGCCAGCGGAATGCCGGCCGCCACCATCGCGAACAAGAGGATAGGGTTCAGAAACGCCATGTCTAGCGCACCCGGCGGCGCTTGTCCAGGCACGCGGATAGGGCCAGGTCGAGCGAGTCATCGGTCGAGAGCCGGTGATAGTCCACGTGATGGCGGCGGCATCCGCGCTCAAGCGCCTCCAGATGAGCGGACATGCGGGCGCGGTAGAGATGGCCTACCGCGTCGGTGTCCACGAGAAGCGACTCCTCGCCCTCAAGCCCCTCGAAGCGCACCGGGCCATCGTAGCCGAAGTCGAGTTCATCGCGCTGCACAACATGGAACACGCTAACGTCGTGTCCGGCGTGGCGGAAGTGTCTCAACACGTCGAGCCATCGATCCGCGACGGCTCCGTCGTCATCCCCTTCCGTCGGCGGGAGAAGGAAATCGGTGATGAGCAGGATCAAACCCTTGCGGCGTATACGCTCCGCGAGGCTGTGGAGCGCTTCAGAGGCGTCTGTGGTCTCCGCCGCGGGGTACTTGTCCATTTCACGCAGGAGGACGTCCAGGTGCCCCGTAACAGATCGCGCAGGTACCCAGCGCCGCACCTCGTGATCGAACAGGGCGAGTCCGACGGCGTCACGCTGTCGCAGCAGAAGGTGCGCCAGCGATGCACCGATCATCCGGGCGTAGTCCCACTTCGTGACGGCGTCGCCGTAGCCCATGGTGCCGGAGCGATCGAGGAGTACGTACGCTTGCACGTTTGTCTCGTCCTCGAAACGCTTGAGGTACGGACGATTCGTTCGCGCGAGCACCTTCCAGTCGAGGTGCTTCAGTGGGTCGCCGGGTATGTACTGGCGGTGCTCGGAGAACTCCGCTGAGAAACCGTGAAACGGGCTGCGGTGCAGGCCGGCAATGTAGCCTTCGACGACGTACCTGGCCACAAGATCGAGCCGGTCGATCCGGGCGAGGACGCCTGGATCGAGGAAGCGGCGGTGATCTCGCGCGACGCGAAGGGCGGGGTTCATGGCGCCTCGGCCAGCAGCCGCTCCACTATCGTGAGCGAGTCGACCCCATCGGCTTCGGCGGCGAAATTCGTCACGATACGGTGGCGAAGTACGGCCGGAGCGAGAGCGTCGACGTCGTCGACGGCAGGAGTCTTGCGGCCCTGAAGCAGCGCACGGGCTTTCGCCGCGAGGACGAGATACAGGCTCGCTCTGGGACCGGCGCCCCATGCGACGTATTCCCGCACGTAGTCCGGCGCGCCGTTGTCTGGACGGGTCCGACGAGCGAGATCCACTGCTCGCGCGACAACCCGGTCGTCCGGAGGCATGCGCCGGACGAGATGCTGAGCCTCAAGGATTTCATGCGCCGAGAGCACGGTCTGCGGCTCATCGGCCTCATCCCCCGTCGTAAGCAGGACGATGCTGCGCTCCTCGTCGGGGGAAGGGTATTCGACCCAGAGCATCAACATGAAGCGGTCGAGTTGCGCCTCCGGGAGGGGATAAGTCCCCTCCTGCTCGATCGGATTCTGCGTGGCAAGCACGTAGAAGGGCTCGGGCACTGGGTACGTTTGTCCGCCGCTGGTGACGCGGTGTTCCTGCATCGCCTCCAGAAGGGCCGACTGTGTTCGTGGTGGCGCGCGGTTGATCTCGTCGGCCAGGAGGACGTTGGTGAACACGGGGCCCTGCACGAAACGGAAGCTTCGGTGGCCCGTCGATGCGTCATCGTCCAGCACCTCGGTCCCGGTGATGTCGGACGGCATAAGATCCGGCGTGAATTGGACCCTGTTGAATTCGAAGTCGAGCACCCGCGCGAACGTGCGAACGATGAGCGTCTTCGCCAGGCCGGGCACCCCGACAAGAAGGCAGTGCCCGCCTGAGAGCAGTCCGATCAGGAGGTGATCGACAATGCCGTGCTGTCCGACGATGGCCTTGCCAAGCTCGTCTCGCACTCGGTTGAGTTTCGGGTGCAGGCTGTCGAGTAGAGCGACGTCGTCCATAAAGCTCCCACGATGCGATGCGTAAATCCGGGTGTGTCTCTACTGGGACGAAGCGATGTATCCCGGTGTTCCATGCAGAAGGCCGCCGGGAATCGCTCCCAGCGGCCTCCGCGCTGTTCCGGTGTGTGTACCAAAACGCTCAGTTCAGCTTAGCCTGGCTCGAACGCGAACGGATATTCGAACGTGTCCGTCGATGAGCTTGCGGCGAACTTCCACGTTGTGACGGCTCCTACGACGCACTCTTCCACGTCGCGGTTACCGATATTCGATGTCGAGACGTGGACGTTGACGACGCTACCATCGGGGTTGATCGTGAAGCGAACCACGACGACGCCGGCCAAACTGGGATCGGACGCGAGGCCGATCATGTAGCAACCACCGGTGATCGTTCGAGTGCGAGCTGCCTGCGCCTCAACCGCTTCCTGGTCACGACCGCCTGGCCCCTCCGCCTGTGCCGGCGGCAGAGCGAGGCTCTCGACTTCGATGCGCTGCCCAGTGCGTCCACCTGCTACGCGCAGTGCGGCACGACGAGCACCACCAGCGCCCGACGCGACGCGAATCTGGATGTCGCCACCCAAACGTTCACGTGCGAGTTGGATCTGGCTGGTGAGGCGAGCGGCTTCCTGGCTCGACATTCCGCCCGCGGTGAACTGGCTATTGATCTGCACGTTCGAGCCAAGCGCCCGGATGTCCACGGCCTGAGAGACGACGCGGCTTCCTGAGGCTCCCTCGGCGAAGATGGCGACATCCGTAGGCGCGAGGTCAAGCCCGGCTCCGAAGTCGCCCAGATCGCCCATGTCGCCCATGTCGCCGATACTGCTGAGGAGGTCGCCAAGTTGCGCTTCAACGTCGGCGTCGGCAAGACCCGTGAGCCCCTCGGACTCCATGGCCTGCGCTGCCTCGATCTCGGCCAGGGCTTCCTGAGCCGATTCGAGTGTCTGCTGGAGGCTGGACTCAAGATTCGCCTGAGCCTCCTCCATCATCTGCTCGAATTCGGGATTGTTGATATCGGGAAGATCGGTTTCCTCCTGCCGCTCAGGCGGGTCGATATCGATCTTCTTGATGACGGTCTTCTGCAGTGCGATCAGATCTTCCGTCGTAAGGTCCGCCGCCGGATCGCGCCACTCGCGCCCGGCAAGCAACGAGAATCCGAGAACGTTCAAGACAAGCGAGACCGTCACGAAGATGATGGTCGTCCAGTCGGCTGTGTCATAGAAGTGCTTCTTCAGTTCCGATGGAAATGCCATCGCCGGTGGGGCCGAAGCACTCTTTGTCTCTTGCTGCATCTAAGGTCACCTCGCTCCGAAATGTTTGCGCGAGCGCTCCTGCTACGGTTGTGCGACGAGTTTCAGTTTCGAGAAGCCCGCGCCGGCGCAGGACTTCATTATCTCGATGAGCGTGTCGAACGTTAGAGAGCGATCACCTACAATGTTGACCGCGCCCTTGAGTTCTTCCTCGGTTATTACCACGTCGACGATACGCTTCTCGTTCGTCAGATCGGTGCGAAGCTGGTGATACCCGCGTGACGCATCCTTCCGCTCCACTCGCTCCGGGTGCTCGCCGATGCGATACAGGATGGCGTCACGGTCCGCGATGCGCACCTGCAGGGCCAGGACTCGGTCTACGTCCAGGCGCGTCAGAGCCACCGGCGGACGGTACCCCTCGGCGATGTCGATCACGCTGGTGCCGTACGACTTGAGCAGGAAGATGAGGATGATGGTGAACGCGTCCATCAGGGACGTTATGTTCAGCTCAGCATCGTCTTCTTCTTTGTTTCTCTTCTTTGATGGATATAGTGGCATAGCCTCTAGTCCTGTCTGCCTGTACCGGTCAAGACGTTATCCGCCAATGCTTCCCGGCGATAGTGAGATCACCGTGAACAGAGCTGGGACGTCGGGCAGGAAGTCCGGCGCCGGCTGGAAGCGAACGAAGTCAAGCGCATGAACTATTCTCTCGTACTCCACCTCGCCGGGGCTGGAAAGGGTTATCGGATCTGGGGCGGGGTATGCTTGGGGGGCTTCGCCTCCGAGTCGCTGTTCCTTCTCCTTGGTCAGCAGGAGCTGCAACACTTTGTATTGCGGCTTTCCGTTGGCCCCGGGTCCGAGCAGAAGGCCCGGTCCCTGTGCGACGAGGCCGGACTCGCCGGCCGACAACGTCCTGGCGTTGACGATCATGAACTCGCCGTCGAGCCCCAGGGTGAGCTTGAGGTTGAACGGTTCATGCGTGGGAGCCGGCTGATCGCTCGCACCGCCCGGACCGCCACGTGTCGGTAGCTCGACCTGATGCTGGTAGAAGTCGGTCACCTGCTGAGCCAGAAGCGCGGGAATCAGAATGCAAACCAGGTTCATGATGATATGCAGAGGCGGTTTTTCCTCTTTATCACTACCTCGCTTGCCGCGCTTCTTTCTTCCTGAAGGAGGAAGTCCAGGCATGATTATCCCTCACAATTCCCGCTGCGGTCGACCGTTCCCTGTAGGGGCGGATCGCCGTGCTGTCAATCGTTCGTCTGAAGGAGGTCGCCCATTAGGCGATCCTCCTACCACGACTACGCAAGTTGCGTGTCAGCCGGTTACGAACGGCTCAGCGCGTTGATCAAACGAACGGAGTTCTCATCGATGTCATCGATAAGAGCCTTGCTCGCCATGGTCAGATACTGGGCCAGAAGCGTGAGCGGCACCGCAGCAACAAGCCCGACCAGCGTCGTGTTCATAGCCGTCGCGATTCCGGTCGAGAGGTGAGCCGCTTTGGCCTTCGGGTTGATAACGAGGTCCAGACCGGCAAACGTGTACATCAGTCCGAAGATCGTTCCCATAAGACCCATGAGCGTCGCGATGTTCGCCAACACGCTCACCCAGGAGAGCCGGGCCGTGATCATGGGCATCAGCTTGAGCGTCTCCTCGTCGATGGAGTCCTGCACGGCCCGAGCGCCCATGTTGCGTTTGGCCGCTTCGAGACCGGCTCGACTGAGGATCGGTAGTGCGCCCGCGGGAGATGCGTCGCACAGCGCAATTGCACGATCATAGTCCTTGGCCTCAACATACTTGATGAGCTGGTCGGTGAACTTCTTCATGTTCACCTTGGACTTCATGATGATCGTGTAGTACCGCTCACCGGAGATGCCAAGACCGAATCCAAGAGCGATGATGATCGGCCAGAGGAATGCCCACGCGCCACTCGCCGTGATTCCGAAGTCCCTCATCAAGCCGGCAACGACTCGATCAAGCACGAGACCGGGGTCGATCTCCTGTGCTCCGCCGTCTTCAGCCTGCGCGATTGCGACGTCGGTCGATACCAGGAGCATGCCACTGAACAGTACTGCCAGGGAAATCTTTCCCACACGAGACCGGAACAACTTAAGTCCCATTGCCTCCTCCGTAAGCCAAGAGAGTGTGTTATGTGAACGGAACACGATGGAAGTATAACGTGGACCATTCAGGTCGGCCCCACCGACCCGAACCCGCCACCGGGAGGACATCCCGTCGGCGAACGCGTCCTAAGTTACCCCCCGATTCTCAGAAAGTCAAGCGATCTGACGGTCTTGATGTTCATTCTGGTGGTGGCGGTGGCCAATCAATGGTTGGCATCGGAGCTACCGGGCGCCCCGGGCGTATCACCGCATGTCCAAGCATGAGCTTGCCGCGCATGTCTCCTCGGAAGTCGCGCTGCAAGGCCACGAAGCGCACGGCGGTGAAATCAGGGTCGCGCCGCGTAATCGTAGCGAGTACGCCCGGCGGTTTCTGACGGATAGCGCCGGAGCCGCGGAGCGTGCGCACTTGTGCCTGCGGCTCCGCCACGAGAAGCGTTGCGATTCCTGCCGCCGCCAAGAGGATCGTCCTGATGAATCGCATGTCCATTTCCTACCAAACCCTCTCCGAGCGGTCATGTACGGTGGCGCGGTCTACGCCGAGCTGCAACGGTCGGCTTGACCTATTCAGGTGGATTGCCGCCGCCCCCGTCACCATACCCGTCTCCGTCCGTGGCGCCAGAAGCCCCGTCTGAAGGTGAATCGTACCCGTCGTCACCATCCTGCGACCCGTCGTAGCCGCCATCATACCCGGATTCCTCGCCGCCGCCATCCATTGGAGAGTCGAACTCGGCGCCCACAGCCGCGCCCGCGGCCTGCGCGAGACGCAGTTGCGCATCCCGCTTCTGCTGGACCAGCCAACGCTGGGTGCGTGCCATGGAAGAGTCGGTGGATGCCATCTGCTCCTCGGCTCGAGCGATACGCCACGGCACGAGTATGGAGTCCTCCCAGACCGCGCGAAGCTCCCTTGAGCGACACTCCAGCCAGCTCTCACGCTGCGTCTGGGTATAGAAGTACTGCCCCGTCGTGTCGGCCAGTATCGACGAATCGTTCGGTGCAAGCTCAAGGACGAATTCCGGTTCGGGCTCCGGCGGCTTGTAAAGCGCCTCGTAGATGCCGTACGGAACATCCATCTCGACGTCGAGCCGCATGATCATGCCGTACGTGGTCGTGTCCGTGTCAGGGATACGCTGCGTGCGGAGTTCGTTCCTCGCGTTGATAGCGATCACGTTGGCCGTATCACCGACGAACCACTGATCCTTCAGCACGGCGGCGGTCTTTGCGTTGCCCCAGTCGACGCCACCCGCCTGGTCTCGCGCGTTCGTTACCTGCCCGTTCACGTAGACCCGGTAGTCGTCGTCCGCGGACGCAGTGATAGATGCGCTCCGTATGACCGGCTTGGGTGATTCCGGCGTGCGGAGAGAGTCGGGTGCCTCGTCCCAACGCGGCGGCAACTGAAGCGAGCGACGGAGGTATACGGTGTCGGCCGGCTCCGGCGTCCAGATGTCGGTGAGATTCAGATTGCCCTGCTCAGGGAAGCCCGCGATCGGCTGGAACGCCTGTTGGGCGGGTGCTTCATCCGCGAAGGCGTCCGGGGCCGAACGCGCGTCCTGAGCAAGCGTATCCGCGGTTGCCAGGCCGGTGGTATCGGTACCCGCCGATGCGAGGGTGTCGCCAGGTGCGCCGGCGAGGCCCTGCCCGGTTGTGTCGTACGCGGATGACTCCTGCGCCGGTTCGGTGCGCGGTTCCGTCGCCGGGGTCGCGGGAGGATCATCATGGGCGAAGTACCAGCTCATGTTACCACGCACGGCCGGGACCCAGGTACTATCGTTGAACTCGCGATCTCGCCACGCGTCGGGATTATTCTTGTCTGTGAACGAGGATGCCCGCCACAGGCCCGTCGAGTCCTCTGACACGAACGTGAAGGTCATCGGGACAGTCGTGACACCGAACGTCGGGTCGAGTTGCTTCAAACGGGCGACAGCTCTGGCGACGGTCGGATGTTCAAGGCCGGCGGCGAACAGAGAATCCCGGCCGTCGAACAGGAAGAGATAGCGTCGTATCGCCGCGCTACGGAACGAGTCGGCGACTGCGGCGTACCCGGTGACGAGGTTGTTCGCGACGCTGAAGGCGGGCGTGCCCTCGCCGCCGGTGCCGGTGTCGCGCTTCGCCGTATACTGGTCGCGCAGACCGAGAATATCTACGTAGAGCGAATCCATTTCGCGCGCCGACTCATAGCCGTACGCAAGCGCGCTATCCCGGACGGAGTACATCTCGGCCTCGGAGTAGCTGACGGAATCGCCGAAGGCGATGTCGCGGGCGAGGGCATCCGCCGCCTTACCGACGACACGTTCGATGGCCATCCGATATATCTGCGTCTCACGTGTCACTGAGGCGAAGATCTGTGCCTCCGCCCGGGCCTCTTCCAGAACGCCGCGGAACGCTTCGGTCTGCCGCTCGATGAGCGCGGTGCGACGCTCGCGATATCGCTCGGTCCGAGTCCTGAAGCGCGCTATCCGCGTCCGGAGATTCGCCACGGCCTGCTGGTACGCCTTGTACTCGTTGACGAACCCCAGTTTCTGCTCGTTGGTCCACTCAGCGGGCGCACCGGGCGGTCGTTCAGGGGTCGGAGGAGTCGAGAGGTCTGGCCTCGTGGGCGGATCGCCGAGCGCCGACAGGTCCAGTGTCGGGAGGCCCTCAATGGTCTCAAAGAGCGATTGAGACTGCCGGTACAGCGTCTGCACCTGGGGGCGGAGGCCGGCTGCTACGGCATCCTCCCCCACTTGCTTGTAGTAATTGCTGCGGGCGGCGAACACGAGACGCAGACGCCCCTGGTTGTAGGTCTGCCAGTCCTCGCCGAGGGGCTCCCCCTTCTGGATGATATCCATGAAACGAGGGACCATAGCGTCCGGGTCGCGAATTGTCGTGTCTACGCCGGCCATGACCGTGTCAAGGAGCTGGCCGTAGACGATGGGCGAAACGCCCAGGTCGAACACGGTCTGCTTGTCCGCGTACGCAGCGTAGGGCGTCTGCTCATACCTTGCCCGGTGATCTTCGGCGAACCTCGTCCACGCTGTCTCGAAACGCTCCGGGATCTTCTGCTGCGCGTCGAGCACGAGGAGATCGGCCTCATACTGAATCGTGTTCAGTTCGAGGCTGTCGACAACAGCGGGGATCGATTCGAGTCGCTCCCGAGCCCTGTCGAGCCATGTCAGATGCACTTCGCGCAGGCCTATGTCCTCGACTTCGGCGGCTGCGGTGTCTATATCCGCCTTGTGCTGCTCGTAGAAGTCGAGCATCTGCGCCTGGAACGCCGGCATCGCGGCAGACCGTAGTATCGCCTGTGATACCGCGTTTATCGAGAAGGTTGCCAGGATCTGGCCATACGTTACCGCCGTATCGGGACGGGGCTGCCTCAGATACTCGTACGCGAAGTCCTCGAACATCCGACCGCGCTTGAACAGCGCCGCGAACGTCGCCGGCGGGTACCCGTAGTTCGCCAGTTTGAGGTAGGTCTTCGACGACGTCTGCAGCGTCTGCCACTTGAGAGTGCTGTCCTGCGTGAAGTTCTGCGATCCAACCAGGGAGATGTCGTAGTAGTTGGAACTATCCATCTGCGCGACGTAGACGAGGGACTTCACGGCGTGCTGCAGGTCGCCGCCGTCGCCGCCGCTCGCCCCAGCGAGAGAATCGTGCAACGAAAATGCTCGCTCGAAGTTGCCTCGCGCCAGGGCCAGGAAGCGTGTCGCTTCATCCGGACGCCCGTCTTCATAGGCGTCCTCACGGCTGGCCATTCGGTTCACGGCTATCCGGTAGTTCGCCTCGACGGCTCGCCAGTCGCTCGGATAGCTGCGGATGAACGATTCGTACTCAGCAAGTTGCTGCCTGCTCTGCCCGACGATCCCGCGATACTCCGCGATATCCCAAAGGTAGGACCCCGACTTCGGGTCCTGCGGATAGGCTGCGATGAAGTCCTGCCGTACGCGAATGGCGTTGTTGTAGTCTTTCAGAAGGGCGTATATGCTCGCCAGGTTGTTGAGGTACTTCATGTGATCCGGGTGATCCGGCGCCGCGGCGAGGATGCGTTCGACGGCATCGGCCGTGTGGCGATAGTCCTCGTGTGCGGCGTATATGGCGGCGGCCGTTTCAAGCGCGACAAGGGCACCCTTGCCCGTCGCCGGGTCGCGATAGTCGGGGTACGTGTAGTAGAAACGCTCATACGTGAGGGCGGCCCGGTTCATGTCCTCGGCGGATTCCCACATCCCGGCAGCTTTCAACATGGCATTCGGGGCCTGGCTGTGGTCCGGGTTCCTTACCGAAAGGCGCTCGTACGCTCGCGCCGCCTCCGGGTAGTTCTCCGCATCTTCTTCTGCCTTCGCGCGATTGTAGCCGGCCTGGAAGATGAAATCCTTCGCCTGCTGCTGTTTCGCGGGACCCACATCCGCGCTGGCCATGCGGTGCGCCCACTCCTCCTGCCTCGCGAATTCTCCGATGGTTTGGTAGGAGTCCATGATCTGCTCGTACGCGTACGAGCGATCACTTTGTTCGAGATCGGTGCGTCGAAGCACTCGCTGGAGCACGTCCACCGCCGTCGTGTTGTCGCCAACATCGCGGAAGCGGCCGGCCTCATCCAGGAGGAAGTGCTTGGCTCGTTCACCGTTCGGATAGAGCTCGAGGTAGTTCTCGTACGCCATGATGAGCTTGCGCAAGTTCGGCGTAAGATTCGGATTAGCCTCAAGCTCTTCTTCGGTGAAGTAGGGCTCGGCCGGTGTCGCGACCGGGAGCGCGGCCAGTATCAGTAGCGAAGCCGCAGCGAAGACGAGTCGATTGGTCAGACGCATGGATCGTATCCCCGGCAGGCGCGATGTCACACGCCGCATGGGAGTCACTGCCCTTCTTCCGGAGTTGGCTGTCGTTCCTCATCAAGCCGTACAAGATTCTGTGCGGCCGCCACCGCTTCGATCGCGGCATCCTGACGGTACTTGTCCATGGTGTCGGAGCGAGAAACCCGTACGAACTCGTCGTACGCTCGATCGTAGTCGCCGAGGTCGCGCAACTCGGTGGCGACACTCCAGTTCAGTTCGTAAGCCTGCGGGCGCTCCGGATACGTCTGGAAGTACGTCACGAAGTAGTCCAGCGCCTCACGCAGCGTCTGGGAGTCGCCCGCGTCGCGCGCGCTCGTGTAAAGATACGTGGCGGCCTGCTCCAGATACGCCGCCGCGGTGTCGTCGACTGCGCGAAGTTCCGCGGGAGAAACATCGGTGTGACGCGCCCAGTCGCTGTTGCGGTTGAAGCGCTCGAAGAAACTCAGCTTCTGGTGAATGAATATGTTGATCCGTTCCTGTGGGTCGTCCGACAGATATGTGGCGTACCTGATGATGGTCTGCTGGATCTCAGGGCCATCGCCGTACGTCGGGTAGATGGCCAACAGCGAGTCGTAGGTTGTCATCGCAGTGGTAAGGTCGTCTGCATCCTGCGATAGTTGGTAGCGGTCTTTCAACTTGTCGCCTACGCCACGAAGCAGGTCCGCGCCGAAGGGCGCTCGCTGGGTGGCGTTCACGATGCTCATTGCGGCTTCCAGCGGCGGCGGCGGGACGGCTGTCGGGGACAGCGACTGGCGTGTGATGATCTGGTTCATGAATCGCAGCGCGTTGACACGTCTGGCCGCGTTCATCATCGGCGGCGCCTGTGGCGACACGCCTGGTATCTGGCCGGCCTCAAACACGTCGATCTCATGGGACTGCCACGCCAGATACGCCAGCGCATCGCTGTAGTACAGCTTGCTCTTTTCGGGGTCGCTGAAGCTTGTGGCCACACCGTTGTAGTAATTGACTTCCGCCAACAGCGAAAGAGCAAGCTGGTAACGCGGCGAATACCAGTGATCTCGCACAAGAGCGCCCGCGTAGACGGCTGCGGTGTCTCTGTTTGCCAAGCCGCCGCGAACATTGTAGTGCGTCGCCAGGACGTAGTATGCCTCGGGCACATTCAACGTGTCGTCGGGAAACTCGTTCACCAGACGCGCGAAGTAGTACTTCGCTGTATCGGAATGCGCGCGAGATGTGGCCCGGTGCGCCCGGGCACCCTCGGCGTCGCGGAGCGACTGCGCGACGACCCGCTCGGATTCGAAATTTCGCGATAGATCAATGTGGTACTTGCCAAGCGAGTAGAGCGAATACGGGATGAACTGCTCATTCGTCCCCATCGCCACCACTTCCTGATACAGCGGGACCGAGACCGACTCGTTCATCGTCGGCACTCGCGGGCGGACCGGAACGAGTCCGAGGCTGAATCGCTTCGATTCCGAACTGTACCTCAGGCTGGCGTGGACAAACTTCTGTCGCTCCCTCTCGTAGTAGAGCTGTCCCAGCACAAACTTCGCGTCGACGACCTCTCGGCTGTTCGGGTTATCGGCGATGAACTGCTCTATCGTAGCTATTCCCTCGGCAGAAGACGCCGCCACGGCTGAATCGAGTTTGTCGGTCTCAACGTCGAGTGCGCTGACTCGCCGGAGCAACTGCTCGCGGAGACCCGATTCCATGCCCTTGAGCAGGTTCATCCTGGCGATCAGGTACTCGCGTCTACCAATGAGGCCTGTGCGCGGGGATTCTCCCCGTATTTGCGCGGCGACCAGCCGTTCTTGAATACCGAGGTTGAGCAGGACGTTGTTCAGAGAGTCCGCCATCGCCCTGAGTTCAGGGTCGTCAACTTCCTCGGTGATCTGGGGTACGACGATCGTGTCACCCGGTGCCGGCGGTGGAATCGGCGGAGCCCGTAGCGCCGACAGGTCGCGATCTGGAACCTTCGGCAGTGGGCTGCGCGACGCGCGAACTCGGTCAGGATCAGCAAGATCGAGATCGAACATCTGTATTTCAGGAATCGCGGGTAGGCCCAGCGGCTCATCGGCCACGACGGACGTGTCAACCGGCGCGCCGGAGGAGTCCGCATCAGCGGCAGGCTGGGCGGGTACGTCCGACGTCGCGATCGCGAGCATGAACGCAGGAACCCACAAGAGAAGGACTGTCGGTCGCGTCACTGCGGTCATGGCGAAGCCCGTAGCAGGCGGTCGATCCGGTTTCGCTCGATCTTCAGCTCGATGGACCTGGCCTTTCGTCGGAGATTCTCCTCGAATGTTCGCTTTGCGTAGGCGAACTCAGCGTAGTCTGCCCACTGACGATACACTGACTCGCTCCAGCGCTCATCGGCCGGGCGCATACCTGTGAGCCAGCTCTGCAGCCGGCTCCGTTTCTCTTCGAGCACGTAGTCCTCAGGGAGACGGGCCGACGGCGCATCGCCGGCACGTCGTCTGAGCTGCGCGGCCGCCTGACGCGACTGCCGCAGGAGACCGCGCTCGTTGCGCATGAGGTCCCGAACGCGGCTCACGTCGTCAAGACGTCCCGTTGAGTATTCCCTCAGTGCGCGCTCAACGCGCCTGTAAGCTGCCACGAGCGTGTCCAGTTTCGTCTGTTCGGCTATCACATCGCGATAGAGCGCCTGCTGCTCCCGCTCAAGGGCAACAACGCCGGCCAGACGCAACGTGTTGCCAAGGCGAAGGAGCTCGGTCTGAATGGGTGCGCTGATCGCCCGTCGATCCTCGATCGTCGTGGCCATCACCATCCGGCGAATCTGATCTTCCGATTGCTCGACCTGCCCCATGCGTTCCAACACGAATGCGTTGAGAGCGGCCGTCTCGAGTGCGAGAGTGGGCGACAACTGCCACTTCCTCGCCGCCGTGATCGCTGCCAGCGACTCCAGTTCGTCGCCCTGCTCCATCTCCGCCCACGCACGAGACACCTGCGCCTCGGGATACCAGCCGGAAGCCACCGGTACCGCGTCGAATGCCGCCGCCGCGTCCGGGAAGAACCCCCGCTCGAAATAGGACTGGCCCAGAGCCATCAGGGCCCGCGCGAGCAGGGAGCCGTCCGGGTCGTTCGCCCGGACATCGGTGGTCAGTGCTTCGAGGTCGCGTATCACTGCGTCCAGAGCGGTGTAATCTCTCCTCTGCGCGGAGACATCGCCGTGAGCTACTCGGTACGCGAGTTGTCCCGCCCGGGCTATCGAGTCTGACGACGCAGCCGGGGTGTCGCCGAGCCCGCCCAGAGCGGCACTCAACTCGCCCATGAGAGCGTCGTCGGCGTCATCGCGAGAGGACGGGCGAACTCCGTCCACGTCGTTGCCGTATGCCTTGTCACCACGTGTTTCGATATCCAGAAGTCGAGCGTAGAGCACGAGTCGGCCATTCGCCGATTCGATCGCGTTGGCCTGATATTCCCCGAGTTCAGCCCGCTCTCGCTCCGTGAACAAGCCGGAGCGCCGGACCTGCGACAATACTGAACTGGCGGCGTCAGGCTCCCCGAGCCTCAAGTACGACTCCGCAACGAGCAACCGGGCGCGGTTGGCGTTGAGAGGATCGTTCGGCAGGCGGGGGCTTACGGCCCAGGCGCTGGCGATCTGCTGGTGCCGGCCACCGGCGAATGCAAGCTCCAGCCAGTTGTGGAACGCCTGGCCGGAATACAGATTACCCTGATCCTGCCAGGTGCGCTGGTAGAGCGCGTATGCCTGGTCCCAATCGCCGAGGCCGTATTGTATCTCCGCCCGGAAGAACGCCAGGCTCTCGATCCACTCGGGGAATGGGAAGCTACCGTACGGCTCGGTGAGCTTGTCCATTCTCACCAGCGCCGCCGCGTAGTTGCCGGAGGCGTAGTGGTAGGACATGGCGTTGTACTCGCGCGCGAACATCTGACGCGCCTGATCGCCCGAGCCATCCACCACAAGCCTCGACCGCACCAGGTCGATCTTTGTGCCCCATAGCTCCAGATTCGTCGTGATGGAGCGGGCCAGCTCGTCAACCAGGCCGGCGACCACGCGCGGCTCTTCCAGCCCTTCCTCAAGCGAGTCGCGCAAATCGGTCATGCGGATCAGATCGTCCTCGATAAGCAGATCGATCCGATAGACTTCCGCGCCGAGCATGCGGTCGTACTCGTTGAGGCGTTGTACGCTGGCCGGCATCGGCAGCGCATGCTTGCTCATCGTGTTGCGGACCTGCGAGGGGAGAGCGGCCAGCGAGGTCTGCAGTCGCTGTGAGATCTCGTCCAGCAACTCCTCGGCGCGTTCGCTCATGATGGACTGCGCGCGTTCGACCTCGGCTCGAGTGGCCACAAGTCGCCGCTCGACGTAGTCGGCGTACGCCTCCGGATAGTCCTGCGGAGACTGGGCCTCCTCGTCGGCCGGGCCATACTGCGCAGCCGCGCCGCCGAAGAGAACCGCCAGCGCAACCGCGGCGACACCCCAACGCGCAAGATCAACGCGATGTTTTCCGATGGATGGCATTCGTGTCGTCTTTCCGGTGCTCTCGATGGCCCCCTCGCGCGGGTCGGGAATGCTGCCCGCGACGTGCCTTCTTTACCATGCTGAAGTTACATGTGCACACGTGCGCTGTCAACAGAAATGCAAATTCTTAAGAATACTCTAGCTACGTTTTTCGCTCCTTCTTCTTCGCCGCTGGGAAAAGCACGTTATTCAGGATAAGTCGATAGCCGGGAGAATTCCTGTGCAGCGCTAGGTTTGTGGGCGGATCGCCCACCACGTGCCGGTAGTCTTCGGGATCGTGCCCGGCGAGGAACGTGAACGTTCCCATGCCCACGTTTCCATGTATGTACTTCACCTCGTCCTCATGCTCGGCCTGGCCCAGTATCACAACCGAGGGCTTCACGAAGCGACGATGGTAGCCGACAGTTTGGCCCAGGAAACCTTGCACGTGGTCGACGTGGTTCTGCGTGAGCATGCTCTCCACGGGGCTCAGTTTGGCGGAGAACTCGAACAGCGTGAAGAAATCCGCGTCCGGCCCGCGAGGGTTGACGACTCGCTCGGCGTAGGTGTCGATGTCCGAAAACTCATACTCCCATACGTTGCGCTCAAGACGGAAATCGTGGAACGCCACGCACTTGTCGTAGTCGAGCAGATTCTGGTAGTTCGGTGTCATCCCGTCGCCGTCGGCGACATCGGCGACGATATCCACACCTTCGGCCGCGAGCGCAATGTCGAACGTGTCGGTGGCCGAACACATGGCGAACAGGAAGCCACCGGCATCCATGTAGGCGCGCAAGGCTCGCGCCACGGCCTTCTTCTCGTCGCTTACTTTGCGGAATCCGAGCGCGCGCGCCATCTGCTCGGAATCCGACTGCTGTCGCTGGTACCAGTCGTGGCCGCGGTAGCTGATGTAGAATCGCCCGTACTGCCCGGTGAAATCTTCGTGATGCAGGTGCAGCCAGTCATACTCCCCCAGTTCTCCCGAGAGTACGTCCGGATCCCATATCGTGGTGTACTCGATCTCCGCGTACGTGAGCGCCATGGTTACGGCGTCATCCCACGGCTGATTCGTCGGAGGTGCGTATACCGCGATCCGTGGCGCCTTCTCCAGCCGCACGACCTCCATATTCTCCTGCTCGGCCGTGGCGTACGCTCGCGCCACGGCTCCAGCCCCGATACGTTCCACGCGCACGCCCCGGACTCGCGCCTCCGTCGCGACAGCATCGTTGTATTCGAGGAGGAACGACCCACCGCGGTAGTTCAGGATCCACTCCGCCGGCACCTGCCGCTGCAATGACCAGTAGACGACACCGTACGCTTTCAGATGGTCCGTCTGGGAGATATCCATCGGGATCAGGAGACTGTCCGCCCATGCAAACCGGACCGGCACCACGAGAGATACGGCGATGAGGATCTGGAATCCTACCCGTCGAAGAGCGCCGGCTCCGCTACGTCTCATCACGTGGCTCCCGCGTGTTCGCGCAGCTTCCGTATCCAGCGCCTGGCGGGGCCAAGATAGACCGTGTCCGGATACTCGTTGATGAGCCGTTCGTACGCGTGTAGCGCGGCGATGTCGTCTGCCCGCAGAGTGCGAAGCAGTTCAGCCAGCTTCCAGAGGGCTTCCTCTCCACCAGCCGACCCGGCGAACAGCTCCGTGGCAGCAAGGAGGGTGTCGGTGGCCGCGTTGACGTTTCTCGCACGCGTGTATGCATCTGCCACGAGCAACGCTCCGCGCGCGGCCAGAGGCGTGCCCTCAAGCCCGCGCGCGCCGGCGACAGACTCCTCGAGCGGGCCGAATTGCAGGCGGTACCGTATGCGACCGTATTCGCGCCAGAGCGCTGTGTCGCCGCGTGCCTCCGCCAGTGTGAGCGCCAGCGCCAGGCAGTCGTTCGTTTCGTCGGCTCCGGGGGCCGAGGAAAGGAGGTCTCTGCACACGGTGCCCATCGTCGCGGCGTCGCCTTCATACATGGCGGTTTCGGCGAGCCGGAGACGAGCGAAGGTGGCTCCGGCGTGTCGACCCGGCCGTCGGGCCAGTCTGCGCAGGCGAGATTTTGCTTCGTCGAAGCGTCCGCGACCGAGTGCGGTCTCCGCGAGTCCGAACTCGACCTGGTGCCGCAACGAGCCCGTTGCGCTTGGTAGTATCGCGGAGTAGTGACTCTCCGCCAGATCGTACGCTCCCTGCTCGGTCAGCACCGTGGCGAGGATGAACCGGGCTTGATCTCCCACATTGGCGGAGACGAAGTGCTCCTGCCCGTCTTCCTCACGTGCCAGCAGCCATCGGCACATGGCCGCAGCGGCGGCGAGGTCTCCCATTTTCTGTCGGACCCGCGCCGCCTGGATCCCCGCGAGTGGCGCCCACGGCGAGTTGCTCTGTTCCTGGGCGACGAACTGGAACAGCCGCGCCGCAACTTCCGGATGTCCATCGCGTTCGACCTGCTGCGCTGTGGGAAAGACGTACGAGGCGCCCCGGGAGTCCCGCCCCGCCCACGCGATGTACAACTCGGCGCCAACGTCTTCGCCTCCGGACTCCAGCGCGAACTTCGCGCCCAGCAGCGCGCTGCCCGGATCGTTGCGTCGTGCGTCACGCACAATGTGCGACGCGATGCTGTCCCGCTCCGCTCTGCTCAGATCGGCACCGTCGATCGAGGCCGCAACCCCGTCGACAAGGTGGGCGGTGCCCGCCACGGAGCCGTGTGCGTGGAGGGCGGCAGCGTCGGCGTCATGTGCGGCCAGGGCGATGTCCAGCAATCGGCGGTGGAACGTCGCACCACCGCCCGCATCGAGTCCGATCGTCGCCCACTCCCGTGCCGCGGCGAGATCGCTGTCGCCGAGGAGCCGGTCCGCAAGAGCGATTGCCAGGGCCGGCGTGTCGGGCACGGCCGCCAGGGCTCGCGCCCAGAGCGAATCCGCCGCTTCCCGTCGACCCGTGCGTTGCAGCAGCCGGCCGTACTCAACCCATAGCAGTGCCACGTGGGGAGCGCGCGTCGTTGCCTCGTCGAGCCATGCCGTGGCTTCGCCGGTCCTGCCTGCGTTCTCCAAGAGCGACGTTCCGCGCTGAACTGCGTCGTATCGGTCAGGGGTCGATTCCCACACGCGGCGGTAGAGTTGGATGGCCTGGTCGGTTCTGCCCACACGCTCGTAGGAGCGGGCGCGCCGGAACCACGCAGCGGTTTCGGGCGATATCTCGGCGGGAGCGATGGATGGAAGGAAGACGGCGCACGCCAGCAGCGCGATGACGCACCGGCAGACCGGCAACGTTATGTGTCGAGACGTCTCCATACAGCCTTGTCGTCGCGAGGGTGATGGTCGA
Source organism: uncultured bacterium (assembly GCA_964510105.1). Lineage (GTDB taxonomy): Bacteria > Latescibacterota > MWCZ01 > MWCZ01 > MWCZ01 > CAZWQW01. The sequence goes on from CAZEAI010000015.1 coordinate 48,344, forward strand.
TTCGCGATTGGCGCCACAAGAGAAGACGCATGCACAGATCGTCGGGTTCCGAGCGGGTCGCGTTGCTCAGGCTCCCGCGCGTCAGAGATCGAACATGTCCTGTTCGGCGTCGCGGAACAGGTTGAGGACTTCTTCCGCCGACTTCGCGTGGGTCAGCTTGGTGCGGAGGTCCTCGCGATTCATCAGGCGGGAGATGCGACTCAGCATCCGAATGTGAGGCCCGCTGGGCTCTTTCGGCCCCAGCAACAGGAACGCCAGGCGTACCGGCTGCCCGTCCAACGACCCGAAGCCGACGCCCGAAGCTATCACGGCGAACGCCGCGACGAGATCATCGACGGCGTCGGTCTTGCCGTGCGGGATCGCTACTCCGTGTCCGATGCCCGTGGTCATGATGCGCTCGCGTTCTTCCACTGCCAGCAGGCCCGCGGCGGGATCGTTCACGTGGCCGTCTTTGGACGCCAGCTCTACCAGTCGGGCGAGCAGCTCTGTCTTGCCGTCTACTTGCAGGTCGACGGCGACGACTGAGTCGTTGAGAAGGTCGCACAGCTTCATGGGATACTCACACCTTTCACTTGCGGATTTCCGGAATCGCGAGCCGTGGCCATCGGCCGGCGGAGCCAGGGTCAGATGCAACGAATCCCGAGCCTCGCAGTTCGCTCGCACTCTAAAGGAACGAGATTCAAGCTGCCCGGTCAAACGGTTCGACTATCGCCGCTCCGGCGATTCGGTGTTCTCGATGGCCTTCTCGCCAATCAGGCTCTCGTAGTAGCTGCGAATCCAGCGCCGGTACTCGGGGGGGTAGTCGGCTCGGAGCGCTTCGATCATCGCCTCGCGCAGACGGCTGCGGCGTTCGCCCAGGTCCGACGGCAACTCCCCAGGTCGAGTCGTGCTGAATCGTTCCCGCGCGGATTCGGCCGTTCTCTCTGTGCCCGCGCGGCCGAGATTCAAGGATCGCTGCGCATCGAGCAGCCGGCGCAATATCCTACGCTGCCGGTCCTGCATGCGCGGCCCCAGCCTGCCGCCGGCGATATCCCGTGCCGCATCCTCCATCTCGCCGGCGAGATCGCCCAGTCTGCCGAGTATCTGACGGTACTGGGCGGCCTGCTCGGACATGCTTTGCATCGCCTGAGCGAGCGCCTGCTGCTGCGCCGCCATCTGGGCGAGCAGGTCCATCTGTCCCGGCGAGGGGCTGCCCCCGCCCGGCATATTCTGCATGGCGTCGTTGAGCTGTTGCTGCTGTTGCGCCATTTCGGAGAGTTGCTGCAGGAGCTGTTCCAGGCCGGTTCCGGTCCCTGACTGCCTTGCGTCGTCGCTGGCGCGGCTGAGCATGTCGACGGTTCGATTCAGTGCGTCCATGGCCGTCCGCTGGCTTTCGCGAGCCGATCCCGCGCTGTGGCGCTCAAGCTCCGCCGTGGCAGAGTCCATCGCATCGAGAGTCTCGCCCAGCGATTGCAGTGCCTCACGCGGTATCACGAACGTCTCCCGCGCGGTATCCAGCACTCGGGCGATCACTCCCGAAGTACCGTGCCGCAGGTCGACTTGCGACTCCCCGACTTCCGACAACCGATCCGCCGCACCGTTTTGATCGACCTCCGAACGAAGCTCCTCCTGCATCATCGATACGCGGAGCAGGTCCCTCGCGGCGCGCGCTATCTTCTCGCCGATGTCGCGCTTGCGCGCCTCGCTCCGCTCTTCGGCGACACGCGCCATCTCGCCGGCTGCGTGCTGCAGATCCTCCGTGAGGCGTTGTGCCTCGGCGACCTGACCGGGGGAGCGTCGCCCGGTGGCGAAGCTCCGCGCGAGGGATTCCTGTCGGTTCGCTACGTTCTTTTCGCCCAATTCGTCGGCAATCCGCGAGAGGTCTTCCGAGGGGGAGTCGGCCAGGTCGCTCATCGATTCGGCCATGTCCTTGATGCGCTCCCGTGCGTCCTCTGTCTGATTCGCCAGCGACCGCTCCCGCGTTGCGAGACGCCGCGTGTCGCCGTCTGGAGCCTGCTCAGCAACGTCCTCCTGCATCCGTGCAAGTTCCTCCAGCCGGCGCTGCATCGCGTCAAGCTCCTGCTCTGCCTGCGCCTCGCGCAGTAGGTCGAGGACTCTGTCGAGATTCTGGTCCAACTGCTCGCGCTGTTCGGCGAGTTCCTCGAGCGCCTGACGCATACGTTCGGGATCAACCATCGACGCCGCGTTCTCCTGCATGTTCCGTAGCGCCTCACGAATCTCGGGCGGGACGATGTCGGCCATGAGTTCTCGGATCTCCATCATCTTCCGCGTAGTCTCGGTCGATATGACGTCGTGCCGGTCGAGCTTCTCGATCGTCTCCTGGAGGGCATCGGCCATCTGTTCGACCTGACGGTTCATGCTCTCCTGCTGTCCCGCGAGACTGGCGGCCTCCCGGCGGCTCTCCCACGACAGGTCCTCCGTCTTGAGTAGTTCGCGCCGGAGTGCGTCGACCCGTTCCAGTAGCTCCCGCCCTTCCCGGCGCACTTCGGCGAGGCCGCCGAGCTGCGCCTCCTGTGCCGCGCGGGCGTCGGCGAAGATCTCCATGGCGCTCGGAAACCGAAGCGTGTATTCCTCGCTCTCCACCCGCTTTGGGCCCGACACGCGGTCGCTATCCCACACGACGACGCGGAAGAAGACTCGGTCCTCGGGCAGGAGGTCCATGTCGCCGATATCCCACGCGAAGCGTGACTCGGCGTGCCCCGGTCCGATGGTGCGAAGCGACATCGGTTGGACACCCGCCAGTCCTCCCGGGCCGCGGAAGTGCAGCTCAAGACGATTGAAACCGAAATCGTCCAGCGCCTCGGCGTGTACCGCGACAGTCATGTCTTGTCCGAGGTCTGTCTCTCGGTCAGGCTCGATGACTCGCAGCGTGGGGTACTCGTCCGGCAGTGCCTCCATCCGGTACTCGATCGGGCCGATGTTGGCGAACCCGTGCTCGTCGCGCAGATGCATCTGGTACGTGTCCGTGCTCGTGATTCCGATGCGTCCGCCCGCCCGGCGTCCGTCGACGTCGAGCGATACGGTGTCTCCGGATCCGAAGACAACGAGCGCCGTGGCGATGTCTTTGTTCGCCTCGACGGCGAGTGTGGCCCGGCTTCCGAGCACGGCGGCCATGTTTCCCTCATTCTCAGGTAGCGCCTCGCGAGGGCGTCCCGTGTACCCCGGGTAGCCGATCTCGGCACGGAATCGGCTGACCCGTGGGCGCTCGACCACGTGAACCCGGTAGGCCGGTGACGCTGCATCGCCCGCTTCTACCCGATAGGTGGCATCTTCGCGCATCAGCGGCCATGACCACATCCCGCGACCCGAGTCCGTCAGAGCGACCGACTGCCGACGCCACGACGCGTTCTCCGACGCGCGGTAGGACACGATCGCGCGCCTGGGCACGTCGCCGTCGGCGTGGATAGAGACGGGCAACGTATCGCCGCGAGCGATGCGCGTGTCGCCCGGATGCACGCTGAGAGCGACACGCGCGGTCGGAGCGAAGGTCTGGCCCGGGTTCATCACGCGGGCAAGCGCCGGGAGGAGCGTGCCGTCGAACGCGGCGAACGAGAGGCCCGCGATGCCCATCGCGGCGAGCAGCGCACCCACGGCACGTGTCAGGGGACGCCTGTCCACGAGCGGGCCCAGGTCCATGTCGTCGAGAAGATCCGATGCCTCCTCAACGACTGCTTCCGCCAGCGATCGCGACCCATGGATCGGTCCCGACGTGAAGTCGACACCGGCGATGAGTCGCTCGCGGAACTCCGGGTACCGATGCTCGATCTGGATCGCCGTCGCCCCGGCATCCCCCGACTGACGCCAAAGCCGTACCGCGATAAATGCTGCTGTCGCGGTCGGGAGCCCGAACATCGTCGCCCAGAGCATCGTGCGGACCGGGGGTCCGAACGAGCCGACGGCTTCAATCGCCGCGACGGCGATGGCCGCGGCGCAGGCAACGGCGAGCCACGCAAGCACACCGGCCGCGACCGCCACCGCCTTGCGCTGCCGTACGACGGACGTCAGCCGGCTGATGATCTTTGCGCTTGCGTTCACGGTCGACATTTCGTATTCCCGGTTCGGTGCTCGTGCGGCAACCATACTCACGTTAAACGTAGCACGCCGACGCTCGGTTTCACGAGGCCGGGCATCGCCGCGCGTTACGTCGTGGAGCGATATGCGTCACCCGTGGCTCTACATACGTCCATTTGAGCCGGACGATCTCACGTCGGTGGCGCGCCTGCTCGATACGGAGCTTGCCCACGACGACGTCTCGCCGGCGTGGCTCCGCCGCCAGACGCTGCTCGATTCCGATTACGACGCCGAGCTGGCGCTGGTGGCAATCGCCAGCGGAGATCTGGCGGGGTTCGCGCAGGGCATTCTCCGGCCTGGGGAGGCTGGCCCGCGTGCGTGGCTGAAATGGTTCGCGACTTCGAGTGGCTACCGGCGTCGCGGAGTGATGACACGGATGGTGGACACCATCGAGGCCATCGCCGGGACACGCGGCGCTCAAGCGATCGAAGTGGCTAACTCGGCGCCCCTCTATCCATTCCCCGGAGTCGATCCGCGGTATTGCGACGCGGCGGCTTCTCTCCATTCCCGTGGCTATCGGAAGACCGGGACCACGGCCAACATGGCGTGTGATCTTACGTCGTCCGACTGGAGCGTCGCCGGCGACGTGGCCGACCTGACGGGCCGTGGGATCACTATACGGCGGGCATGCCGAAATGACCAGCAGGCGGTGTTTGCCCTGCTCCGCGATCAGTTCCCGGGGTGGCTCCGAGAGGTCGCGGCGTGCTTTCTGAACAAGCCCATCAGCCTCCACATGGCGCTGGACGGGAGTCGAGTGGTGGGGTTCGCGGCGTATGACGCCGGGCACGTTGGGGCTGGGTGGTTCGGGCCGATGGGTACCCATCCCGACTGGCGCGGGCGGGGCATGGGACGAGTGCTCCTGCGGCTCTGCCTGGCCGACCTGCGCTCGCAGGGCAACCTGGAGGCGGTCATTCCCTGGGTGGGGCCGGTGGGGTTCTACGCGGAGCACTGCGGAGCGGTGGTCGCCCGGGTCTTCACGCAGATGCGCAAGGATCTGTGACGCCCTCACTCCGGGCCGCGATCAGGCGGTTCGGGTGCGTGCTCGGGCTGCTCGGCGATCGTGCCGTCAGCGAGCCGGATGTGAGTCCGATACCCACGCCGGCCCTCCGTCAGCGTGTAAACCCTCGCCCCTCTCTCGAAGCCGTCGCGACCGTACGCCGAGTATCCGGTCGCACGTCCGAATGCAAGCGTCACGCCGTCCAGGTCGCCCGAGAAGTCGTTCACGTGATCGTGTCCCACGGAGCACACGGAAATGCCGGTGTCGCGCAGCGCGTCGAACAGGCCGGTGTCGCGTCCCTGGAAGCAGATGTTCTCGTGGCAGGACCCGGTGCACGACTGCGTGCACCACACTGTCTCGTGTTGGGGCAACGGGTTGTGCGTGAAGAGAATGCCCGTGACCGACCGATCCGAGAGCACGCGTCCCGCTTCACCGCGCATCCACTGGACCTGGTCCTCGTGCACGTAACCCCAGCCGGAGAAGTCGCCGTCGCCATCCCTCCCGGAATCGAGTGCGAGGATGACGGCGCCCACCGCTTGGCCGTCGGATCGCAGAATGGGTACCGAGTAGTTGCCCCAGCCGTGCAGCGCTGACGGGCCGCGCTCATAGAGCGAGTGTGCGCCCTCGCGCACCGCCGCGTCGATGTCGGCGTACGCGGCTTCTTCCGCATCGTGGTTACCGAACACGAACATCCAGGGCACGCCGTAGGCGTCGAGCCTCGGGAGAAGCCGCCGCCATTCGCCGGGCGCGTCTTCAGTGCATGAGTGATGCGCGTGGATGATGTCGCCCGAAAGCACGACCAGGTCCGGCCGTTCGATCTCGACGATGCGGTGCATCGCGGCGAGAGTCCGCTCATCGGCTTCGTCGCGCCTGCCGAGGTGCGTGTCGGTGAACTGTACGAGGACGTATTCGCCGTTCGGACGGAACGCGGGTACGTGCACGGGGCACCTTTCCGAGGTGGCGCGCCCGGACCGTCGGCGAATCGGGCTTGCCGGTCCGACGGATGCTCCGAGCGCGCTTGTTGTGGATGGAGATCTAGTCGCGCTTGCGGAAGATCATGTAGAGAAGTGTGACGATCCCTGCGATGATCGCACCGATCTTCAGCAACCCGCCCCACGATTCCTCTTCGGATGGCAGCGGGTAGATCGACGAATCCTCTTCCTCGTCGTCCGCTACCGCCACTCCATGGGGCTCCGCCTGCTGAGACTCCTGTTCGTCGTCGGGCTCGTCCTCGGGCGCCGGCTCCACCGGTGCTATGGGTTCGACGTCGGCGCTTTCCAGCGTCTCGGGTGGCGGGAACTCGGCGGCGCCTTCGGCGTCCGGGTCGTCGTCGATCGTGGCATCGGGCAGATCGGGTTCGGTCGGGGCCGCGTCTTCGACGTGATCTTCAGGGTCGACGTTCTGCTGGTCGGTCATAGCGTAATCCTCGCGCTCGTTGCGGGCGCTCTGCTGCTGGACATATACTGGAAGTGCGGCGCGTAGCACCGTGTAATCTTGCGAAACCTCGCGCCCGGAACAAGCACCCTCGACGAATCGGCTGTGTCTCGAAGGACGGTTGGGATGTCGGATAGAGTGATTGTGCTGGCCTCGGGCGGCATGGACAGTTCTGTGACCGCGGGTCTGGCGCGCGATGCCGGTAACGAGCTGTGGCTGCTCCACATCACCTATGGGCAGCTCACCGCGCGGCGGGAGCGGCGGGCGTTCGATGAGATCGCGTCGTTCTACGCCGTGCCGGAGGCGCGACGCCTCGTCGTGGATATTGCCCATCTGACGATGATCGGCGGCTCGGCGCTCACCGATCCGTCGATCGGACTCCCCGAGGGCGAGTCGCCCGACCGCGAGGGCATCCCCGTGTCGTACGTGCCCCAACGCAACGGCAATTTGCTGTTCATCGCCGCGTCGTGGGCGGATGTCATCGAGGCGACGAGCATCTGGACCGGTATGGTCGAGGAAGACTCAAGCGGATACCCGGATTGCAGGCGGTCCTTCGTCGACGCCATGGAACTCGCGATCGCAAGGGGAAACAACGACGCACATCCCGATCCCGAAATCGTGACGCCGCTGATCGCCATGCGTAAGTCGGAGATTGTCGGCACCGGCGTCAGGATCGGCGCGCCGCTGCGCCTGACCTGGTCGTGCTACCAACGGGAAGACGTTGCGTGCGGAGTGTGCGATTCGTGTGCGCTGCGACTCCGGGGCTTCCGCGAAGCCGGCGTGGCCGATCCGATACCCTACGAGCGATAGCGTACGAAAACGCGGGGCGATGCGCCGATCGACGCTTCGCCCCGTGTCCGACGTGCAAATCGATCCGATTATCAATGCGGCTCGTAGGTATCTGAGCCCGATTCGGGCGCCGCGACGACCCATACGTTGCGGTAGCTGACCAGATCGCCGTGATCCTGCAACAGTAGCGGTCCTGGCTCGCCGACCTTCTCGTCGATGGCCGCGCCGGTTACGCCCGGGAGCATCGAGTTGTTCTGCACGAGCTGCCCGTTGTGCAATACCGTGACGCGAACCTTCTCCGCGACCGAACCATCGGCGTTCACGCGTGCCGCGCGGAACGCGACGTCGTAGGTCTGCCACTCCAGCGCGGGCTTGCAGGCGTTTACGAGCGCCGCGTGCTGGTTGTAGACGCCTCCGCAGTCGCCCAGGCCGGGGCTATCCCAGCCGAACGAATCCAGTACCTGGATCTCGTACCTGCCCTGCAGGAATACTCCGCTGTTGCCCTTCGCCTGACCGGTCTTGTCGGGCATGTCGGGGCAGCGGAACTCCAGGTGGAGGTAGAAGTCGCGGAACGTTTCATCCGACACGATGTCGCCGGTGCCGGGAGACACCGTCATGATACCGTCGGCAACATTCCACCCGACGGCGTCGCCGTCACGCGTCTTCCAGTTCGAGAGGTCCTTGCCGTTGAAGAGAACGGCCGCGCCTTTCGGAGGCGAGAGCTGCAGTGTCATTGGGGATCTCCTTGATACGTAGGTGATGGATCGAAAGTGATCGGATGGCGGAGCTTAGGGTCGCGGATGCTATCGCCGGGAGCAACCCGCTGGTCGACGGGGCACCGCTATCGGCTGCGCGGTGGTCACGAAAGGCCGTAGTCCTTGAGCTTGCGGTACAGCGTACGCTCTCCGATGCCGAGCTGCCGCGCCGCTTCGCGACGATTGCCATTGACCGACTCCAGCGCGAGCCGAATCGCCTCCCGTTCGAGGTCCTTCAACGTGGCGGGTTCGTCCGAGTCGCGTTGCTGGCCGTTGTTTTCCGCCGGCTCTATGTCCACGAATCGCTGTTCGGAGGGCTCCCGCACCCCTGCTTCGGCGACGCGATCGTCGATCCACTGCCCTATGCTGTCGTCGCCCCAGCGTTCGGTCATGATCCGGCGCAGGTCATGCACCTCCGCCCGGAGTTCGAGCAGCGTGCGGTAGATGATCTCAAGCTCGCGACCGGGCATGGTCGATTGCTGAGGCAGCGCCGGCAGGAGCCGGCTGGCCCGCACGTGGTCCAGCAGGGCGTTCGGCACATCGTCAGCGGTGATGACCGGCCCGACGGCGGTCACCAGCATGCGCTCCACCACCGTGCGTAACTCGCGGACGTTGCCCGGCCAGTCGTACTGGACGAACAGCGCCATGGCGTCGTCGCCAACCACCGGAGCGCCGGCCGCCGCGTCCTCGGCGAATCGTTCGACGAAGTATTCGACCAGGAGCGGGATGTCTTCCTTGCGTTCTCGCAGAGGAGGCAGGTGGATCTCGAATACGTGGAGGCGGTAGTAGAGGTCGGCGCGGAAGTCTCCCTCGCGGACGGCGTGTTCAAGGTTGCGGTTTGTCGCGGCAATGACACGCGCCTGCGCCTTCAGCACCTCCTCGCCTCCGACTCGCCGGTACTCGCGCTCCTCAAGGACGCGCAGGAGGCGCACCTGCATCGCGGGAGTTACGTCGCCGATTTCGTCGAGGAATACCGTGCCCTGTCCGGCGGATTCGAATATCCCCGACTTACTCCGGACCGCATCGGTGAACGCGCCCTTCTCGTGTCCGAATAGCTCGCTTTCGAGCGTACCCTCGTTCAGCGCGCTGACGTTCAGCGGTACGAAGTGGGTTCCCGCGCGAGGGCTGTAGTCGTGGATGGCGCGGGCGACGACTTCCTTGCCGGTTCCGGTCTCGCCGGTGACGAGTACCGTGCTGTTGGTTGGGGCGATCTGGACGATGCTCACCACGACCTGCTGGATCGCGTCGCTGCGCCCAACCAGGCCCATCCGTCGCGCGAGTTGCAGCCGATCGCCGGGACGCCGGACGGATTGCGGTCGGCCGTCGGCCGGTTCGTGTGGAGGTGTCGTCTCCATATTCGCTAGACGGTGTAGTCCTCACGCAGGTCGACCGCGCGAAGCACCCGCAGGTCCTTGCCTGAGATTTCGATATAGCCCTGATTTTCCAGCCGTTTCAGGACCCGAGATACCGTTTCGCGGGTTGTCCCTGCCATGTTGGCAAGAGACTGGTGGGTTGGCCGGTTTCGAACGATGATCGCCTCCCCGGATTGCGTGCCGATCTCCTCGGATATCTGGATGAGCGCCGCTGCAATTCTGCCGCTCACATCCATGAGCGCGAGGCTTTCGATCTTCCGGTCGGCCTTCCTCAGCCGCGCTGTGAGACCGGCCAGCAGCTTCACCGCTATCTCGGGAACGTGCTCCAGCAGCCGCAGAAAATCCGCTCGGCGTATGCTGAACAGCTCCGTCTCCGCCACGGCAATGACCGTCGCCGAACGCGGCTTGCCGTCCAGCATCGACATCTCACCGAAGAAGTCTCCCGTCCCGAGCATCGACAGAATGACTTCCCGGCCGTCGTCGCTGATAATCGACACCTTCACCTGCCCGCTGACGATCACGAACAGCGTGTCGCCTTCTTCGTCGGCGAGCACGATGAGGTTCTCGGGCGGGAACACCTTCGTGACGACAATCCCCGCGAGTTGGACGAGGTCATCCTCTCCGAGGTCCGCGAAGAACGGAACGCATCGAAGCAGTTCCTTCACATCTCTGACCATGGCTATCTCCCGGGCTACGGCGTTGCGCCGTCCCCCCCGGTATCCGCCTCGTTCAGCCTGATGAGCTGAAGCGCGGCGGTACGCCCCAAGTCGCTGTTCTCACCGACAGCAACGATGATCTTCTCGTAAAGTCGCGCGGCATCGGCATTGTGCCCAAGGCGCTCGTTTGCCTTGCCCGCGCGGTACAACGCTGTAACGGCCCACCGCGACTGTGTCTGGCCATGATACGCCATCTTCAGCCATTCCACGATGGCCCGCTCGTAATTTCCAAGGTTGAAGTGCGCTTCGGCGAGCCCGTACCGCGCGTCGCTGGTACCCTCGCCGGACATGTGGTCGAGGGCTTCCTCGTATGCGGTCACCGCATCGGCGAATTCGCCGAGTTTGTTTAGATCCTCGGCGATTTTGAGACGCACGCGCGGGACGCGTTCGTGGTTCGGGAACTGCATGAGGAATTGCCGCAACGTGCGTAT
>CAZEAI010000016.1:0-5229 GCA_964510105.1 uncultured bacterium
ACTTGTGTACGCGATCTCCGCGAATCTCGGGTTGCTACCCAAGTTAAGCCCACCGGCCCCGTCGCTGGCGGTTGCGGCATTGTGGCTCACGACGCAAGAAACCATTCTCAGGCCCGCGTTGTCGAACGCTCCCACGCCACCACCGTTGAGGCCCGCATTGTAGTCCACATTGCAGTGCTCCAACGTGACGCTGGCGCTGTCGCGGGCAGCGATGCCGCCTCCGTATCCGTCGGCAGTGTTGTCGCTTACAACCGAGTATCGCAAGTCCAGGCTTGCGGCAGGCCCCGTAATGTATATGGCGCCTCCTTCGCTGTCGGGACCTGTACCATCCGCATGGCCGCCCGTGATCTCAGCCCACTCAATCGTGTTAGTGGTGCCCCCGATGAACCGAATACCGCCCCACTCCGTCGCTGCGCCGGGAGCGAACCGGATCATCTCCATGTCGTTCCCGTACGCTTCAAGCGCACCCTCGACGACGAATTGCACGTCCGCGTCGAAGAGCACATCGACGCCGGGGTTGATGGTGAGCGTCTCGCCGGTCTTCACGGTGCACTGCCCGGTGACGTGGATCGGCGCCATCGCCATGTTCCACGTCGTGGAGTAGATCGCGCCGGAGATCTCCGTGCCGGGGCCGCCCTGATCATGGTACAGCGCGCCCATGTCGGCGGGCGTGCCGTCCGGGTCCGGCGGCGACGCCGGATCGCCCGCGTCGATGCACGGCGAGCCGGACAGGAGGTGGTAGTCGCCCAACGCAGGAGCGGCGAAGAGCGGGTCGGCGTCGATGTTCATGTCTTCCGGTGCGCCCCAACCGCCCTGTATATCGGAGTAGAGCACCGTAACGTTCGCACTCCCAAACGCGTTGTAGATCTCGCTTGGGCTGTTGCCCCACAAGATGCAGTTCTTGGCGGAAACGGTGCTCACGGCAGCCTCTATCCCACCCCCATTACTGGGGGCCGTGTTGCCACTGATCGTGCAATTGACAAGCGTCAGCACCACGCTGTCACCCGGAGCACCCGTCGCATAGATACCCCCGGCTATGTCCGATGCAACATTGTCACTGACGACACTCTGCGTCATTGTCACGCTGGTGCCGGCCATGGCAAGCAACCCACCGCCGTCAAACGCTCTATTCCCACTAATTACAGCACTGATCAGGCGCAATCTGTGCGAACCCGACAGGTAAACACCTCCACCATAGTGCTCGTATCCCGTGACTCCCGGTATATGCGCATGCCCATCGCTGATCCGCGCGTACGCAATCGTGCTGCTGTCGCCGCCGCTGATGCGAATGCCGCCCCATTCGGTAGCTGTGCCCTTCACGAAGCGGATGCTGTCCATCTCTGTGCCGACGGCCTCAAGTGCGCCCTCGATGACGAACTGCACGTCCGCGTCGAAGAGCACGTCCACGCCGGGGCTGATGGTGAGCGTGTTGCCCGCCTTCACCGTACACTGCTGTGTGACGTGGATCGGCGACATGCTCATGTCCCACGTCTCCGTGAAGATTGCGCCCGAGACGGGTGTGCCCTGCGCGTTGGCGACACCGGCCAGCGTCAGGAAAAGCGTTGCGACTGGAAAGAAGAGCTTGCGGAACATAGTGATCCCCCTTCGTTTGCCGGGCCGAGCGACCGGGCACAGTGACGAGGTGACTTCTATCGATGCCGTTGGGAGGGTGGGCAACCCACCGGCGAACAACGACGAAGAGAGAATCATGCTATGTGCGATGGGGAATATACTACGATGCGTCGAGAGTGTCACCTTCGGCGACAAGTAATACCGGCGAACGCTCACGATGATCGCGTTCGTCTACGAGTTTGCTCGCGCAAACTCGTCCTCCTCATGCAAACGGCGAACCCTCACTGTCGTTCGGGTTCGTTCACGAGTCTACTCGCGCAGACTCGCCGTCATGTCGAGCGGCGAACGCTGCGCTATCGCTCGCGTTCGTTCAGCAGTTCGTTTCGCGAACTGCCCTCGTGTGTCGATCGTCGTGTCGTCCGCCTCACACCTCGCGCAGCGTACCCTGCCAGGTGTCCTTGAGATCGGTCAGCTGCAGATCCACAACAGCGCCTCCCGAGACGCCACGCACCAACAGCCACTCACCCTCGACCGTGCGCCCGATCCGCTGCGCCGGGACGCCCTCCAGCGCCGCCTCGAAACGGGCAACGTCGTCAGGTGCGACCTCGCACAACCAGCGCGTCGGCGACTCGCTGAACAGGACAGTATCGCTGCGCACGCTGTTACCGTCGTAGGCTACATCGGCGAGAGAGACCTCCGCGCCGATGCCCCCGGCGAACGCCATCTCCGCCAGCGCGACTCCGAGGCCGCCTTCGCTCAGATCGTGACAAGCCCGCACAGCGCCCGTACCGATGGCCGCGTGGAGCTGGTCCATGACCGTGGCGGCGGTGTCGAGGTCGACCTTCGGCACCGACGAGCCGAGGAAGCCCCGGCGATGCCAGTAGAAGGAGCCGCCAAGCTCGGGTCTCGTCAGGCCGACGAGGTAGAGCAGGCTGCCCGGCTGCTTCAGGTCCATACTGATAAGATCAGTTATGTCTGGAACGATCGCCAGCGCGCTGATAAGCAGCGTCGGCGGGATTGCGATGGTGCCGTCGGGCGTGGCGTACTCGTTGTAAAAACTATCCTTGCCGCTGATGAACGGCGTGCCGTAGTGCATCGCGCCGTCGTAGCAGCCACGCGCCGCGCGGACGAATTCGCCGAGCCGCTCCGGCACCTCGGGATTCCCCCAGCAGAAGTTGTCGAGAATCGCCGCCGTGCGGTGGTCGCCTCCCACCGCGACGATGTTGCGCAGTGCCTCGTCGATGGCGTCGATAGCCATCCAGTACGGGTCGATCAGCGCATAGCGCGGGTTGATGCCGTTCGAGAGGACGAGACCGCGGTCGTTGTCGAGCATCGGCCGGAACGCCGCCGCGTCAGACGGGCCATCGTTTGCCACGCCCACAAGCGGCTTGACGATCGAGCCGCCCTGGACCTCGTGGTCGTACTGACGGATGACCCACTCCTTGCTGGCGATGGTCGGGTCCGAGAGCAGCCCGAGCAGGTCCGGACCAAGGTCGGACGGCTCGTCGACAGCCGGGTCCGGCTCGTTCTTCGGATTCCACACTGCGCGACGCTCCACCTGTGGCACGCCGTCGTGGAGAAACTCCATGTCAAGGTCGGCCACCTGCACGTCGCGGTAACGCAGCACGAGCCGCTTCGTGTCGGTGAATGTTCCGATCACCGTCGCCTCGACGTCCTCCGATGCGAACAGCGCCAGCAGCTCCTCGACGTTCTCCGGCGGTACGGCGAGCACCATGCGCTCCTGCGCCTCGCTGATCCAGATCTCAGTGTACGTCAGCCCGGCGTACTTCAGCGGCACCGTATCGAGGTCGACTTCGGCGCCGGTATCCTCGCCCATCTCGCCGACAGCGCTCGACAGTCCGCCCGCTCCGCAGTCGGTCACGGCGGCATAGAGGCGTCGATCGCGCGCCTCCATGAGTACGTCGGTCATCTTCTTCTCGGTGATCGGATTACCGATCTGCACCGCGTTCGACCAGACGTTCTCCTCATCCGCGCCAAGCTCCGCGCTGCTGAACGTCGCGCCGTGGATGCCGTCGCGCCCCGTGCGACCGCCGACGAGCACGACCTTCATGCCCGGCCGGACTTCCTTCGTCTCGCATCCCTTCGGCATGATGCCCACCGTGCCGCAGTACACGAGCGGATTGCCGAGGTAGGCGTCGTCGAAGACCAGCGCGCCGTTCACCGTCGGGATGCCCATACGGTTGCCGTAGTCGCGGACGCCGCTCACCACCCCGCGCATGATCCGACGCGGATGCAGAATGCCGTCGGGGACGTCCTCCGCGGGGTAGTCGGGGCGCGCGAAGCAGAACACGTCGGAGTTCGCCACGGGTCGCGCACCCAGCCCGACGCCGAGGATATCGCGGATTACGCCGCCGATGCCGGTTCCGGCGCCGCCGTAGGGCTCGAGCGCGCTCGGGTGGTTGTGCGTTTCCACCTTGAAGCAGACATGGTGCGTGTCTGTGAACTCTATGATCCCGGCGTTGTCGTGGAACACGCTCACGCACCACGGTGTATCGAGGTCCTGCGTCGCCTTGAACACGGTCTGCCGCATGAGATTGTCGATGACTTCGACCGGTCCGTCGGGTCCCTCGCTGTAGTGGTAGCGGCCCTTGAACGTCTTGTGTACGCAGTGCTCCGACCACGTCTGCGCGAGCGTCTCAAGCTCGATGTCTGTGGGATTCCGTCCGGCGTCGACGAAGTGCGCCTGGATACGGCGCATCTCCTCGACGTTCAGCGAGAGTCCACCCTTTCGGCTGATCGCGGCGAGCCGGGCCTCCGCGGCGTCTTGGAGTTCGACGAGCGCGGGCTCCACCGGCCCGGCATCCAGCGCTGCCGCGCTGTAGTCCTCATCGCCGGTGACGAGGTGCTGCACGGTGTCGTTGACGAGCAACGCGTTCGCCGCGTCGAGTAGCGCCGCCTCGGACGTGTCGCCGTACACGCGATACCGCTTCGACGTGCCCACGCTTGCCAGCTCCTCAATGCCCATATCCCGCGCGGCCTTGAGCACGCTTGCCTCGACGGGGTCCATTACGCCGGGGTTGTACGCGACCTCCAGTACGTTCGTCGCGCCGGCGGTCTCGGACACGCGCGAGCCTTCGTACAGCGCCCACTCGTTCACGATGGGATCGCTCAGCAGCGATGTCGCCAGCCGCTCCGCATCCGCCTTCGCGACGTCGCCGTCGAGACGGTACATGTGGTCGATCTCGACGCGCTCCACGCCGGTCAGACCGAACGAATGCAGATCGGAACGTACGCCGCGCGCCTGGGCGTCGGATTCGGGATCGGTGCGGGCTATCGTGACGGTGTAGCGCATGCGTTGCCTCGCCGTGGAGAGGGAGCGAATGGTCAGGAATAGAAAGGTACGGCGATGCTTGCGAGTGGGCAATGTGAACGGGGTTGGGTGGCCCAAGGGATGTCTCGACTCCGCTATCGCTCCGCTCGACATGACGTCTTGGTTCGCGGGCGTTGGTGGGTGGCGCGGACATTCTAGTCTGCGCAGGGAGCGGTGCGGTCGCCCCCGCATCGGCCAGACGGGCGTCATGTGGAAAAAAGGGGCAGACAGTAATGTCCGCCCCACCGACTGTACGGGCGATCCCCCTGTGGCCGCCGGAGTCGAGACATCTCTTGCGAGACTCCCCACGTGGATGCGAGACTCCC
>CAZEAI010000016.1:5329-57896 GCA_964510105.1 uncultured bacterium
GCCGCCGGAGTCGAGACATCTCTTGCGAGACTCCCCACGTGGATGCGAGACTCCCGCCCTCACCCCACGCTGATCTCCGCGAGGTACACCGCCGCAGGTGGCGCGCCCGAGCCGCTGCCCTCGTGGCTGGAGTAATACGACAGAAGACCACGCCCGCGGTCCAGCGCGAGGAATCCCGGATACGATGTGTCGCCGCCGCTGGGTAATTCGACCATGTCGATGAGTTCGTCGCCGACCAGCCAGCCGAGCGCCGTCACCGCGCCCTGCCCCTCGAACGATTTCCGCCCGCCGACGAGATACCGCTCGCCCCATTTCTCCAGCATTGGCCCGCCGACATAGCGGTGGAGATCGGTGCGTCGCCACGCGACGTACGGCGGTTCCGACCGGCATACCTGCGCGGGACGATTTCCGCCGCTTCGCGCCAGCGCGAGCACGCTTCCGTCCTCCTCGAACAGGAACGCCGTCTCGTCGCCGAACTCCTCCTGGAAGAATCCGACGGGGTTCCAGACGAATCCGTCCGCGCTCGCCATCATCGCCGATTCGCAGACGCGATCCGCGTCGCCGGAGTCCTCCGTCCAGACGAATTCGCGTTTGCGGCGTGCGCACAGGAACGCTGTATCGCCGTGTGCGGCCGCTCGCCAGATGTAGTGGCCGTACGTCCCCTCCAGGAACACCGGACCTTCCCACGTCCGTCCGTCGCCGGACCACGCGCAGTAACCGAGGTGGTGGTTCAGGTCGCGCGGTTCCTCGACGAGCCACGCGCCGGTGTACACGAAGAGCGTGTCGTCGAACACGAGGAAGTGCGGGTCGCGCACGTCCCGCGTGTCGACGCCGAATGCGTTCACCTCCCGCCACGTCGCGCCGTCGTCCGCGCTCTCCAGCACGACGATCTGCGACGTGTCGAACACCATGTGTCCGTCCGGACAGCGCCGATGTGTGAGGTAGATCCTGCCCTGGAACCAGCACAGGTCAGTAAACGCATTGTGATTGCCGTCGTCGATGATCCTGCGAACCGAATCGATCCTGATATCGGGATGCATGTAGCGTGTCTCCGTGAGTTCTATGTGTCGATGCTGATTCGCGCGACGTAGATCGCGCTCGGTGCGAGCTTCGTGCCGCTGCCTTCGTGGCTCGAATAGTACGAGAGCAGCCCCTCGGTGTCGCTCAGCGCCGCGAAACCGGGGTACGACGTGTCTCCGCCGCTCGGCAGGTCCGGCCCCTCGATGAGATGAGGTGTTTCACCCTCGCCGAGTCCATCGAGCCAGCCGATTGACATATGTGCGCCCTCGGTTCCGCTCGCCAGATCGCCCTCGAAGCGCCTGCCGCCGACGAGATACCGGTCGCCCCACCTCGCGAGCATCGGACCGCCGATGAACCGGTGCAACATCGTGTGCGTCCACTCGGTGTACGGCGGTTTCGCGCGCCACACGACTGCGTTGTGCGGCGGCAGTCCGATGGTGCGCATTACCGCAAGCAGCGTTCCGTCATCCTCGAACGCGAATCCGGTCTCGTTGCCACCTTCCTGTGGGAAGGTGAGGAAGTCGCTGAACGATTCGCCATCGTCGCTCACCATGATGGCGGATCGAGACGCGAGGTCTCCGTCGTAGTCGCTCCCGCCAGGCGGCGGATTGAGCACGCGATGTTCGTTCCCGTAGATCTTCCCGCCGTGCGCTATGACTCTCCACAGGAACTTGCCTTCCGTGCCCCCGAGGGGCCGCAAATCATCCCAGTCCACGCCGTTGGCTGTGGAGACGCACAGGGCGCGATACTCGTCCGTTCCGGGGACATGAATACTCGATATCGCGTACAGCCGCTGACCGAGGATGGCGAAGTGTGGGTCGCGAATGACACGATCCGTACCCGTGTATCGAAGTACCTCCTCCCACTCTTCCCCGTCGTCGGAGGCCATGATGACCGCTACAGAGTCATCGTTGAAGAGATGCCCTTTCGGATTGTTGCGAAACCCGACGTAGAAGCGTCCGCGGAACTGGATAACATCGCCCCACGCGTTATGATTGCCGTCGTCGAATACCTTACGTACCGAGTCGATTCTGATGTCCGGATGCATCAAACGCGTCTCCGTGAGTCTCATGAGTCTATGCTGATTCGCGCGAGGTAGATCGCCGACGGTGCGAGCTTCGTGCCGCTGCCCTCGTGGCTTGAGTAGTACACGAGCAGCCCCTCCGTATCGCTCAGAGCGACGAAGTTCGGGTAGGAGGTGTCGTTGCCGCTCGGCAGGTCGGTGCCCTCCACGAGGTGCGGCGTTTCTCCCGGGGCGAGACCGTCGAGCCAGCCGATAGACGTGCTCACGCCTACCGTTCCGCTGGCCTTTCCGTCCTCTTCGAAGCGTCTGCCGCCGACAAGATACCGGTCGCCCCATTTCACCAGCATCGGCCCGCCGATGAACCGATGCAGCACGGTGCGCTCCCACTCGGTATACGGCGGCCTCGACCGCCAGAAGATCGCGTTGTGCGGCGGAGGGCCGACGGTGCGCATGATAGCCAGCAACGCGCCGTCGTCCTCAAACTGGAACGCTGTTTCGTCGCCGCCTTCCTGGTCGAAGAAGATTGCTGGCTTGAAGATCAGGCCGTCCTCGCTGTCCATGAGCGTAGACTGCACCAGTCGATCGCTCTCCACCTTGTCATCAGTGAACACAAACCCGCGTTTGCGCCGAGCGTTGAGATAGGCTTTGCCGCCATGGGTCACCGCGCGCCACGCGTAGTGCCCCAGTGTTCCCTCCAGCGGCGTCGGGCCGTTCCAGTCCGTCCCGTCCGTCGACCACACGCCGTGGCCAAGCAGGTGATTGTGCTCGAAGCGCCCGTCCTGGATGAGCCAGCTGAACGTATATAGGAACAGCGTGTCATTCAGCACGGCGAAATGCGGATCGCGTATGTCCCGGCCCGGTACTTCGTAGTGGTGAGCTTCGGTCCAAGCGTCGCCGTCCGGACTGCTGAGAATGCGCACGGAGCTTCCTTCCATCGCGAGGTGTCCGGTCGTGTTGCACCGGAACGCGAGATAGTACCTCCCGTGGAATTGGACCAGATCGGGAAAGCCGTTATGGTTGCCGTCGTCGAAGACTCTACTGACGGTGTCGATCTTGATTTCCGGATGCATTTGATGTGTCTCCGTCGTGCTGGTCTGGGATTCACCCCTTCCTGACGATGCTTGCGGCATCGCCATCCTTCCCCCGGTGGGGGCATGAAAGGAATGCTCCAGGCTACCGTTTATCGCGCATCGTACGAGTGACTTCCCCCCACCGGGGGGAAGATGTCGCCAAAGGCGACAGATAGGGGGCTATGCGTCGATGCTGATTCGCGCGACGTAGATCGCTGCTGGTGCGTCCCGTGTGCCGCTGCCTTCGTGGCTGGAGTAGTAAGAGAGCAGCCCCGTCGTGTCGCTCAGCGCGACGAACCCGGTGTAGGACGTGTCCCCTCCGCTGGGCAGATCGACGACGTCGACGAGATGCGGCGTCTCACCCGAGCCCAGCCCTTCCAGCCAGCCTATCGCCGTGTTCGAACCGATGACGCCGCTCGCTTGATCGCCGTCGAAGCGGCGCCCGCCCACGAGATACCGATTGCCCCACTTCGCCAGCATCGGACCGCCGATGAACCTGTGCAGCGGCGTGTGCGACCACTCCTCGTACGGCGGTTTCGCCCGCCATACCACAGCACTGTGCGGAGGCGGACCGACGGTACGCATCACCGTCAGGAGCGAGCCGTCGTCCTCGAACAGGAACCCCGTCTCGTTGCCACCCTCCTGCGGAAAGGTAAGGAAGGGGCGGAACGCCATGCCGTCGTCGCTCACCAGGAGCGTCGCTCGGTTTGCCAGTTCCTCCGCCGTTCGATCACTGCCGGGCGGGACCTCAAGCATGCAGTTCGCGTTCGCGTATATCTTCCCGCCGTGCGTCACGGCCCGCCAGATGTACCGACCGTCGGAGCCTTCGAGAGTGTACGGCCCGTCCCAGTTCTCGCCGTCGGCTGTCGAGGCGCCGAACCCGCGCTGGTTGTTGAGGGTCAGATTCCCCTCAAGGAGCCACGCGCCCGATAGCAGGAACAGCCGATCGCCGAGAATCGCGAGGTGCGGGTCGCGGAGGTCCCGGTCCGGCACGGTGAATCGGAGCACTTCGTTCCACGCATCGCCGTCGTCGGAGGCGAAAACGACCGCTGCGGAACCCTCGAACGCGAGGTGTCCCGTGGGATTGCACCGGAACGCAAGGTAGAATCGCCCGCCGAATCGGATCAGGTCCGTGAACGCGTTGTGGTTGCCGTCGTCGAAGATCTTGCGGACGGAGTCGATGTGGATCTCAGGATGCATGCGTGCCTTTCGTCTATGATCGTGTCAGTCGGTGGTTAGTTCCGCCAGGTAGATCGACGTGTATTCCTTCGCCCCCGTGCCCTCGTGCGACGAGTAGTACGACAACAGGCCCGCGGTGTCCGACAGCGCGTGGAACCCCGGATACGAGGTGTCGCCGCCGCTGGGCAGTTTCGGCCCTTCGATAAGCGTGTCGGTTGTCGTGTCGAGCCAGCCAACGGCGGTGAAGGCGGCGGGTCCTTCCTCCACAATCCTCCCGGCGACGAAGTATCGCTCACCCCACCGCGCGAGCAGCGGGCCGCCGACGGTGCGATGCAACTCCGTGCGCGACCACTCACGATACGGAGGCGCCGAACGACACACCAGAGCTGGGCGCTCGCCTCCGCTGCGCTCCACAGCGAGGACCCCTCCCTGCTCGTCGAACAGGAACGCGGTCTCGCCGCCGTACTCAAGGTTGAAGAATCCGGTCAGCCGCCAGATGAACCCGTCGTTGCTCTCCAGCATGGCCGACTCCGTCAGGCGCGAAGCATCGCCACGGTCGTCTGTCTGAGCGAACTCCCGCTTCCGCCTGCCACACAGGTACGCGCGTTCACCATGTGCGGCCGCGCGCCAGATGTAATGTCCGTACGTTCCCTCGAGAATTCGGGGGCCGTTCCATGCCGTGCCGTTGTCTGACCAGACGCAGTAGCCGAGATGATCGTTGACGTCGCGCTTCCCGTCGACGAGCCATGTGCCCGTGTACACGAACAGCGTATCGCCGAAGACGAGGAAGTGCGGATCGCGAACGTCACGGTTCGCGACGCTGAACGTGTGAACCTGGGACCACGTCTCCCCCTCGTCGTCGCTCCGCATCACGACGATGCGCGACGTCGCGAATATGTCGTGTCCGTCGGGGCATGAGCGGAACGTCAGGTACAAGCTCCCCCGGAACGTCGCGAGGTCGGTGAACGCGTTGTGGTCGCCATCGTCGTACACCTTGCGCACCGACTCGACCCGGATTTCAGGATGCATGTGAGCCCTTCATGGACGGTCAGCCGTTTCGCGGTCCGACGCGGTGGCGGTTGGAGATATCTCCGGTGCGCAGTTCGTCGCGGAGCCAGTCGGGCACCGTCACGATGTACACCTGCGGGATGCCGGTGCGATCGGAGTTGTAGAGCACGTATCGCCCGTCGGGGCTGATGTCGGGATGCGGGTGCGTGTACTGCGGGTGCCCGAACGACGACTGATCGAGGCAGAGCGTATCCCATCTGCCGCTCGGAACGTGCACGAGCTGCAGACCGATGTTTGGCCAGTTCGTGTCGGAGACGATCCACTCGGCGTCGGGCGTGGCGGATGAGTGCACGAAATACGCGCCCTCCGCGATGATCTCGTGCTCCGAATCGTGTGGATGCGCCCACGATAGTGCGCGGTCGGGAGGAAGCAGGCCGCCCTGCATCCGGTCCGTGGCGCCGACCCACGAGCTGTGCGTCCACCTCTGCGCGGGCCAGGCGCGCTCGTCTGTGCCGTCGGTCCGCATCACGCGCCACGTTCCCTCGCGAGTTTCCGCGACTCGCTGCGTCACCCAGGATATGAACTGTCCGGATGGATTCGCCGTCAGGTGGCAGAACATTCCGCCTTCGTAGATGGTCTCCGGTTCGCCACCATTGATAGGTATCCGGATGAGCGCGTGGCGGTCTCCTTCCCGGATCACCCGGGCGAAGACGTAGTCGCCGCCGAGAGTGATTTCCGCAGTCGTGCCCGCGCCCGCGAACGACGCGAGCGCCTCGTCGCGCGCGTCGTCGAGGTACACCGCGCGGACGTCCGTGCCAGCGGTGTAGAACGCACATGTGCCGTCGATCGAAAGGTGGCAGTCACCGAAGTCGCCCCGGTCGGTGAGCTGCACCATCTCGCTGCCGTCGACGTTGACGCGGTACAGGTCGAACCGGGCGCCCCGATGCGCGCCGTTCTTCGATATGAAGATGACGCGCCTGCAGTCGGGCGTGAACGCGGTCTCCTCGAAGTAGAGATTCTGGCTGATCGTCACGTTCGACGTGAGCTGCACGATGTGCGCGCGCGTGACCGGATCGCTGAACTCAATACGTTCCATTCCGAGCACTTCGCCGACTGCCATCTCCTGCACTCCTCCTGCTCACGAGAGCCTGCTGGTCGGGTGCTATGCGACGCCGATGCCGTTCCGCGAAGCGACTCGCGACCGATTCGTGATCGATCCGGTGCGCAGTTCTTCTTGCAGCCAGTCGGGCACTGTGACGACGTACACCTGCGGTATCCCGGTCCGATCGGATTGATACAGCACGCGCGACGCATCAGGGCTGAACACCGGGTGCGGATGCGTGTACTGCGGATGTCCGTACGACGATTGGTCGAGGCAGAGCGTATCCCACCTGCCGCTCGGAACGTGCACGAGCTGCAGGCCGATGTTCGGCCAGTTCGTGTCGGATACGATCCATTCGCCGTCGATGCTGCCCGCCGAGTGAACGAAGTAGGCGCCCTCGGCGATGACGTCGTGCTCGTCCTGCTCGGGCGAAAGCCACGATAGGCCACGTCCCGGTACAAGCAGCGCACCCTGCATCCTGTCGAACTCGCCGACCCACGCGCTGTGCGACCAGTACGGCTCCGGCCACTCGCGCATGTCGGAGCCGTCTCCGTGTGCGACTCGCCAGGTGCCACGCCGGTCGCGCGTCTCGTTCAGGCCGACCCACGATATCCAGTTCCCGGTGCGGCTCGCGCTGAGGTGGTTGATGCGCGGCCTGTCGACGACCGTCTCGGCAGCCCCGGTCTTGATGTCGATGCGTATCGCTTCGACATGGTCGCCGAATTCGCCCTGCGTGAACACGTACTTGCCTCCTGCGCTGACATTCTGAAACGACTTCGCGTCATCGCGATGCAGAAGCGTCTCCTCGCGCTGGTCGTCGAGACGCACGGAGCGTATCTCGTGGCTCGTCGAGTAGTAGGCGCATGTCCCGTCGAGCGATAGACACGCTCGGCGGAAGTCGTCGCAGTCGGTGAGTTGCACGAACTCCGACCCGTCGGCGTCGACGCGATACAGGTCCCACGGGTCGTTTCGCAGAACGCCGCGCCGTGACTTGAAGATGAGCGTCCGCGAGTCGGGCGTGAACGGCGTCTCTTCGAAATACAGGTTCATGCTCATCGTCACGTTGGATGTGAGCTGAACGATGTGTGCGCGGGTGACCGGATCGCTGAACTCAATCCGCTCCGGTCCCATGACCCTTCCTGCTGCCATGTTCTGCTGCCCCTCAGGTGTCGCCATCGCGCGTCTAGTGTGCCATCATCCAGGCCGCCAGCAGCGCACCCACGGTCGGATGCGCGAGGTAGCCGTACGATTTGTGCGGATTACTGCCCTCGCGGCCTGCGTAGAAGTTGTAGATAGGTTCCACGTCGATGGCGCTCCGTGAGTAACCCTTGTCGAGCATGGTTCGAAACGTATCGTGAACTTCGGTTCCGTGAGCGACGAAATCGTCCGCGGCGGCAACGTTCACCCATGCGTCGATGTTGCGCGGATACTTGTCGCCGGGCGATTCGCCGCGATCGATGAGCGTGTTCCGCACGTTCGTATCGCCGAGCGGGCTGCCAAGCGTGAGCCAGAATCGCAGTCGATTGCCGCACAACTCACGGTATTGGCTGAGATTGGAGAACTTCCAGAGCACGTCGTAGGAGACGATCGCGCCCATGCTGTGCGCGACGAGTGCCACGTCGTCACCGGCCAGAAGCGCCTGGCGGAGTGGGCCCTCAAGGCGGTCCTGAATCGCCGCGGCGGTCTTGCGACTCTCCATGTACAGTCGAAGGTCCGGGAATTTCGCGGCGATCACCGCGCCGCCGATACCGAACAGCGACAGTGCCGGGCTGACGAGGCGCGCGAGCTCGTTGAAAAGCCGCGTGTTGCGCCTGTCTCGCGTAAGCTTCTCGAACTCCTCGCGGGTGTGCATATCCGCCGGCAGGGCGAGGAGCGCTTCGAGCGCGTCGTCGTAGGCTCCCCCGCGCTCGTACCAGCATCCGTCGGGTCCCAGTGCGAGAGTGTCCTTCAGCTCGGGTTCGGCCTCGACCATGATACGGTTTACGATATCGCCGTAGTACGCGACGGTGTAGCGAACACCCCCCTGTGAGAACGCGCGGGCGGCATGCCGGTCGGCGCGCGCGAGCCCGGCCTCGATCATGCGACGAGTCAGCTTCGTCTTCGTGTCGAGGTCCGGTCCTTCGCCACGGCCGTGGATGAAGATGATGTGTTTGCCTGCCATGTCCGCTGCCTTTTCGTCCGACGCGCGACACGAGGTGAACGCGGAAGGTACCGGAGCCGTCGCGGCCGGGGCAATATCGAACTAGCGGCCTGTGGCGACCACTTCGGCTTCGAGATTCACGTAGTACTCGATGAGTTCGTCGGCGATGCGCTCACTGTACCGATCCCACGCGTGGCCGGGCTTCCGCAGCGCATCGGTTCCGAAGATTCCCTTGCGGACGAGCAGACGCTTAAAGAACGCGATCGACGTGAGGAGGTCTTGGTTCGTGAACGTGTTCACCGGCAGCAGGCGGCGAAACGTCGCCATCGCGGAATCGCGGTCCCCGCGCCGGTGCGCGCGATCCACTGCGCGATATACCGGGATCATCGAGCTTTCCGGTATCATCGCATCGACGCCCCGGTCAAGCGCTTCGATCATCTGCGGCACGGCCCAGCCTCCGGCGATCCAGATGTCCCCGCCCGAGCCGTCGGTGACCGCTTCCCGTACTGCGCTGTACTTCGGGCCCGCCGGCACCGTCTCGACCTTGAATCCCGCGACCGTCGGCGCCGAGTCGATGACTCGACTGATCGTGTCGATATCCATACCGGGGCCGCCGAACTGGAGGTCCTGCACGATCAGCGGCACGTCGCTGCCCGCCGCGACCTCGCGGATGAACGCGACAATGGCCGGCGGATCGGCGTAAAGCGCGTCCGGCACGGCGACGAGGTACGCCGTCGCGCCCACGCGCTCAGCGTGACGTGCATGTTCGATGCAGACCGAGACATCGCCTGACGACGCCCCGACGATGAACGGCACGCGATCCCGGCTCAGCCGCGCGACGAGTTCGAGTATCCCTACGCGCTCGTGCGGGGTCAGGACGTCGACTTCGCTTGCGACCACCGGGGCGAGATATCCGTCCACGCCGCACTCGATGCCGTGCTCGACGAGGCGTTCGAGATCGCCCCATGCAACGCCACCGCGCAAATCGAACGGCGTCTGCAAGACGCTGACGATGCCGGTTGGTAGACGGGTCGTCACGGTGAGTCGTTCCCCGCTATCTCGATCAGCGCGTAGCTGTGAACCTCGGGCACGTGAATGCCGTCGCCATCAACCGTGAGGTGCTCGCCGGATAGCCCCTCGGGTGTCCAATACACAGCGCTCTCCGCGGATGTCAGCACCGTCACGTCCCGCGCGGGAATCGGCGCCTCGGACTTCCCACGCCCGACCACCGGCAGATCGTAGTTCACCAGGTGCGCGACCCTCCGGTCGCCGGTGGGGCCCTCGAACATGGACATGCGTAGCGTATATGGCGCCCCGTCCGCGAGGGCGCGCAGACGCCGCCCGGCGAGCCGTTCCAGCTCCCCGATCAGCGGGACATCCCGCGCAGCCTGCGCCTCTTCTGCGCTGCCGACACGATCCGGCAGACCGACGATATGGTCGTAGTCGTTGATTTCGTCTTCGGAGAGATCGAACGACTCCGGCGCCCGCCGTGGGACGAGATCGTCAAGGTTCGCTGCCGTGGCCACGCGTTCGCCCCGCACGAGGCCCGAGGACGACGCTTCGCGCTCCGTGCCAAGCTCGTCATGGGTGCCGCACTCGCCGACGATGAGTAGCGCGCCGTCGGCATCGACGTAGCGTTGCAGGACTGCGATCTGATCGTCGCTCAGGTGGGAGACTAACGGGACGATGACCACGCTGAACGACGCCAGCGCCTCGTCGGTGAAGTTCGGTTCGACGATGAAATCGTAAAGAATGTGCCTGTCCGACAGCGCCTGTCGGACGCGGAACACCGCGTCGATGTGCTCGCGGCTCTCCCAGAACATTTCGTCCGCGAAGTACAGCACGCCCACGTCGTGGGCCGAGCGCATTCCGTCGTAGAGCGCTGCGTGGTCGTCGAACCATCCCGTCCAGAAACGAACCTTCTCGCGCCTGTTGTACCCCGGCTGGACGTACATCGCGCCGCCGTTCGCCGCACATTCCGCGTTCGCTAGCGTGATGCCCGCGTCGTCGTTGGCGTGATAGGGGAGCACCGTCGACCGCGCTCCGTGGGCCAGCGCGTAGCGGTAGTGCAGGATGTGGTCCCAGATTCGGTCGGCGCCGAACCGCCCCGGCTGCTGCATGTCTTCGAACATCAAGTACCTGCACGATTCGTGCAGGTACCCGAGCTGGTGTCCGACGTTGCGACGCGAGTAGTACGCTTCCACCGTGCAGAGCGGCGTGTTGTTGGGGTACACCCAGAAATCGGGATTATGAACACGCCCGGCGTCACGGATCTCGGCGAACAACCGTCCCATCATCACTGCGCGAAACCGGTACGTCTCCGCCAGCAGGAGTGAGCCCGGCTCCTCGCCGAAACGCACGTCCGCGTCGGTGGCGAAACCGAACAGATCTCCCATCCGATCGGATGTGTACCGCTCGCGGAGGTAGGCCGCGAATGCCTGGCGATCCTCTTCCAGCGTTCCGGCGTACGCATTTACGTCGAGAAACGTGCCGTCGTACCCGCACTGCGCGACCAGGTCCGCGCACGTCAGCAGAAAGCGCCGCCACGCGGGATGTCCGATGCTTGGCTCGTAGGCGAAGTGCGTGTCGTCGTCGGGGAACGGGTGCTTCGGCGCCTGATTCCAATCTGCCGGATCGGTGTCCGGTTTCCCGCCCAGGCCGAAGTGCGCGTAGTCCTCCCACCGGTCGAGCAGCCTCCACCAGCCCGCCCGCGTGTCGGGATTGCCGCAGCAGAGCATTGTGCAGAGGTAGGGAGCTATCTCCCGGGCGCCGGACTCGCGGAGCCGTGTGACGTGGCGTCGAAGGTCCTCGATGCGTTGCAGGATTTCGTCCGGCTCAAAGAAGTCGGATTCGATCAGGCCGTGCATCTCCACCGGCCCCATCCATGTGCTGAATGGCACGTCGTGTCCGA
Source organism: uncultured bacterium (assembly GCA_964510105.1). Classification (GTDB taxonomy): domain Bacteria; phylum Latescibacterota; class MWCZ01; order MWCZ01; family MWCZ01; genus CAZWQW01. The sequence continues at coordinate 16,784 of CAZEAI010000016.1, forward strand.
TGTGCAGGAGCCCGGGATGGGCCTCATCTATCTTCGCGTAGAACTCGTCGTTCCCAACGTTTCCCTCGTCGTATCCGATTTCGCACGTGATGGGACGCGTTGCAATCCACGGTGTGGGCATGGCTCTCCTCCAGGGGATTCGGGGGTGCTTCGCGTAGGTACGTCGGCGCGTCCGGCGGGGGTAGGGGCCGGTGCCGCGGGCGGCAAGCCGCTCAGCCGTCGTACGCCGCGATGAGCGCGTCCACGTACGCACGCGCGACGCGCTCCCGCCATGCGGGGAGGCGCATGTTTGCGGCGTCGTGCCTGTTCCTGATGTTGCCCACCTCGACGAGCACCTTCGTCGGCGCGGCGTTGTACCGAATCACCGCCGGCACCCAGGGGCGACTGCGCCGGCTCCGGATGATGTACCCGCGAATCGTCTTCGGCGTGTGAATGGCGATTCGGGATGACCGGAACGAGGACACGATGGACTCCGCGAACTGCTGCGAACGCGCCTGCGTCCGGATTCGCTGCTCCCGCGAGTAACTTACCGTGGGACGGGACTTAACCTCGCGGTAGCGCCGGTAGGATTGCCGCGCGGAGTAGCGTCCCGCGCTGTGCCGCGCACTCGGGATGTATATCATCGCGCCGCGCACGCTGGAGTGGAGCGCATCGGCGTGGAAGCTCGTGAAGACGACGCGGTCCACGTCGCGCTGCCCCCGAACGGCTTCCCGCACATGGTGGTTCGCCAGATACCACCGCAGGTTCGCCGACGTGACGACGTTGCCGTTGTCGTACCGTGGGTTCGTCTTGATGACCTCGTTGCGATTGTCACGTATCACCGCGGACGAGGATGGGTTGTACTGCGTGCGCGTGTCCTCGATTGTCTCGACGACCGTCGCGGCGGTCTCGCTCCGGAGTATCTTCCGCGCGCGGCAGAGGATGTCGTACACGATCTCGTTCTCCGTGAGTCCGCCCGACCCGAGAGCGCCTGGGTCCCGGCCTCCGTGGCCGGCATCCAGAATGACGGTCACACCGTCGAGCTTCCGACGCCTGCGTGGCGCGCTACGCCGCGATCTCGTTTGCTCACGCTGGATGTCGCGACCTATTTTCGCGACCTCGGCGTCCTCCTGCGTGTCGGCGAGCCGCACCGGGTCGGTCGCTGGACGCCAGTCCGCCGAGAGCAGATCCATCGGGATCTTGATCCGCGCGCCTACCGGTAGCTGGGTAGCGTCGCGATATCCGGACCTGAGTAGGACGTCCTGCGCTGTGTTGAGCACCTCCTGCCCGGTCAGCAGCCCCGTGAACCGCACGACGACGCTGGTGTAGAGCGCCTCCCCGCGTTGCAGCCGGTACTGAGCATAGCCGCCCCTGTCGTCGGCGCCGTAGGTGAGGGCTCCGTTGCGTTCGCCCCGATAGACGAACCAGTTCACGGCGTCCTGCGCCGCGTCTTCGCCGCCCTCCATGTAGCGTGTCCACGACGAGAGCTTCGATCGTGGCACCAGCATACGCTGGCTCTTCTCGACCTCCGCCCGACGGCTGCGCGACGTCAGCGCGAGTGGATATCCGACCGTGAGTTCGGCGACGTCGTCCTCGGTCACCTCCGCCCACGCGCCGAGCAGGTCGCGCGGAACGATGATCGTCTCGTTCATGGCGACGGCGTCCCGCCGCTTGTTGGAGGCCTGCTTTATCCGGCGCCAGTTGTTGCCATCGCCCGTGAGCCAGAGCGAGATGCGGAACAACGTTTCGATATTCAGAACGACTTTGTGCTGGCGCGCGTCTTCGCGGAGCACGTCGCGATGAAAGAGGTGGTTGAGCACCGCGCCCCGGTACACGTCCTTGAGTTCCCGCGCATCGATGATCACCTGCGATCCCGAGACGAAGCCGCCGATGCGCGTCGGGTCGTTCAGCACCCCGCGACCGAGCGCGTCGATGTCCGGTACGTCTCCGCGCTCTATCGTGAGCAGGACTCGATGGTCGCGGGTAACCGAGACCTCTCCCACAGTGCCCGCCGTGCGCAGGTCGTCGGAGTGGCCGCTCTCTCCCGTGTAGATCTCCGCGACGCGACGCAGCGACTCATCGTCGTACGTCACGACGTGTTCGATGCCGTCATCCGTGAGCCGGTCGTTCGGGAAGACGCGAAGGGCGACGATTGCCTTGTACGGTCCGGACAACTCGTCGAACGGGATCACCATCCGGCTGCCCCGCGTCAGGCTGGAGGCTCGCCGCGGACTCTCAAGGAAACTGCGAGCGATCTCGGCGCGGTCCCGGCCGTTCAGATTCACCGTTACGGAGATGTTCAGCCGCTGATCCACGGCGATCTCCGCATACTCGCCCAGCCGGAGATATGGCGAGGTTGCGCCGGCGGCGAGAGTGGCGATTCCGCACAGGGCGGCGCACAAGGCGGCGCAGATGCCGGTCATCTGACGCAATGAACTCATCCGTGGCATGATCACCCTCGCGCTCGCGCCTGGTTCCTGAAGCTGTCCATGGCTGCCTCGTACGCACGCCGCATCCCGGCGGTGGTACCGTTCAGCGTGGCCAGCAATTCCTCCGCCGATTCGCTTCCGAGCCCGCGCGCGAGGACCTCGCGGCCCTCCTCGTCGTCCGGCAGAACGTTGTGGGCGTGCTCGTCCTTGATGCGCAGCGACATCTGGAGGATACGCAACTCGCGGTACGCCGCGACGAGGACGCCGGCTTCAGCGCCGGGCAGAAGACCAGAGCGTTCGAGCCGCTGAAGGGCTTCTACGGTGTCCAGACCGCGAAGTTCCATATCCCGCCCCGCGTAGAGTATCTGTCCGAGTTGGGCGGTGAACTCGGCATCCACGAGCCCGCCCGGTCCGGTCTTGATATTCATCTGTCCGGGGTACTTCTCCGCCGCCGCATCCTGCATTCTCGCGCGCATCGCGACGACTTCGTCAATCAATGCCATCGACGCCTCACCATCCAACGCCGCGTACACGTAGGCGTCGATGACGCTCGATACTTCGTCGCGAAGTCCCGTCGGGCCGGAGATCACTCGTGCCCGGGTCAGCGCCTGACGTTCCCACGTCCCGGCGCGATGCTCAAGATAGTGACGATAGCCGTTGAGCGAGATGGTCAGCGGTCCGCTATGTCCCTCCGGACGGAGGCGTGCGTCGACCTCGTAGAGCAGCCCATGCGACGAGACCTCGCTGATGTCCCTCATGATCCGCTGCGCAACCGTCGTGAAGACGGTGATGTTGTCGCCGCCCGTATCGGTCTTCCCCTCCGCGCCGTGTACGAAGACGAGATCGAGATCGCTGCCGAAATTCATTTCGCGCGAGCCGAGTTTCCCCAGCGCGAGGACACACAGCCCTGTTGGCTCGCCGTCGCCATCGAGTGGTCGTCCGCGACGGGCATAGACGTCTTTCGTCGCCCGCTGGTGGAGCAGGCACAGCACCGCGTCCGCGACCGCGGCAAGCTGACATCCCGTCTCGTGGTCGTCGGAGAGCCCGAGCAGATACCGCAGACCGATGCGCAGCGTCTCCTGTTTGCGAAACGCATGGACGGCTCGATCGACATCTTTGCTTTCGGACAGCCCCGCGACACTCGCGCGGAGAACGAGTCCGAGTTCGTCGAGGTCGCGATCCTTCAGGAGCACGCCGCCGTAAAGCATCCAGTCGATCAACGCCGGATGTCGCAGAACCGTATCGGTGAGCGACTGGCTCCCTGCGCAGAGCGTCACGAGTAGCTCAAGGAACTTCGGATGAGAGGCCAGCAGATCGCTGAAGCTCTCCACCGCTCCGAGCGCGCCGAGCACCTGCTCGATGTTCGTCAGAGCACGGTCCGGGTCCGCGCTTTCCCGAAGCTGCTCCAACAGACGCGGGACGAGTCGAACCACCGCCTGGCGAGGTCCGGTCGGGGCGAGCGCCGCGTCGTGCCCGAACGCGAGCAGGCGCAGGCTTGCGTGCGCGCGATCCGCGTCGCGGAAACCGTATGGCGAGAGGAGTTCCGCCACCCGTCTTCCCCCCGGCTCAAGCTCAAGGAGCACCGTCATGTCGTCGAGGGCGTCGGGCGGTCCGAGCACCTCGTCGTAGATGGCGCTGACGTGCTCGCGAACCTGCGATAACTCGTCGAGGAAGGCGTCCACGTTCTCGAATCCCATCCGACGAGCGAGCCGCAGTCTGGCCGCCTGTTCGGATGGGAGATCGAATGTCGGGATGCCGGACGCCATCTGAAGGCGATGCTCCACCCGACGGTAGAGCCGGTACGACCGCTCAAGGTTGTCGGCTTCCTCCGGCGTCAGAACCCCGCCGTCGCGCATGGAGTCGATCGCGTCGAGCGTATTCGTGCTGCGTATGGATCGCTCCGCCCCCCCGGCGACAAGTTGCAGACACTGCACGATGAATTCGATATCGCGGAGCCCACCCCGCCGGAGTTTCAGGTTGCTCTCAACCTGCGAGGAGTTCAGCGTCGCGTCCCGGGCGGCGAGGTGCGCCAGTATCCGGGACTTCACGCGCCTGATCTCCTGTCTCGGGCTCAACGTAAGCGTGCGCGGGAAGATGTATGGTTCGAGTCTTCCGGTAAGGGCGTCGCCAAGTGAGTGATCGCCCGCCACGGGGCGGGCCTTCACGAGCATCTGACGCTCCCATACCTCGCCCCGCGTCTCGTAGTAGTGGAGGTAGCTCGACAGGCTTCGCGTCAGGGCGCCCGAACTCCCATCCGGACGGAGGCGTGTGTCCACCCGATAGAGTGTGCCGGCGGGGGAAACCTCGCCGATCGTCGCGATCACCCGCTCGGCCCACCGGCTGTACCATTCGTTGAGCGTTATTCCCTCCGAGCGGCCGCCGCCGGACGCGCCGTCCTCGGAGTACACGAACATCAGGTCGATGTCCGAACGGAAGTTCAGCTCGCCGCCGCCTAGTTTGCCCAGGCCGATTACGCACCAGCGGGCAGGTCGGCCGTCGGCCTGTATCGGCTCGCCGAATCGCGCGGCGGTCTCGGCGGCATGTACGTGGGCGACAGTGTCGATGATCGTCGCGGCGATCGTCGCGAGTTCGTCGGCTATCTGCCTGATATCGAGCGTGCCGGAGATATCCGCCCACCCGATACGCAGGAGATGAAGCCCGTGCCAGCGCCGCAGAGCAGCCCAGCCCTGCGGGAGGCCCTCGTGGGAAACCCCGGCCGCGGCGAGTTCCGATTCCATGTCGTGCAGGAGTTCCGCCTGAGTCCAGGGACGGGCTATCGCGTCGACGAGCCAGTCGAACCGATCGGTGCGAGCAGCGAACAGGTCGGTCAGGTAGGTCGATCCGGCGAGGAGCGCGCATAGCGATTCGGGGTGCTCTCCCGCCAGGTCCCACGGGAATTCCGTGGCCGACAGACTCGCCAGGCTCGCAAGCGCCATTGCGGGATCGTACGAGTCCGCCGCGGCGACGAGCAGTGCTGGAATGGCGTCCTCGAGGGTGGAACGGATGTTGGCGGCGTGGGCGATCTCCGTCAGGTGGTCTCGCAGACGGTCCTGACGGTCAGCGGCGCGCGAGAAGATGCGCTCGGACAGGATGTCAGGTCGATGATGGGGTGCGAGTTGCTCCAGCAGCGGCCTGATCGCTTCAGCCGATAGCGAAGGCATGCGAAGAGCAGCTCCTTTGGTGTGGATTGCCGTTGGAGACGGGGGAGACATATCCTGCGGGACAGGCATGTCCCGAGGGATGGAGCCTCCCCCGATGCGATCTACCAGTTCGTGGGCGTGACGGCGCCATGTCGGAAGACGACCGGCAGGCCCTCGTTGTTCGTGTAGACCAGTCGGTCGCCGAGAACCGTCGCCTTGTGGAGTACGATCTCGTCTTCCACGCCTTCCGGTTCGCCTATCGCTCGGTTCGTTGCGAGGTCAAAGCGTCGGATAGCGCCGTTGCTCAGCAAGATGCTCTGGCCGCTGACCGTGTAGCTTCCGTTGACCTGGTACAGGCGGCGTATCAGGATCGTCCGCGGATCGAGTGGCGCCCAACCTGTGTTGACAAACGTTCCGTCATCGTTGAATTGCCACGTGTTGGCCGGAAATCCGCCCGCGAACGCTACCCAGTCGCCGACGATATCCCCGGTGGCGAGCATCGCCTCGGGACGCTCTTCCGCCGCGCCCACATATCCCTGCCCCACGGCGGCGCGTTCCCTCAGGAACACGACGGGGAAGTTCGCCGACGCGTAGACCAGACGGTTGAATGTGATCTTCGGATCGCTGAGGACCAGCGTATCGCTCATCCCCTCGCCGATCTCGACGTACACCTCGACGCGATTCGAATACACGTTGTATGTGCCGTCAAGATGGTAGGGTGGAACGGTTCTGTCAGGCGTGATCGGGCCGTCCGGCCACCCGTCGTTGCTGCACGTGCCGTCCCGGCGGAACGTCCACATGTTCTCGATGAAGTTCGCGCGATACGCGAACCACGTTCCGACGAGTTCGTCGGCGAGACCGACATCGGTGGCCTCCATCTGCTCATCGCCGCCGCACGACACGAGTAAGCCGGTCAACGCCGCGAATGCAAGCGCCGGAATCACCGCCCAACGGGCCACAGTGGTCGTTCCGTGAATCATCTTGTCCCCTCTCCCTTTCCGCATCGTCCGGCGCGCGCCCTGCGCATACTCCCCCGGTGCGCCGACTACGGCGTTTCCGCCAAGCCGACGAGCCGCGCGACGTTCATGCGGTGATGCGTCTCGGCCTTCGGCGTCTCCACGATCCTGGGGATCGTGCTAAGCGCCTCGGACCGCATGATGTTCCGGAATGCCTCGTCCCCCAAGGTACCTTCGCCAATATGCTCGTGCCTGTCCACCCGACTGCCTCGATCCCTTTTCGCGTCGTTCACGTGCAGGCAACACAGTCGTTCGATTCCGACGATCTCGTCGAACTGCCGCCATGTCTCGCCGAAGCCGTCTTCCGACACGATATCGTACCCGGCGACGTGTACGTGGCACGTGTCGAAACACGTTGTGAGCCGCTCCGGCGCGTCCACCTGCGCCATTACTTCCGCGATGTGCTCGAACCGGTACCCAATCGTCGATCCCTGTCCGGCTGTGGTTTCGAGCGCCATACGCACGTTCGAATCGGGCCTGCGCTCGGCCACGATATTCAGGCTCTCCGCCAGCCGTCGGATACCCTCGTCGTCGCCCGTGCCCATGTGCGCGCCCAGGTGCGTGACGACGTCGCGAATGCCCAGCGCCTCGGCACGATCGATCTCATCGAGTACCGCGACGATTGACTTCTCCCGAAGCTCGTCATCGGGAGTCGCGAGATTGATGAGATACGCGTCGTGCGATACAACATACCGGATGCCGCTCGCTTCGAGCGCTTCACGGTATGCGCTGACAACCTCGTCCTTCAGTGCTGGAGAATCCCACTGATTGGGATTCCGGGTGAATATCTGAATCGCGGTGAACCCGTCCTGCTCCCCACGTTCCACCGCGCGATGCACACCACCCGCGGCGGAAACGTGTCCGCCGATGAGTAGATCGGGACGCTCCGCCACGGCGCGTCGGATTCGCTCTACCTCTGGACCAGGCTCCCGCGGCCGCTTCCGGATCACGCGGAGCCGCTTGCCCGGACCTGCTGCTTCACGTAGTTGAGCATTCCGCCCGCGAGCATGACCCGGCCGGCCCGTTCCGTGAGCGCGTGCGTCACCGTGAATGTCGTGCCCTTCGTTACGTTCTTCACCGTCAAGGTCGTATCGCCTCGCTCGATGGCCTGCCGCACGTCCGGCATGGCGAGTTCGTCGCCGAACTCGATGGTGTCGTGGTCAGCCGGATCGACGAACGTCAGCGGCGGGATGCCGAAATTCACGAGATTCGCCTCGTGGATCCGCGCGAACGACTTCACGATCACCGCGCGGACGCCCAGCCAGCGCGGAATCAGCGCGGCGTGCTCTCGGCTGGAGCCCTGCCCGTAGTTCTCACCGCCGATGACGAACCCGCCGCCCCAGTCCTTGCATCGAGCCGGGAATTCCTCGTCGAGCATGTTGAACACGGCTTCGCTGTACTTCGGCACGTTGGAGCGGTATTTGAGCCAGCGTCCCGCGGGCATGATATGGTCGGTCGTGATGTTGTCTTCGACCTTGATCAGCACGCGGCCGCCCAAGTCGTTCGTCAGCTCATCGAACTTGCCCAGCGGCACGATATTCGGGCCGCGAAGCACGTCTATGGCATCCGGTTCAGCGGGCGGCTGGATGATCATGTCGTCGTTGATGGTGTACTTTTCGGGCTCGCCAATCGTCGGGTGATCGATCCCTGCATCCCGCGGGTCGGTTATCTCCCCGCTGAGCGCCGTCGCGACGCACGTCTCCGGGCTCGCGAGGTACACCTGCGCGTCCTTCGTGCCGGAGCGTCCGGGGAAGTTCCTGTTGAAGCTCCGTACGCTCACCGCTCCGCTGGGCGGCGCCTGGCCATTTCCGATGCACGGGCCGCACGCACTTTCCAGCACACGGCATCCCCCGGCGATGAGATCCGCCAGCATGCCGTCGCGGGCGATCATCTCGAACACCTGCTTCGAACCCGGCGTTACGGTCATCGACAGATTCGCGTGCACCGCGCGCGCCTTGAGCATGTCGGCCGCTATCCCGAGGTCGTGATACGAGGAGTTCGTGCAGCTCCCGATGTTCACCTGCTGGACGGGTGTCCCGGCGACGTCCCGCACCTTCACGACGGCGTCCGGACTGTGTGGCTGCGCGATGAGCGGCTCGAGTTCGTCGAGGTTGATCTCCACCACGTCGTCATATTCTGCGTCGGGGTCCGCGTGCCACTCCGACCAGTCTTCGCCCCTGTTCTGGGCCACGAGATACTCGCGGGTCAGGCTGTCGCTCGGGAATACCGACGTCGTCGCACCAAGCTCGGCGCCCATGTTCGTGACAGTGAAGCGGTCCGCGACCGGGAGCGTGTCGACGCCCGGGCCTCCGTATTCCATGATTCGACCGACTCCGCCCTTGACCGACAGGCGACGGAGCAGTTCGAGGATGATGTCCTTGCCGGTCACCCATGGCTGAATCGTCCCAGTAAGCCGGACGAGCGTCACGAGGGGGCACGGGAGGTAGTATGGCTGACCCGCCATCGCCACCGCGACGTCGAGGCCGCCGGCGCCCATGGCAAGCATGCCGATGCCGCCGGAGGTCGGCGTATGGCTATCCGATCCGAGCAGCGTTTGTCCCGGCGTACCGAACCGCTCGCGGTGGACCTGGTGGCAGATTCCGTTGCCTGGGCGGCTGAATACGATTCCGTGCTTTGCCGCGACCGACTGCAGATAGCGATGGTCGTCGGCGTTCTCGAAACCGTCCTGCAGCATGTTGTGATCGACGTAGCTGATGGAACGCCGCGTCTGCACCCTATCGACGCCCATCTCCTCGAGCTGTAGATACGCCATGGTGCCTGTGGCATCTTGTGTCAGCGTCTGGTCTATCCTGATTCCGATTTCCTGCCCGGCGACGAGTTCGCCGTGAACCAGGTGTTCCGCGAGAATCTTGTACGTAAGGCTCTGAGCTGCCATTCGTGCTTTCTCCTTCGGCGCATCGTCCCGAGGCGACTGTGCGCAAGTCCCGTCGGCCCGCGCCGAGACAGATCCTGACGTGCGCCGCTTCATATCCTGGCGTGTGCCAGCCCATGTCTCGGCGTGTGCCGCCACTCATCCACGTGCTATCGACTAATGATAGAGAGAGTGCTGCGCATCCGACAAGTGAAATGCACAGCGGGGGCTCCGAGCGATTGACGGATTCTCACCTCGACCCCCATATTCCAGGTCACGCCACCAGACGCGCGGCCCTTCGCCGGGCGCACTGCGTTGAGCCGCCACAGCCGTCGCGGGAGAGTCGAGCGACGCCGACCGAAGGCACACACCTACTCCCCATGGAGATGCCCTGATGACACGCCCGCATATCTACGTTCACCGCATCGGCGACTGGTCCGAACGGTATCTGAGCCCGGAGAACCACAAGCTTCTCGCATCGTTCGCCGACGTTACCGACGATTCGGCGCTCACCGCCAGGCCGGACGACCTGAAAGAACGCCTGTCACGCGCCGACGGCATACTGTCGCTCAACGGAGTCGGCACGCCCGAGATCGACGGCGACGTACTCGACGGCTCACCCGTCCGGGTAGCGTCGATTTCGCACTGGTTCCACGGCCTGCATGACGAAGCCGTGCCTATGTGGCAGAAGGCCGGCGTGGACGTGCTCGACACCTCGTGGGGCAACAATTTCGCCGTGGCCCAGTGGACGCTTGGCGCCGCGATTACGGGCATCTTCAGATTCGCCGAACTTGACCGCGCCATGCGGGCGGGCGAGCGGTGGCCCGACTCGCAACTGACCTCCGGCATTCTGGATGGGCACCGCGTCGGCGTCGTGGGACTGGGGCGCATCGGTCGGCTGGTGGTGGACCTGCTCAAGCCCTTCAATGTCGAGCTTGTGGGCTACGACAAATACGTGAGCCCGGAAGCGGCGGCGGAGTTGGGCGTGCAGTGGCTCTCGCTATCGGAGCTGATGGCTACCTCCACGATCATCACGTTCCATCTGCCGGTGACGGACGAAACGGCCCGGAGCATCACGCGGGAACACATCGAGTCGATTCCCGACGGCGCGCTCCTGATCAACTCGGCGCGGACAGCAATTCTGGACTACGAGGCGTTCGTCGATGGACTCAAGGCGGGCCGCTTCCGCGCCGTAGTCGACGTATTCGAGCCTGAGCCGCCGCCGCTGGACGATCCGCTCCGCTCGCTGCCGAACGTCGTCATGACGCCGCACATCGCCGGAGCGACCAAACACATGTGCCACGTGTGCGGACGGACGGCCATCGAGGCGCTGCGGGACTGGCTCGCCGCGAACGGGTGACGGCGCGGGCTACTTCAGCCCGATTTCGGCAAGCATCGCCGCGAGGTTATCCAGGCAGATGCGCGACGCGTACTCGCCTTCCTTGCTGAAGTCGGCGCCGCCGGGCCGGTTCAGCTCGTCCTCCGAGAGTGCCGTCGGGCGCCAGTGAGTCTCGAGCGAGACGAAGCCCTCATATCCGTCGGTGACCAGCGCGCGGAACTGGCTCCGAAAGTCGATTGCGCCTTCGCCGATCGGGGTACACACCGGCGTGCCCGATTCGTCCAGGCGAGCGTCTTTCAGGTGCATGTGCGGCATGAATTCCCGGATAGCCTCGTAGCCATCGGGGTAGGGCGTCTCCAGCTCGTCGAGGTCGAAAATGCAGTTCGCCGGGTCCCACATCGCGCCGACGCAGCCCGCGTCCAGCTCGGTGAGGAATCGGCGCAGCCGTTCGCCCGTGCCGACCATGGTGCTGGCTTCGTTCTCGATCGCAAGCGTCTTGCCACGCGCCTGGAGCACCTCGACCGGCTCGTCGAACCCGCGCAACGTCTCAGTCCACCAATCGTCCATCGGCGTCCTGCGCCAGAACGTGAATCCGCGGATGACGTTCGTGCCGAGCGCGTCGGCGAGATCGCAGCACTTGCGCAGGATATCCATGTGCTCGGCGCGCTCGCCGGCGTCGTCGATCTCGCACTTGTAGAACGGCGACGCGATGCTGCACACCGTGAGCCCGGAGGCATCGACGATGCCTCTGATGCGGGCGATGTCCTGGTCGCTCAGCAGATGGGGAGGTTTGTCCCAGACGGACCGTATCTCCAGGCCGTCCAGACCGTACTCCTTCGCAACGGATACGGCGTGCTCGAGGTCCTGAGATATCTCGTCCGTGAACACCGAGAGTTTGAACATGCTGGGAACTCCTCATCGCCGCGTAACGCGACCCGTCGATTCCTGTGTGGCATGGCGAAATTCGTATCATCAGTCAGTATACCGGATAGGCGTCGCGCGGAGCAACGCCGCGTCGCTCCGGTTGACGCTCCCACCCGTTTTCGGTACGCTGGAGCACGTCCCGAATCCCCACCGCAACGCTCATTGCATGGTCGACGCGGCTGATGATCACGAACGCTCTCCTATCGGCACTCCGCCAGGTCGTGTCGCACGAGTATGTACTCACGGATGGCGCCGAACTCGACATGTACGGCGGTGACGCGTCGGGCATGTTCGCTCAGCCCGGCGTGGTGGCCTTCCCCGCGTCCGAGGAGGAACTCGCACGCGTCGTGCGACTGCTTTCCGACGCGGAACATCCGGTCACGATTCGTGGTGCCGGTAGCGGAGTGGCGGGCGGCGCCGTACCGACGGATGGCGGCGCGATAGTAGCCCTCGGGCGCATGTGCGAGCCGGTGGCCGTCGATCTGGATTCCGGCATCGCCGTCGCTCCCGCCGGGGCGCGCCTGATCGACGTCGAACGGGCCGCATCCCGAGTGAACAGGCGCCTCGGCGACCCCATCCGGCAGTACGGGGTTGGCAGCGTCGGGGCCGCGGTCGCTCGAAATGGCGACGGGTTCGGTGGAAGCACCGGCGTCCTCCATGGGACTCTACGTGGGATTCGGGCCGTTCGGTCCGATGGGTCGGTGTTCGACACGCTGGCCGATGGGCCCCATCTTCAGGGCCTGCACGGCGCCGGGCTCCTCCTTGGGAGCGAGGGCGGACTCGGCGTGGTAACGCGGGCTTCGTTCCAGCTTCGGCAGCGCATGCCGGCTGACCGTATCGTCCTGGCGGCATTCGAGGATGTCATCGCGGCGGCGGAGGCTGGCGCCGGAGTGGTCACCGCCGGGGGCTCTCCGGCCATGGCCGACGTCTTCGACCGCTCGACCTGGTCCGCGGCGGACGCCTGGCCGGGCGGTGACGGCGCGGATGGGATTCTGCTCGTCTGGATTTCCGGGCTGGAGGCTGACGTCGCTGATGAGGCTGCATGGGTCGCGGGCGCGTGCAGGGACTACGGCGCTCAGCGCGCGACGATGCTCGATGACGATGCGTTTCGCGTAATCTCCACGTCGTGGCGCCATGTCCTGATGTCGTTGGGATTCTCCTCGCGCCGCATACCGGTCGATCTGGCCGTTCCGCTGAAGACCGTGCCCGGCCTGTTGGAAGCTCTCTACCGGCACGCGGCCCAGCGCCACGTATCGGTGTCTGGTGTGACCCGGATCCTGCGCGGCCTCCTGGCGATGCAGGTGCCGATCGAGCCCGGCCGTGACGAATCGCTGATCCGGGCGTCGCGCTTCGTCGAGGAAATGGTCGAGCAGGTGCATGACACGCAGGGCGTTGGCATGGCATTGCACGGGATCGGCACCCGCCGGCTCGACCTCCTCGATGCGACTCACCAGCAGAGCGATCTGGAGGTGTTGCGTAGTATCAGGCAGGTATTCGCGCCGAACGATCTCTTCGCCGTGCCCGTTGTGCCTCCGCCGCCGAAGGAGCGTCGGAACACACGCGAGCGTCGCGCCCGCGAGGTGAAGATCACGAAGCTGCGCGGCGTGCTCGCGAAACAGATGCAGCGTGCCGCGGAACACGGCGAGGACATCCAGATTCAGGTACCCTCGGCACGCGTCCTGGGTCAGATTGTTCGGACCTCGGGCGACTACGGCCTCACTATCGCGATTCACGACCGTCCCGCCGGATGCCCGGTGGACATCTCCCTCGCCGAACTCAAACGTATTGTGATGGTCGATCCCGATAGCCGGCTGATCGCCGCGGACGCCGGGGCGACCCTCACCTCCGTGCAGGACGCCGCGCAGGAGCGTGGCCTCTGGCTCCCGGTGAGCCCGCTCGTGGATCGGGGCACGAGCGTGGGCGACTACGTCTCGTTCTACCGCGCGGATTCGCGTCGTCTCGGGTACGGTTCCGTCGAGAGTCGAGTCGTGGGGCTGGAAGCCGTTACGGGGCGCGGCGACGTCTTCTCGTGGGGCGGTCTGGTCGGAATGCAGCACTCCGGAGCGCGGCTATCGGAGATCTGCATCGGGATGCGGCACCGATACGCGGTGACCACGGCCGTGGCGATGGAGCTGGCGACTGCTCCGGGCATGAGAGCGACCGTTCGCGCGCAATTTGGGGAACTCGCGCACGCGGAGGCGGCCGTACGCCGATGGCTCGGAATCGGCATGAGCGATGAGGTGCCCAAGTGCAGCCCGATAGCGGCATGTGTCGTCGCCGGATCACACACCGACGATGGTGCGTCGGACGGACGCTTGACGATTGGCGCGTTCGTGGAGTTCGCCGGCGTGCGGTCGAGCGTCGAGCGGCAGGTCCGTTGGGCCAGGCACATCGCCGATGAGGCGGGAGCCGTCGACTTGCAGGAAGCCTACGACGCCGGTGCCGACGACGTCTGGATAGCGGCTCGGGAGAACTACCGACAGTGGCCCGGCGACCGGGGCGACGGTGTGCTGCATCTCGTGATGTGGACCGATACGAAGCGGTGGGCGGACCTCGCCCGCAAATCGCTGCACGTGGTGCGGCTTCACGGCTACGACTGTCGGATGCTCGTCGACCTTGGCGCGGGGAGAATAGACATCCTGGCGGAGGAAGCCGCCGTGGAGCCCGGCCCCCTCGTGCACAAGCTTTGCGACGTTGTCACCGACGCAGATTCGGTGATGGAGATATGGTCGTCGGAGCTTGCTGGGAAGTGGTACGGCGACGTTTCCGTTCCGCTGGAGACGATTCGCGCCGACCTGAAGGTTAATCTCGATCCGGTGGGCGTACTGCCGTTTGGGTGGGGTAGGAAGGTCGTTCGCTCAGCGCCCTTCCGTTCGTCGGGAGAGAACGCGTCGGCTCCGGAGGCGATCTGACGTCGCCCCCGAAGCCGTGATGCTGGCTGATTAGAGTCTCAACGACCCTTGCTCCGACCACCGCCGCCGCCGTTGCCGTTCCTGCCTACCGAACGCTCCGCCGCCTGCGATGGGGTGTTCAGGTCGTCGAACATGATGTGCAGGTCCTCGGTAACCAGGAAGCCTACATAGCCCTGATCGAACGACTCGTCCACGACGGCCCGCAGACGCGCGTCGTTTACGTAGAGCGTGAACGTCTCGTGGCCCGCCTCGACCTTCAGAACGTTCTCCGCGAACGCGCCGGTGGTGATGGCGTCCGACTCGGTCCAACCGATAAGCTCACGCCAGTCGCCTTCCGTGCGGCGGCGGAAGCGGTACCGTCCCTCGGCATTGATTTCGAAGACGTACAGGTTCGGATCGTCCGGATTCCCGTTCACGCGGACCGCCAGTCCGTACCCACCCCTCTCGGGACCATCCATTTTCACGGTCTTGGCTTGGTAGGTGCCGTCGGCGAACTGGCCCAGCCCGATGGAGAACGCCGTGTAGTGGTTGCGGCTGGTTTTCATCCCGTAGGAGCCCATCACCACGCCGCGCTCGACGTCGTCGTTCGACTGCGACCCGAAGCTGCCCGCATCCTCGCTGTCGAACGTGATAACGTTGCCTCGCGCTGCGATGGGTGCCGGTGTCGGGCGCCTCCTCGACGGTCACCATTTGCGTGACCCGCCGGGGCCGGACGCCGAGAGCGTATACGGACCGGAGTTGCTGTTGTGGCTGAACACGACGACTTCGTATTCGCCGACGGAAAGATGTCTGCTGATGCGTGAGTTCAGTCCTTCGCCCCCGTCGTCGTTCGACTCGATCACGTCGCCGCCGGAGTATCTTAGCTGCAGCTCAGGATCGATGTTGCTGCCGGTGACCTTCATGAAATCGATTGTGACGGTCCCCGCAGTCGTCACGCGGAGCCGGTACGTCTGACGCTCCGCTGCGCGAGTGATGGACCCGGATACCGAGCTGTTCATGCGCAGGTCACCGACGTTCCTGATGTCCGGTTCGCCGACGGAGAGCAGGTACCCGCCCGATGTCGTGCCGTACGCCGTCACCGCGATCGTGTACTCGCCCGGGGTCAGACGAGTCAGCAGCAGAGCGTTATTGCCTTCGCCGCCGTCATCGTTGGAGCCGATTTCGTTTCCGCCGGATCCCAGCACCGTCACCTTCGGGTCGAGGCCGGAGCCGGTCTGCTTCTCAACGCTGAACTGGTAGTCGAGTGCCCGGTCGACTCGGAAGCTGTAGACGTCGCGCCCGCCGCTGGAGAGCGTACCCGTCGCACTGTTCCCCAACGATATCGAACGCGCCCGGACCTCGTTGATGGCCAGTACGAAATCTCCCGACGACGAGCCCACCGCCTGGACTACGACCGTGTAGTTGCCGCGGGCGAGTGTGATCGAAAGCAGGGAATTCAGCCCGTTGCCGCCGTCGTCGTCGCGCCCGACCTCGTTGTTATTCGAGTCCACGACGCGGACGAGCGGATCCAGGCTGGAGTTGAGCCCCTTATCCACGCGGATCTCGATCGCGGTGCGGGAAGGTATCTGCAGCTCGTACTGGGTCAAGCCGCCCGAAGACAGCGATCCGCGCTGCCGGTCAATGAGCTGCTCGACACTCTCTACTGCGGGAGCACCGTGGATTGCGATTGGAACCGCGGGTGATCGACTCGTCCCGCCTGTAATCTGCGTTGTGGCAATTCCCGCGAGTTCTCGCGCGGTTCGGGCTATCGTACTCGTGAGGACATCTTGGAGTTCACACTCACAGTCCTGCACAGCAACGCGATCAACCGCTCCGGTTTCAACATCGACCAAGCGTAGGCTGATCGTGTACACGTCGCCGAGTTTGTCGATGTTGCCGACGACCATCGTCTCCGCGCCGAGAAGCTGCCCCATTTCTACTGCGCACTCCGTCGCGACGCATCCGGACATCTGGAAGCCCTGCTCTTCCAGGATGAGGTTCATTCGCTCCCGTTCGATCACAGTGAACTCACCGGTACGTACCAGCTCGATACGGAGTCGGTTGGAGAGGATGCGCGTCTCTGCCTCAGGAACGGTGTCGCTCACGAGGTCGATGATGCCGATGCGAACGCCGTCCTGGGCGAGAGAGGTTGCGCCCACGAGGAGGGCGATGGTAAAGGCGGCGATGGCGTGGCGCATTGGCTACCACCGAGGAGTGTGTTCACGAGTCAGCCCAGAGAGCGGCTTCCGCCGTTTGCGGCACGCATGGGGGCGCCTCGGCGGACCGCTATTCCAACCTATGAAGCAGATGCCGACGGACCATGTCAAGCGCCACCTGCGTCGAGCGGAGCTTGTTGAGCTCGCGTCGGTTTCCGAATCGGTGTTCCGCTACGTCGGTGCCGCCCTCCCACGCGAGGCCGATGAAGACAATCCCTACCGGCTTTTCGTCCGTGCCGCCGCCCGGCCCGGCGACCCCGGTCAAGCTCACCGCGACGTCGGCCTGAAACACGTCCCGCGCGCCTATCGCCATCGCGCGAGCGACCGGTTCGCTGACCGCGCCGTGCTCTTCGATGAGCGATCTCGGGACCCGCAGGTGCGATACCTTCGCCGCGTTCGCGTACGTCACGAGCCCGCCGGCGTAGTAGTCGGAGCTTCCCGGCACGTCCGTGATACGCGAGCCCAGCAGCCCTCCGGTGCACGATTCCGCCGTCGCGAGCGTTGCTCCCCGCGCGCGGAGCAGCTCGCCAACGACGCCCTCGACTGTTACATCGTCGACGCCGAACACATCGTCGCCCAGCCGTCCGCTGAGCTGCGACTGGATCTCGTGCACGCGTCGTTCCGCGTTCTCGCGCTCGACGTCGCGCACGGATATCCGCAGCGTGATCTCGCCGCGTTCGTCCGGCAGAAACGCCACGGATTCGATGCCCGGCAGGTCCTGGACCTCGTCCATGAGATTCGACTCCGGCCAGCCGATGACATGCACGTCGCGTCGCACGATAGCGCCGCCGCCTGTCAGCGATGAGAGCCGAGGCACCACGTACTGCTCCATGAGATACCGCATCTCGCGCGGGACGCCCGGCAGCATGAACCAGTGTCGGTCGTCCTCCCGCAGGTAGATGCCGGGCGCGGTGCCGACGTGGTTCATGAGGACTTCGGTATCCGCGGGAACGTCCGCCTGCGACCGGTTGCGGTCGGTCATCTCTCGTCCGCGCTCGGCGAAGAGGCGCTCGATGTTCCGGAGCACGTCGTCGCTCCGCTCGAACTCGCGGCCGAAGTAGTCGGCGAATGCTTTCGTCGTGATGTCGTCGTGCGTCGGTCCGAGGCCCCCGGTTGTCACGATCACCCGCGCGCGGCCCCACGCCGATCGGAACGCGTGATCGATATCGGAACGCGAATCGCCGCATACGGTCACCCAGCGCACGTCGACGCCGATGTCGTCCAGCGCACGGGCAATGTGGGAAGCGTTCGTGTTGACGGTACGGCCCGAAAGCACTTCGTCGCCTATGGTGACGATCTCCGCCGGCAAGCACTTGGTCATGTGCGACCTCTTCAGGAGTTTTTGTCGTTCACAGCGGCTACGCGGTGCGCGTGACGCTAACAATGCGAGCGGGCGCTCAGGGGCGGAACGCGCTTCGCGGCGAGCCGCGCGGGCTATATCTCGAACGTTCGGAAGACGATCTGGAGCGTGATGTTGGAGTAGAGTCCGGCGACGATGTCGTCCGCCATGACGCCCCAGCCATGGGGCAGGAACTCAAGCTTGCGCCCTGGCGGGGGCTTCACGATGTCGTAGAATCGGAACACCAGGAACGCCGCGACGATCAGGAGCAGCTCGTTGTGCGCCGGGACGAATGCGACGCTCACCAGGTAGCCCGCGACTTCGTCGATTGTGACGTGCCCCGGGTCCTTCTTCCGCCAGCAGCGCTCCGCCCACGAGGAGAGCGGCACTCCCGCGAGGAACACCACTCCGGCACACAGGAGGAGCAGCCATCCGCGCTCCGGCTGCCAGAAGGCCATCAGTGCCGCGATCGGAAGCGTGCCGGCCGTGCCCGGCGCGAACGGCGAGAATCCGAAGCCCAGCGAAGTCGCGAACACCCACGTCAGCCAGCGCTGAGCGGGTGAGAGGGGTCGTTCGACGCCGGCTGGTTCTGTCGGCCCGGTCACGATCCCTGCTCCGGCGCGGCTATCTGCCGGATGTACTGCGCGCCGGAGATGACTGCAAGTGCGGCCGTGGTACCGATCAGCACGTTGAAGACCGTCACCAATCTGGCGAGCGTCACCGTGTTGCTGAACACGTCGAACTCTACGGATAGCGTGTAGGCGCACCACGCGATGATGATGAAGATGATGACGGTGAGCTGCACGGAAGTCTTCAGTTTGGCGAACCAGAGCGTCTTGAAAGTACGTCCGCGACGCGCCCAATGGGTGCGCAGGAACGTGAGCAGCAGGTCCCGAGCGAATATCACGACTACAAGCGCGAGCATGATGCCGCTCTGGAATTCCCAAACGAATGCAGCCATCGCCGATATCGTCAGCAGCTTGTCGGCAAGGGGGTCGAGGAAGCCGCCGATATCGGTCTCCGATTTCGACTTGCGGGCGTGATGGCCGTCCCACCAGTCGGTGATCGCGGCGAAGACGAATATGGCGAGACTCGTCAGACGGAGTTCCCACCCCGGCGCCAGGAACGTCCAGATGAACAGCGGCGTGAGGAGTATCCGCAGTATTGTCAGGACATTGGCGAACTGAGTCAGCTCGGACCACCGACTACGCGTTTCCTGCACCGATCGCTCCAACGTTGCGGAAATCCCGACTGCCGCATGTCGGGATGTGGCGGACGATTCCGTCGACGGCCAAGATAAACTCCCTATAGATCGACCCGACCGTCAAGGGATAACCCAACAGTGATTTTGTCCGCATGGTCAAGTGAACCACCAGCCGGGAGGCCTCGCGCGAGGCCGGTGAGCTTCACCCCGGTCGGTTTCAACGCGCGCGCCAGGTAGAGCGCCGTCGTGTCGCCCTCGACACTCGCACTCAGTGCCAGGATCACCTCCCGACAGCCTTCGCTCGCGCGAGCGACGAGTGCTGCCGCGCTCAGGCTCTCGGGGCCGACGCCCGCCATCGGATTCAGCAATCCGCCCAGTACGTGGTATCTCCCGTGGTATCGTCCGGTCTGCTCAATGACATCCAGATCGCTCATCTCGCCAACAACGCAGATCGTTCCCTCGTCGCGACGGGGGTCCCGGCATATGTCACAGACATCTTCTTCGGTCAGTTGGTTGCACACACCGCACGGCTTCAGGTCGCGATGAAGCGCTTCCACTGCGTCCACAAGCGCCGCCGCCTGTTCGTCTCCCGCGCGGAGGAGGTGGTACACGAAGCGCTGAGCCGTGCGCCTCCCGACGCCGGGCAGCCGACTGAACTGCCGCACAGCGCGCTCCAGTGCTCCAGCCACCGATTCAGGCTCCCGGGTTCATCAGGCTCGCGATGTTGCCGAATGCGGGCGACACGGTGCCGAGTATCTCGTTCATCTTCTCCTGCGACGCTTCTTTCGCCTTCGACATCGCCAGGTTGGTGGCCGCGGCGACGAAATCCTGAAGCATCTCGCGGTCGCCGCCATCCAACAACGTCGGGTCGATTTCCACGTTGAGCACTTCGCTCCGGCAGTTCGCGACGACGCGCACGAGCCCGCCGCCTGCCTCGCCGTCGACGATCATATCTCCGAGTTGCTCCTGGAGCTCCGCAAGCCGGCGCTGCATCTCCTGCGCGCCCTTCATGAGGCTGCCAAGATCTCCCAGATTCCCCAGGCCTACCATCTTCAACTCCCAGATCACACGCTCACTATCGCCCGCCGCGTCGCCCGGCGGCGCTACTCGATCAGATCGAGGTCCAGTTCGCCGATGAGCTGCCCGATGATCGGCTCATCCTGAACGACGCCCTGCACAACCGAGGCTCCCGGGCGCCGGGCCGACGGCTCGAGTTCGTCCACGGGCGCCTCCGTCATCTCGACGATCGAGAGCTTCAGCACATCCGGGAACCGGTCCTGAACGACGCGCAGCACGTCTCTCTCGACCGCGCGGAATCTCTGTGTGTGAAACGCATCCTTCAGACCAACCGTAAGCGTGCCATCGACGAACTCAGTCGGCCGCGCCTGCGTGTCGATCCAGCTTGGTACACCCGAATCCTTCAGTACATCCGTGATTTCCGGCCAGCGAGCCTTTATCACCGCGATCCCGCTCTGCCCGCGTGGCCGTGGCGCGTCCTCCGGTGAGACGGGTCGGTGCGGGTCCGGGGCGTGAACTTCCACGTCAGGCGGCGCGCTGGGAGGCTCCGCTTCGCTTGAGTTCGCATCCGTCGCGAACTGTTGCGGCTCGGGCTCTTCGGGAGCCGCGCTCGGATCCGCCGGAGCGCCTGATTCACCGGATCTCGGCGCTGGGCCTCGTGCCCGTGGGGTGGGCGGCTGACGCTCGGCGACGTGGTCTCCCGACGGCCCCGCGAGGTCCTCGATGCGTCCTACCAGGTCGGCGAGATCGACTGATTTCTCAAGGTATGCCATCTTGAGCGCCGCAAGCTCAACGCGCACTTGCGGTGCGGCGCTCGTATTGAGCTGAGATTCGGTCTCCGCGGCGAGATTCAGCATCCTGACGAGGTCACGCTCGCCGAATAGCTTGGCCTGTTCCGAGAGATCGGCGCGTTCGGACTCGTCCACCTCGGTGAGCGCGTCATTCGCGCCGACGCTGCACGCGAGCAGATGACGCAGGTGGAGCATTAGCCCGGCCAGGAACTCCGTCAGGCTGCGGCCGCGCTGCACCACCCCGCCGACGCACGCAAGTGTCTCGGCGGCGTTCCCGTCGGCCACGGCGTTCATGAGCGAGAGATACACCTCGCGTTCCACTGCCCCGATGAGGTCCGCCACCTGTTCGGCGCTGATGTGGCCTTCGACCGCTGCGGTCACCTGGTCGAGCAGGCTTTCGCCGTCGCGCATGGCACCGTCGGCGCGACGGGCGATGAGGTCAAGCCCGCCCGGCGCGACGTCCACGCCTTCGGCCTCGCTGACCTTCTGTAGCTGGCCGCGGATCTGAGGTACGGTGAGGCGTCGGAAGTCGTATCGCTGGCAGCGCGACTGTACCGTGGGCAGAACCTTGATCGCCTCGGTCGTCGCGAAGATGAACACCACGTGCGGCGGCGGCTCTTCGAGGGTCTTCAGCAGCGCATTGAACGCCGCTTTCGAGAGCATGTGCACCTCGTCGATGATGATGACGCGGTATCGGCTCTCCGCCGGCGAATACCCGAGCGTTTCGCGCAGATCGCGCACCTGGTCGACGCTGTTGTTGGATGCGCCGTCGATCTCCATGACGTCCATGGACGAGCCGTCAGAGATCGCGACGCATGCGGGACAGGTCAGGCAGGGCGTATCGGTCGGACCCTCGACGCAGTTCAACGTCTTTGCGAGGATGCGGGCGACGGTCGTCTTGCCGATGCCGCGGGGTCCGCAGAAGAGGTACGCGTGGTGAATCTTGCCGTGCTTGAGGGCGTTCGCGAGGCTGCGGGAGACGTGGTCCTGTCCGACGACTTCCGCGAATGCCGCGGGCCGCCACTTCCGCGCGAGGACGTGGTATCGTTCGTCAGCCATGCGTCGACCCGGGGCGGTGAGTCCGTGTTCGCTTCGTAACCGTGGAGGCGATGCGCCACGGAAAAGGGCCGGGTAACCTGCGGCGCCCGAATGCTACCGCCTACCGCTGCTACCTTTCGGTCCTGACGGGGTTCAGCAGGCATCCGCCGCACAAGCCCCGACCCATTCCCGTGGCGTGGAAATCGCTGGTGAGAAGTAACGAAGACGCCGGGCGAATACCAACTACCGCGAACGCTCGCGGTGCTCGTGTTCGTTTACGAGTTCGCGTTGCGAACTCGTCCGCTGGCAGCCCGTCAGACGTCATGCTGAACGGCGAACTCTCGCGGTGCTCGTGTTCGTCTAGCAATTCGTGTGCACGAACTGCCTGGCGTCTCGATACCGCGAGGAGTTCTCGAAGAGAACTCCCAAATAAACAGAGGGGATGGCATCGCCATCCCCTCTGTTTACTGGAGCAGATCGGGCTCGAACCGACGACCTCATCCGTGCGAGGGATGCGCTCTCCCAAACTGAGCTACTGCCCCGAATATGTTTCGCGCGCCGAAGCGCGACCGCCATGAAATATATGGAGTGGCGCCGATAGTGTAAAGCGGCGTCCGTTCCGCGACACCCGGGTTCGCGCAGAAAGTCGACGTTCGTCGAATCACCACACGAATGGTCGAGATGCGAGGGCTCGCCGGACTTGTTACCAGCCAAGGATTTCCAGCGCGTCGCTGTACGCCAATCCGATCTCTCCCCCGACGACGTAGAGTCTTCCGTCGATTACACCAGCGGCCGGTGCGTCGCGCGCGGTGGGCAATGACGGACCGCTCGTCCATCGGTTTGTCGACGGGTCGTAGATCTCCAGCGCGTCGCTGTACGCCGATCCCGTCCATCCCCCGACGACGTAGAGTCTTCTGTCGATGACACCCGCTGCCAGCGCATATCGCGCTGTGGGCAGCATTGGGCCGCTCGTCCATCGGTTTGTCGACGGGTCGTAGATCTCCAGCGCGTCCGTTCGCCCAGCATGAGTGCTTCCCCCGACGACGTAGAGCTTCCCGTTGATGGCACCGGCAGCCAATCTACTCCGCGAGGCAGGCATCGACGGACCGCTAGACCACGTCGGCAACGTGCTGACGCTTGCCTGCTGCGCCGCCGTGTTTCCGTCATCGTCCCGTGCGCGTAGCGTCGCCGTCCATTCGCCGACGGCGCCGTATACGTGGTCCACTGACGCCGACGACGCTGAGGACCAGTCAAACGTGCCATCGGCGTCGAAGTCCCACTCGTAGAGGACAACCTGCCCGTCGTCCGTGGCTGAGCCGACGAGGGGAATCGGTTGGCCGGGAGGACCGTCGTATGGTCCGCCTGCGTCCACCGTGGGGTTGTGGTTCGTGACGAGAACGTCTATGGCCGCCTCCGCAACATTTCCGTCGTTGTCGGTTACACGAAGTCCGGCTTCGTACGTCTTCGTCGGAGCGGTTGGATACGTGTGCTCCGCCTGCCCTGCCGCTGGAGAGGACCAGTCGTAGGCACCGTCGCCTTCGAAGTCCCATTCGTAGAGCACGATCTCACCATCGGGGTCGATTGCAGAACCCGCAAACAGCAGCGGGACGTTGATCTTCACGGTGTAAGGGCCGCCGGGATCGACGATTGGGCCGTGGTTCGTAACGAGCACGTCGACCGGCCGCTCACCGGTGTTACCGTCATCATCGGTTGCGCGGAGTCTGGCGAGGTAGGTCTGCGTCGGCGCTGAAGGGTATGCGTACTCCGCCTGAGCTGTCGAGTCTGAGGACCAGTCGTAAGTTCCGTTGCCATCGAAGTCCCACTCGTAGAGCGCGATCTCACCATCGGCGTCGATCGCTGAACCGTCAAACGGCATCGGGCGTCCTGCCTTCACCGAATCGAACCCCGTGGTGGCTCCTGTCACGCGTGGTGAGAGGTCGCTCACGACCACGTCGCGGATGTGCGCCTCCTCGTTTGCGTCGTCATCCCGCGCATTCACGCGCACAGTGAATGTGTGCAGCGTGTCGCCCGCCATCGCGGTCTTCGCATACGTATGCTCCACGCTCGCGCCGCCGTTCAGTACCACCGTTCCGTCGCCGAAATCCCAGTCGTACCGCACTTCACCGGGCTGGGCATCGGGCATCCTGGCCGGATTCGGGTCGCTCGCCGTGGCGACGTACGTGTATGGCACGTTGATCTTGATGCGCGTCGGCGCGTCCGTGATCTCCACCGTCGGCACATTGATCGGATCGGCGGGGTCTCGGATCTCGTGGCCGACGTACGCGTCGCTCTCGGCGTCGACGGGGTTGTCGAGTGCGAGGTCTTCGCGTTCCGCGCACCCGACCGCGAGCACGGCGAGGAGAGCGAAACCGGCGCACGGCGCTGGAGCCGGGCGGGTGAGGGCTAGAACACACACAACGTGACCCCCAACCCGATGAGTCCGCCCGATACAGCGAACAACGCGTTGCGCTTCGACGCGGCGGAATCGCCCCGGTCGTCTGCGTCCACGATCTGTGCGCGCCAGATTGCGGCGTCGGCTGTCGTGGTGGCGTCCCGGTATCCGACGTGCGCCTCGGATGCTTCGTCGTAGGCTGACTGTGCGTCGGAGTTGTACTTGTACGCGAGACCGCCGGCGACTACCGCCGCGCCGAGCGAGACCCATCGTGCGGTGCGCTTCATCGTCGCTCGTCTGTGCGCCGCCGCGATCTGGCGCTCCGCTTCGACGCGCTGGAGGTATTCTTGCGTCCATTCGAGACGGGCATTTAGTCTCCGCGTTTCGCCCCGCCCGATCTCAATGGTTTCGCCCCACGGCACGTAGTCGACCTTCCTCGCGACGACGCGATGTTCGCCTACGGCGACCGCGAACCGAGATCGCTGATTCCCACTGATTTCGCGATCATCGAGCCATACCCGCGCATCGGGAGGCTCGACAGCGAGCGTCACGTAGCCCGCCGGCTGCAGCGTCACCGGTATCTCGGTCTGCCGGCTGAATTCGATGACGATGTCCTCTTCCCACGGTAGGTGGTCATCGGCATGGATGCTGATGGTGTGCGGCCCGGCGGGGATTTCGCGGATGAGCGTGGGCGCTGTCCCACGTGGCGTGCCGTCGATACGAACGTCCGCGCCGGGTGGATCGCT
Organism: uncultured bacterium; assembly: GCA_964510105.1. Lineage (GTDB taxonomy): Bacteria > Latescibacterota > MWCZ01 > MWCZ01 > MWCZ01 > CAZWQW01. The sequence continues at coordinate 42,117 of CAZEAI010000016.1, forward strand.
CTCGATGAACAAGCTTCCGGCGCCCGACTGGAGGGGCATGCTGACTTTCGTGAGGTCGTCGCGCACGACACGCACCCGTTCCTCGGCGACGAGGTGTTCGCGCACGACGCGCACGACGTGTTCGCCGGCGGGAAGGTTCCTCAGCGTCGCGGGAGTCGTCTCTCGGCTCGGACGCCCGTTGATGAAGATGCGTCCCCCGGCGGGCGTCGATTCAACGAACAAGATCCCGACGCCCTCGCCGACTTCGAGCGGTTGCGCACTGACGCTTGGCGGGGGCGTCCACGCGAGCCCGGCCAGTTCCGCGGCCACCTGCGCGACGACGCCGGTGAGGATGTCCTGCAGGGCGCATTCGCAGTCGCGCACCGCCGAGCGTTCCAGCGCGCCGGTCTCGACGTCGACCATGCGCAGCGTCATCGTGTAGATCTCGCAGAACTACCAAACACTAAAAAAAATCATCTTCTCCGTGCCGAGGAGTTGGCCGATTTCCACGGCGCACTCGGTTGCCACGCACCCCGATTGCTGGAACCCCTGCTCGCGCAGGATAAGATCCATGCGCTCCCGTTCGAGCACCTGGAACTCGCCGGTGTTTACGAGTTCGACTCGCAGGCGGTCGGAGAGTATCCTGAGTTCCGGGGCGGGAACGGTCTCGCTTTCCAGGTCGATCACGCCGATGCGGACAAGTTCGTCGACCTGCGCCGATGCACCAATGGAGAAGAGAGATGCGGCGAGAATGGCGGCAAGTGACCGGCGCATGGAGGTACCCCCGAAAGGATCGCACGCGTATCAGTCTTTATTCTAAGTGATTGTTGCGTAGCGTGCAACGCCGCCCCCTACACCCGATACACGTCCATCGGATTGTCGTGCATCCGCTTCACTGTCAACAGATCGACGCGTTCGGCTCCGTTTCGCTCGCAGGCGTCGGCGTGCTCCGTGGCGTTGAAACGGATCTTGACTTCCATCGGCAGATCGACGGTGAACGGCTTCGCGCCGTCCAGCCGCGCGCGACACTCCTTCGCTGCGTCGTAGACCATCCGGTGCGCATCCGGCATGGCGACGCAGCGCGCCCGGGTCTTCGATGCGGCCTCCTTGACGGCGACGGTCGTAACTTGGTCGCCGACGAGTTCGCGCACCTCGCGCGTCGCGGCAACGTCGCCGGTAAGCAGAATCAGCGGCAGCCCGCACCCTCCCGACGCGATGGCGAACTGCCCGATCTCGCCGATCTCGCGGCCGTTCGCCCAGAGCCCGAGCCAACTCGCGGAGGACTGCGTGTGAGGCCAGACGGCGTCCGGCGTTCCCGCCTTGGCGTGTTGCCCGATCATTCCTACCGCGTCGAATGAGTCATCCAGAAACGGCAGCGGCCGCGAGCCGCCCTGACCGGTGACGTACTCCGCTCCGGCGGGGAGTTCGTCCATGAGGAAGTTCATGCCCCCGCCGTGCCCGTCGAGGACGACGATGCGCGTTGCGCCTCCGGCCTTCAGCCCTTCGACCGCGGCGGCGACGTCGCGCGTCAGCATGCGCCGCCCATGTTCGTAGCGAGGAGCGCTGGGCATGAACTCATCGGGATGAGCAAGGCCGGTGACGCCTTCCATGTCGGTGCAGAGATAGATCTTCACGAGGAATCCCTTCGGAAATAGGTGCGATCGACGAAACCCCGACGGCGCTGGCGTGTTATATTGGTAACCGGTTCCGGCAGCGGGAGCCCGTCTGCCGCCGCCTCGGGAACGAGGGCGACGCCATCCCACAGAGAGTATACACCGCCACGCGTCCGCCAAAGGCCGGCGACTCCCAGCGGAGTCGTGGGGTCCCGGCCGGACTCGGGAGCACATCGAGGGGAAGCCACACGTCGTGTCTCCAAGAGCAGCGATACTGAGCGGCATCTTCGCCGTCTTCTTCGCCATCGCCACTGCCGGTGCGGCGGAGATCGTGACGAAGAACGGCGAGCGCATTCAGTGCGAGATCATAGACGAGACGGAGACGTTCTACCTCGTCGACCACGCCGGATACCGCCGCTATGTGCTCAAGGACGACGTGCGGACAATCAACCGCGGGGCGAGCGGCGCGCTCGCGAACAGGCGAATGCGTGCGTTCGTCGAAGCCGATGCGGGGCTGCTCCTCTGGGGGAGCGAGCATCAGCGAATCGGGACAGTCGGCGGACGGCTCCTTGCCGGATATCCCATCACGGATCACATCTCCGCCGTGGCGATGTTCCACACCGGACATGGCACGATCGAGTCCGAGCGGGATCATTTCGATCTGCTCTCGGGGCCGATCGACTGGTGGGCGATGAGCGTCGGAGCACGATGGGAGACGGTTCCGCTGCTCGGCGGACAGCCCGCCATCGAGACGTACGCCGGCCGGGCAACGTTCGATCACACCGTCACCGATGCGGCGCTAGACTACGTTCGAAGCACACTCCCGTCGGACAGCGCCTTCGTCGGCTACTCCGAGCCGATCGGCAGCCGCATCGCCCTGACGTTGGGCGCGAACTACACGCGGCCGATATGCTCCTGGCTCGCCCTGTCGATGGGGGCGACGCTGATGATCGTGCCCACGCACTACACGCGTCAGTGGTATTTCGAGGACTCCGGCGACTTTCCGGCGGAGCAGGAACTCTCCGTGCAGGTGCGGATGGTGCAGTTCCACGCCGGCCTGCAGTTGAGGCTATGATGATGAAGGGGATAGGCATGTCCGCGATTGGCGGTTTCCTCAAGTTCCGGCTCGTGGTCGGCCTGCTGCTCGTGTACGGGCTGTGTGCCGCCGCCGACGCCGCACTCATAGTCATGACCTCCGGCGAGGAGATCGTCTGCGAGATCATTGAGGAACGCGCCGACCATTTCGTCATCGACCACGACGGATACCGCAGGTACCTGCTCAAGGACAACGTGCGGCGGGTCGATCGAGTGGTTCGCGTACCAGACAATCCCAGTCCCCTCTATCACCCCTCGGTGACGGTGCTCGGAGGGCTGTACGCCAACCTCGATGAGCAGGACATGGATCTGCGGGGAGTGCGCGCCGCCTACACCCATCCTGTCCACCCGAACGTTGCCCTCGAACTGGGCCTCCACTACACGGACGCCACGATACACGACGACAAGGGAAGCAAGCTGCTTCCGGGGGATGCCTCCTGGTATGGCGGGACGATCAGCGCGCTCTGGAACACGGAAGTCCGGGGCACCTACGCATTCCTGGAGACTGGTGTGGGCTACTTCGGCATCGATCACACCATGACGCCGGGGGAGGATAGCTTTCTCCTTGCGTTCTATCGGCTCGATGGCATCATTCCAGAAGGTCAGGACGGTGCATACAGGCAGGATCCCGAGAACGCCGTGGGGCTCCTGTTCGGGGCGGGCCTGTGCGTTCCGCTGACACGCCGACTCGTTGCTGAAGGGCGGCTGACCGTATTCGTCCTGGACTCGAAGAACCGGGGCATATTCTCGTGGGAGCCCATCCCCGGCGATGCTCAGTACGAAAGCGGCCAGCACGTCAACACGTCGGAGCTGTTCACACAGACCGCCCGGTTCAACCTCGGTCTGCGATGGGTGTTCTAAGTTCACCTCGCCGCGCGAAGGCAGTGCCACGCGGCGAGGTAGTGGTTGCGTGCTCTACTTCTCCCTGATGTACTCCAGCAGACCGCCCGCCTCCATGATGTCCAGCGCGAAATCCGCCATGGGGACGAATTCGTACGCCTCGCCCTTCGTCAGATTCGCTATACGGCCAGCTTTCAGGCCGATTTCGAGCTCGTCTCCCGTCGATACCTTATCCGCGATGCCCTGACACTCGATCGCCGGAAACCCGTTGTTGATCGAGTTGCGGAAGTAGATGCGCGCGAAGTTGTTCGCGATAACAGCCGCGATCCCCGCACCGCGAAGCGCCCAGACGGCGTGCTCGCGCGACGAGCCGCATCCGAAGTCGTCTCCCGCGATGACGATATCGCCGGGCTGGACGTTGTCAACGAACGCCGCGTCGAGATCCTCCATGGCGTGCTTCGCCAGTTCGGCCTCGGCGTGGACGTTCAGGTAGCGCGCCGGGATGATCTCATCCGTATTGATGTGCGCGCGTCCGTATACATGTGCGCGACCCTTCATAGCCTGTATCTCCTTTGTTTCGTCAGCATCATTCGTTCAGTGGGGCGGACACTCCCGTCCGCCCGTCAACGCGCCACAGTCGCGGGACACGCGCTTGCGCGCGGGATTGTCCCGCCTACCAACCGCCGGTGGGGCCGACAATCCTGTCGGGCCACGCGCCGAGATCCTTCGCTTCGCTCAGGATGACGACGCGCGGTCGGCTCCGCTGAGTGGGGCGGACACTCCCGTCCGCCCGTCAACGCGCCACAGTCGCGGGACACGCGCTTGCGCGCGGATTGTCCCGCCTACCAACTGCCGGTGGGGCAGACATTCCTGTCTGCCCGATACCCGTTCAGTTCTACCTCACGCAGCGGCCATCGCCCACTTGCGCGCTTCGTCCGTGAGGTACGGACGAGGGTCGACGATGCGTCCCTCAACCGCGCTCGCGGCGACAGTCGCCGGGCTGCCCAGATAGACGAACGACTCCGGCGAACCCATGCGGCCGGTGAAGTTCCGGTTCGTCGTGCTGAGGCACACGTCGCCGGGCCCGAGCACGCCCATGTACCCGCCGAGGCACGCGCCGCACGTTGCCGACGAGACGACGCATCCGGCATCGTAGAAGATGTCGAACAGCCCCTCGTCGTTCGCCTGCCGCCAGATGCTCGACGTCGCCGGGACCACCAGCGTCCGACACTTCACCTGCTTGCCCTTTAGCATCGACGCCGCGATGCGCAGGTCCTCGATCCGCGAGTTCGTGCATGATCCGATGTACGCCTGGTCGAGCACGATGTCGTCCGGCACTTCGCTCACCGGGCGACCGTTCGACGGCAGGCTCGGGAATGCAACCATCGGCTCAAGCTCGTCCACCGCGATGGTGTACTCCTCGACATAATTCGCATCCGGATCACTCTGATAGACCGTGTATTCCGGGTTGTCCGGACGGCGCTCGCGGACGTACGCCTCCGTGACGGCATCCGCCGGGATGATGCCTGACTTCCCGCCAGCCTCGATGGCCATGTTCGTGATCGTCATGCGCGCTTCCATGCTCAGGCAGTCGAGCGTGCTGCCCGCGTACTCCATCGCCATGTAACGCGCGCCGTCCACGCCGATGAGCCGGATGATCTCAAGGATGATGTCCTTGCTGTAGACACCCTCCGGCAGTCTGCCGTTGAGCGTGAACTTGATGGACTCGGGCACGCGGAACCACAGCTCGCCGGAGTAGAGCGCGGCCGCGAGATCCGTCGATCCGATGCCCGCCGAGAACGCGCCGAATGCCCCGTACGTGCAGGTGTGCGAGTCGCCGCCCACGATAGTCTCGCCCGGCAGGATGTGCCCCTTCTCCGGCAGGATCGCGTGGCACACGCCGTGACGCCCAAGCGCGTAGTAATGCTTGATGTTGTGCTTCTTCACCCAGCGCTCCAACTGCTGCAGAAGCTGCGCGCTCAGGATGTCCTTCGGCGGCACGAAATGGTCCGGCGTCACGACGATCTTATCCGGGTCGAACACCCGGTTCATGCCGAGCTTGCCCAGCATTTCCACAGCGGGCGGCGTCGTGACGTCGTGACACATGATCAGGTCGATCCCGGCGTTGATCAGCTCGCCGGGGATCACGCTCTCCTTGCCTGAGTGCGCGGCAAAGATCTTCTCGGTGATGGTCATGCCCATGGTGTATATCCCTCTTCCTCTATCGGTAGTATATGTCCATTCGTCGGGATGTCAGACCGTGTCCGTGACCTCGGTCGCCGGGTTACGCTCCGTCCGTTTGCGAATGAACGCGAGCCGGTTCAGCGCGTCGATGTACGCCTTGGCGCTCGCCTCGACGATGTCCGTGCTGGAACCGTGTCCGCCGACGACGTGCCCGTTCGCCTTGATGCGGATGTTAACTCCGCCAAGCGCGTCTGTGCCTTCCGTCACCGCTTGTATCGAGTAGCGGTCGAGAACCACTTCTACGCCCACGATTCTGTTGATGGCGTTGAACGCAGCATCGACTGGACCGTCACCCCCGGCCGACTCCTCGTGCCGCACGTCTTCGATAGTCAGGCGCACCGTGGCGGAAGGTAGCACGTTCGTTCCGCTCAGGACGTGGAGGTAGTCGAGCTTGTAGACCTCCGGCACGTCGCGGACCTCGTCCTCGACGATTGCCGACAGATCCTCGTCGAACACTTCCTTCTTCTTGTCCGCCAGCGCCAGGAAGCGCTCGTACGCCCTCTGCAGATCCTCGTCGCTGAGTTTGTGGCCCAACTGCTCGACCCGCACTTTGAAACCGTGGCGTCCGGAGTGCCGGCCGAGCACCATCCGATTCGACTCCAGGCCGATCGACTCCGGCGTCATGATCTCATACGTCTGCCGGTGCTTGATGACGCCGTCCTGGTGGATGCCCGACTCGTGAGCGAACGCGTTGGCGCCGACGATGGCCTTGTTCGCCTGCACGAGCATTCCCGTGTGGCGGGACACCATCCGGCTCGTTCGAGTGATCTCGGCGGCGTTGATGTTCGTCGTGATCCCCAGCTTGTCGTGCCGCGTACGCAGCGCCATGACGAACTCTTCCAGCGCCGCGTTGCCCGCCCGTTCGCCGAGCCCGTTCACCGTGCATTCCACCTGCCGAGCCCCGGCCTCCACGCCCGCGATGCTGTTCGCGACGGCCAGGCCGAGGTCATTGTGACAGTGCGTGCTGAAGACCACGTCCTCAGCACCACGCGCGTTCTGCCGCAGGTAGGCGATCATCGCGCCGTACTCGTCGGGCAACTGGTAGCCGACCGTATCCGGAATGTTCAGCGTCGTCGCACCGGCTTCGATCACGGCGTCGAGCACCTCGACGAGGAACTTCAGCTCGCTTCGCCCGGCGTCCTCCGGCGAGAACTCCACGTCGTCGCAGAATCCTTTCGCCGTGGTAACGGCCTCGACAGCCAGACGAATGACCTGGTCCGGCTTCTTGTTGAGCTTCCGCTCCATGTGGACCGGGCTCGTGGCGATAAACGTGTGAATGCGACGCTTCTTCGCCGTGTCGAGCGCCTTGATGGCAGCCTCCAGGTCCTGCGGAAGCGCGCGCGCCAGCCCGGCGATGACCGGACCGTCGACCTCGTCGGAGATGTTCTTCACCGCGTCGAACTGAGCGGGGCTCGATACGGGGAACCCGGCCTCGATAACGTCCACTCCGAGGCGGGCCAGTTGGTGGGCGATCTCTATCTTCTCGGCAACGTTCAGCGACGCTCCCGGCGATTGCTCGCCGTCGCGCAGCGTCGTGTCGAATACGCGGACAACCGAATCCGCTGGATCCGGTTGTTTGGGAGAATGCTGCGCATTCTCCGCAGTCGCTACGTCAGATTCGGCGCTCATGTCATCAACGCTCCCGTCGACGGATTTCCACAGTGGCGAGGACGGCGTCGACATTCCGGCCCAGCCTGATGTCTGTCATGCTCTGCGTAAGCTCACCGATGTCAAGATCTCCAAGCTCGCCGTCCATCTTCCATCACCACCTTCCGGGACGGGGTCATGCTGTCATCCTCGCTGCTGTGTGCGCACCCAACCTCGTTGGTGAGGCGGACACTCTTGTCCGCCTGTCTTCGCTGGCGCTGCCTTCACCCCTGCTCGCAGCGCTCGCCTTCCCCTCTCCCATTCTGAACGCTTCGCATTCTGGGAGAGGGGCACATCCCCACGCAACCGGCTACCTTGCCTCGGTCGCCGACCCGCGTTTGCTCTGGTGCGGCGCCTCAATGAGGCTCCCGCCGGCCCTCTCCCACCGGGGGAGGGCAGCCGTGAAGCGGCGGGTGGGGGCGTACCGCCTCACCCGCCCCGTGCCTAGCTGTCGCTCAGGAACCGGTCCTGACTCGGGCCGCTCTCGAGCTGAATCGCGTTCTTCATCATCTCGCGAAGCGGCATGCCGACTTCTTCGATCTCGTGAACCGCCTGCTGCTCGCGGAACCGTTTGAAGTTCGGCAGTCCGTCCTCGTTCTCTTTGACCCACTTCTTCGCGAACGAACCGTCCTGGATCTCGCCGAGGATGCGCTTCATCTCTTTCTTCGTGTCGTCCGTGATGATGCGCGGGCCGCTGACGTAGTCGCCCCACTCGGCGGTGTCGGAGATGCTGTACCGCATCGTCGAGATGCCGCCGATGTAGATGAGGTCCGTGATGAGCTTCACCTCGTGCAGACACTCGAAGTACGCGATCTCCGGCTGATACCCGGCCTCGATCAGCGTTTCGAACGCCGTCTGGATGAGCTTCGTCAAACCGCCGCAGAGCACGACCTGCTCACCGAAGAGATCTGTCTCGGTCTCCTCTTCGAACGACGTCTCGATGATGCCGACGCGACCGCCGCCAATGCCCGATGCGTAGGCGAGCGACAGGTCCTTCGCCTTGCCCGTGGCGTCCTGATGGATCGCGATCAGACACGGCACGCCGCTGCCGCGAGCATACGTCGCGCGCACGAGGTGTCCGGGTCCCTTCGGGGCGACCATGAACACGTCCACGTTCGAGGGCGGCTGGATCGTCTTGAAGTGGATGTTGAATCCGTGCGCGAATACCAGCGCCTTACCCGCGGTCAGATGCGGCAGTATCTGCGTCTCGTAGACCTTCGGCTGCACCGTGTCGGGAACGAGCATCACGATGATGTCGGCCTTCTCCGAGGCTTCCGGCGTACCCATGACGTCAAGGCCGGCCTGCGCCGCTTTCTCCCACACATCGCTGCCCGGAACTTCGCCGACGACGACCTTGATGCCCGACTCAGTGAGATTCAACGCGTGCGCGTGTCCCTGCGAACCGCATCCGATGATCGCCACCGTCTTGTCCTTCAGCAGGCTCAGATCGGCGTCGTCGTCATAGTACATCTTCGCGCGAATTTCCGCTGATAGTTCCTGAGTTTCATCCGACATGACTGTCTTGTCCTTCCTCTGGTTTGTTGATACCGGCGTTTCTGCCTGATCTTCGCTGTGTCTATTGGCGTGCTTCTGATGCGATTCTTACGACGATGTGCGTCGCGTGCCCGAGTCGTCCCGCAGTATTTCGGGACGCGATAGTTACCCTCTGACTGCCCGAATCCGGCAGGCGCCAAAGCCACGAACCGCCTCGTACCGTGACCGATTCGCCGCCGTCCTGCTGTATCACGAAGCCGTCGAACGCCGGCGTTTCCGTCCCGAACCGCAAGGTGAGCGATCCGATATCGTCCGGCTGTCCCGTTGTGTCGATGGCGACTCGCGTCTCGTTCAACGGCCAGTACACGAACGACGAATCGTCCGTCACCCGATGCGCCCGGATCGCTTCTACCGGGCTCGAGTCCGCCCAGAGCACGTCCGCCGCGACATGATTCGCGTCGGGCATCCATGTGGGAACACCACGTCGCGCGACGTAGTTGGGCCGCATGTTGAACAGCATGCTCCCCAGATATGGCGCCGCTACGCTGAATCCGCCATCGACGACGACGCGTTCCGTGTTCGTTCGTACCACCGCGTCGATAGCGGAGGCGAACCCGCCGTCGCGCATTCGCTTGAGATACAACGCGGAGACCGGCGTGTTACCTGCCGAGTCGTGGGCATCCACATAATATCGGTCGAACAGCAGGTCGTAAGCCACCCATCGGCGCTCATCGTCGACCCACACCTCCGCGAATGCGTGACCGTCGCCGGCCATTCGCTGTACGCTGACGCTTCTCGCGACGATCCCCACGCTCGATGCCGCCTGGATGAACGCCGCGACAAGTTCGTCGCACTGAAACCCGGCACCCGTTTCGGCGTCGGCAAGCATTACTGCTACGTCGTACTCCGGCGAGTAACTCCTCCCGTGCAGCCCGACCGGGAACCGCTCGCCGACCCATTCCGCGAGTGCGAGCGCCCGCCCAAGATCGCTGGACCTACCCGCCACAAGCGAATCCAGCGCGAAACGCTCTCGAAGCTGCGAAAGCTCCTCGCGCCGCGGGTCAGCGTAGTGCATCGTCGCGTGGTCAAGATTCAGGCGCCCGTTGCTCTCGGCTACGATCTCGATCACGTGATCGCCGCGACCGATCCTCAGCGTATCGCCGACCACCGGCACGATGCCCGGCGGCTCCCGATACGGTCCAATATCCGGACCGGCGGGATATCCCGGCCATACAGCGCCGACGATCGCTCCGATATCCGCCGCCGCGCGCAGAGCGTAGTACCGAGCAACCTCCGGCGGCGTAACGCTCCGCCAGTAGATCGTGAGCGCGGCGAGCGCCACGACGAGCGCGCCGAGCGCAGCAATTGACCAGCGTCGCATGGCCTCTTCCTGGTGCAAGCCGGCATCCGGGAGCGCACGCGCGCTCCCGGATGTGCGGCACTCTGCGCTACGCTGCTCTGGTGGAATCCGCCGAACGGCGGGCCGCTTTCTCGCGACCGAGCGCGACGACTCCGGTTCGAGCCATCTCGCGTATGCCGAACGGATCGACGAGACTCAGCATCGCTTCGACCTTCTCCTCGTCGCCGGTGATCTCAAGCGTCATCGTGTTCGTGCTGATGTCGATGACGCGCGCGCGGAAGACGTCCACGATCTGCGTGATCTCGGAGCGCACCTGCGAATTCGGCGCGCTCACCTTCACCATCACAAGCTCCCGCTCGACATGTGTCGCTTCCGTCAGGTCGGTGACTTTGACGACGTCCACGAGCCGGTTGAGCTGTTTCGTGATCTGCTCGACGATCCTCTCATCGCCGTGGGTGACAATCGTCATCCGCGACAGAGTCGGATCCTCGGTTTCGCCCACGCTGAGGCTGTCGATGTTGAAGCCTCGTCCCGCGATGAGGCTGCTGATGCGCGCAAGGACGCCGAAGTGGTTCTCGACGATCACACTGATGACATGGCGTCGTTCGGTCATGCCCATTCCTCTTCTTCCATCTCGTGGAGCGCGGCGCCTGCCGGGACCATCGGGTAGACATTCTCTTCCGGATTCACCAGGAAGTCCACGAACACGGCTCCCGGGTAGGAAATCATCTCTTCAATCGCCGGTATCACTTCCGCATGCTCGCGAACGGTGATGCCCTTGATGCCGTACGCTTCGGCAACCTTGGCGAAATCCGGAATCTGCCCCAGGCAGCTCGATGAGTAGTGCCGGTTGTAGAACAGCTCCTGCCACTGCCTCACCATGCCCATGTAGCCGTTGTTGATGTTCGCGACTTTCACCGGCAAGTTGTGCTGCACGATGACCGCCAGCTCCTGGATATTCATCTGCGTCGACGAGTCGCCGCCGATGTCGATGACCAGCGATTCGGGCGAGGCAAACTGTGCGCCGATCGCTGCGGGCAGCCCGTATCCCATCGTACCGAGCCCGCCCGACGTCAGCCAGTGTCGCGGCTCGTCGAACAGGAAGTACTGCGCCGACCACATCTGCATCTGGCCGACCTCGGTGGTGATGATCGGTTCGCGATCCTTCGTCATCTCGTAGATCGTGTCCAGCACGTACTGCGGGCGGACCACATCGGTATCCTTGCGATACTTGAACCAGTGCGTGGTCTTCATCTCCGCGATCTGCTCATTCCAGCCGTTGGGCTGACGCGGCTTGATGACCTTGTTGAGTTCGGTCAGAACCCACTTCGCGTCTCCGACCACCGGGTAGTCGACCTTCACGTTCTTCTTGATCGACGACGGGTCGATATCCACGTGAGCGATTTTCGCCTTCGGCGCGAACTTCTCGAGATTGCCCGTCACACGGTCGTCGAAACGCGCCCCGATAGAGATGATCAGGTCGCACTCCTGGAACGCGATGTTGGCCAGCTTACTCCCGTGCATCCCCGGCATTCCCATGAACAGCGGATGCGTGCCGGGGAACGCGCCGAGTGCCATCAGCGTCGTCGTGACCGGGATATTCGTCTTCTCGACGAACTCGAACAGCTCCTTGTGCGCGTTGGCGAGCACCACGCCGCCTCCGACGTACAGATAGGGGCGCTCGCTATCCTCGATGGCCTGCGACAGCCGGTGGATCGACTTCGGGTGACCCTCGACCGTCGGCTTGTAGCCGCGGATGTTCACCGTCTCTTCCCAGTGGAAGATGCCGGTATTCGTCGTCACGTCCTTGGGCATGTCGACGACAACCGGACCGGGACGTCCCGTGCGGGCGATGTAGTACGCTTCCCGAACGATGCGCGGGAAATCCTCCGCGCGCTCGATCATGTAGCTGTGCTTGACGACCGGTCGCGTCACACCGATGGAATCGGTCTCCTGAAATGCGTCCGAGCCGATGAGTCCGCTGGACACCTGGCCGGTGAAACACACCACCGGGATGCTGTCCATCATAGCCGTCGCAAGCGCGGTGACCGTGTTCGTCGCGCCCGGGCCGCTTGTGGCGAGTAGCGTGCCGACCCGCCCCGTGACACGGGCGTAACCATCGGCCATGTGCCCGCCGCCCTGCTCGTGGCGCGGCACAATGATGCGGATGTCCTTACGGCGAGCGTAGAACTCGTCGAAGATTTTCAGGACCACTCCACCGGGGTATCCGAAGATCGTGTCGACGCCCTCGCGCACGAGCGCTTCGACGAACATTTCCGCGCCGGTGACTTCCGTGCCTTCCATGTCGTGGCGCCAGTTCGCCGTTGAATCCGCTGCAACGGCGATATCCGGAGCTGTTGAAACCGTCATGTTGATTACTCCTTGCGTGTATGCGGGACCGGTCAGTGCCGGCCGTGCCGGCCGATGGCCGGCGGGTTGTTTCTTAGTTCGTCTCCGAGCGGCAGATCGACCGACGCGCCTCGTTCGGCGCTATGGTAGACCGCTTCGGTGACGTCCATGTACGCCAGACCCTCGTCGAATGTCGGATTGCCGCGTCCGTGGGCCCATTCGTCGGGATTCTCACCGCGAACAGCCCCGATCCACTCTTCCTCGACATCCCACGGGCGTACCATGTCGTCGGGCACGGGGATGGGCTGCGGTTCTTCGCCCCTCCGTGCGCCCATGATCCTGTCCTCCTCCGGCAGATAACGGAGCATGCCGTCGCTGCCGTACACCTCGATGATCTGCTGCGACATGCCGATATGCACGCCGCTGAACTCGTACTCCACAAGCGCCCCGGACGACATGGCGCCGTTGATCAGCACGACGTCCGGGTGCTCCACCTTCCGCATGTCTCCGCTGGCCGGGTCTCGGCGCTGAGAAATCGCGTCCTTCGTCACGGCGCTGATCCGCTCGGTCGGGCCGAACCAGCGATGAACCCACTCGACGAGCAATCCGACAACAAGGGTGTTGACGCCTGATTGCTCCGGATCGATGCGCCAATGGTACGGCGTCTCGGGATCGATCCACGCATCATTCATGGCCTGCACGCGTATGGCGTGCTGTTCGCCGACATATCCATCGGCGAGCAACTTCCGCATCATCCAGTCGCCGGCGATACCTGTCGGCGCGGGACATATCATCGTCACGAGTTCGGGACTGGCCGCCGCGGCGTCGCGCATAGCTAGCGCCTCGCGGGCGTTCATCGCCATCCGCGCCTGACAGAACACGTGCTTTCCCGCCGCCAGCGCCGCCAGAGTCACCGGGCAGTGCACGCTCGGAAACGCCCCGATGAGCACCGCGTCGACCTCAGACGACTCGACGACCTCGGTCCAGTCGGTCATGACGTTCGCAACATCGTACTCTCGCGCGAACTGCTCGCCCGATGCCCGTGAGCGATTGCACACGGCGACGACGTCTGCTCCGTCGATGGCCGATAGCCCGGGCATGTGACGGCCCCGGACGATGCCCCCGGCGCCGACTATCCCTATGCGAACTCGTTCCATGTCTTCGTCCGATCGTGCCGTGTGACGCTGCATGTTCTACTGAGGATTGTCCTCTGATAGCGCGCGCCTGGCGACTCCAACCTCGTGAAGTCCCGCCCTCTCGGCGTCGATGTTTCTGAGCGAGATGTTCCGGACATCCATAATCCAGTAAAGGGGACGCCGTTGCCCCTGTTCGAATATCCTCGCCACGTACTCGCCGACTCCGGCCAGGGCGAAGAGATTCAGCGCCGAGAAGAACGTGATCAGGATCGTGATGGTCGGCCATCCCTCGACGTTGCGGTCGTAAACGAAGTAGCCCGTCAACGAATACGCCGCGTAGATCACACTTCCCGCCAACAGCAGCATCGCGGCGACAAAGATCATGCGAATCGGCAATGGCGAGAAGCTGAGCACCGCGTCGAACGCAAGACGGAGCAGCGCTCTGAGCGGGTACTTCGTCTCGCCCGCAAAACGCTCGTCCCGGTCGTACTGAATCACGCACTGCCGAAATCCGATTGTCGCGAAGCTCCCGCGCAGGAAACGATGCGGCTCGCGGAACGCATTGGCGCTGCGCTGCACCTTCCGAGTCATAGCCCGGAAGTCGCCCGAATTCCGCACGATGAGACGCGAGGCGAACCGGCTGATGATATAGTAGAACAGCCAGGCGCTGATCAGCTTGAACCGCGTCTCGCCCGGGCGCGTCGTTCTCTGCGCATGAACCACGTCATAGCCTTCGTCGATCTTCGCGACGAACTCATGCACAAGTTCGGGCGGATCCTGAAGGTCCGCGTCGATCGTGATGATGATATCGCCGGACGCGAAGTCCAGCCCGGCCGTGAGCGCATTCTGGTGGCCGCAATCGCAGGCGAGGTGAATCACTTTCACGCGCTCGTCGTTGGCCGCGAACTCGTCGAGCAGGTCGTCCGTGCTGTCAGTGCTGCCGTCGTTCACGAACAGGAATTCGAAGCCGTACGACGGCAACGTGTCTGGAATCGCGCTCAACCGGCTATACATCTCCGGGAGCGACTCCTCCTCGTTGTAGCACGGTATGACGTATGTGATCGTCTTCATTGCTCGCCGACTCCTTGCGACTCGTGCCCGCTGGCGTTGGCTGTCTGGCCAACGCCATGCACTATTTCGTCGCGACCCCGCAGATATTCCACCCAAACCGGTTCATGAACGGGATTCGTTTGACGATGGTATCGACCGGCTCCAGCGCCAGATAAGTCGAGCGGAGCCTCGGTTCCTCCGAGATGATCTTCTTCCAGTACCGTTCCTCGTTCGGATTCACACGCTCAATGAGGTAGAACCGCAGAAATATCCACAGCGCCGCGAACCAGAACGTGTCGTACTCGACGGACTGGAACACCTCCCGAAGGATCTTCACGTCGTGTATCGACAACGGATGCTCGTCTTCCGTCCTGACATCCCCCGCCATCCGCCGATAGACGTTGATGACCGGGTTGTGCTTGAGCGGATCCCAGAAGCAGAGCCGGCCGCCCGGCGTCAACACCCGATGGATCTCGGCCAGCGTTCCTTCCACGTCGACGTGATGGAGCACGTTCGCGGCGTAGACGATGTCGAAATGGCCATCGGGGAAATCGATCACCTCCGCATCCATGGTCCGCGCTTCGATCGTGACCCCGTACCGCTCCGCGAGCCGGAGCGCCGTCTCCACCATGCCGGGGCTGTAGTCCGTCGCCACACACTTCGCGCCATGGAGGGCGAAGTAGACGGATGCTTCGCCGGCGCCGCATCCCAGCTCCAGAACCCGTTTCCCGGCCACGTCGCCGACATGTCGCGTTATGAACCGGTTCTCCGGCGACGTCGAGCCTTCGAAAAACCGCACCACGTCGATCTCGCTGACGTCGATGCCGGCGGCCCAATCGTCGTGGAATTCCCGCTCGTCGTGGAGTATGCGCTCCTTACCGCCGCTCATCGTCTTCCTTTGGACCCAGCGCATGCCGCGCGATGTCAGTCTCGCGTGTACTGAACGCGTCGTCCTCGCCGTGCAGGGAGATGT
>CAZEAI010000017.1:0-8098 GCA_964510105.1 uncultured bacterium
TGTGTACGTCCGCCAGCGTGAGGATCTCCAGTACGAGCATCCACATGGTGAGCGCGAACTGGATGAAGTAGTCGATGCTCAGGATGAACTTCGTTGCGGCCTCGGCGGAGTTCGCCACCGCTCCCGGCGCGAGGACGCGTGGGCCGTACGACGCAAGCATGATCAGCCAGAGCGCCAGGCTCGGCACTCCCGGAGCGAGCGACCAGACAATCGCCGTGCGCGAGGCGATCCACGTCCCGACACCGCCCATCCGCACCAGCACGACGTGCAGCAGCCTGCCCGCCACCCAGACAAGCATCGCCCCGGCAACCGGACCGGCGACGAGCAGCGCGAACAGCAGCTCCGTCGTCGGCAGCGTGCTCTCCAGCGGAAGCTCGGAGACCCGGCTCAGGACGCGGCTCAGCCCGCCGACCGCGACGAGAAGCCACAGCCAGCTACGCGGGTCGAACTCGGCGGCGATGCGCACCGTCGCCCGTGGAGCGGTCCAAATGGTGACCCACGGGTTGGGTAGCTGTGGCGCGTCGTCTTGATAGGGCTGCTGTGTCGGAGGCTGCTGCATGGTCCTGACTCGGTTGGCTGAATGTTGGTCGGTGGACTCTATGCACGTGAAGATAGCCGGTTCGCGCTCGGAGAGCCAGCAGCGCAGGTCGCGTGGTGCCGATATGGCAGCCTAGTGCCATATCGGCACCATAGCCCGTGCTGATCTGGCGTATCCTTCACGAAAATCGACAGGTTTTGGGTACGGCACGGCTCTTGCATTCACATGCGCGGCGAACATTGCATCGCACGAGTCAGGGAGAGACGAGTGAGCGAAGAGAAACCAAAGACACAGGCGGAGACAGCGGCTGAAGACGTCGCCTCCGCTGACGTAGAAACTGAACCGACGGAGCCCCGGGACGGCGTCGATCCGGTTGAGGCCGAAGCGGTCGAGATCACGATCGACGATCCCGACGAGCCAGCCGCCTCCACCGAGTCGGTGGAGGCGCAGGCCGAATCGGAGGAGCCGGACGAGCTTGAAACGGCTCGGGCGGAAGCGGGCGAGTACAAGGACAGATGGATGCGTTCGGCGGCGGAACTCGACAACTACCGCAGGCGCGTCGCTCGTGACTACGAGCAGCAGATCGCCCGCTCCGGGGAGCGCATCCTCAGCGCGGTGATCGGGCCGCTGGACAACCTCGCGCGTGGCATCGAGACCGCGCGGAAGGCCGAGGACGGTCCCGATCTGGAGGGCTTCATCGGCGGTATGGAACTCGTGTACGGGCAGTTCATGGCAGCCCTTGAGCGTGAGCAGGTCCGCGTCATGGAGCCCGTCGGCGAGCAGTTCGACCCGAACCAGCACGAGGCACTCGTGGCGGTGGAGAACGCCGATTCGCCTCCGAACATCGTGCTCGAGGTCGTCGAGCGAGGTTACTGGATTGGCGACCGCGTGTTGCGCCACGCGAAAGTAGTAGTGAGCAAGTCCGCGTCTGAAGACGACGCGCCGCGGGACGGTGCGTCCGAAGACGAAGCAGTGAGCGAAGAAGAGTAACGACGACATAGAAAGCCGCACCGGTCGCGAGGCGGCGTTGAAAGGACAGATGAAGATGGGCAAGACGATTGGTATCGATCTCGGCACGACGAATAGCTGCGTTGCGGTCATGGAAGGCGACCAGCCTGTCGTGATCACGAACACCGAAGGCGCCCGCACGACGCCCTCGATCGTGGCGTTCACCGGCGAAGGCGAGCGGCTCGTCGGAGCGGCGGCGAAGCGCCAGATGATCACGAATCCGGAGAACACCATCTTCTCCGTCAAGCGCTTCATGGGCCGGCAGTACGGCGAGGTGTCGAGCGAAATGACGACGGTGCCGTACACGGTGCAGCAGGCCTCCGACGGCGACGTGGAGATCAAGGCTGGTGGCGACAAGATGGCGCCGCCGCAAATCAGCGCCGGTGTGCTCGAATACATGAAGCGGACCGCTGAGGAGTATCTGGGCGAGACCGTCGACGACGCGGTCATCACGGTGCCCGCGTACTTCAACGATTCGCAGCGGCAGGCGACCAAGGACGCCGGACAGATCGCCGGCCTGAACGTCGCGCGAATCATCAACGAGCCGACGGCTGCGAGCCTCGCCTACGGTCTGGACAAGAAGTCCAACGAGAAGATCGCCGTGTTCGATCTCGGCGGCGGAACGTTCGATATCTCGATCCTCGAAGTCGGCGACGGCGTGTTCGAAGTGCTCTCGACGAACGGCGATACCCACCTCGGTGGCGACGACTTCGACAAGAAGATCGTCGACTGGATGGCCGGCGAATTCCAGAACGCGGAAGGCGTCGACCTGCGCAAGGACCGCACGGCGCTCCAGCGTTTGCGCGATGCGGCGGAGAAGGCGAAAGTCGAACTCTCCAGCGGCACGCAGACGGCCATCAACCTGCCGTTCATCGCCGAGGGGCCGAAGCATCTCGACCTCCAGCTCAACCGTGCGAAATTCAACCAGCTCACCGCCGATCTCGTCGAGCGAACGATTGAGCCGTGCCGGAGCGCGATCAGGGACGCCGGCATCGACGCGTCGCAGATAGACGAGGTTATCCTCGTCGGTGGTTCGACACGCATGCCGTCGGTGCTGGAGAAGGTCAAGGACGTCTTCAAGAAGGAGCCGAACCGGAGCGTCAACCCGGATGAGGCCGTCGCTGTCGGCGCCGCGATTCAGGCGGGCGTGCTCACCGGCGACGTGAAGGACGTGCTCCTCCTCGACGTAACGCCGCTGACCCTCGGCATCGAGACGCTGGGCGGAGTCCTGACGCCGCTTATCGAGCGGAACACGACGATTCCGACCAAGAAGAGCCAGGTCTTCAGCACCGCGGCCGACAGCCAGACGAGCGTGCGCGTCCACGTTCTGCAGGGCGAGCGGACCATGGCCGGCGAGAACCGCACGCTGGCGACGTTCGATCTCGTTGGCATCCCGCCCGCGCCGCGTGGCGTACCGCAAATCGATGTGGCGTTCGACATCGATGCGAACGGCATCGTCCACGTCTCGGCGAAGGACCAGGGCACCGGCAAGGAGCAGAAGATCAAGGTCGAGGCGTCAAGCGGTCTCAGCAAGGAAGAGATCGACCGGATGGTGAAGGACTCCGAGGCGAACCGCGACGAGGACACGAAGCAGCGTGAACTCGTGGAGCTTCGCAACCAGGCCGATGCGCTGTCGTACGAAGCTGAGAAGAACGTCAAGGAGCACGGCGACAAGCTCGAACAGCCGGACAAAGAGGCGATCGAAAAGGCCGTCGAGGATCTCCGCGCGGCGCAGAGCAGCTCCCAGCCGGAAGACATCCGCGGCAAGCTCGAAGCGCTTCAGCAGGCGCTCATGAAACTCGGCGAGGTGATGTACCAGCAGGCGGAGGCGCAGGGCGGCGAAGGCGCCCCGGGTCCCGATGGTCAGCCCGGCCCGCAACCCGGCCCTCAGCCAGGCGCGGAGCAGCAGGCCGGCGGCGGCGCGGTCGACGCTGAGTACGATGTTGTCGACGAGGACGAAGAGAACGGAGAGAACAAGTCGTGACGCACACCCTCGTGACGTGAGGGCAAGCGCGCCATACTGAGCGTTCTACGGCGGTCCGGGTGAGTCCTCGCACGCTTGCCCGGACTTGCCGTGCGCGGTCAGACGGAACATGGTGGCTGCGAAACGCTATATTCATGAGTTGGCGGCGCAGCCCCGTGAACGTCGCCATTTGACGATAGACGATATTCGATACTTCTCCCGAGGCGGGAATGGCTACAACGGCGAAACGCGATTACTACGAAGTACTGGGCCTTGAGCGCGGAGCGAGCGAGGGCGACATCAAGAGCGCGTACCGCAAGCTTGCGCTCAAATACCATCCCGACCGCAACCCTGACGACAAAGAGGCCGAGGAGAAGTTCAAGGAGTTGGCCGAAGCATACGAAGTCCTCAGCGATTCCCAGAAGCGCCAACGGTACGACCAGTATGGCCATGCGGGCGTGCAGGATACGTTCGGACAGGGCGGCTTCCAGTGGGATAACTTCACCCACGCGGGCGATTTCGAGGACATCCTCGGCAGCTTTTTCGGAGGAACATTCGAGGATATGCTCGGCGGCGGACGGGGGCGAACCCGTCGACGTTCGGGCATGGGTGGGCAGCAGGGAACCGACGTGCGGATCTCGCTTCGCCTGCCGCTCGAAGAGATCGCCGAGGACACCGAAAAGAAGATTCGTCTGAAGCGCGTCCGTGCGAAATGCGGTGAGTGCGGCGGGTCGGGGGCGCGGTCTGGCGCTCAGGCGTCGACGTGCCCGCAATGTGGCGGCGCGGGCCAGGTTCGACAGTCCACCGGCGGATTCTTCAACCTCGTGACCGTCGTGCCGTGCAATCGGTGCAACGGTGCAGGCCAGGTCATCACCGATCCGTGCGGAGCGTGCGCGGGAACCGGCACCGTCGACGACGCTCGCACCGTGGCCGTGAAAGTGCCCGCGGGTGTATCGAACGGCACCACGATCCGTCTCCGGGGCCAGGGTAGCGCCGGTCCGAACGGTGGGCCGCCCGGAGACCTTCTCATCGACATACTGGAGCAGGAACACGACCTGTTCACGCGCCACGACGACGACGTTCACTACGAGTTGCCGATCAGCTTCAGCCAGGCGGCGCTCGGGGTGGATGTGGAAGTCCCGACGCTGGACGGTCGCGTGCGCCTCAAGGTGCCGGACGGTACCCAGTCGGGCAAGACGCTTCGCCTGCGCGGGAAAGGCCTTCCGCACTTGAACAACTACGGGCGTGGCGATATGCTCGTCCGCATCCACGTCTGGACGCCGATGAAGCTGGACGGCGATGAGCGCGAGTTGTTCAGGAAGCTCGCCGAGCTGGAGGAACACTCGGCATCGTCGACGCCGGAAGGTGGCAAGAGCTTCTTCGACCGCATGCGGGACATTTTTCGCGACTGAGCGTCGATAGCGCGTATCAACGATGAAGAGGCGTCGCGACCGGCGCCTCTTTGCTTGTACGGGCGCGAGTCAGTGAGACTCGTTCCCGGGTCCGGCCTGCGGGTCGACCGTCGCCGAATCGGCCTGAGACGGGTCGACAGCGGCGCTCCACGCTTCCGGGATCGGCACATCGAGTAGCCTGCTCACCTCGCGCACCACTTCCCGAATGGTCGCCTCGTCGTAGCCGTGCCGCAGGTAGCGCAGCACGCCGTCGCGGTCGATGACGGCAACGGTCGGTACGGCCGGAGGCGCTCCGCAGTAGCGTTCCCCGATCTTGCCGTAACGGTCGTGCAGCACCGGCATGTCCACGTCGAGGCGGCGGAGGTATGCCCGGACGCTATCCGGTCTGTCCGCAATGTTCACAAGCCGCCACAGTACTGCGTGATCGGCGAACAGAGCGCTTGTGCCCGCGAATTCGGGGATTTCCCGGCGGCACGGCACGCACCACGTGGCGAAGAAGCTCAACACGACGACGTGGCGCTCGCGGCCGAGATACGGCTTGAGCTGTTGCCCCTCCGGCGCGGCCCACTCCCGCAGCATGAAGTCCGGTCCGTCGATCTCCGGCAGGTAGAGCCGCGGCGCCCTCTGCCCGACGGTTGCGAGGATCGTCACCGGGCCGGTAGCGGAGGTCCGCTCCGCCACGACTCCCCCGATCGCCATTACCGCCGTCACAGCTACGATGAGGATGCGCACCGGCCTGATCATACACGTCTCCATTACGGCAGGAGCGGGAGTCCGAGAACGATCTCGCCCAGGGCGAGGAAGAGCGCCGTCACGACGCAGAACACGTGCAATTCCCGGGCGTCATCGCGGCTCCAGCTTGCGGACCGGGGCGGACGGTGGAGCTTCCAGCCGTAATATCCGCCCAGCAGGAACAGCGCCAGCGCCGCGGTTCCGACCCACGCGTGCCACGTTCCGAGCGGTGCCTCGCGGCGGAGGTAGGGCATCGCCACCATGCCGAGCACCCATCCAAGGGCGAGCAGCCACACCGTGATGATGCCCGACCGCGCGTGGGTTACCCGCAGCGCTCTGCGTGCGCCGCTCGATTCTCGCCGGCGACCGGCGCGCAGTCGCAGCCCCCATCGAGCCGTCACAAGCGCCAGGGCGAGGGCCACGCCCTGCCACACGGGGTGAATGAACGGGAGTATCTCGCGCATCGTTTCGCTCAGCCGGAGAGCTGATCCCTAAGTTCCTCCGGCACCTCTACCGCATACACCTGGCCGATGCCGGTGCGGTCGCTATTGTACACGACGTACCGTCCGTCAGGGCTGAACATCGGGTGCGGATGCGTCCACTGCGGATGTCCGCTCGAGGACCCGGGGTGGCAGAGCGGCGCCCACAGGCCGGTGTCCGCGTTGATGAGTACCAGGCCGATATCGGGCCAGTTGGTGTCGCTGACGATCCAGTGTCCATCCCGGGAGCCCGCTGCATGCCAGAAATGGCCGCCTTTCGCCACGATCTCGGGTTCGCCGCCTTCTTCGGCGACCACGATCGAGCCAAAGGGCTTGTTTACCGTGGAGAGGAGCTTGCCCTCCGATCCATAGAAGCCATAGTGGCCCGTGGACTCAGGCAGCTTGAATTCCCTGACGTTCGAGCCGTCGATCTCGCATGTCCAGAGCCCGGACGACGTTCCGCCGTCTCCGGGGCCGCCCCAGAGTATCCGGTCGCTGCCGGAGGGATCGATCTGCACGTGCGCGAGCATGCCGCGTTCGAGGAGCACTTCCGCCGCGGTGCCGTCCGTGGCGTATCGCGCGAGCGCGGTGGCGCCGTTCTTCATCAGCGCCGCCGAAACGTAGTATGCGCCGTCGGCGGTGATGCTCCCCAGGATCGTCGCCGCGAGGTCTACGTCGGGCAGCTCGCCGACCACTTCTGGGGCCTTTGGCGAGGCATCCGGGTCGGTCGGGAATGCGAGGAGCCGCCCGGAGTCCTGCGCGTAGAGTGTCGCGCCGTCGGGCGATACGACAAATCCCGCGAGGCCGTCGTGCCGCGTGATGGGGCGGAGATCCGAGCCGTCGAGTTCGACGCGCCACGCATCCGGGCTGGCAAGGCGTCCCGGGCCGGAGTATGTCAGAAACACGAGCGTGCCGCTCGGAGTGAAGCACGGACAGTGGTAGTAGAGCGTGTGGCTGAGCACCGGGTACGACGTGAGCTGCATGATCTTCGCGCCGGTAGTGGCGTCGACCCGCGAGATGCGCTCCATGCTGTAGTACTTCGTTGCTTGCACGCCGCCGCCGACGCTTCGGTACACACCGATCAGTCGCTCGTCCATGATGATTCCTCACGTTGCATGGGTGGTATAGATATCCGCCGGTTGGGTTACGCGGCTACCAAATATATGCGCGGAGCCCGAGACGACACCAACCCCCACGCCCGTCCGCCCGTTGGAGTGCGGCTATGCTACGGGATGAATCGGAGCCCGCGCCAGTCAGGCGGCAAGGGCATGCGGCGGTATCCCGCGTCCAGCGCCACGTCGAGATTCTCGGTGTAGCTCCGGAAATCCGGACCGTTGTAGTGCCACCACTCCTTGCGGATCGGCGAGAAGCCCTCGGCTGCCATGGCTTCTCGCAGGAGACCTCGGTTCTCGATCTGCTCCGGCGTCAGCTCTTCGGTCGTTTCGTGCCACGCCGCTTGTGAGAAATCGTCGAACGCGGTAGGCATGTCGCGCTCGCTCCCGTCCGCGTTGATAAGCGTGACATCCACGGCGGCGCCACGGTTGTGATTCGAGCCAGTGGTCGGATTGGCTACGTATCCGGGCTCCGGCATGATCTCCCACATGCGATACTGCACGGCGTGCGGACGGTAGCAGTCGTACACCTTCAGCCCGAGTCCTCGCGTTTCCAGCGAGCGCTGCACACGGGTGAGCGCCTCCGCCACGTCGCCCCTCAGCAGGCACCGGTTCATGCTCTCGTATACGTTGGCGTGCAGGAAATTGTCCGGGGTCGCGTAACGCATGTCCACTGCGACTCCGGGCGTCAGGCCGTGTGCGCGGTTCGCATCGGTGATGTCGACGAGGTCGTTGGCTGCGGCATCGGCCCACCGCGGTACGTAGAGGGCGCCCGCCACTTCGGCGCCCACTGTGAGCCGGTACGAGCGGAGCGTATGCGAGGTCCCGACGATGCGCAGGGCCGGCCCGGAGAC
>CAZEAI010000017.1:8108-56501 GCA_964510105.1 uncultured bacterium
AAGTTGCACGCCCTCCGGGAGGTCGCACGCGGCGCACGCGGTTTGCTCGGAAGGAATGCGTGTCTCGGAGAGGTAGAGCCACGCCTCGGGCTCGGGGAAGCTCGCGAGGAACGGGTGCGTTCCCAGGGTGTCCTGGAGCACGAACCGTCCGCCGGCAGCCGCGTCGCCCACGATGATGGGCTCCCGCCAGACGATGACGTCGTTGTGTAGATATCGAAGATCGAGCGCAAACGGGGGTTCGCCGAGCGCGGTCAGGTCGATATCCCGCCCTGCATCATCGTCATCGCCGACGCCCACCACGTCCAGGCGATTCACCCCGCCGACGGCCTCGTCGGAAGCGAATTGGACGCGCAAGTGTGAGCCCTCCGGCACCGCGAACAGGTCACCGGGCACATGCACCTGCTCGTCGCCGTCGATTGAGTAGCGCAGGTGCAGCGCGGGCGAGTCGGATGCCGCGTCGCTCGCCGGAGCCTCGGGCGGCCGGCGCGCCTGGTCGATGGCGGAGCGATCCAGGACGCCAAGCTCCGCCAGTGCCACCGCCAACATCAGGTGTGCGGGGAAGTACCCGAACGACTCGGATTGCGCGTCTCCCTCGCGCCGGTGGTCACGTCCGCCAAACAGGCCGAATTCCAGCGCAAGGCGCGGCCGGTCGCGCTCGGCGGCCCATCCGATGAACGTGTTCGGGCGTCCGCTGCGAAGCGCGTAGATCTCCGTCGTCTCGTAGCCGACCTGACCGGCGAGGCGATCGAGTTCGTCGTTGATGCTTCCGGCTATATCCTGAGCCACCGCCACCGTCGCGACGGGAGCCTCCGGGCTGTAGAACAGCGAGTGGCCGTAGTCCTCCGTCTGGTCGGTTACCACGATGAGCACGTCGCTCGAATCGGCGAGCAGCTGGAGCGAGGTCACGACGTCGCGCTGTTCCGGTTCGACATACGGGCCGAACATCTCGTTGAGTTCACCGCCCGGCGAGCGTTCACCGGCGCTGATTGCACTCACGTTCGCGCGCGGGACGAGGGTCAGGCTGCCCGCCGTGAGCGGCATGCTCCGAATGCTGTCCACCGCCTGCGAGAGGCCGGGCATGTCGCCGACGATCCCCGATACGACCAGCACGCGCGGACCGGGCAGGACGGCGCTCTTCGAGTATGCCGAGAATTCGTTCGCGCGCCCGGCGAGGAGCGTGCGTGCCGCGTATCCGTCGCTCACCTCCTCCGGTTCGGACCCGCATCCGGCCAGCGTCGTCGCAAGGCCTGCGCAGGCCAGAAACACGGTCGCCCTGCGTGCGCAGGCCAGAAACACGGTCGCCCTGCGTGCGCAGGCCGGAAATACGGTCGCCCTGCGTGCGCAGACCAGGATTGCGGTCGTCCAGCGAGCGGGAGGCTGGAATGCGGTGCAATTCGCGAGGCCCATGGGCGAGGTCACCTTTCGTACCGAACTCTGACAGTGGCGATTTCAAATGGCTTCATGGAGAACTCGACGCGATTCTCCCACGGCTCCACCGGTTCGACGTCCGTTTCGGTGGGCGTCGTCCGGCACACCGTCGGCGCGTTGAGCATCGGCAGATGCAGCGACACCGTGCATTCCCGTCCGGCGGTCTCACGCATGCGCGCGATCAGGCCGTCGCCGTTCTGCGCTGTCTTGAGCGCCACGAGTTCCACCGTCTCCGGTGCGACTTCGCAAAAACCTGCCAGCGGCGGCAGAGCAGGCTCGTCGTCCTGGGATGTGACGGCGCACGCCACGAGCGGCTCGTGTACGCCGGAGCCGAATGCCACGGCTCGTTCGCTCGTGAAGGTGCTGTCGTACGACGTGATGGTGTGTCGGAAGATAGCTTCGCCGTGCTGCGTCGGCCGGAAATTGGTGCGGAAGTTCGAGAGCATCACCGGTACATACACGTGCGCAGTGTCGGGCGGTTCGGTGTCGAATGGCGCGCCGAAATCGTGCGATGTCACGCCGTGGTGCGCCTGCGAGACGTAGTCGGGCTTCAGGCCGCCGAGCATCGCCATGTGGGGCTCGACGCACGACAAGATCGCTCCGCCATCGTCGCCGGCGACGTCGATCCATCGCTGGACGGCGTAGTAGTTCGTGTTCGATCCCGGCATCTGATCCAGCACCGGTCGGAGCGTCGCGTTCGACACCTCCGCGCGGAGCTCGGGGTCACGGAACGCGAACGGAAACGCGATCAGGTGCTCCAGGAACGGTGTGCCGTCGGCGACGACACGCGTCGCGCAGTCGATGCGTTTCACGGCGTGCCACACGCGAATATCCTGGGTCACTTCCGGGCAGCCGCGCGCACGCCCACGGACGACGATCCGCGAGAAGACCGGACCGCGCTCCTGCGATTCGACCCTGACGTCGCTCAGCCCGTCGACGTCCCCACTGACGACATCGCGTACGATGAGCTGATTGATACCGTGTTCCGAATCCGTATCGCACAGGTCGCGTCCGAGCGCCTTGTCGAGCAGGCTCGCTATCGCGCCGGTTCTCTCGTCGATCTCGATATGATAGTGCGGCGTGTCGAGTGCGCTCCCGGATTCGGCGTTGCCCGCGGCCTCGGTGGCGTCGCCCAGACGGTAGGACCGCCATCCCAGAGCCGGCACGTCTCGTGCAACGAATGCGAGTCCCGCGCCGAGTTCCGGACAGATCTCCCCCATGGCGTGCTTGCCCGATGCATACCACTCCGGCGCCAGCGGATCGTTGTTGCGCACGATCTGGCCCGGGATCGCGTCGCCGGTCTCCACGTCGATCAGCTCAATGCCGTCGAGCCCGGAAAGTTCCTGGTCGACGCACACCACATCGGTGCGGGATCGTCCGGACGGGTTGAATACGACGACAGTCCGCTCTGTCTCGATGTGCTCGATACGTTGAGCGATATCCGCGAGGGACTTCGTCAGCGTGTCGGCGGCGAGTCCGGCGCCGGCGTATGCGTGCCGACTCTTCTCCGCCCAGTCTCGCTCCTGTACCGGCCCCACAGGCGTGCTCATCCCCCACGTGTGCTCGTCGAACATGAGCACGTGTTCCCACGCTTTGGCCACGCTCTCACGGCGCTCCGGAGAGCACGCGACGAGATGCGCCACGGTCGCGAACCGTTCCGCCGCGCCGAGCCGGGAGTGCGTCACGCGGTTCAGCCCGGTCTCCCGCGCGGAGGACAGTGCGCCCATGACGTAATCGGTGTCCGGCAGCTCTCCGCGAATCAGCGGGAGCTTGGCGTCGCTCCGATCAAGCGTCTCGTGCAGATGGGCGAAGAAGGTGGTGTTGGTCCCGACTTCCAGGCGCGGGAACTCCCACGTTTCGTTCCATTCTTTCGCGAGATCGCAGCACGTCCGGTTCGGAGGGCGATTGTCCAGTCCGTCGTACGCAGCGCGGATAGCGTCGAACGGATAGTCGTCGCGAAGCTCGAGTCCCTCAAGCATGCCGGGAAGCTCGCTCGCCACGTCGTTAGTGGTGGTCGGCATCCACACGCCGTAACCGCCGTGGTAGTACGTCAGCACACGCGCCCCGTCGGGGCCCTCCCACCAGAACGCGCCGGGTCGGCCGTTCGGCATCACGCGCGATTCGTCCCAGAAGTTGTGGTACTGTCGGTCGCCCCACTCGAAGTAGGTCGGCAGCCCCGCCAGGAACGATCGGACTCCGCAGGCCGCCAGCAGCGTCGGGAGCGCCCATGCCAGGCCGGGGATGTCAGTGATCGAGGCCGTGCGGATCGGTATGCCGTGTTCGCGCGCGACGTCCTGCGAGGGGTACAGAAGCCGCACGAGTTCCTCGTGTCCGCACAGATTGGTGATCTCGTTGCCCAGGAGCGCCGGCAGTTCGATGCGTCCCTCCCGCATGCGGGCGACGAGCTCGTCGCGCTCGGCGTCGGAGCACGTGCGCAGGAAGTCGATGAGCGACCACGCTTCTTCGGCGGTGTAGTGGAACTGCGCCCCGTCGGGATATTCGTCGGTCTCAGCTACGTAGCGCAGGGTGTCGCGGTAGTAGCCCCGGTACTGGGCGAGGACATCTTCGATTGTGGACGTGTAGCCGTAATCGTGATGGGCGACCGGCGCGAGCACCACTCTCCAATGCCGCCCCGGCGTCCAGTCGCGCGTCGTCTCCGCGATCACGGAACCATTGCGCGTGATCGCGTACTCCGCCGGCGCGGCGGAGCGAACATCCGGAACGAAGCCGCGCCACGTTCCGGAGTCGAGGCGTTCCAGCTCCGTCTCGCCCTCCACGCCGCCGATGCTGTAGCGAAGACGGGCCGGTTCGTTACCGATCTCGCGTACCGCGATATCCACCGCGCGGAACAGCTCGTGCCCAACGCGCCGGTAGAATATCGTGGGGTGAATCGCCAACATGCCGCCGTTCCCCGTGTGCCGCCCGTTACTCGGCTCGTATCTCGCTGATGGAGCAATCCTGCCAGCTCGAACCGGCGTGTTCCGCTTCGATGGCGAACTCGACGAAATACACGATTACCGGCTGCGGGAGTTCGAAGCTCTGCCACTCGGCGGTATCCCGCAGTTCCCACTCGTAGCGCGTCCCGTCGGAAAGTGCGACCGTGAGCCTGCTCGGACGGCTGTTCCGTTCGTGCAGGTCGCCCCGCGCGTAGCCCGCGATTGCATGAATCGTACGGATTGGGCGGGCCGCCGGGAATTCGATGCGCAGGCGTTCTCCGACGCCCGAACCATCGATGCCCTCCGACCAGCACGTCTCCGGGTTGCCGTCCAGGACGTTGCTCGCCGCGAATCGCCCCGGCTCCGATCCAGCCAGCGTCGAGGTCGCCGATGCGACGGTGCCGGCATCGGGCTCGCGTCCAGACGGGGTTGATTCGACCGGCGCTGTCGAACGCGCGGCGGCCGCGAAAGCGATCTCGCCGATCGACACGTCCTGCCAGCGGCTGCCTGCGTACACATCGCGTATGGTAAGCCGCACCGATCGCGTTGATTTCGCCTCCGGCAGTTCGATCGCCTGCCACTCCCGGGTGTCGCGCAGCCGCCACCGCACCTCGGACCCGTCGTCGAATCGCAGCACCGCGTCCTTCACTCGCGCGTTCTGGGACCAGCGATCCTGAGCGCCAACGATCCTGTCGTACCCGTTGACGATCCGAACGCGCCCGACCTCGCGCTCCCGAGGGAAGTCGATCTGGAGCCACTGCCCTGATGCGTCGCGCGCGTCTTCCGACCAGCACGTAGCGCGGTCGCCGTCCAGGACGTTGCCCGGGGCGTAGTTGGACGAGGAGCCTGCATCGAGGCTGCTCGATGCTCGTGCCCGGGTCGTTGTCGGCGCCGATGGCGCCGCGGGCTCCTCCGCGCGAACGGGGCGCTGGGTAGGAGCCGGTGGCGCAGGCGCGTCCTCGAATGAGATCTCGCTGATAGAGCAGTCCTGCCACTCGCTACCCGGATACGCCTCTTCGATCACGATCTGCACGTGATCCGTCGTCACCGGGCTCGGGAGGCGTATCGTCTGCGGTTCACGCGTGTCCCTGAGCCGCCAGGTTCGCGACGAGCCATCGCTGAAGCGAAGCGTGGCACGTTTCACGCGCGGATTCTGCGCCCAGCGATCGTTCCGCCCTCGCTGCTTGTCGTACCCGTTCACCATCGTAACTGCCGTGATCGTGCGCGATCGCGTGAATCCGACGCGTAGCCATTCGCCCGCTCCGGTGCCGTCTTCGCCTTCCGACCAGGCCGTGCTCGGGTCTCCGTCGATGGCGTTGTACGCATGATACCCGGACGACGCCGAGCCTCCGTCCAGCACGCTCGACGCCGAGGCAACGAGCTGGATGCCCATGGCGGACGCCGATCCCGGTGCGGCGGCTTCGACGGCGAGTTCGCTGATGGACGCATCGTTCCAGTCGCGACGGCTGCCACGGTACACGTCCTCGATGGTGATTTCGACGAACTGCGTTGTGAGCGCCACCGGGAACACGTACTCCTGCCACTCGTCGGTATCGCGCACTTGCCAGTCGAACGATGTGCCGTCGGAGAGCCTGATCGTGGCGCGCTTGACGCGGTTGTTCTGCCGCCAGCGCTCGCCCTTGGCGTATCCGTTCACCATCTTCACTCGCCGGACGACGCGCGGCTCCGGGAACCTTACCTGCACCCATTCGCCGACGCCGCCGTTCCGGTTACCCTCGGACCAGCACGTGCGCGGATCGCCGTCGATAAGGTTGTGCGCGCGGTAGGTGAGTTCGCCGAACGGATTCAGCTCGCTGGAGACGGTTACGAGATCCTCGGCGGGGCCCTCGGCGTCGCGTGCGGCGAGATACGATGTCGACCCAGGGGTGAAGTCGTGGACGATTTCGACGGCGTGCCGGTTCGTCAGCGGCGTCGTGAGGAGGTACGCATACCGCCCGGCGGCCTCCGCGCCGAGCGCCGAGCCGACGGTGCCCTTCAGCCACGGCGGCAGATATGGCATACTGACGACCCGCGTGCCGATTTCGACGTATCGGCGCAACTCGGTGATGGCTTCACGCCCCTGACCGCCGCGTTCTCTGTCCCGCAGCCGAATGCATCCGAGCGTCCTGCGATTGGGGCCGCCGTGGATGCCGATTGCGCTGCCCGTGCGGTTGCTGGCCCGGTCGTGGCGGTTGGGGTAATCCATGAGGAAGAACCACGGCCCGGTGACGCCGCCCGCGCGACGCCGGCGCATGTCGGTGATTCGGTAGACGCCCTCGGGCGTGTTCCTGTCGCCCTCGCGGCGCTTGGACTCGTCGCGCAATCCGTATTGCGTGCGATACGACTTCACGACCTTCACGCCGACGGGTGCCCCGTCCCGGATGGTGAACTGCATGACGTACAACCGCGAGCGGTCGCGATTCGGGCTGCCCGAGGCGGTGAAGCCCTTGTCATGCACGAGGAAATGCGTAGCGCGCGGAAGACTGGCGGCGTTGGCCGCGTCGTGTACGAGCGGCCAGGCGAGCACGCTCACGGCGAACACGGCGCGCAATGCGCGGGAGATTGCGGATCGTCGCGTGAGTTCGTTCATGCGGTCGTGCGTTCCGGCGGATCGGTCGGACATGTCGGCTGCCTTGAAGGATAGCCGATAGGAGCGCTCGGCGCTACCTGCCGGGAGCCCTCCCGTTGCTCGGACTCATCCGGCAGTTCCCGCGCGGGAACTGCCCCGTGCATACCCGGTGGCAACGTTGTCTCAGAAGTACCACGCCACGATCGCGTACGCGTGATTCGGTGTCGATCCGAACTCGGAGAGATTGTTGCCGATGTAAGGGCTCTCGCCGGCGAAGAAGAGCTGTACGCCCACAGTGATGTCGGTGCCGTCGGAAACCGACCATGCCGCCTGTGGGTTCAGGAACCACGAGTGGTCATCAAGGTTCACGATGCCCGCCGCGGAGAGCGTCACCAGTGGATGGGCGAGCGCACTCGCCGATGCGGCGACGTAGCGGCGAGCGAGCGTCACGCGGCGCCCCGTAGCGAGGCCGATGAGGTCGTAGTACAGAATGTCGGGCTCCTCAGAGCCGTCGTAGTATGCCTCCCCGCCGACAGTGAGATTGCGCCACTGGAAGCCGTAGTCCGCGCCGAGCGTCGCGCGAACGTAATCGCCGCGCAGAACGACGTAGCCCGGGCAGAGTGCGCTCTCAGGGTAGCAGAGCATGGACGCCGACTTACGGTAGCCATCGCGCACCACGAGCGCTTCGGCTTTGATCCCCGCGCCGAACACCGCGCCCGAGAGCGACGCGCCAGCGGCTTCCCCTCCCTCGAAGCGTCCGACAATGGTGCCGACGTCCCACTCTCGCACGTTCGTGCGCAGCCGCGCGCCGATTCGCTCGTCGTCGAAGCCTTTGCGTGGACTGTAGATCGCCTCGATGTTGGAGAGCATCCCCCACGGTACACTCACTCGCACGGCGTCGATGCCCGCGCGCTCCTCCTTGTCGACGGCTGATGGTGCGAACGGCGCGAACAGGTCGACGGGTCGGAAGTAGTTCGAGACTCCCCAGGCGACGCGCTGCTTTCCCACGGTGACTACCGCGATGGGCGAGTAATACTCGACGTAGAGCCGGTCCAGAGCGTGCGCGGCGAACAGGTCCTCGTCGTCGACGACCACCGCGGCGAGGTCGACGAGTTCCCGGTGCGCGCCGCCGCTCGCGAGAGCCTGGCGGAATGCCGGATCGTCGAGCGGCGAGCCGATCGTCGCGGCGACGTCGTATTCGACCGCGAACGTGAACGCCGAGGTCGCGTACCATCGGAGCTTCGCCCGGGCGCGCGTCGTGTTGAGCCAGTCGCGTTCGCCTCCGTCCCACGCGAGAGACGGGTAGTTCTTCACGTAGCCGCGGAGGTCGAGGTCGAGCGCGCCCGCAGTCGCCGTGAGAACCATCACGCCCGCCAGCGCGTGGCGGATAGACGCCGTCATCGCGTTGTCAGCCGCGACGTTCATCGTCGGAGACCTTGCCGTCGCGCACCTGGACAAGGCGGCGCGCGCGTTCCATCACCATGGCGTCGTGCGTTGAGAAGATGAACGTCACGTCCTTCGTCTCGTTCAGCTCGCGCATTAAGTCGAGCAGCGCGGCGCCTGTCTCGGAGTCCAGGTTCGCAGTGGGCTCGTCGGCCAGCACGAGCGCCGGCTCGGCCGCGATTGCCCGGGCGACGGCGATTCGCTGCTGCTGCCCGCCGGACATCTCAGTCGGACGGCGATGGAGGTAGTCGCCGAGCCCGACCTCGCGCAGGATTGCCTCAGCCCGGTCGCGCCGCTCCGACGCCGGGACCTTCTGGAGAAGCATCACGAACTCGACGTTCTCCAGCGCGGTGAGCACGGGCACGAGATTGTACGCCTGGAAGATGAACCCGATCCGGTCGCGCCGGATATCGGCCAGGCTCGACTCCGACAGGTCGGTGAGCTTCCTGTCTTCGACGGCGATGACTCCCTCGTCGGGTGTATCGAGGCATCCGATGAGGTTCAGCAGCGTCGTCTTGCCGGAGCCGGACGGACCAGCGACCGCGGTGAATTCGCCCTTCTCGATCGTCAGATCCAAGCCTCGGAGCGCGTGCGTCTCGACGCCTTTCCCCGCGACGTAGGTCTTGTGAACACCCTGTACGTCGATGATTCCCATTGTTAAATCCCTCTATTTTGAGTAGTCGTGTCAGATCTTTCGCATCGTTTCCGCCGGCTGCAACCGCGCCGCCCGGATCGCCGGCCAGAAGCACGGCAGAACACTCATCGCGAGGACGAGGATGACTGATTGGACGAACAGGTCCACACGCATCTCAGGCTTGATGACCGCATCGGCGCCGAACAGCGCGAGGCTCTCGGCGAACACGCTCAGGTCGAGCCCGTTCGGCAGCCAGACATAGTGGATGAACGCGAGCAGCACCAAACCGCCGAGCGTGCCCAGGACTCCGATGAAAAACGCCTCGTAGAGCACCATTCGGAAGAGCGCCCAGCGGCGCGTTCCGATGGCTCGCAGGATGCCGAATTCACGCGTTCGCTCGAATACCGCCATCAGCATCGTGTTCACGATGCCGAACGCCGCACCGAGGAAGATGATGATCACGTAGAACATCACCGCACCCTCGAAGGTCTTGACCATGGTTGCCAGCGCAGCGCTTGCCTGCATCCACGTGCGGACATCGTAGTCGGCACCGTCGATTCGTTCCGCCAGCCGCGCCGCGACGGCGTCAACGTTGTCACCGTCGTGCAGCGTCACGGCGACCTCCGAGATCCCGCCGCCGAGATTGAGCATTTCCTGCGCGTCGGCGAGATTGATGAACACAAGAGATTTGTTCGCCTGCTCCGACGCGAATCGGCAGATGCCCACGACTCGGAATGCGCCCGATCCCATTTCGGTGTGCTCGGTGTCCTCGGCACGGGCCTGCGAGACCAACACGATCTTCTTGCCAAGCCTGACGTCGAGCTTCGCCGCGAGGGACGAACCCAGGACGACTTCCTTCCGCCGAACGCTTCGCGCGCCGGTAAGGTAGTGCCCGTTCACGATGTGATCCGCGGCGTTCGTCATGAGCGATTCGCGCACCGCGTCCACGCCAAGTATCTGCACACCCGCGGAGTTCGCCGCGCTCCGAGCAAGTCCGCGTGCGATGACACGTGGCGAGTACGCCTCGATCTCCTGTCGCTCCGCGTCGAGCGCGGCGAAGACCGACGCCGGGTCATCCATGAGCAGCGTGATCTTCGGGTTGTCCGAGAACCCCGCGCGCTGGATCTGCACGTGACCGAACTGGCGGATCGCAACGGTCACCATGCCTTGCGCCATGCCGTTCATGAACATGACCATGAAGAACGACCCCGCGACGGCGAGCGCGACCGCCGTCATGACAATGAGCGACCGCCGGCGGTTGCGAAACACGTTGCGCCATGACGTTCTGACGTATATCCCGATCATCGTTCGAGGTCTCCCTACACCTGCCGGATCGCTTCGACCGGGCTGAATCGCGTTGCGACCCGGGCGGGCCAGAGGGCCACCGCGAGGGTCATGGTCAAGACGATGGCTGTCCAATACAGCTGCTCGCCGATATCCGTCATCGCGATAATCTGCGGCGTGAATCCGAACTGCGTGTACGCTTCGCTCATGGAATCGAGCACAATCGGATTCGCCTGGAGATATGCGTTCGCCGCGTAGCCGAGGACGTTCCCGAAGAGCGCGCCGATGACCCCTACAAACGCCGCCTCGCAGAAAACGAGCCAGACGAGCGTGCCTTTCCGCAGACCTATGGCCATCATCACGCCGAACTCGTGGAAGCGTTCCATGACGCTCATGAGGATCGTTTCGAGGATGCTGAATCCGATGATGACGAGGAGCAGGATCAGGAATATGATCGCCGTCGCGTTATCGAATTCGATAGACTGAATGATGTCGGGGATGAGCGCCCGGTAGTCCATGACCTCGAGTTCCGGCCCCTCATACATCTCCCGCAGCCGCGCGGTGACGTCCGCCACGGCGCGATGGTCGTCGACGCCGACGGCCAGTGCCGAGAGCCGCCCCGGCGCATCAAGCGTCGGCTGAAGCGTTGCCAGCGGCACGAACGCGCTGAAGCCGTCCATGTCGAGTTCGCCGGTCTTGTAGATGCCTCGGATCGTGAACTTTCCGGCCGACGTCGAGCCGTATCGCCCCTGCGTGAAGTAGATAAGCTCGTCGCCGATGTGCGCGTCGAGGTTCCTCGCCAGCGTCGCGCCGATCATCGCGCCGGACATGTCGTCGTCGCTGAGGTACGCGCCCTCGATGATGGTCTCGTCGATGATCGAGATTCCGGCCTCACGGGACGGTATCACGCCGTTCAGCATCGCGCCGCTCGATTGGTCGTCACCAACGGCGACCAGCGCCTCGACGTTCAGCTTCGGCGATACCGTTTCCACGTGCGGAATCGCCGCGATGCCGCCCATATCCACCTCCGAGGTCTCGAACGTGTTGCGGAGGGTCTTCTTGTCCCAGTACCCGGCGCGGTGAATCTGTGCGTGCCCGACGGAAAGCGAAATGTTGAAGTCGACGATCTGCGCGTACATCCCGAACTGCGTGCCCCGCGTCAGGACTGTCAGCGCGACGCCGAAGCCGATTGCCAGGACAGTCAGGATCGTACGGCGCGTGTTTCGCCAGATGTTGCGCCACGCAATTCTCATGTAGTGCATCATCCGGCGCGTCCCCGTCCGGACGCAGCCGCTGCCGTAGCCGGTTCTATCACTTGGAGCCTCCCTACACTTGCCGGATCGCTTCGACCGGGCTGAAACCCGTCGCGACCCGTGCTGGCCAAAGAGCCATTGCGAGCGTCATGAGCAGGACGGCCGCCGTCCAGAACATCTGCTCGCCGATATCGGTCATCGCGGTGATCTGCGGAGTGAATCCCATCTCCGCATACGCTTCGCTCAACGATCCCAGCGCTATCGGGCGGGCTTGCAGGTACGCGTTCGCCGCGTAGCCGAGGACGTTCCCGATCAACGCGCCGATGGCGCCCACGAACGCGGCTTCGCAGAAGATGAGCCGAACGAGCGCGCCCTTGCGCAGGCCGATAGCCATCATGACGCCGAACTCGTGGAAGCGCTCCATGACGCTCATCAGAATCGTTTCCAGGATGCTGAATCCGATGATGATGAGCAGGACGGCCAGGAAGATCATCGTCGAGGCGTTCTTGAAATCGATGAATTGCATGATATCCGGGATCAGCTCGGTGTAGTCCATTACCTCGAGATTCTGAGTCTCATACGCCGCCGCGAGGCTCGTTGCCACAGCGTCCACCGCGCGATGGTCATCCACACCGATGGTCAGCGCGGAGAGGCGTCCGGGCGCGTCGAGCGAGGTCTGGAGCGTTGCCAGAGGAGTGAACACGGTGAACCCGTCCATGTCGAACTCGCCCGCTCTGAAGATGCCCCGGATCGAGAGTCGTCCAGCCGCGGTCGCGCCGTACCGGCCCTGCGTGAAGTAGACGAGTTCGTCGCCGATCTTCGCGCCAAGGTTTCGCGCCAGCGTCGCTCCGATGATCGCGCCGGACATGTCGCCATCGCTGAGGTACGCGCCGTCGACGATCGTCTCGTCGATGATGGATATCCCGGCCTCGCGGGACGGGGCAATGCCGCTCAGCGTCGCGCCGCTGGAGTTGTCATCGCCCACCGCGATGAGCGCTTCGGTGGTCAGCTTCGGGGATACGGTCTCAACGTGCTGGATGGCAGCGATCTCGCCCATGTCCAGTTCGGAGAGTTCGAACGTGTTCCTCAGCGTTCGCTTCTCCCAGTAGCCCTCACGATGGATCTGCACGTGCCCGACTGAGAGCGAGGTGTTGAAATCGACTATCTGCGCGAACGTTCCCGATTGCGCGCCGCGCGTCAGGACCGTCAGCCCGACGCCGAAACCGATCGCCAGTGCAGTGAGGATCGTGCGGCGCGTGTTCCGCCAGATGTTCCGCCACGCAACCTTGACGGTGTGCGTCATCGCGAGCGCTCCAGGTTCGCCCGGGTGAAGACGCCTGGGCGAATCCGCGCGTCGAAGTCCATCTCGGCGATAACCATGATCGTCCTTTGCCCGATATGCTCTTCAGTGAGCGGCTCGACGACGTAGCGGGTCGGGATGACGCGGCCGTCCATCGACTTGAATTCCGAGAACAACATCCGCCGGACGAGCCCTTCGTCCTCGTCGTAGAACTCCTGAAGCACCGGCAGCGCGTCGGCGGCACGGGCGTAGTAGCGAATCTTGCCCCACACGACGGCGGCTTCCGGAGTCGGGATCGACTCGATGACGTAGATCGTTTCGCCGTCCATCTCCGTCGTGTCGACGAGGTCGTGCGTGTACTCGTCGACGTAGTCGTCGCCGTTGACGATGTCTTCGTTCGTCAGGTCCGACCCCATCCACCCTTGCGCCATCATCGAAGGCGGAATCTTGATGCTCTGCTCAACCGACGGGAGATAGGCCCACATCTCGTTCCCGAGCTTCAGCGTTTTCGACCCCGCCTCACGCGGTGGCGACAGCACTCGCACGAATGCCCGGTCGCCGGAAACATCCTCCCAGAAGCGCATTCGAAGCGTGCGCTCCCAGTCGGGGTTGATGATAGTCATCTCGTAGACGCCCTCGGCGGTGGTGCCGCGCATGAGGTCGTCCCCGGCGGCGATGATACGTCGCGCGGCTTCCTCATCGGCCTGGACGGGACCCGGCGCGGCGACAAGCGCCGCAAGGGCGATCGCGATTGTCGCCATGATTGATGATGCAGATCGGATGGGATTCATCGACCTGTGCCCTCCATATCGTGCGTGTCGCGGAGGTGCTCCGCCATGCGTTCCGGTGTGAGCAGCCCCGCGAGTATGAACATCCGTATCTCGCGTGCCCAGACGGGATTATCCATCGCTCCCGGCATGCCCGTCAGCTCGGGAAGCTCGAAGTAGAGCCGGTCCATGATCGCGTCGATGATCATGATCGCGGACAGTGTATCGACGTCGCGGAATTCCCCGCTCTCCTTGCCGTGGTCGATGAGCCGCTCCACCGCGCGCATCATGGGCGAGGCGAGCACTTCCTCCATGAGTTCCGACATGTCGCTGTGGTGCAACTCCTTGAACGCGAGTCGCATGACGGGGTGTTTGGTGAAAGTCGATGGGTAGAGGTCGAGGAACGAGAGAAGATGGTCCGTGGCGGACGCGTCCGGGTCTAGCTCGGCGAGCCAGACATCGAATTCGCTCTCATTCAGATGCATGAGGAGATGACCAAGCAGGTCGGTCTTGTCGCGGAACAGCTCGTAGAACGTCCGTTTGGAGACGCCTGCCGCGCGGCAGATTTCCTCGATAGTGGTCTTGCGGAAGCCGTACCGGTCGAAGAGCGGTTCGGCGGCATCGTAGATGCGGAGGCGCCTGGGCTCGGCTGGAGCTTGCTGCGATGTGTCGGGGTGCATCATGGTGTCTGGTCTCGCATACACGAAGAAACGATGTTCGTCATATCGTTTCTTCGTGTATATGGTAATGCCGAGAGCGAGGGCTGTCAAGAGGGGGAGACGGAGATTTCACGAGAAACACACCGAACGTCTGTTCGGCGCATCGGGATCGAACGCGGCTGGAACACTATCGGTATATTCCACTGCGTGACAGCCGCTCGGCGGGTCATCGCCGCGACGCTCGCAAACGACCTCCGCGCAGGCATCTGCGGCCTTCGCCACCGAAGGAGGATCGCCATGAGCCGCCCACGCTTCACCGCGCTCCTCGCGACGCTGATCGTCGCGTTCCTGTTCGCGGCCTACGAACTCCTCCGCCCGCGTCCCGACCGCCGTCGTGGCGAGAGACGCAGTGCGCAACCCATGCCGCGAGCGCTGCGGAATCGGATTCGACGGGAGTCCAAGTGATGGGCTCGTCCCTCGCCGCTTCCCAGCGTTGACCTCGCGCCACCATCTCGCGACCATATCCCCCGACGGCTCCATATCGCCCAATCCAGCAAGCCCGTGCAGGTAGGCGTGCCCATCAGGTCGGAAGTGCTCGCCCACGACCGTTCGGAGCGATGTATGATCGAACGACTGCTCAGCGTCGACCGGAGGGTGATCTTCCTGTTCGTCGGATTCGCCGTCATAGCTGCCACGTTCTGGCCGGTCTCGTTGCCGATCACGCCGACGGCGAACGTTCGCAACGTATACGACGCGATCGAAGACCTCCGCAACAAAGAAGGCGCAACGGTGCTCATGTCGTTCGATTACGAACCGAGCACCGTACCAGAGCTCCAGCCCGCAGCGATCAATGTGTTGCGGCAGTGCTTCAGGCACGACATCAGAGTCGTAATCATGGCCCTCGTACCCTCCAGCGTGGGACTCGCACAGGTCGCGATCGATTCGGTCGCGCCGCTGTTTGACAAGCGGCCCGGTCGGGACTGGGCATTCCTCGGCTACAAGCCGGGTCAACAGATGCTCATCATCAACATGGGGCAGAACATCCACTCGGCGTTTCCAGTTGACGTCGAGGGCCGGAGCACACGGACGATGGAGGCGATGAGCGGCATTGAGGGGCTCGGCGACTTCGACTACGTGCTCGTCCTCGCTTCGAACGAAACCCTCTTCCAGTATTGGATACCCTACGGGGTGGATCGATATCGGGTGCGGCTCGGCGGGGCGGTGACGGCGGTCATGTCACCGCACGCGTCTCCGTACCTGCAGTCCG
Source organism: uncultured bacterium (assembly GCA_964510105.1). Taxonomy (GTDB): domain Bacteria; phylum Latescibacterota; class MWCZ01; order MWCZ01; family MWCZ01; genus CAZWQW01. The sequence continues at coordinate 23,649 of CAZEAI010000017.1, forward strand.
GGCAGTTGGCCGGCCTGATCTCGGGGATCGCTGGTGCGGCGGAATATGAGACGCTTGTGGGTGCGCCGGGATCGGCCGTTCGCGGGATGGCCCCCCAGACAGCTGTCCATGGGGTGATCGTGCTTCTCATCATAGTGGGGAACGCGATGTATCTCGTGCAGCGACGGAGAGCGCGATCCGGCGGGACCGCGTAGCTTGCTGAGCGGATGCCGGTCCCGGGGGAACATGATCTCCGCGCCATTCACCTCCACGCCCGCCGTTGCCCCCGCAACGCGCCTTCGCGAACATGTCCACTCAGCATCACCCCCACACCGCGCAACCGGAGCCATGCCAATGACCGCACAAGACGTTGCCGATCACCTTCGCAGCCTCGACACCGGTTGGGTGGACTGGCAGAACACCGTCGACACCTTCAAGACGGGCGACCCCAGCCGCGACGTGACCGCCATCGCGGTCGGCTGGAAGGCGCATTTCCCGGCGCTCAAACAGGCGCACGAGCTTGGCTGCAACCTGTTCGTCGGGCACGAGCCGCTCTGGTACGACCACCGCGACACCACCACGCAGGACGAGAACACCTACGCGGGGATCGAGACCAAGCGCGAATGGCTCGACGAGACCGGGATGATCGTCCTGCGCTGCCATGACGTGTGGGATCAGGTGCCCGGCATCGGGATCCCCGATTCATGGGCGGAGGCGCTCGGCTTCACGGACCCGCTGCCGCCCGCGTCGGGCCTGTTCCGGGCGTTCGATGTCTCCGGTCGCACGGCAGGCGACGTTGCGAAGCAGGTTGCGCGGCAGGTGAGATCACTCGGGCAGGATGGCGTGGAGTTTGTCGGCGACCCGGACGCGCCCGTCACCCGAGTGTCCATCGGTACCGGAGCGATCACGCCTGTCTACCGTCGCGAGATGGTCGGCCGGTTCGGCGCGGACCTGGCGATCTGCTCCGACGACGGATTCAACTGGTGTTGCGACGGTGGCTACGCCATCGATACCGGGCTGCCGGTCATCGTCGTGAATCACCGCACGTCGGAGGAGCACGGGATGGTGCTGCTGGCGAGGCATCTGCGCGAGACGTTTCCGGATATTCCGGTGCACCACATCCCGCAGGGCGCGCCCTATCGGCTCGTGACGGCGTAGCGCCCTATCGCCGCAGCAGCCATACCTCGTTGACGCGCGACCACTCGCGCCAGTGGATGTTCCCCTCATCCGGATTGTCGAACGTGACGGTGAGATCCCCATCGCGAATAAGCTCTCCCGGCACCGGGTAGAGGCGGAACTCGCCGGTGTCGGCGGAGGTCGTCGTCGCGGTCAACGCAGTGCCGTTCGCGCGTGGCAGGATCTCACCCCGCCCGGTCATTCGGAGTACGTACTTGGCGTCGGTGTCCAGATTGCGGTAGGCGATTCCCAGCGGCCAGTGGACGTCGCTCAGCCACGAATGTCGCGCGCGACTCCGGCCGTCCTCCCACCACATGAAGAATGGGTTTGGCGTCCTCTCCAGCGCCGGGTCGGTGACGGGCGACTCCCCGCGCAGAACGTGGGGCGACTTCGCGACGTTGCCGACGTCGTCATAGAAGCTGCCCGGCCCGGGGTCTTCCCACGTCCGGAGCACGTCCAGCCGCGCCAGCTTCTCCTCCGCGCTGTTCATCGCCCGGATTTCCTGGAACTCGTCCTCCAGCCACCAGCGGTTGTTGAGCGGCAGATCGAGGAAGTCGAGGATCGCGCCCCGCTCCGGGCCGAGCGCGTGGTGCCGCTCGACGCTGGTCTGCATGCCCATGGTCTCCCACAGATCATCGCACAGCGACTCGATCGCCGACCGAAGCTCCGGTTCGGAACGCCCCTCGTCCGCCTGCTCCAGGATGGCCCGCGCGTCATCCATCACCACATCGGCCCCGCGCGTAGGCGCCTCCGCGAGAAGCAGCATCGCCTGTGCCTCCAGGCGCTCCTCGCGAATCACTCGCCTCCGCACGAAGGCATCGTATTTAGCGCGGAGCAGGCAGAGCTGCCAGCGCCAGTCGTCGCGAAGATGGGGACTCTCCTCGTCGAGCCGCCGCCATAGCGCGAGTGTCGCCTCGACGCCGCCGTTGAGGGCCAATGGCCCACGCCAGTTCTGTTCGAGCGCGAGGATACCGTCGGCGGCGCGCTCCGCAACGTCGGCACCGAAGAACAGACGCGAGTACGCGACAAGGATGTCACGCACGTCTGCGCCCGGATCCCAGCCGCGTCCGCCCCAGATGACGGCGTTGATGTTGTCGTTGAGCCCTTCGGAGTAGGCGATGAACCCCTCCGTGTGCCTGGTGAAACGGTTGTGGATCGCCGCGAACTCCACCGGACGCGGATTGGGTGCCTCGCGCCCCAACGTGAGATGCAGCGCCGGGTCCCACCACGGGACGGGATGCTGGCAGCGCACGTTGTGCGTCATGTCGGGGAAGTAGCGCAGGAGGTACTGCTCGGGCAAGCGTTCTCTGAACTCCTGCATCGTTGGCCCCCACGGCGCGATCACCGCGCCGCGCAGCCACGTCGGTTCATGCTCGCGCAGGTACTCGAATGCGTAGTCCGCCTTCTCCCGATTGAACTTCTGGAAGGAAACCCAGATGCCGGCGTCGGGATGGTGCCAGGTAAGTCGCTCGGCCAGCTCCTCGAGGTAGGGCATCAGCAGGCGCGGATGGTTGTGCCCCGGGTCGCCGCCCGGGACGAAGACGTTGCTCACGACCGGACAATCGCGGAATGCCGCTTCGTTCTCATCGAGCGCGGCGGTGCGTTGTGTCGAGTCGTTCAGGTCGAACTTCACCGCCGAGTATATCCAGTAGTCGATCCCGTATCGCTCGCACATCCGGCTCATCGCGACGTTCATCTCCGCCGGTGGGACCTTCATGTGCCACATTTCCGGATCGGGTCCGGGCGCACGCTTGTTGAACTCGAACCACGGCATGTTCTCCACGGCGTTGATCGACGCCGAGAGCACCAGCTCGCGGATGTATCGATCGTACTGGGCCTCATCCCACGCATCGTACGTGTTGTTCAACGGCTCGTAGCGAAGCTGAATGCCGCGTAGCGGGTATGCGGGAGACGCCGTCACGTTGAGCGCCGTCGGCACTCTGACCGATCCAGGCGACCAGTGCATCCGGCTCAGGAGACTGCCTACGCCATACAGCAGTCCACGCCTGTCCGCGCCAGCGATGTCCACCACAACCGAGCCGCCATCCGCCGCTACACTCAGCCGGAAGCTCTCCGGCGCCAACGCCTCTGCGCCCCCGCCGTCGCCGACGAGTGCCAGCCGGATCATCTTCTCCGGCGATGCCGACGGCTCGGAGACCACGGGCCAGGTGATGCCGGTTCGTCGCGCTACCTCCTCGGCGAGAACGGTGGCGGCGATTTTCTCCGCGTCGCTCTGTTCTCCGGCGACGACCACCGTCGCGTCGGAGATGTCCAGCAGCGGCTGAGATGCTACGGCTTGTTCGGAAGCGGAGAATGTCATAGCGGCCAGGCCCAGCAGCGGGTAGGGTTTCCACATCGGCGAACGTTGGAACAGGCGGACGTTCATGGTACTACCTTTGGTGCCGAATGGGTGAGAGCGACGGATGGCCGTGTCGGCCGCCCGTACCGTCGCCGGTAGGTTACGGCACCGTCGTCGGCAGGGGCAAGGCGTTCATCGAAGGACCGTGGGCGGTGTCGCGACGCTGCCGGTGAAGCCTCGCACGAGGCAGTACCGGGCGCGTCGTACCGGCTCGCTGCAGGTGCGTGGCGGCAACCCTCCGTATCGGCTGGGAAGGAAAGAGATGTTCAAGCGACAGGTCGACATGCGTTCGGAGCCCGTGGAGCGCATCGTGGCTCTCGGGGAGAGCACGACGTGGGGGTACTGCGTCTCGTCGAAGGAAAAGTGCTGGGTGAGCCAGGTCGGGCGGATGCTCGAGGAGTTTCAGGGCACGCCTATCGAGGTCGTGAATCAGGGCATCGGCAGTAACGTCCTGACGCGGGAATGCCCGGCGTATCCGCACTCGGCCGGTGCATGCGCGCTGGAGCGCGTCGATGGCGACGTGATCGCGCTCAACCCCGATCTCGTGCTCCTCTCGTACGGGCTGAACGACTCTCGCGGTGGCACCACGCCGGAGGTGTTCCGCCGCGCCTATCAGGAGCTGATCGACCGTATCCGCGCGGCCATCGATCCGGTGATCGTGCTCGTGAACACGTACTACATGCGGGAGATGCTCTACGAGGATGAGAACTGCCCGCACTGGGGCGAGAGCAACTACGAGATAACGGACGTGTTCAATCTGGTCATCGAGCAGATCGCCGAGAAGAACGGCCTGATTCTGGCGGACGTGTACGCCGCCGAGGTAGGTGCGGACTGGATCATCGACGAGGATCAGGGCCATGGGAACGACATCGGTCACCGTCTGATAGCGAATCGGGTGTTCGAGGCTGTCGTGAGGAACTGCAGTTTCGTCGCGCGTCAGATGCCGAAGGAGACGCTGATTCGCTGGTTCGCGAATACGTACGGCAACGGGCCGGACAGGCCTTCCATAGCGCACGAGGAGCGTGACAGCGCGTTTGGCGGAGCGGAAGGGGCAGCCGGGGCGAATCGAGATGCGCTCCTGTGAGACGTCTCTTCCTGGCTGACGTACATGCGAATCTGCCAGCGTTCGAAGCGGTCCTGAACGACGCGGGCCCATTCGACGAGGCCGTGTTCCTCGGCGACATCGTCGACTGCGGGCCGCATCCGGCTGAATGCGTCGCGCTGCTCGCCGATATCGGTGCCCGGTGCATCGTCGGCAACCACGATGAAGGCGTTCTCACGGCAGGAGCAGTGCCCGGGCGATATCAGGAGCACGTGGACTGGCAACGATGGACGTATGACCGACTCAGCGCGAGCCAGCGGGCGTACATTGCATCATTTCCGAAGACCCGATGTATCACGTCCTGCGGCAGACAGGTCCTCCTGATACACCAGGTCGCGGGTGCGCCCTATCTGCACGAGAGCATGACCGATGAGCAGGCTGCTCGCCACTTCTCGTCCGTGGAAGGAGCAGCGGTCTACACGGGGCACTCCCACCGGCTGATCGACAGGACGGTTCGCGGGGAACGGTACGTATGCTTCCGAGCGGTCGGGCAGCATCGTGATCGCGACACGCGAGCCGGATACGCCGTGGAGGAAGACGGCGTACTCCACCACAGGACGGTGGCCTACGACGTGGAGCGCGTTGCGCGCGACACGGAACGGATCGGGTTGGAACCGGAATTCACCGCGAGGTTCGCCGCCTTCGTGCGGACGGCGCACGATTCCGAGTGGTCGAGGGACTACAATCCCTACGACGATACGGAGTGAGCGCCATGGTTCACGGTCAGGTTCTCGATCGGAGCACCGAGGCCCCGGTGGTCGGCGCGCTGGTGACGAATGGATGCGACGTTGTCCCGTCGGATGCCGACGGACGCTTCTCGCTTCCCGATCCCGTGCGCCACGGCCCCGTCTCCGTCTGCCTGCCTGACGATCACGAGATCGTGGAGACGGCGCGTGACGCCCTGCCGTCGGGCGACACGAACGTTACCATCGCGACTCGCACCGTCCGGCAGCCGCGCTCGTTCGATTTCATCCACCTGACGGACGCCCATCTGACCGACGCGGAAACGGAACGCGTTCAGTTCGGCGCCATCGTCGACGATATCGCGGAACGCGACCGCAGGCCCGCGTTCATCCTCCACGGTGGCGACATAACGCTCCAAGGCGGCGGCGGCGACAGCTTCCGCACGTGTCTGGAGCCACTCGGACTGCCCGTTCATCACTGCGTCGGCAACCACGAGGTAATCTCCGGTCAGGACGACGTTTTCGCGGCGTTCAGACACGAATTCGGCCCGGCATGGTACGCGTTCAGCTACGGGGGCGTGCACGTCGTCGTCCTGCGGGGAGTCGATTACTACGACGGACCGGATGGCGCGCCAGACTGGATCGGCGCGGTCTCCGACGAGGAACTGACATGGCTCCGAAATCACCTGCCGCACGTGCCCGTGGACAAGCCAACAATCGTCGCGATTCACATGCCGTTCGTATCCACGTGGGATCAGCGCTGGCCGCAGCCCGAGCACTTGCGCTACGCGACGACGATCAAGGACAGTGACGACGTGCTGGGGCTGTTCTCGCGTCACGATCTGCGCATGGTGCTCTCCGGGCACACCCACGACAACGAGCAGACGCGAGTCGGCGGGGTCGACCACGTCGTGACGGCAGCGGCGTGCGGCTCATGGTGGAAGGGGCCGAACATCGATGGCACGCCGAATGGCTACCGGATCGTCCGCGTTCGCGATGGCGAGATCTCGTCCGCCTACAAGTGCGCGGGGGCGCCGGAATCCCACCAGTTCGCCGTCGATCTTGTGGAGCGAACGGACGATGGCGGCATGCGCATCGGTGTGAATGTGTTCGACGGCTGCGAGCAGACGCGGGTGTGCGTCTGCCCCCGTGGAGCGGAGCCAATCGTTGAGCTGACCAGAATCTCCCCGGAGGCAGCGGAGCCCAGTCACCTGCGCAGGAGCCATCACTACTGGATCGGCACGGTTCCCGCCCGCTGTTTACAGGCCGCCGGCGACATGCGCGTTAGCGTGGCGGATGAGCGCTGGGGAACGTTGGAACAGCCGTTGGATATGGATTGATCTCCACCGCGCGCTCAGGCATATCCCTGCTTCCGACGCTTGATAGCCACTCACCCCTGCGCACGCCGGCACCGCCGTTGCCCCGCAGTCACGTCGAACGCTACCTTAGCCCCGTCCACTTTGCCCTGTCTCCCCAGCGATTCCGGAGCATCACCATGATCGACTATACTGGACGCAGCCCGCGCGCCGTCAACTTCCTCAAGACCATCCACTTCGATCATCCCGCCTGGATCGACGGTAACATCGGCATCATGATGGCGACGTGGATGAAGTACAAGGACGAGGTAATGGACATCGTTCTGCGCCATCCTCGCCTGTTCCCTGGGTTCAAGAAGGGGCAGATGGGCGACTACTCGTTCCCAAATCCCGGGCCACTCTACTCGCCGGGCTACCATACGGACAACTGGGGCACCGTCTGGCATAACATCGAGAAGGGCCTCGACAGCATCCCCGTCGAATACCCCCTCGACGACTGGTCGAAGTTCGACGACTGGAAGCGTCCCGACGTGGATGTCGACATGGATTTCGGGACGCGCGACTGGGATGCCGCGAAGAAGGCGATCGACTCCGCGAAGGCGAGTGGCGCCATAGGATCCGGCGGCGGTCTCGGGCATGGCTTCTTCTACATGCGGCTCTACTACATTCGCGGCTTCGAGAACTTCATGATGGACGTCGGCACGGATGAGCCGAAGCTGCGCGAACTGGTCAAGATCATCGAAGACTACTGCGTTCACGTCACCCAGCGTTACATCGACATGGGCACCGAGTACATGATATTCGGCGAAGACCTCGGCATGCAGCACGCGCTCCCGCTCAGCCCGGCGTCGTGGCGGAAGTGGATCAAACCGTCGTACGAGGCGATCATGGGTCCGTGTCGCGACCGGGGAATACCGGTCTACCTCCACTCGGACGGCCGGATACTCGAGATCATGCAGGATCTCAAGGACGTCGGCGTGACGATCATCAATCCGCAGATTCGCGCGAACGGCCTTGAGGGACTCAAGGAGTGGCGCGGTCGGATCACGATGCACCTCGATCTCGACCGGCAGCTCTTTCCGTTCGCTTCCCCGCAGGAGATCGTCGACCACTTCCACGAGGCGAAGGACGCGCTCTACCTGCCCGAGGGCGGGCTCATGTTCAACGCGGAGTGCGAACCGGATGTCTCGCTGGAGAACATCGAGGCGATCTGCACGTCGATGGAAGAGATCTGCGGCCTGCCGGATCCAGCGGACGTGGGCTGAACGGCAGGGGCGGACACGCAGGTCCCGCCCCCGCTTGCACTGCCGGTGGCGACGGCGGGGGACACGAATGTCCGCTCTCCAGAGGACGGGGCGCACGCAGGTGGGGCACACATTCCTGTCGGCCGGCGCTCGCGCTCGGGATCTCCCTGCCCGCCTTCACCCATCCGTCGGCAGCGCGTACTCGTGGTCGAGGCGGTAGCCGTCGAGTTCCGTCATCGGGACGAGCCGGAACAGGCTGTCCGCGAATGACTTCATCTCGGCGAGTTCGTCACGGTGTCCCAACAGGCGGTGCATCGCCCAGCCGCTAAGGCGCGTCGCCCTGCCCTGACAGTCCCAGAAGCAGAGCCCGTCCACCCCGGCATCGTAGTGCGCCATCGCCCGGACCCGCATCGAATTCGCGGACTGGCGCCGGGGGTACACGTCGGCGTACACCCGTGTGGGCGTTCCGTCGGCGAGCGAGACCCAGTCTCGCAGTGTGTCCGCCGTTTGGAGGCCCTCCGGGTCGCCGCTCCCTTCGAGGTGCACGACGAGCTGATCCACGAGCCCTTCCCGCACCCACGTCTCGATGTCGATGCCGAGCGAACGCGGTGTTGTGAACGGCCCCAGGTTGGGACAGCCTTCCGGTGTGTAAGCATCCCCTGCAACGACGTAGCACGTCTCTAGCCGCACGCCGCGCGATATCCCGGCCTCGTCCAACATGTGGCGTGTCGCGCGGAGCGTCTCCGTCAGGAAGTGCGCCCGGTGGCGCAGGACGCGTTCGTCGAAGGGATCGACATCGCGCATGTCCATGCCGTGGTCGGCGCGGAAGGCATCCAGCACCGGAGGATCGTACAGGGCGTACGGGTGCGAGCGGCAGAAGATGATCGACACTCCGTCGGCCTGGTAGTCCTCGATCCACTCCCGGAAGAGGTCCACATATCGCTCTCGCACCTCCGGATACGCGTGGCTCAGATGCCGCGTCGAGTGACCTTCACGTGTACGGCAGCGAAGTTCCGGGTGTCTGCGCTGGAATCCGTCGGGTGCGTCGCACCGGAAGTGCTCCGGCGGAAGCTGCGAGCCGGTCATGCGCAACTGCGGTAGGATTCGGACACCGATCTCCTGTGCACGCCTCACCGCGCCGCGGAGCGGATCATACCCGTGCTGCTCCTGCCGGTCCGACGCCAGTCGCCCCAGTCGCGACCGTCCCGGCAGCCCGTACGGCCAGTCCATGCGCGTCTCTACACGCCGCGATGGGTACATCGTGTTCAGCCCCATGGCGCAGCCCCACAGCACCGTGTCGAAATCCGAACCGTCGATCGCTTGGAATTCGTCGATGATGTCCTGCTCCGTGGCGATTCCCCACATGTGATGCTGCCCGCCGTCGTAGTTCGCGATCAGCCTGCGCGTGTCCGTCCTGTCGATGTCGCGCGCCGCGCCGTCGCGCTCGGCATCGGAACAGGGCACGAGCCGGACGTACGCGATGTTGGCGAGCGTTTCCGCCATTTCGCCGCCGCGCGGACGGTCGATGATGATGTCCTGCCCGGTGAGGTCGGCGGTCTTCCAGAACGCCTCGCACAGATCGGTCCTGCCCGGCAGCATATCCGGTGGCACGAGGTCTTTCGACGGCCGGAACGTCTCCGCCGCTGCACGAGCATACCCGGGGTCGTCCGTGAGCTTGAGCAGGATGCATGTCTCGGGGTAGAGGTCGCTGCGGTAGGTTGCGACGTAGATGTGGTGCCAACCGTCGACGCCCGGTGGGAGCGTGAGCGCAGGCGCGCCGGATTCCGGGCCGCTGAACAGCATCACGCCGCGCCCGCGTTCCACTTCATACGGCACGGTCGTCCACTTGCCCGGCTCGAACTCCGGCGAGAAGGAATCGCGCGGCTCGCACGCCGTCATGTCGAGCAGGTCGATGCTGTCAGCATCGCGATCCATGCACATGCCTCCGATCACTCGTTCTACACGCGGCGGTAGCGTATGAGTGCCGACGAGCGCGGTTCCGGCAGCGTCACGGTAAGACCGTCCATGAGTTCGCCGCCCATGAGCTGAACCGTCTCGTCGCCATCTTCGCCGACCAGTTCGTACCACGCGTCCCGCGCAAGCCCGCGAAGTTCGCAGACGTACGTCAGGATGTTGCTCTCCCCGTGTCGAAACGCCAGCACGATGCCTTCGCCCAGGTCGGGACGGTGGTACTGCGACGCCATCCAGCGAGCGCCTCCGCGCTCGTAAGGCGCCAGTGGATACCACTCGCCTGTCAGCAGGTGTCGCACGGCACGGTAGCGGTCGGCAAGTTCCTTCGCGCGAGGCATGTCGAAGCCGGCATCGTCGGCGATCCAGCCGACGCAGAGCGACGATGCCAGAGCGGAGTGGAATGAGTACTCGTCCAAGTCGTCCACATGCGCGACGATCACGTTGTTCGGCAGATATTGGCTCGTGCCGAAGAGGTGCGCCTGGTCGGCGTCGGCGTCGAACCAGTAGTCGGTTTTCTGGTGGACGTCGAACCGCATGATCGTTTCGAGGTCTATGCGCCGTCCGCCGGACGCGCACTCCTCCAGAATGCAGTCCGGCCACGTGGTGCGGATACGATCCCAGTACGCGTAGAGTCCCTCGATATACCGGATCTCCGTCAGGCCGGCGCGGTCCGGCTCGTCGTTCTCATGCCAGTAGTCCAGCGGGTCGATGTTGCAGTCCTGCCGGTAGACGCTGAACCCGTCGAGCGCCATGAATCCCGCGACGACGCCGAAGAACCAGTCCCGTGCGTCGGGGTTGCCGAAGTCGAGGAGATACGTCGGGACGCCCGTCCACAGCAGTTCGCGCGAGCTGGCGAGGCACCAGTCCGGGTGCTCCCGGTGGACCCACGATCCGCCCACGACGCGCTCCGGCTCGAACCAGAGCCCGTACCGACCGCCCTCCTCTTTGGCGGCCGCGGCGACGGGAGCCATGCCGTTGGGATACGAGTCCACGCGCGGCGTCCAGTTTCCGACACCGTTCGGCCAGCCGCCCTCGAACCATCCCGCGTCGGTGATGACGGCCTCCAGGCCGAGTTCGCCGTACGCGCGGATCAGCGAGATCTGGTTCTCGGCGTTGCACTCGTTCAACCATTCCCCGCCGCGAGTGAAGCACGTGTTCGAGAAGAGAATAGGCTCTGGCGGAATCCCGTTCCGCTGGATGCAGTAGTGCTCGTGGATGAGGCTGCGGAACAACGCGTTCGCGTCGTCGCTCTCGCCTTCGTGGTGCAGAAGCAGGATGCGTGGCATGCGGACGCGTTCGCCCGGCCTCAGGTAGAATCGCGCCCGCTCGAGCCCGGCGAAAGCGCGAAGCGTATTCCCGTCCGGCGCGGCGACTGTAGCCGACCACTGCCCCGACCAGCCAACGGCGACGATGGTAGAACCTGCGTCGCTGTCGATCTTGAAGAACGGGAAATCCCGATTCGAAGACCGTCCGCCCCCACCGGACATGCGAACGGTGGTGTTCGAGTCGAGGGCTATGCGGGACGGCTCGAAATCGGTCGGGTTCGAGGGCGCGCCGTTCGTACGGTGCAAGACGTACGGCGCGTTCGCATCGAGCGGTGCTCGCAGTACGAGATCGAGCGGGCGAATCTCCCGAAGTACCGGTGTGTCCGCCGCGCCGACGTTCTCGAAAGACAGCAGCCATTCGACAGCCGGATAGCTGGCGAACCGACGGATGTCGACGCTCGCCACGAGCCCGGTTTCCGGATCTGTCCAAGCCGTCGTCGCGTGCGTGCCGTCGTCGCTGTGCGCCTTGCGCTCCCACTTGACCAGGGATTCGCCACTGGAGCGCTTCCCAACGCAGAACGACAGGAGTTCCTCGACAGGGCGCATGTGGACTGGGGGCAGTTCGCTGGACATTCTATCTTCCCGCTTGTGTCGAGGCGACGCCGGTGTGGCACGAGAGTAGCGAGTACGATAACGCCTGGCTGCGGCGGCGACAACACGAACTCGAACGTTCAGCATCGGGGGCCTGAGAGATGGATGATGATCGTGGCGGCATATTACTAGCAGACGGCGGCGAGACGCCCTGCATGATCGTGGTGCCGGAGGTGGCATCGCCGGGCGAGCGGCACGCCGCGGAGGAGTTGCGCGAGCATCTCGTCGAGGCGACGGGTGCGGACTTCCGCATCGTGGAGGAGGGCAGAGCCGCGGACGGTGGCGCGATTCTCGTCGGATGGACGCGCAGAACGGCTGAGCTACTCCCGGATGTCGTCCCAGACGATCTCGGCCTGGAGGAGTTTCTGGTCCGCACGATCGGCGACGATCTGCTCATCGTCGGTGGAGAGCCCCGGGGCACGTTGTACGGAGTGTACGAATTCCTCGAATCAGTGGTCGGATGCCGCTGGTTCACGCGGACGATCACCCGCATTCCCCGTACCGACCCTCTCGTGATCCCGCCCATGGACCTGCGGAAACGTCCGGCGCTTGAGTATCGGGAGGTGTTCTACAAGGAGGCGTTCGACGGCGACTGGGCGGCGCGGCATCGACTGAACTCATCGCACGGCCATCTGGAGGAGCGCCACGGCGGGAAGGTGCGTTACGGCAAGGGCGCGTTCGTCCACACGTTCGACCGGCTCGTTCCCGTGGCGGAGCACTTCGATGAGCATCCGGAGTGGTTCAGCGAGGTTGACGGCGCGCGGATCTCGGAGCGGACGCAGCTCTGCCTGACGAACCCGGAGGTGCTCGATCTCGCGATCGAGGGTGTGCTGAAGTGGATCGCCGACGAGCCCGACGCGACGATCTTCAGTGTGAGTCAGAACGACTGGCGGAATCCGTGCCAGTGCGCGAACTGCGCGGCCGTCGACGCCGAGGAGGGGAGCCACGCGGGCACACTTCTTCGATTCGTGAACGGCGTAGCGGAAGCCGTCGAGAATGTTGCACCGCACGTCGCCATCGACACGCTGGCCTACCTCTATACGCGCAACCCGCCGAAGCACGTCCGGCCCCGCCCGAATGTGATCGTTCGGCTATGTTCCATCGAATGCTGCTTCTCTCACCCGCTGGAGACATGCCCGGAGAGCGGCTCGTTCGTCAGCGATCTCACCGGCTGGAGCGCGATCTCCGACCGGCTCTACGTGTGGAACTACGTTACGTGCTTCAAACACTACATCATGCCATGGCCGAACCTGCGCGCGATCGGACCGGACGTGCGACTCTATGCGCGGAACAGCGTTGTCGGCCTGTTCGAACAGGGCAACAGCGCAGGCGGCGGCGAGATGGCCGAACTTCGCGCATACATGATCGCGAAGCTACTGTGGAATCCGGATTGCGATGAACGCGCCGTGATGAACGAATTCATCGACGCCGTTTACGGACCGGCGGCGCCGCACATCCGCGCGTACGTGGATGTCATCCACAGCGTGACCGAGGACCCGGACTGCCACCTCTACACGACCGTGGCGCGCATACCGGCGGACTACATCAGCCCGTGCTGGACCGACGACGTGCTCGACCGAGCCGATGCGGCGCTCGACGATGCCGAGCAGGCCTGCGACACGGAGGAGCTGCTGGAGCGGATCCGAACGGTGCGCATGCCGGTGGGCTACCTCCGCATCCGGCGGACGCCCGACGGGCCGGAGCGCGATGAACTCGTGGATGCACTCGTCCAGAAGGCCCGGCGGGACGGCACTGACAGCATCGCCGAGGGGCACAAGATCGACGACTGGGTAGCTCGCGGCGCGCACGAGGTGCCGGTGCCGCGAGCCGTTCCCGTGGATTCGGATGGGTGAGGTCCTCGCTCACGATGACCGCGTTTGCGCGGGAATGCCCGTTCGGATTCGCTTGCGGCGGTGATATCTTCGTCGCAAACAGCAATACGTAAGCTGGTCCATAGCCTGGGGAGGCGATCATGTCAGCGAATGCGCCACGAGTCACCTGCAAGCCGGTCGATCTCACGCAGTTCTACAACTGGCCCGGCGACGCCTCGTCGGTAGCCGGTGTGACCAATGAGGCGCGGGATACTGAATGGATCGAACGGCTCCGCGAGAACGTCAGACGCCTGCCGAAGGGTGAATTCGGCTCGTGGGGAGTGCCGTTTGAGTTTGCGTCCGAGGGCTCAGGCGCGTCTGTTGTCATGCTGGTGAACGGCGAGGTCACGGTGCCTATCGACGGCGAGGCGTCGCACGTCTGCATTGCGCACGCCTGGGGGCAGATACCCACTACCATGTCGGAGATCCCGCGCGAGGGGCTCGTCGTCGGAGAGTACGTCCTGGCATACGACGACGGCACGTCGCACACCCAGCCGATCCGGGCGCGATTCGAGATCAATCTCGACGAAAGCCCCGGTCCGCCCTGGCTCGCCCAGCAGCTCCGCATGTGGCAGACAGTCGATCCAGAGGTCCCGCGCGGCGACCAGAGCTACGGAGCGACGCAGTACGCCCTGCAGATGCCGCACAACTTCGGCGAGCACATGCTCTCCAACTACGCCCTCCCGAACCCGCACGCGGAGAAGCGTATCAGCGCGCTGACGATGCGCTGCACGACGGATTCGCCGCTGATCGTCGCGGCGGTGACGCTCTACCAGGGGAAGGCGACGCCGCTTCGCCACAATCCACGGAGCGCGTTCCGCATCGTCACGAGCGACGGCGCGCCGGCGAAGATCGCCGAGGCGAGTGTCGATTTCGGCATCATCGCCCGCACGGAGCGGACACGCGGTCCGTGCGATGACGAGTGGCTGAACTCCCGGTACGTGGGCGTCATCGGGCGTCACCCGGAAGGCGACGGCGAGGACCTTCTGCACCTCGTCACCGCCGAGGACGCGACGCTCTCCGTCAAGCTGGAAGGCGGGGCCGAATCGCACGAGTTTGCTGTCGGGGACGCCTTCGAGAGTGGCTCTGCCGAGGCCGACGGCGGCGGCCTGCGCTTGGAGATGCTCGGCAAGGATCACCAGTGGATGACCGTGCGCGTCCTCGACGAGGCGACCGGTCAGCCCGCGCCGGTGCGCGTTCACTTCGCCGACGAGCACGGACGGTACATTGCGCCGTACGGACACCACGAGCAGGTCAACCCGAACTGGTTCGAGGACTATGGCGCCGACGTTCAGATCGGTGGACGCAACTGGGCATACGTCAATGGCGAGTTCGCAGTGGATCTCCCGGTGGGTGACGTATACGTCGAGATCTTCAAGGGCTTCGAATACGAGCCGACGCGTGAGAAAGTGCGCATCAATCCCGGCGAGAAAACGCTCGATCTCTCCGTCGGACGCTGGACGGACTTGCGCAGCAAGGGCTGGGTGACCGCCGACACGCACGTTCACTTCGTCAGCCCGCACACCGCGTGGCTCCAGGCGCAGGGCGAGGGTGTGAACGTCGTGAACCTGCTGGCCTCGCAGTGGGGCCGCTTACTCACCAACGTCGGGGACGTTACCGGCCGCGTCGGCGTCGTCGAGGACGATACGATCGTCTACGTGGGCACGGAGAACCGCAACCACATGCTCGGGCACATGTCGATGCTCGGCACACAGGGAAATCTACCGGTCTATCCGATGTGCTGCGGCGGCCCGACCGAGGCGTGGGTCGGCGATCCCGACTTCCGCGGCCTAGCCGAGTGGGCGCTGGAGAACCGTCGTAAGGGCGGCGTCGTAGTCCGGCCGCACTTCCCGTACTGCGGATTCAGCGAGGACCCGGTCTCCATCGTGAAGGGCCTCGTGGACGCGCTGGAGATCGGCGGTCTGCGCGCGGGCGATTTTCCCATGCAGGAGTGGTATCGCTACCTCAACTGCGGCTACCGCGTGGCGGTCTGCGGCGGCACGGACAAGATGAGCGCGAGCACCGCCATCGGGCAGCTCCGGACCTACGCGAAGATCGATCCGAACGAGGAGTTCACGTACGACGCGTGGGCGGAGGCGGTTCGCGCCGGGCGGACGTTCTCAACGACGGGTCCTGTCATGGACATCACCGCAGACGGACGCGGTATGAGCGAGGACATCATCATGTCCAGTTCCGGTGGAACGGTGGAGGTCCACGCCACGGCGTCGAGCTTCATCCCGCTCGGCGGCATCGAGCTGGTCGTGAACGGCAACGTCGTCGCGAAAGACGAGAGCCCGGACGGCGCGCGCGAACTCGAACTGCACGAACGTGTTACCATCGAGCGGAGCGGCTGGATCGCGGCGCGTTGTTACGGTCAGCCGGGTCATGCGGGCGGACACGTCGCGGCGCATACGTCGCCGGTGTACGTCACGTGCGGCGACGACCGTCCGTTCGATGGTCCCGCGGCGGAGCACATGCTCTCGCTGGTGCAGGGGTCGATCGAGTATCTCGACACGTTGGCGACGAACTACGACGAGGAGTCGCGGCGTCGCATGGTGAAGCTGTTCGACGAGGCGCGGCAGGAGTTGAAGGGCCGCCTCCTCGTCGAAGCGAAGCACCAGATCTGAGGGGTGTGCGAGCGCGCCGACAAGAGTGTAGGCGCCACTGCGCGTCTGGGGGCGGGCTTGTCGGCGTAGGGGCCGCCCCTGTGGCTGCCCTTTCTTCCACGTTGGGGACGGGGTGGACACGCAGGTCCACCCCTGCTGTCGGCCCATCACCGGTCATGTCGAGCGGCGTCGGCAACGCCGACGGAGTCGAGACATCCTTTGCGCCAGTAGCACGCCGGGTTGAGAGGAGGCGGCCCCCCCCAGAAGAAAGATACTGCCCTGTTGCACACTGTGAGGGCGAACACGTGGTTCGCCCCTGCCACACGCCGCCGCACGTATTCCCGATCCACGCCGTAGAGCGGACATCCCTGTCCGCGGAATGCCGCGTCCGTTCCCTCAGATCACCTCAAGCTCGTCGCGGCTCGGAAGCTCCGGGAACGGCGCCGTCGGCAGCGTCTGATACCAGTACGCCACCGATGCCATGTCGTCCTGCTGCGGATTGTAACGGCCCTGCGACTTCCAGCCGATCGACTGGATCTTCACGCACAGGTCTTGCTCGAATCGTACCGGGTCCGTGACGTGCCAGCGGTAGAGGCTGAAGCGCTGCTGCGATTTGTACAGTCCGTCCGGGCGAATCACGAGCGGCATCCCGGCGTAGGGCGTCGTGAACTCCGTGTAGCGCCCGTCCACGTCGAAGTTGTACGAGCCGCAGAAGTAGTCCTCGGTGCCCGTCCCGCAGATCGTCGGTGCGCCCTGGTTCGGCTCGGTCGGATCGCCGTCGATGTAGAACTTGATCTCGCCTTCGCCCCACCAGCCGGTGTTGTTCATGCCCCACGCCATGTACGTGCCGGCGTACTGACCCCACCCCTTCACGCCGTCCAGGATCGTGTAAATATCCTTGTACGGCAGCGGGTTCGTCCGGCGGAACTGCGCGTGGAAGTACGCCGCGTCGTCAGGCACGTCGGTGAGCGTGTAGTTGATCTGGTAGTAGAGCACCGAATCCTCCAGACCGATGTTCTCCATCGTGATTCGGCAGCGCTTGCGGAATGGCATCTCCCAGTAGCAGTTCAGGCCGCTCTTTGGATTCGCGCAGACTGCGAGCGACGAAATCTGCGCGTACTCCTGCCAGCCGTTGGCGAAGAAATCGCCGGCCGGACACTCGACCGACGGCTGCTCCTGATCGTCCCAGTAGAATCGCAGGATGCAGTGCCGCCAGTGCCCTGTGGGAGTCATCCAGATCTGCTGAATCGCACCGGGACCCTCGATGTCGGCGACGGTGAACGTCGTGCCCGCCTCGATGCGGACGGACGGCGATATCTTCCACCCCTGCCCGAGTTCGCGCGCACAGTTCGCGCCTGTGCCTTCGGTTGCCAGGCCGCCCTTGCCCCTATGGCCGTCGAAATTCTCCGGGCTGATCGACCGCGACTTGGCTTTCGACAGACGCGAGAGGTTGCCCATGTTCATGCCGAGTCCGTTGAATCCGCTCATGATTCGTTCTCCGTCTTGGTGCCGTGTCGGGGCGAACCCCGTGTTCGCCCGGGGTGACGGCCAATATGGTACGCGGGCTCGGCCCCGTGCGGAACGGGTTGTTGTGTCGCCGGGCTACCGCCGGTACTTTCCGTTGGACCGCGCCCGCCGTAAATCGCGCAGAGGTAACGCCATGACTCTCGCTACCGCAGCCCCGCCAATCGCCGACACGTTGGAACGCCTCGGTGAGCCGTTCGCCGCCGGGCTGATGCGGGCTCCGGATGCGTCGATGGTGGAGCGATTCGCTAATGGGTTGCTCGCATGGGCGCGCATGCTGCCGCTGGACCCTTACGACGGCGGGCTGCTCTATCCCTCGACGGGCTCGATCTGGAAACCGTGGGACATGGCCGTCGGCTGGTACTATGTATCGGCGACGTCGCTGAATCGCGAGGTGTTCGATCGAAAGCTCGCCGACGCCGACGAGGAGGGCCGGGAAGCACTTCGCGAGCTGGAGCGGGCCTGGACCTCGCACGAGTTCCCCGGCGGGTACACGCACTCCATCCCACACTACGAGCGTGTACTGAGTGAAGGGCTGGACGGGTTCGCTGCTCGCGTCGACGCGGGGCTCGACCGTGCGCACCAGCAGGAGGACCTTCCCGGCGCCGCGTTCTACCGGGCGATGCTCACCACGCTCGACATCGTGCGTACGCTGCACAAGCGCGTCGTCGCCGAGATCGAGCGCTTCGAGCCGGTGGACTCCGAGCAAGCCGGCAACCGACAGGCGTTGCTTGACGCATTCAGCCGCGTGCCGTTCTCGCCTCCGGAATCGTTCCTCGAGGCGGCGGTCGCGACGAATTTCGTGTTCTACCTCGACGGAAGTGATGACGTCGGACGGTACGACCAGTATCTGCATCCGTATTACCGGGCGTCAGTGGAAGCCGGTGAGCTGACACACGATCGCGCGGTCGAGGTTGTGCGCGCCCAGTGGCGCAACATAGACGCGGCCTACGGTTGGAACGCGGCGATTGGCGGCACGACTCCCAACGGCGACGATCTGTCGAACGACCTCACGGTGGTGTGCCTCGAGGCGGCCCGTGGCATGCGGCGTCCGAACCTCGCGCTCCGGCTCGGCGAGACGACGCCCGACGACGTGTGGGAAGCGGCGCTCGACACGATATCCCACGGGTCGGGCATCCCCGCGCTCTACTGGGACCCGAACTACTTCGCCGCCATGGACGCCTCCGGCATCCCGCTGCCCGACCATCACCGACACGAATTCGCGTTCGGTGGCTGCACGGAACTCATGGTGCAGGGCCGCTCGTTCGTCGGGTCGCTCGATGACGGCATCAACCTGCCGGAGGTGCTCGAACGCTCGATCCGCGAGCGGCTGGCGGACGCAGCCGACTTCGAGTCGTTCCGCGCGGGCTGCTACCAGGATCTCGCGGATACTGTCGCGCAGATTGCGGAGCGCGTGAATCGCTGGCAGTCCGAGAAGGCGGAGTGGCAGCCGCAGCCGATTCGGAGCCTGCTCATAGACGATTGCGTCGATACCGGCGTGGAATACTCCGCGGGCGGCGCGACGTACAACTGGTCGGTCATCAACGTGATGGGTCTCGCGAACGCCGCCGACTCGCTCTCGGCGATCCGCGATGTTGTGTTCGAGTCACGGTCGGCGACGGGCGAAGAGGTGGTCGACGCGTTGGCGAGGGATTTCGACGGCGCGGAGGCTCTTCGGAGCCTGCTCCAGCGAGCGCCGCGCTATGGCAACGGCGATCCCCGCGCGGACGACCTGACCCGCGATCTGTCCGAGTTCGTATTCGGCGAGTTTCTCAACCACCGGACATGGCGTGGGAACGCGCCGTTCGTGCCGTCGTGCCTGATGTTCACCACGTACGCGCACTTCGGCAGGGAGGTCGGCGCTACGGCCGATGGGCGCGGCGCGCAAGAGCCGATCGCCGACTCCGCCGGGCCGTACCAGGGGCGGGACATCTCCGGGCCGACGGCGATGCTGCGAAGCGTTGCGGGCATCGATCAACAGCATGCGCCCGGGACGCTCGTCGTGAACATCAGGCTTGCGAAGTCCCACTTCATCGACCCCGAGCAGCGCCGCAAGACGCGGGCGCTGCTGCGTACCTACTTCGACATGGGCGGACTCCAGATTCAGGTCAACGTCGTTGACCAGGCCGTCCTGCGGGACGCCGTCGAGCACCCGGAGCGCCACGGCGATCTGGTGGTCCGCATGGGTGGATACTCGGAGTACTGGTCGAATCTTGAACCGGCGCTGCGCGAGTCGATTCTGCTGCGCACCGAGCACTAGGCGAGCGCCGCGTTCCCCGGCAAGGCGGGCGTGGACCACATCTGCATGAGAGGGTGAAACGCTACCGATGATCGTTCGACCCGGCATACCGGACGAATTGCGCTGGTTCGCGGATGCGCGATTCGGGATGTTCGTTCACTATGGCCTGTACGCGCTCCTTGAGCGCGGCGAATGGGTCATGTACCACGAGAACATCCCGCGTGACGAGTACGAGAAGCTCGCCGAGCAATTCGACCCGCACCTGTTCGACGCGGAGCAGTGGGTCGGCGTTGCGCTCTCGGCGGGAGCGAGATACATCACCGTCACCGCGAAGCACCATGACGGATTCTGCCTGTTCGAGAGCGAGCTGACTGACTACCACATTGGCAACACGCCGTTCGGCCGTGACCTCATCGGCGAACTCGTCGAAGCGTGCCATCTCGCTGAAATGCGGATCATCTTCTACTACTCCCAGCCGGACTGGCACCATCCGAACTACGTCCACAACCCTGGTGCGTTCAAGGACCTCGACAACCCGCCTGAGTCCAACGAGCCCGACTGGGGCCGGTACGTCGAGTACTACATGGGGCAGGTGCGCGAGCTTTGCACGAACTACGGCCGCATCGACGGCATTTGGTTCGATGGATCGCACAAAACCGTCGAGCAGTGGCACGGTCGCGAAGTGTACGACATGATCAAAGAGCTTCAGCCGGGTGCCGTGGTGAACGACCGCGCCCGCTGGGGCGATTTCTTCACGCCTGAGCGGAGCCTTCCTGAAGACTTGACCGAGTACATGTTCGAGGCCTGCGAGTCGGTCAGCCCGACGAACTGGGGATACCAGGGCGATACCGCGCTGCACTCCGGCCCGCACCTGATTCGGAGCCTCGTGAAGATGGCCAGCGCAGGCGGAAACTCCCTGCTCAACGTCGGTCCCGCACCGGATGGCACGATCCCCGTGGATCAGGCGGCGCGGATGCGTGACATCGGGCGTTGGCTTGAGTCGTACGGCGAATCCGTGTACGGCACGCAAGCCGGGCCCGCGCTGCCGGATGAGCACCTCCGCGCGACGCGGAAGGGCAACTCGATCTACGTGCATCTGTTCGAGTGGCCGGAGACGAACCGCATGTTCCTGCCCGGTTTCGACAGGGCGGACGTCGAGTTAGCAATGCTGCTGCCGTACAATGCGCCGCTGAAGGTGGAAGAGGCCGAGGGCGGCATCGAACTTCAGTGGCTGCCGTCGCTGCCGTTCGACGCGTCGGCCAACGTCATCCGGATCGATCTGCGAGCGGCTCCCGAGGCATTCGAGCGACGGCCGCCCGTGCCGGACGCGCCCCAAACAACCGCGATCCCGCCCGGTGGTGCGGTGTTCGGAGCCGACGACGCGACACTCGAGGGGCGCGGGGTGAAGGGCGCTAAGTTGCGTGTGCTCGCCGACGAACCGACCGGGCGTCGTTACATCGATCACTGGATGGTGCCCGACCACCTCGCCCACTGGGATCTCGACCTTGCCAGCGGCGGGCGCTACTCGGTTACGGTCTCGCTCCGGGCCAGCGAGGCGCAGGCCGGCGCCGTGCTCGGAGTGCGGTTCGGCGAGCAGGAGGTTACCGCGGAGGCCCCCGCTACAGGCGATCCTCCGGGATTCGTCGACGTCCACGCAGGCGTGCTGGATCTGCCTGCCGGGCACGTGAGGCTGACCGTAGGGCCGCACACGCTCAAGTGGGGATATCTGCTCTGCGGTGTGGAGAAGGTCGCCCTGGAGCCGGCGTAGCCAACGTCGGGAGATTGCGCGTCTCGGTGCAACAATTCCGCCGCCGCCACTGTCTACTGCTAGAGACACCGACCCCTTCGTCTGGTATCGCGGGAGCCTGACATGCGAACGCTACTGACCATCCTGAACGTCGGAACGATCCTCGTCATCTGCTCCCCCGCTCTGCTCGGGACCTCGCTCATCGCTCTGCCCGCAGTGCTGATGGCCGCGGTCGTGGCCGTGCCGGTGACTGCCGTGGGGCTGGTCGTTGGCGCGGTCGGGTTCGGAATACCGATGCTGGTGCTGCTCCTCGTGGGGGCGATCGTGCTGCTACTGGTACCGTTCATTATCGTTGTGAGCATACTCGGCGCGCTGTTCTGAGTTGTGGGATGGTGTGTCGCGCGTCCCGGTCATGCGCCGGCTAGCGCGTGAGGAGTCGTGCAGTGCGCTTCAGGAATGTCTGTTCCGCGTTGATCCTCGGCGTTCTGTCTGTTTCGTGTGCTGAGGAGCGTCGGCCGGAGGACCTCGTAGTCGTCGGCGTTCGAGATCTGCTGGCCTGGAACGTCGCGGAAGCGGAGGCCAGGCTCGTCACGGAGCGGCTTCGCACCGAACTATCCCGTACCGGCGTGTTTTCCGCAGTCCACCAAGGACGAGGCCAACCGGCGCATGGCGTCAAGATTATGGTCGGTGGCCGCGTCAGCTACCTCGACGGTAGGTTTTCCATCTCCCTCGACCTGACGGACGTCGCCACGAGCAGGCTTGCTCGCCGCTTCAGGGGCGAGTCCGTGGGCGGCTTCCAGGCCTTTCTATCCGACGTGCCCAGACGGGCAGCCGAGGAGTTCGCCTCCCCGCCGCCGCCGACCGAGCCGATGGTAGTCCCTGCGTCGCCTCAGCTCGTGCATACGCTCACGGATCACACCGATGCCGTCCGTTCGGTTGCGGTGAGCCTTGACGGGAAATACATCGTCTCCGGGGGTGATGACCACACGGTCAGAGTCTGGAATCTGGCCGATGGTGCGCTTGTGCGCACGCTCATCGGACACACGCGTTCGGTCCACGCCGTGACGCTGAGTCCCGATGGGCGGTACATCGTATCGGGGAGCTACGACAAGACGATCAAGGTGTGGCGCCTCTCCGACGGGTCTCACGTTCGCACGATCGCAGGTACGACTCCGGCCATGTCGGTCGCGGTGAGCCCGGATGGGCAGCATATCGTCTCCGGCAACTACGACAGAACGGTTGGGTTGTGGCGACTATCCGACGGCGCTCCCGTGCGAACGTACTGCGGGCACCAGAATCTCGTCATGTCCGCGGCGGCGACTCCGGACGGACGGCATATCGTCTCCGGGAGCCTGGATCGTTCCGTCAGAGTGTGGGACCTGGTCGACGGGTCGCTGATCCGAGTGTCTGTGGGCGGCCGGGCAGCGACCATGAGCCCGGACGGGCGGTACATCGTTTCGGCAGACTCCTACTACCCCACGATCTCAGTGCGCCGTCTCGCGGACGGATCG
This sequence comes from uncultured bacterium, assembly GCA_964510105.1. Lineage (GTDB taxonomy): Bacteria > Latescibacterota > MWCZ01 > MWCZ01 > MWCZ01 > CAZWQW01. Next base: position 46,893 of record CAZEAI010000017.1, read on the forward strand.
CTTGTCCGTACGCTCCCGATGGACGATGACGCCGGGCACGGCGGAAATATCGCCAGTATCGCAGTCAGCGCCGACGGACGCCACATCATCTCGGGCGGCGATGATTGGACGATCAAGGTATGGCACCTCGCGGACGGATCGCTCGTTCGCACCCTACGGGGACATGCTGCGACAGTGCACTCCGTGGCGACAAGCCCTGACGGTCGGTTCGTCGTTTCAGCGAGCCATGACTACACGATCAAGGTGTGGGCCGTCGACGATTCGACCATAGCGGGGGAAGCAGCGAATCCAGATCACGCCTCCTTCACCGGGAAGTAGACCGCGTACTGCTCGTCGACCACCTCGTGGATCGGCACGAAGCGAATACCGCGATTCTGCCCCACGGTCCGGAATCCCTGCAACCAGTCTCCCCACTCGCGGTCGTTGTCCGGCACGAGCATCGTCTCGGGGCGCTTCACGTTGCCGACGAGCGCGCGCTCCTCGTCCACGAGCCCGGCCAGCACGTGTGGACCATCCATGAAGGCCACGGTTTCGGGCGCATCCGGCAGACGCTCGACATGGAGCCCGCGCGGGAGCTCGATAGCGATCTCGTCGTGTCGCCACTCGCGGCGAATCTCGTGGACTGACGTCGGCCCACCGGTGACGATTTCCGGCTCGCCGTTGACCTTGATGCGCGCCTGCCCGTCGAGCCACCACGGTAGCCGTATTCGGAGCGCGAACGACATCGCCTCCTCCGTGCTGACGGACAGCCGGTACGCGTCGAACGCGGGACGTGAGCATTCCTCGGACAGCCCGTGTCGCTCAAGGCGGAGCACGACCGGGACGCCGTCCTTCACGGTTTTCGCCTCGCTCGGTACGTATCCGGCGAGCGCTATGCTATCGCCCGACTCGTACCAGACGTACGCATTGTGGCGAGTCTGGGCCTGCACGAGCGATCCGTGGCAACACCAGAAGTCGCTTGTGGCCGATCCCCAGCGTTTGCGCGCACCGGGTTGGAGCGGCAGCCAGTAGGTGACCATCCCGGTCCGTGGGTGTTGCTGCGCGAGGATACCGTTATAGGTGTTTCGCTCAATGTAGTCGGCGTACGCCGGGTCTCCCGTCCACCGGAACAAGTAGTCCGCGAGTCGGATCATGTTGTGGACGGTGCAATGCTCCTGCGTCCTCGGTCCGAGCCTCGCGGACAGCTCGAACGGCGGCGACCAGATCTCGCCGCATGTTTGTCCGCCGGTGCAGTACGCGCCTCGGTCGGTCACCGCGCAGCGCCAGTACGCCTCGGCGATATCCCGCCAGCGTTGATCGCCCGTCACTTCCCACGCTCGGGCCGCGCCGTGAGCTTCCGGGATCGTCGTGTTCGCGTGCATGTTAGTGAGCGGGTCGTCGCCGCCGAGCAGACGATCGAACAGGCGCGGACGGTCGTACCGTTCGATGAGATCGAGATGTTCGCGTACTCCGGTGGCGCCATAGAGATCCGCCCATGCTTCCAGCATCCCGCCGGTCTCGACATCGAGCAGGTCGTCGAGCTCGGCGCGGCGGAACTGCCCTGTCCAGCGGTGAAACCAACGGGCGGCATTCGTCGCGATATCCAGCGCCTGCTCGCTTCCGATGTAGGTCCACGCGTCGAGCAACCCCATGAGCGTCTTGTGGATGACATACTGTGGCGCCCACGTGGGATTCCCCTTCGCCGTCCACTCGAGGTATGACGGCGGAATCGAGAAGCACCACTCGCCGCCGTTAGAGTCCTGACAGCGGCGGAGTCCGGATACGATCGATTCCGCTCGGGCGCGCGCGACGCCATCCCCCATCGCTCCGAGTCGGGAAGCCGCGCTGAGCCAGTGTCCGAGGAACTGGCCGCGCACCTGGCACGTGGGCGATTCCCAGCCCCAGTGCATCGAGTCGGCTACGTCGCCGATGTTGTCCCAGTTGTACGTGTTGCCGATGGGCGTCTGCCACAATCGCGCTTCGAGATAGTGGTTCTGCAGCAGCGCGTTCTCGCGCAGGCTCAGGACATACTCCCGGTTTGCGTCGGCTCGTTGCGAGAACGTGCCCGGCAGGAGTTTGACGTCGGCCGGCGACAAAGCGCGGTATGCGATGTCCATGGTACCAGTGTCCCTTCAGTGATTGCGCTTCTGACTTGGCTGTGCATCTCGTACGGTAGCTTCCCCGCGGACATGGGGGAATACGGGATCGGCCGACTTTGTCGCGGGGTTGCGCTGTGTCACGAGAGACAGTTCCGTACGTGGGTCCCCTCGATTACTCGAACTGGGAGTACCCCGATGGCTTCGTTGACCGCATCCGCAGGACGGTTCGCCGTCTCGCTCGACACAGACACCTGGACACTCACGCTCACGGACCGCGAATCCGATACGAGCTGGGCCACGGACGGCTCGTGCGCGCGATTCCGCACGATAGAGGACCGCGACGAGCGAGGCGATGATTGGTACTGGGGATATCCGGATCCTTCGGAGGAGATGCCGGTCTCGCTCGGCGACGCGGATGTGCAAGCGCAAGACCGCGCGATCACCATATCGATGGAGAATGTGCCGATCGATGGGAGGCGGGCCGCGATCAGCCTCACCGTTTCGGTGGAAGAGGACCGCGTGCGGTTCGAATCCGAGGCTGCGGATGTGCCGGACGGCGCACGAGTTCTCGTCGACTTCCCGTACCGCCTCGGCTCCTTCGCTCCCGGCGACGACGCCTCGCTCGTTCTGCCGCGCGGCGCGGGCGTCATGGTGGACGGCTCGCCGGAGCGTGACGGACACACGTGGGAGAATCTCATTTTCAGTGGCGGTCAGAACGGCTGGTCGATGCCCATCTGGGGTGTGACTCGCGCCGACAAGACGCTCTGCGCGTACGCCCGCACGCCGTACGACTGCTATCTCGTCGCGGAGTTGAATTACGGTGAGTCGACCGCATATGCGGTCTGGCCGTCGATGCTGTTCGACGGTACCCGGCTCGCCTACTCTCGACGCGTGGACTACGCCGTCCAGGACGGCGACTACGGCGCGCTCGCACGGTGGTATCGCGCGGAGTTACAGGCCGAGGGCCGGTACAGGACGCTTGAAGAGAAGGCGGAGGGGCATCCGCTCGTCCACAAGCTGCCCGGCGCGGTGCTCGCGGAGATGGGGATCGACTATGGCGGCCCCGAGGCGCGTGGCCGCGATGCCGCGGAACTCGTGGCGAAGGCTCATGAGATGGGCTTCCCCGGCCTCGTGTCGTACGCCATCAACATCTGGCAACGACCGAACAACGCGCTGGACCCGATCAACACGCCGCAGGGCTCGCGAGAATCACTTGCGAAGGTCGCGTGTGACGCGAAATCGGTGAACGACGCGTACTGGATGACGGTCTACGAGAACTTCGTCGACTACTTCGACTTCAACCCCGGTTACGACGAACGATTCGTCGTGCATCGGCGTGACGGCTCGGTCAGGACGAACTGGTGGGCGGAGCAGCATCAGAGCTACACACACACCATCTGCTCGAAGATCCGAGCGGACCACGCGAAGGAGCGCCTTGGCGATCTGCACGACATGATCGGCGATGGATCGATCTATGTCGATGTCGAAGGCGCGATCGAGCTCATCGAGTGCTACTCCGACCGCCACCTCGTGACGCGTGAGCAGGACGCCATGAACCGCCGCGAGCTGCTCGCACACGCGAAGGACGTGTTCGGCACCGTGGCGACGGAGTCGATGCCGATCGACTGTCTGGCGGATGTCGTGGACGTGGGCGCGTACTTCTCCGTATTCCAGTGGTGCGGATATGGAGCCAGCGACAATCCGAAGGTGCTTCCGCCGGTGATACCGGTGCCGTTGTTCGTCATGGTGTATCACGGATCGGTGCTGAACATGACGGCTAAGGACACGGATTTCTACAACTGCCCGGCTCCATACATGCCGCTCTGGGGGATGATGCCGGACGAGGTGGATGAGTTCTGCCTGCGGGTCTCGCGCGAGTTGCGTCAGACGAGCTACGCCGCGCTCGATGAGCATCGCTTCGTCACCGCGCCGCGAATCGACGTGGAGGGCGAGGGCGACTCGGAGCGATTCCTCGCGCGCGACGTGCAGCTCGCGCGGTATTCGGACGGCGTGAGTGTGCTGGCCAACTTCTCCGGCGAGCCATTCACGTATGAGGGACGTACCGCGGATTCCGGCGATTGGGTCGCATGGCGGGAGTGACGGTCAGGGGGCGAGTTCTGCCGGATACGTCCTCGAACCTGATGACGCACCGCGAGGGTGGCCACATCGTCAGTGCGACGCGGCAGCCGCCACGACGTTCGCGACAAGACGACGAAGTCGAACTACGTCGCCGTCGCCGTCGGGATGCACGCGATTCGTCATGATGACGATGTAGACGCCGCTCTCGAGGTCGATCCACACCGACGGGCCTGTGAAACCTGTGTGGCCGACGCCGCGCTTCGAAAACACCTCGCCACGTGGGCTGGAGTAGTGGGTGTCTACGTCCCAGCCGAGCGACCGCGCTCTGCCTCCGGGAACAGCGACCGACGCGACCATGCGGTCGACTGTCGCGGACGAGAGGATTCGCTCGCCTTCGATTTCGCCGCGGCGCAGAATCATCCGGCAGAATCGCGCGCAGTCCGCTGCGGTGGCGAACAGACCTGCGTGGCCGCATACGCCTCCGAATTGCCGTGCGACGGGGTCGTGTACGACACCGCGGAGCACGGTGCCGTCGACGCGTTCGGTCGGGGCCGTGCGGTAGAGTTCCTGATCCGGGACGCCGTACCGCAGGTCGCGCGCTCCGAGAGGGGTGAAGACCAGTCGCTGAGCAAGCGCCTCCAGCGGCTCGTCGAATGCGCGCTCCGCCAAGTGGGCGAGGAGGTGGTAGCCCACGTCGCTGTAGACGAACTCGGTTCCCGGCTCCGAGTCGAGCCCGCCGGAGCAGAGAGCCGCGATGAGGGTCTCGCCGGGCTGCGTTCGCGCGGGTATGTCTCGTCCGGCCGGCAGTCCGCTGGTATGTAGGAGGAGCTGGTGCGGCTCGGCATCGCCGACCGGATTGCTCGCGTCTATGGCGAACCATCGACGCAGCGGGTCGCGAAGAGTCATGAGTCCGGCTTCGACGGCCTTCAGGATGAGGACGGCCGTGACGAATGGCTTCGTGAAGGACGCAAGGTCGTAGATCGTGTCCAGAGTAGCGGGCTCGGGTGAGGGTTCCAGCGCACGGTTCCCGAACGGGAACGCGTCGAGGATATCGTCTCGCTGCCCGACCCACAGGACGCCGCCCGGAGTGTCTCCGGCCGTGGTGACAGACTCGCACACGCGGGCGAGCGAGCCATGCAGCAGCGCGTTCACCGGCAGAGCCACGCCCATGCGGCCAGAGCGCCTGTCGCGGTGCAGAACCAGTTCGCCTGGTTGTTGGATATCAGGCCTCGCATGAGCCTCGTGGAGCGCCCGCAGTGCCCACGCGTTTCGACGTTCTCGCCGCATTCGGGGCAGCGGTACCTCTTCTGGATCGTGGAACCCAGCAGGCTGTCGATGAGGGAGCCTGCGAATCCCGCCGCTACGATCAGCGCCATCGGTATCCAGCCACCGCAGAGATCCCCGCCTACAACCGGATAGGTGGCTGCCACGGAAAGACCGCCCAGCACCGAGGCGAACGTTCCCAGTCCGCTCACGCCTCCCGACGTGCCCACGCGCAGCGTTCTCCCGTTGAGGAAATCCCTTGGTGCGCCGCCGAACCGCGTGCCGATCTCAGTCGCCCACGTGTCGGAGTTGGCCGCGGCAATGGCGCCGAGATACACCGCCATACCGTCGCGGAGCGTCCAGTCGGCATCCTCGTGCGTGAAGATGAGCATCGCGCCCACTAACGGCACCGCACCGTTGGCTATCACTTGGGACAACGTCCGGTGTTCGCGTTCCGCTCCGATTGGATATGGCAGGCGGCTGAGCGCGGCGGATGTGATGAAGAAGACGAGGATCGGTACGAGCAGACGCCAGCCATCGGCGAGCAATATCGTGCCACCGATTACGGCGAGCCCGATAGCTCCGGGCCCCGTCACGGGGCCGAATCGCCACGCCATGAGCGCTCCCGCCACACTGGCGAACAGTATGATGCTCAAAGCTGACCAGTCAGTCCCCATGGCAATCCTCGGTCCCATCCGATGGCGAGCAGGCCTACCAGCATATCCCACTTGAGGAGCACCGCGAGCTGTGCCGCTTCGGAACGGTCAGGTACTCTGATCGCCCGCCACGCGACGTAACCCAGTATCGGATCTACCCCCACCATTACGGTAATGAGATACCGGCTTCCAAACCAGCCCCATACAAAGGGTGCCAACGACGCCAGGATGACGGCGACCAACGCAATGGCCGCCAGGCGCGCTGTCACTGTCGGGCCGAACGCGACGGAGGCCGTCGTGGCGCCTCCCGCTGTGTCGCCCTCTTCGTCGGCGACAACCTTCAGCAGTTCTCTTCCGAGATGGTACCCCCCTGCCAGCATCGCGGGTGCGAGCGACATCACAGGATGCGTGCCGCCCAGGCCACCGTACAGAAATGTCAGCCCGCTGATCGCCGCGACGACGAGGTTACCCGCGAGCGGCGTCCGCTTGAGTTTCGCCGCGTACGCGACAAGCCCGGCAGCCGCGCCGAACGCAATGGCACGCTCCGGCCAGCCGAGAAGATGCGATAGCGCTACACCGGACACGAGAAGCGTCGCTGCCCACAGAGTTGCGGCGATCGGCGTCACGTCGCCGCGAGGAATGGGGCGGTCGGGACGGTTGATGCGGTCTATCTCGACGTCGAAGACATCGTTGATGACATATCCGCCAGCGGATATCAGTGCCGCGGAGGCCATCGCGACGAGGAGTGGGTAACCGATCGGAGTGTACGCGCTCATTGCACCGACGATCACGGAAAGCGCGGCTATCAACACATTTCCGGGTCGCACGATTTCGCACAGCGCCACCAGAGTCCGCGCGGCACGTTTCATTCGATCGTAAACTCCCGGGTTGCCGTCGCTTCGTTGCCGACCGCATCCCGCGCATGGATCACGACGGTGTGTCGACCGCGCGACAACGGAAAGGGCGGGACGTAGACCAGCCTGTCTTCCTCAGGATCGTACTCGGCGGGAACCCACTGGTCGTCGATGAGCATCTCCATCGCATCGTCGCTCTTCGCAAAGCCCGCTCCGCGATCGACAAGCCGGACGTGCATCCTGGGCGTCGCCGTGCTCGCGCCGGTGCCCGGTGAGACGAACATGATTTCCGGCGGCGTCAGGTCGCGGTACACGCCGACTGTGGAAAGACTTCGCACGCGCGTCCTCAAGGTGTGATCGAACCGGCCCTCCGCCGGCGTGACGAGTTCCGCTCCGCGCGGCGAGTAAGCGAACAGACCCACTCCCGTGAGATCAACCGAGTCCGGAACGGCGATCACGGTGGTGGCCTCCCCCACAAGCGGATACACCTGTGGCTCGAACGCGTAACCGTCGCCGATGGGTTCAAGCCCCGGCCAGGAGGGGAGTTTCTCGCGCTCGATGCGCACGAACATCGGCTCCGGCATCACGCCATATCCGACTTCCAGGCCCGCCGAACCGTCGGCAAGATAGTATTCGCCGCCCCATGGCCCGATGCGTCGCCCCTCCACGGAGAACGAGGTATCCGCGCCCGCAATGGAGAGACGGACCGCGCCGCTATCCGGGAAGTGATCTGTGAACGTGACGACCGCCCGGTAACGGGCCTCGGTGCTGTCCAGCGAAAGAACCGGGTCGCACCGGCCGGGAATCCGGTCTTCCTGACGCCACTGCGACACGATTGTCGGTGGACCTTCGCCCGCCAGAACGCGCACGATGAAATCCTGCGGCCACGACGGATCCGGCCGAATTTCCGCCTCGTACAGCCCCTGGGATATCTGCGCCGCAGGCATCGGCACGATCTTCTCCGTGCCCCATGTGGCGGCCACGGTGGGAGGCGTCGCAAGCGGGCGGGAGGCTCGGACGTCGAAGGCGCACCAGTCTCGTCCCCATTTCTGGGAGATTCGGATTTCCGGCTCGCCCAGCAGATCCGCCACACGAACCACCCTGACAGATCGCTGATCGAGGGTGTCTTCCGCCACGATGCGAACGTAAAGGCTGTCATGGATCGACGGGAGGAACACCTCCATCTGCCCGTGTTCGGAGCCGGTCGAGTCGTCCCGAGTGCGCTCGACGCTGCGCCATGTCGCGCACGCATCGTCCGACAGGAACCCCTCGAGCGAGACCTCATCGAGCGTATCGTATGCCGCGACGTGCAGGCTGCGGCCGTCCTCGCTCTCCCGTACGCTGAACTCCGCTATCTGAGGCCGGCGGCCGACCACGATCGGAAGCCTCGCCTCGGCGCTGTTGCCGTCGAAGTCGAAAACGGTGACGCTCAGCTCGTGCAATCCTGGCGTCAGCTCGTATTCGCCCGGCTCGGTCGGTTCCACGGCGCAGGCCAGAATGCCCGATCCGATGGGACGGCTATCGTAGTATTCCAGCGTGTTCCCCGGCTGGATGAACATGTTGAAATAGCGGCCCGCGCCCGTCGCGATCAGGTTGAAGTTGCGGTCGAACACGGAGAGATGCTGCGAGGCGAACGACATTTCGGAGTAGCGGCGGCTGAACACCTCAACGCCGTCAATGGCGACGTTCATGGACCGCAGGCTGAGTCGGTAGCGCCCCATCTGCGTCCGGTCCCACCCGGCCATGGCGATACCTACCCGCCCCCAGAGCGCTACGCGTTTCGTACTCGACCATACGCCGTCGTACTTCGCCAGAGGAACCGCGACCGGTTCGATCCGCTCGTCCACCCGTGCGTCGCCGTCGAGGGGTATGAACGAGAGGACTCCGATGGTAGGGCTCACCGTGTCGTCGAACGTCAGACCGTTGGATAGAGGATCGGTCGGCCTGTTCGCGCGATCGCGCAGCTCGAAGTGGAGGTGTGGCACACCAATGCCGGTGCGCCCGCTCCAGCCGATGATATCGCCTTTGGAGAAGACCGCCTGGTTGGGCGCGAACGTGACGTCGATCGTGTATCTCCGCCGCCGTTCCTGCTCAAGGCGCACGAGCCGGTTCAGTACGTCGCTGAATCGGTCGAGATGCGCGTAGACTGCAGAACGTCCGTCGCGTAGCCGAAGGTATATCACCTTGCCGTAGCCGTAGGGAGATACCCGCAGCCTCCACACGTAGCCGTCGGCCACCGCGCGGACCGGCACTCCCGTCACGCCGCCGGTGGAGAGATCGATCCCGGCGTGGAATCGGAAGGGACGGTACTCGCAGAACGAGGAAGTGAAGCGGATCGTCGCGTCGATCGGCCAGCCGAGCTGCTCGGCGCGCGTCTTCGCCTGCCCGCTGAACAGCAGAGACGAAAGGGCGATGAGTACCGTAAGGCCGCGAGACTTCGAGTTCGTCACAGAAGGCACCGGATGGGCTAGGCACAACTCATTGCAGGACGACGCACGATACATGATACGTCGCCATCGACGAGTGGGTCAAGAAATCGACACCGGTTGGCTCTCAGTTCGTTGCGGGCCATCGCACCTGGCGCAGGGTGCGGTCTGTATCGGTTCGGTACTCCACGAGATACACTCCCGGCGCCGACGGCGCGCCGTCAAAGCCGACGCCTTTCCACCACGTGCTGTA
>CAZEAI010000018.1:0-56359 GCA_964510105.1 uncultured bacterium
GTCGTACGGCACTCCGGGATTCCCCGCATCGATACACGGCGAGCTGGGCTTCAGAGTCAGATCCTCGCCGGTCGGATCCTCGAAGCGAGGATCGGCGTCGATGTTGCCGGTGCCGGCGAAGCCACCCTCGACGTCGGAGTAGGTGATATTCGTCGTGCCGTTGTCCACAACCTGGTTCGGCGTGTTGTCCCACAGGATCGAGTTCTCAACATACGCCACCACGCCAGACTGCACGAGCATTCCGCCGCCGCCGCTGCCGCCCGCGTCATTCAGCGAGAACGTGCAGCGGTCGAACACATACATCCCTCCGGCGAACGGTACGTAGAAGCCGCCGCCGCCGTTGAGGGCGTAGTTGCCCGCGATCACGCAGCGGAGCAACGTGAGCGGGCCACCGTTCGAGTGCAGGCCTCCGCCGAGTATCGCGTCGTTGCCGGTGATCTCGCAGTCGGAAAGCTCCACCGAGGCCGCGCCGTCGACGTACACGCCGCCACCGTTGGCGTCCGCCGTATTGTCCTCGATGACGGTGTTGCTGACCACTACTTTGGTGCCGATGTTCGCGGCGTAGATACCGCCGCCGTTCGCGTCGCCAAGGCCGCCGGTCTGCGCGTAGCTATCGCTGATCCGCGCGTACGCTATCGTCGAACTGTCTCCACCGGTGAAGCGCAGTCCGCGCCAGCTATCCACGGCGTCCGGCACGAACCGGATGCTGTCCGCCTCGGTGCCGACCGCGTGCATCGCGCCTTCAACCGCGAACTGCACGTCGGCGTTGAACAGCACATCGACACCCGGCTCGATGGTGAGCGTATTCGTCGTCGGAACTGTGACCGCCCCGATCACCCGGTAGGGAGCGTTCGCCGCCGTCCACGTCGTCGTATTGATCGTGCCGCTGACGGGCGTGCCAGGCTGCGTCGATGCCAACGCGCCCATGTCAGCCGGTGTACCGTCGGCGTCCAGCGGCGAGGTTGGGTCTCCCGCGTCAGCGCAGGGAGAAGCCGCCTGCAGCGTGTAGTCGCCACCGCCTACGAACAACGGATCGGCGTTGATGTTGCCGGTTCCGCCGTAGCCGCCCGAAACATCCGAGTACTAGACGTAGGCCGCCGATGCACCGTAGAGCGTTATCTCGCCGCCAGGGTTCGTCCAGAAGACGCTGTTCTTCACGGTGGCCCAGCAGCCTTTGGTGCCGCTGCGGCTGATGTAGAGCCCGCCGCCCGAGGGGGCTGAGTTACCAGCAAACGTACATCGGTCGATGTAGGCCCACGTATTGGCGGTATTCACTGCCTGGACGGTGACGGCTCCGCCGCGTATGGACGAGTTCCCGGTGAACAGACAGCCGACAATGTTCGCAGTGGACGAGTACACCCTGATCGCGCCGCCACTGTAGGCGTAGTTGCTTGAGTACGTCGTGTTGCCACGGAAGACGCAGTCGGTGAAGTTCGCCGTGACGGCGTAGGGAGCAACATACACCGCACCACCAGCAGACCCCGCTGCGTTGTACTCGAACGTGCAGTCCGTGAAGTACGACTGCGTACTGCGCCCATTGAGGTAGAGCGCGCCGGCGCTGGAGGCGCCCCAGTTCGCGTTGAAGCGGCAATGGCTGGCATTGACCCAGCCGTTTGTGCCCAGACGCAGAGCGCCGCCGTTGATGTCCGCGCCGTTGGCGCTGCCGTTGGAGACGCGAACGTACGAAAGCGTCGCCCCGTTGTAGAGATCGATGCCCTCCCACTCGCTGGCAAGGCCCTCGTCGAAGACGATTGAGTCACCCTCGGCGCCGTTGGCGACCAGCGAACCGTACACGCGGAACTCGACATCGACATCGAACAGCACCTCGACGCCCGCCTCGATGGTCAGCGTGTGGCCCGACTGCACAACGGGCAGGCCGCTCACACGATACGGGCTGTTCGCCTTGGTCCACGTGCTCGTGTAGATGTTGCCGCTGACGGGCGTGTACGGCTGATCGTAGGGGATCGCGCCCATGTCCGCGCGTGTGTAGTCCGGGTCGACGGGTGAGGCCGGATCGCCGGTGTCGACGCACGGCGAGTTCGCGTCGAGCGAGTAGTCGCCGTTCGCTGCATCGACGAACAGCGGATCGGCGTTGATGTTTCCGGTGCCGCTGTAGCCGCCCTGGATATCGCTGTACGTGGCAGGAGCCGATCCGCTCTGCACCCAGACCGCGCTCGAATTGCCCCACATGATGGAGTTCTTAACCGTCGTCGTGGAGTTGTGCTGGCCGATTGCGCCGCCACTTGTGGCGGTGTTGCCGCTGAAGGTGCAGTTCGTGACCGTTACGTTGCCGTCGTTGTTGTAGACGCCTCCGCCGCGGTTCGTTCCGTTGTTGTTGATGAAGGAGCACTTCGTGAGCGTCACGGTGCCGGTGTGGTTGCGCAGGCCACCGCCCCAGTCGCCGTTGGAGTTGCCCTCGACGACGCACCCCGTGAGCGTCATGTTGCCGTAGTAGTTCTGCAGCCCACCGCCGTCGACGCCGGTGACGTTGTCGGAGATATCGCAGTCCGTGAACACTACGGTGGAACCGCCGTTGTACACTCCGCCGCCATCGTCGCTGGCCGTGTTACCGCTGATGACGCTGTTGCTCATGGTAAGGTGCGTGGCGCCGTTGGCAAGGAGGATGCCGCCGCCGTCAGCGCCCGCCGCGTCGGCGTTGCCATCGCTGATTCGCGCGTAGGCGATCACGCTCGTGTCACCGCCGGTGAGCTGCAGGCCACCCCACTCCGCCGCGGCACCCTTGATGAAGCGGATCGAGTCAGTCTCGGTGCCGACCGCGTTCAGCGCACCCAGCACGACGAACGGCACGTCGGCGTTGAACAGCACGTCCACGCCCGGCTCGATAGTGAGCGTGTTACCGGAGAGCACGGTGATGGTGTCGGTAACGTGGTATGGGCTCTCCGCGGAAGTCCACGTCGTCGTGGTGAGACCTCCGCTGACCGGGTTGGTCTGATCGAAGTAGATGGCGCCCATGTCCGCCTGCGTGCCATCCGGGTCGAGCGGCGAGGACGGGTCGCCTGCGTCGATACACGGCGAGCCCTCGCTAAGCGAGTAATCGCCACCCACGGCGCTTACGAAGAGCGGATCGGCGTTGATGTTGCCGGTGCCCGTCCAGCCGCCCTCTACGTCCGAATACGCGGCATTCACCGTAGCACCATCTTCGTACAGATCCGCAAAGGAGTTGCCCCACACGATGCAGTTTGTGAGCGTCGCGACGGCGCTGTTCTGACTCATCACTCCACCGCTGAATCTGGTGTCCGTGTTCCCAACGACGGTGCAGTTCGTCAGCTCGACAGAACAGCCGGCCTCGAGCAGAAGCACCCCGCCACCATACTGCGTTACGGAGTTGCCCGATATGGTGCATCGATCCAGCGTGGCGTCTACGAGGTTGTCGAAGTACGCTCCGCCGCCGTAGCCTGACGAATTGCCTGAGATCTCGCAGTCTGCCAGCCTCACAACTCCGTCGTAGCCCCAGAATCCGCCACCGTACGTGCCGGACGTGTTTTCGATGATCTTGCAGTCCGCCATGGTGAGCATCACGCTGGCGCCGGAGTGGTACACCCCACCGGCGTAGTTGGCGGCTGAGTTGCCGCTGATCACGCTGTTCTGCATTCCGACGCGTGCATTGCTAAGGTAGATCGCACCACCACTGTGGTTTGGGCTGGAAGCACCGTCTGCGTTGCCGTCGCTGATGCGCGCGTACTGTATCGTGCTGGAGTCGCCGCCTGAGATACGCATGCCACCCCACTCCGCCGCCGTGCCCCTGGTGAAGCGGATGGAGTCCGTCTCCGTGCCCACCGCGTGCAGGCTGCCCTGAACGATGAACTGCACGTCCGCGTCGAATTGCACGTCGACGCCGGGCAGAATCGTGAGCGTGTTGCCGGCAGGCACCGTGATAGCGCCGGTCACGATATAGGGCGCCATGAACGGGTCCCACGTCTGCGTGGTGATGCTGCCCGACACGTAAGTCGGTCCCGCGGGAATGTCAACGGCGTAGGCACGCGCCGAGCAGAGAACGGAGATTGCGGCGAACAGAGAGAGGTAGCGGCGCATGTTGGAGCCCCCCGAACGTAACGGAGATGCGACGCATATGTTCCCTGTAGTGCTCGGAACGCGTCGCGGGTATCAGTCTATCGACCAAAGTCGAATTGTCGGGAATTTCGCACGGAGGGCCTACCAAACGCGTGCGATGCTCCGCCTTCTGCCTCGCGGCGAGGCAGTGTCTAAATGACGCCCGTGAGTGGCAGCGTGTCAAGACGTAAGTGGAATAAACACAGAGAATTCGCTCACGTGCCATAGGGGAATCGGGGCAACGTGAGCGGGCTCACAGTATCGCGAACCACTCCGCCGGCAATCAGCCGCTCCAACCGGGCAGCGAGACGCTCGCCTGGTAGTTCGACGAGTTGCACAGCGGATTACGATCCGGGCGATGTAGTCTTCCTTCGCGCGGGCTATCGGACTGGGTGTAGACCCACACTTCGCGCTGATCCCATACGATCACCTCATCGCGGCAGTCGCCGGTGACGTCCAGCACCGAGTAACACATGTCCGGGTGGCCGTCGTCGGGGAACATGACTACGGGCCAGCCCCACCCGTCGTACATGCCGCCGTGACGCGGATTCGGGTTCAGAACGAAGAACTCCTCGTCGCGCCCGGTCCAGTTGATCGGCAGACACATGCTCCCCATGTTGAGCGGCTCCGCGTCGTGGTAGATCTCGCCGTGGCCATCGTAGAAGTGCAGCAGGCCCTGATTGCCCCAGAAGTTGATCGAGACGGCCTGAAGGCCGGGCAGGTCGCTCCGGAAACGCGCGATGACAGGGTTCTGCGCGTGGCCGATGAGGTGGTTGCGCAGGATCTCGCCGTCGAGCCCGACGAGGATAAGCCCCGCGTCGCTCCCCGCGTACAGGATCTTCGGTACGGAATCGCTCGCCTCCTGGAAGTTCGTGATCGCGATGCCGTCGGCGTGGTCGGGAAGCACGTCTTCGAGATTCCACAGCTGCGTGCCGTCGTCATCGAAGAGCGCGTAGCCCATGGCAAGTTCGTCGCGCCCATCGCCGTCTACGTCATACGCGTACGGATAGTGCCCGGTCTTGCACTCCTGCTCCCACATGGGTTCGAGGCGATCGTTCAGCGCCCAGAGGTGCCAGTAGCGGTCCTTGATGATCACGTCCGCCGCGCGACCGGTGCCGCGCAGATCGCAGAAGAAGAGGCAGTCGCCGAGAATGCGTGGGTATCGATCCGCGGGCGGGCGACTCTCGGGGGTCGGCGCTGAATACTTCACCTGGCCGGTCGCGCCGTCGGCGACGACAAGCTCGAAGTCGCGAGCGTAGACCACCTCCGCGCGCCCGTCGCCGTCGATGTCGTGCACCTGGAACGCTACGTCGTTCGTGAGGTGGTGTTTTGCTGGATCGGGCTCGCCCGACTGCCACAGGATATCTCCGTCGAACGTCATCGCCGTGATGCAGCCGACCTCGCTGTAGGCATCGCGCGGACCGTGGTGCGTGATCTGCCCGATGACGAGATCCATCTCGCCGTTGCCCGTGAGGTCGCCGAATCGCAGGTTCCTCGCCGCGCCGAACCCCTCGGTGCTGAACCGTTTCCAGAGCACCGGTTTCGGATTCGCCGCCTGCAGATCGGCCAGTTCGCGTTCCCTCCGAGAGCGGAGAATGGCAAATGCTTCACCCGCCGACTCTGTCGCCGTTACCCGGATGCCGGCGAATCGCGTAACGTCGTCGGCGAGGAGCCCTGCCTTGCCCGCACCATAGGTGCCGCCCCGCGCCGACAGCAGTTCCACGCCATCGACGCTGCCGGTAAGCGAGCCGCCCGTCGCCCCGGCAGAGAGGCGATACTCCGTGAACGGACGCCGCTCGAACCGCGCCTCCGCCAGAACCACCTCGTCGGGAACGTGGAACTCCGCCTCGTGCCGGACGCGAATCAGGACGACCCGGTCGCCGTCGAAGCCGAAGAAGTCGTAGCAGCGATTGTTGCGGTACCGGAACACGATGCCGCACCGTACCCGGTCGACCTCGGGCGTAACGCGCGCCTCGACGGCGGCATCTCCCCACAGGGGGTCGCCCACGCAGAGCATCGGGTGCGTGTGGAGGTGTTTGTTGTACTGCGTCTGACGCAGGTAGCGACGCCCGTCGATATCCTCAATGTGCCACGCGAGCCCGGCCTCGCGGCTAGCGAACGAAGCGACGGACCAACCGCCCTTCGGCGCCGCCTCCGGGAGGTAGTGGTACTCCGTGTGCGGCCCGACGTCGGCGCTGAACAGGCCCGGTGGAAAGCCGGAAAAATCGTCCTCGAAGAGAACCGTGCCACTCATACTGCGAATCCTCGATTTCGCTACGTACACCAGCGCGGAGCGATCTGATCCGGCTCGTCGGCGGTGATGAGCCAGTCGAGCAGCGCATCCTTCATCTCCCGCACGACCTCTTTGTACGCGGGGTCGGCGGCGAGGTTGTGCATCTCCTCGGGATCGTACTCGATGTCGTACAGCTCTTCGCCGTGGCCCACGTAGTAGCAGTATTTCCAGCGCCCCGTGCGGACCATCTTCGCATCGGGGTGCTTGATGCCGCCCACGCCCTCGCCCGGCTCGTACGCGAAGTCCATCATGCCCGCCGTGATGACCTCCGGAATGACGTTCTCGCCGAAGACGTGCGTGCGCCGCTCGTAGGGCGACCCCCGGTCCGAGATGCAGCGGGCGAAGCTTCGGCCCTGGTTGCTTCCCGGCACGGGCACACCGCACAGCTCGAAGAGCGTCGGCAGAACGTCCGTCGTTTCGATCAGATCGTCGTACGGGCCGGAGCGAATCGCGCCGGGCAGTCGGAGCATCATCGGCACGTGGATCGCCCCCTCGAAGAACGCGTTCTTCCCGTTGATGCCGTGCTCGTAGAGCAGATCGCCGTGATCGCTGCAGAAGACGACGACCGTGTCCTCCGCCAGGCCGAGTTCGTGCAGCAGATCGAGCGTGAGCCCAACCTCCCGGTCGAGGTGGCTCACCGCAGCGTAGTACGACCGGTACATCCAGTTCAGCGTCTCCGCGCCGACCTCGTAGTTCGGCTCATCGCTGCGCAGAGCCAGACGCTGGACCGGCAGCGGCAGGCTCTCGATGTGTTTGAGCGTCTTCGACTCCGGTACCGCGAAGTCGACGTCGTCGTACATCGACGCCCACGGCTCGGGCACCTCGAATGAGGAATGCGGCTTCCAATACGACGAGAACAGGAAGAATGGCTCGTCCGACGCCGCCATCTCGCGCAGCATCTCGCGCGACTTTTCCCCACACCACGTCGTCTCGTGATACTCGTCCGGGAGGCGGGACGCGTACGGATTTCCGCCCGGCTTCGATGGAGCGCACTCGCGGTAGTTCTCGGCGGTGCAAGACGAATTCTCCGTCATCCACGCCACGTAATCCGAGTGCTCGTTGGTTGGCCCGGCGTCGTGGATGAGACCATGGTCGAAGCCGGTGCTCAACGCGAACTCCCGCGTCGGCGGCCAGTAGTGGAGCTTGCCGACGAATCCGGTGGTGTATCCCGCATCCTGCAAGTGCGCCTGCATGAGCGTTTCGGAGGCGTCGAGCGGCGTGTAGTTCACGCGGTTGCGATGCGAATGCGGGTAGCGTCCGGTGAAGAACGTCTGACGCGACGGGACGCAGACCGGCGCCTGCACGAAGCAGGACGAGAAGTTCGCCGACTCCCCGGCGAGGCGATCCAGATTCGGTGTCCGGATCACGTCGTTGCCATTCGCGCCGACACAGTCGTAACGCTGCTGATCCGTCATGATGAACAGGATGTTCGGGCTTCTCGATTCGGGCATCGCGTCTTCCCGCCGGTGTTGGGAGGTGATGTGGCCGCTCGCGTCACTAAGAATCACGCCGACAAGGACGTCCGGCCCAAGCGGCGGCGACTGACGCCTCCCTGCACAGGGAAGCGTCATCGTCAGAACGCCTCACAGTGAGGCTTTGCCGTCACTCTGAGTGCAGCGAAGAATCTCGCCTGTTCTCGGGGTGTTAGGGAATCCTCACTTCGTTCGGATTGGCGGCGTCGTAACGTGGATGAAGGATCGCTGACATGGTCGGCGCCGGCGCACTCCAGATCACGTCAGACTACGCGAGCAAGCACTCGCGGAACCAGGCTCCGCCGGGAGTTTGGCGACGACGACGGCAGTCGTACCGTTATTCGCAGCGCCTGGAGCTTCCCGAGTGGAGAGGTGGAACGATGGCATCTCACATCGGCATGTACGTCCATATGCACTGGGGCTACAGCCACCCCTACGCGGCCCGCACGTGGACGCTCGACGACTGGCGCGGGTACGCCGCCGGGCTATCCGAGCTGGGGTACGACCTGATCATGATCTGGCCCATCGTCGAGACGATGCCCGATCCGCCGACGACGAGCGACGTGGCGCACCTCGACAAGCTCCACGATGTCATCGACATGCTCCACAACGAGTTCGGCATGACGGTCCTCGTGACGCTTGGAGCGAACACCGTCGGCAACAGCCATGCCGCCGAGTACACGTTCGAGGAGCGGCCATTCTTCCGCACCGATGAACGACTCGATCCCAGCGATCCGGTACAGGTGGACCGGCTCATGCGCATTCGTCGGAACCTGCTCGCCCGCCTCTCGAACGCGAACGGATTCGTCATCATCGACAGCGATCCGGGCGGATACGTCGGCTCCACAAACGCGGAGTTCGCCGCGCTGCTCCACCGGCACATGGAGATGCTCTCCGAGCTGAACCCCACGGTGAAGCTCTTCTACTGGATCTGGATGGGGTGGGAGACGTACAACCGTTTCTGGGAGCTGTCCGAGCAGGGCCTGCCAGCCAACATAGAACCGGACCCCGAGGACTGGGAGGCGGTCGTCGCCGACCTGCTCGCGAACGACAACGGCAGATGGCGATTCCTCGTCTGCGGCGACGCCCAACGCGCCCTCGCGGAGCGTCTCGGCGTCGACGGGCGCTCGATCTACCTGTCGTACGGCCTCGTCGAAGGCGAGCCGACATTCCCTCACACCAACCAGGACTCGGAGAACGTCGGCGCCACGCTGGATGGTTACCCGTGGGGGGGCTCCTACCGCGGTTGCATGGCAAACGCGCAGACACACGTCGTGCAACTGCCGAATACGTACTTCTTCGCGCACGTCGCCGAAGGTGGCACACCCGCGGATGCGGATCTGCCCGGATTCGCGGAACGCCTCCTGCCGGGTCGGGGCGAAGTCCTGGCGCGCGCGTGGGAAGCCATCGCCGGTTTCTCGTCGGAGAAAGCACGCGATGCACTGGCGGAAATCGAGGCGCTGCCGCCGTTCGAGCCCGTCGAGACCGCGCTATCGGGACTGCTCATCGGTGGCGCGGAACGGTATCTGCGCGACCTGGCGCTCCAGTTGGCCTTCACGGCGGATATCGTCGATGTTGCGAGCGCCGTCGAGCACGGCGAGAACGCGGTTCCCGTGCTACGCTCGCTGACCGCATCGTGGCGATGCTGGATGGACCGCACGGGCTTCGTCGACGCCTACTTCGGTCCGGTGGCGGATCGCCTGCACCCCGCGCTCCGGGCCCTGGGAGATCCGGCCATCGACGCGGTGCTCGATGACTTCGACGACTGGCGGGACCCGTCCGTGCGCAACGGTATCGTACCGCGCCTCATATCCGCCCTGGAGGGACATTGCGCCGGATGACGCCCGGACGCTGAAGCCGCGGGCTACGGAAAGAGAACGAAGTCCCCTGAAGGGGACTCCCCCATCAAGCGACCGCCGCGATCAGGAAGCGAAGGACACACACCTGGGGGAACGAGAACCGTTCCGCGCGGCATCCCCCGCCAGTCGGCTTCAGCCGACTTCCGTTACGACACCGCGATGTACGTAGCCCGCGGCTTCAGCCGCTGGGCATCGTCCCCAATCACTCCGCGTCGATATCCGCCTGCCACGCGCGGTACAGCTCGACCGCCTGCTCCGGCGCGCCAAGTTCGCGGTACATCACCCGAGCGCGCACATCGACGATGTCTCCTGCCGACACGTCGCGACCGATGAGCGAGAAGTCCTGCGCGTAGGCGAACGTGTTGACGCTCACCGCGGAGCACTCGCGCGCATCGACCATCTGCACGAACGCCCAGTCGGTACCGTCGGGGCGATGGATCGTGATCGGCGCGTCATTGAACATGCCGTCGGAGTAGGTGTCGGCGCTCAGCTTGACGCCCGTCAGAAAGTCCCACCGCCCGTCGCCGACCTGCTCGCGCGCATCCTCATCCCGGGGGAAGAAGAGCTGCGAGGGCGGCTCGATGTCTGGCCGGAACACGCTCCCGCCCGCGGCGACATAGGGAATCTGCTTGCCCCAGAAGTAGCTCGCGATGAACGCCTCGAAGCGGGTGTAATCGCGGTCGAACAGGAACGAGAACAGCACGTCGAACTCGTTGTCGTCGCGGCGAGTGTAGCGCACGCTGCTCGTCACCGCCCACTCAGGATGCGGCGCGAAGTGGACGACGACGCTGTCGCGCTCTACCTCATACGTCTGGGCAACCTCGTTACGCGGCGTGAACTTGCCCGCCCGGCCCCGCTCGCAGTAATGCTCCAGATTCATCGTCGCCGCGAACGGCGCGGTGATGGGCACGTTGTTCTCGCCCGCGAGATTCAGCCCGTGCATGTGCCCAAGCGGCCGGATGTAGCCGCGCAGATTCCTCGTCTCCACCTGGTAGAGTTGCGCGTAGCGTAGGTCCGTCGGGAAGTTCTCCGGAACGAGGGCGGGCTCCTCGGGAATGCCGCTCACGACGACATCGCGCCGAACGTCCGACGCATCGCGCGGCTCGACGCGGACGGACACGCTCGACGGCAGGCCGACGTAGATGAGCTTCCGCACGCTATCGAGCGCCGTGTCGTACAGCGCGTCGGTGATGTCCTCGGGATCTCCGTGGCCGCCGTATATGCGTTCCGCGCCTGTATCTTGGAGCTTCCGGACGCTGTCCGCGTGATCGGGCAGGTTCGAGCCCCAGTGCACGTCCGACCAGCCGATGCGCCCCCCCGGCATGATCGTATCGCCGGTGAATGCGTGTCCGTCGAGTATGTACGCGACTCCGCCCCGCGAATGCCCCGGCAGGTGGACTACGTCGAACGTGAGCCCGGCGACGACCACGCGATCCCCATCCTCGGGCATGTGGTCGATCGTGCACGACGGTACGGGCGCGCTGACGTTTTGCCACGCGATATCGGCCGCCGTCATGTTCCGGTCACCGGCAACGATCGCCTCCGCGTCGAGCGGATGACACACTACCGGAACATCGTACTCGGCTCGGATATGGGCTGCGCCGGCGGCATGGTCGTAATGGAGGTGGGTCAGCAACAGCGCGCGCAGACGGGTGAGGTCGAGGCCGTCATCGCGTTCGTATTCGGCCAGCGCGGCACGCACACCATCCATGGTGTACGTGTCGATCATCACGTAACCATCCGGGCCTTCGACGAGATAGGTTCTACCGAACGTTGACGACGACATGAATATCCTGTCCGCCACTCGCATGTTAGCTCTCCTCCAACGAGAAATGTCGCGCAAGTGGGACTTCCGCACTTGACGCGCGCGCAGACTGCCCTATATTCCCGGCAGCGCAGGTCTCCCCATATCGCGCACTATGGAATGACATAGATTTCCTCAGGGGGAGGAAGCACCTCATGGCCGCCGCGCCGCACAAGCTTACTGCGCGATGGCCATGAGGCTTTTCTATGTACCCACCTGATCGGCTCGCGGGATATCACTTCGCAAGCGATATCCGGCGCACCAGGACATCGTCTCCCGCGGACATTCTCACGAGATACACCCCGCTCGCCAAGCCGTCTCCAGATAGCGACTCCACGTACTCGCCGGGTCCGCGCGCGTCATTCACCACGCGGCGAACGAGCTGTCACTTGTCGGGGAAGTGCCCTCGATACTCCAGACCCAGGATATCCCGGGATCGGGCCACGTTGCAGTATTCGTCCGCGTCCGGATGGCTGGCGGTGTGCATGATGTCGAAATCGATGGTCTCGTTCTCCAGCGCCAGGTGACACGCCTCTGCTAGATCGTGGCGACAGACCCAACCGACACCGCCGCCAGCGGGCGTGCCGTCTCGAAAGATTCCGAGTCTGCTGTCGCCAATGCTACAGGGCCGGAAGATTATGACAGGCAGGCCGTAGGCATCGTGAAACTGGCGACACACTTCCTCCTGCAGCCGCTTCGTGATGCCGTACAGGCTGCCTTCCTTGCTGCGTACCTCCGACGACAGGAATCGACCGTCGGGATGTTGCACCACGCACGAGCCCATCTGCACCACGCGCCTGAGCCCTCGTCGACGGGCCGACTCCAGAATGTTCCACATCCCCTTGACGTTGATGAGAAAGGGTCTCTCGTCGTCCTCGGGCGGCTCCTCATAGCCGAAGTAGGCGGATAGGTTCACGACCCCATCCATCCCTTCCAGCGCGCTGTCGACCGCTCCGAAATCGGCGATATCGCCGTAGAGCCGTTCTCCCTCCCAGCCCCCGTCGAAGCGCCGATACACGTCCCATGCCTCCGGGCCTATATCGAAAGCTTTCACCTCGTGGCGTCCGGCGAAGTTCTCCAGCACCGCACGGCCGACCCAACCGGCGGCACCCATGACTGCCACTTTCATTGTCGGTCCTCCGCGGTGAAAGACAGGCTCATATCGAGTCAGACCGTTTCGAACAGGAGCAGTTCGCTTGACATGATCGCTTCCAGTCGCAACGGCACGCCGTCCCGCATGAGTTCGAGGCCGCTCATCGTGACGCTGGAATCCATGCTGTCGAACGTCACGCGATACGTCTTCGCGGGATCGAGACCCCTCGGGACGAAGCCAAAAGTGTCCGAGTCAGTCGCACCGATTCGGACGATCGTCGCCCAGCCACGAGATCGGTCGGGCGATACGAACTCCGCCGCGAACCAGCCGCTGGACTCCACGCCGCCACGGGAGGACACAGGCGCATGGTGGTACATCGCGCACGTCGGCAGCAATGGCCGGATGGATTCCTTGTAGATGCGTGCGTCGCGAACGGACGGGTTCAGCGTGTCGACCGTCGGCGCTGGACCAAACGCAATGAGCGGCGTCGAGAGCGTGAACGTGGCGCGCAGATACGTCTCGAGCGGCCCCTTCCAACCGGGTGCGCCGATGGCCACCACGAGATTCTCCGGGGGCAGGGCCAGCGTCTGACCGGCGTACACGCGCAGGACATGCGGCATCCAGAGCCCATCGGTGAGGTACGTCTCATGGAAATACGCCGCCGTGCCGAGGTCGTTCCGGGCCCCTCCCGCCGCGCACTGCTGGAACACCACGTCTGGATACTTCGCCCGCACGCGGTCGTAGACTGCATGGAATGCATCGTAGTAGCGCCAGTAGTCGTTCTCGACGACGCCATCGCGCTGCGTGTGGTGCCCCTCGTATGTGTCCTGCGGATTGTAGTCGAGGCGATAGAGATCCGGTCCGTACTCGTCGATGACGCGGCAGATCTCCGATTCCATCCAGTCGGCGGCATCGGGGATCGAAAGATTTATGATCCCGTGCGGACCCAGCCAGTCGGGATGCGCTCGCCCGACGGCGCTCTTGTCCACCGGGCCGCGTCCTCCCTCGGCTTCGATGTACAGCCCAAACAGAAGCCCTCGCTCGTGGACGTAGTCTCGCACGGAGCCCAGCCCATCGGGGAAACGCTTTTCCGACGGGTACCAGTCGCCGGTGATATCCCACCAGCCGGCGTCGAGCGTGAACACCTCGCTCCCCAGTGCAGCGGCGACGTCGACGCTATCCCGGATCGTCTGTTCGTTGAAGGCGTCGCCGGTGACGAAGCCCTGGTCCGCCGGCACGAGAAGCTGCACGCGATGTGCCCGTTCCGGCACCGGGCGTGGCAGAGCCGAGCGGCGGAGATGCTCGTGCATCATCTGAACCGTGGCGTCGAGATCCCCGTCAGAGTGACCGAGGTGCACAGGCGGCGTCGTCACTGTCTCGCCCGGCGCGACGACACGCTGCGCGCTGGATGCCCACGGCCCGACCCTGAATACGAGTGAATCGCTGGTCCCGGCAGGTAGCATGCGGTGCTCGAATTCCATCAGCCAGTTGGCCGACCACGCAAGGTGCCCGATGAAGCACTCGCCCTTCTTCTCGTTCCGGACGATGAAGAACGGAGCGTCGTGTCCCTGTCCGCGATCGCTACGTACGGATGTGCGTCCATCGGGAATTGCATTCGGATCGGGGATCGGACGCCAGTCGAACCACCCCTCGCGGCCCCAGTCGGAGCTCGTGAAGTGGCCAAGCGTGAATCCCTGCAGCCCGAGCAGGCCGTCCTCGCGCCAGAGCTTGCCGGCGAACGGTTCCACCCGCGAGAGCGGCAACGGCGTGTCCGAGTCGTTGCGAATCTCCAGCCAGCGCACGATTACAGGCGTACCGTCGAGGAGCGTGTGGACAAGCACCGCCAGCGGCATCGTCGTGTTCGCCAGTTCAACGACGACGTGGCGAAAAGCGCGTTCTCCATCCGGAAGCTCACTGCCCGAGACCCACTTCCATCCGGCTAGTGGCTGGTCCCGCCTTGCACTCGACCCGATGCTCAGCCCGAAGGACTGTATGTCGCCGCCCGTGCCGGGAAACTCGATGTGGCCCGATGCATTCCATCCCGCGGCGAGCCAGTGACCATCGCGCAGCTCCTCGACGTACATGTTCCTGCCAGACGTGTACCGCACCTCGTGGTGCGGAGCTTCGCCGAACGATACCGAGGTGTAGTTGTCGAGGTCTTCCTGTGTCACGTTGCGACTCCTCATCATATCCGTCGGGCTTGGCGAGTTGACTCTCGGGCACTACCAGTCGGCGATGCTACCATCCTCATTGGTCAGGATCGGCAGGTCGTGCGGCGTGAACGCCCTGCTCCGCACGGCGTTCTCGTCGATCTCCACGCCGAGGCCTGGGCCGTCAGGAGGCGCGACTCGGCCCCCCTCGCTGCGAAGCGGCTCGACGAATATGCCCTGCCCCATGCTCGTCTGCTCCTGATGTTCCTGCACGACGAAGTTCGGGATGCTCATGTCCAGATGCAGCGCGGCCATGGTCAGGATGGGTCCGTAGGCGTTGTGCGGCCCTATCCCGACGCCGTATGCGTCCGCCATAGCGGCGATCTTCCGCGCCTCCGTCAGACCGCCGCACGCGCCGAGATCCGGCTGGAGCATGGCGACGCCGCCCGCCGCGAGGATTGGCCTGAAACCGTACTTCGTGAAAACGCGTTCGCCCGTCGCGATGGGAACCAACGTCGCTTGAGCGATGCGCGGCAGCTCTCGCGCGTGCTCGGGCAGCACGGGTTCCTCGATGAACATCGGTCTGTAAGGTTCAACGGCTTTCGCGTAGACGACCGCCATGGCCGGGCTGAGTTGGCCGTGGAAATCCAGCAGGATGTCCACTGTGTCACCCACCGCCTCACGCACCGCCGCTACCTGGGCCTCCGCATCGCGAGCCCCCTCCGCGCCGGTGAGGACGGGCACGGCCTGGGAGGCTGTCGGGCACCATTTCAGCGCGGTGAATCCCCGCTCAACGGCACTTGCGGCGCGCTGCCCCATTTGCTCGGGTGTGCGTCCGCCGGGCGAGAGGTACAGTCGGACACTGTCCCGACAGCGTCCGCCCATGATCTGCCAGATCGGTTGCCCGAGCGCCTTGCCGAGGATGTCCCACAGCGCGATGTCGACTCCGCTGATCGCCGCGTTCAGGATCGGGCCGCCTCGCCAGAATGCACCACGGTACATCGCCTGCCAGTGATGCTCGATGCGAAGCGGATTCTGCCCGACCAGGTAGCGGGATAATTCCGTCACTGCGGTGAAGACCGTGACCGCCTTGTCGCCCAGCGCCTCTCCCCAGCCGACGATACCGGCGTCGGTGGAGATCTTCACGAACACCCAGCTCGGGGCGACGAGTATCGGCTCGACTTCGGTGATTCTCATCGACGTGACCTCGCGCGAATCGGCACGGACGTGCGGCTGGTCGGAAGTGTGCACGTGGGAGGCCGGAGGGCCAACGGGGCGGCGTCGTTCCACTACGTTTCACGACGTGGCGTCGCGCGCTTCGCATCGTGAGTGCACATGCGGCCCTGCTCGGCGCCAGGTGGCGCCGACACGACCCACAGTGAAACCGTGCCGGCGTTGCCTCGCGGTGGTGACGTCCGCATCAGGTTTGCTCGAGGCCCCGGGCGTTGTAGTAGCTGAACACGAACAGGGAAAGAACGAGGACCTGCAGCGCCGACGTAAACGCGAGCGAATATATCGGAACCACTTCCTGTGCGATGGCGAAGCTCCCGGGTATGATAAGCCAGATAGCGGTGGGTATAGCCAGGACCATCAGCACGCCCTTCCGCTCGATCGGCTTTCTGTCCGCCCATAGCAGGAGACATCCCCAACCAACCATGAGCGACCCGACGATGGACATGGCGTGGGCCGCCCTGCGCGCCTCCAGATGCCCGCTCTCGGATCCCGAACCACCGACTGCGGACCACAGCATCATGATCGCCGCGATGAAGTCTACCGCTGCACCGATTCTGTAGCTTGCCCTGAGCCAGGTGACTTTGCTCGTCGCTCCCATCGCATGCATCTCCCTGTTGGCGCCTGTCCTGATTCGCGGTCGTATGGGTGAAGGTATAACTTCTGTATGACGGGTCAATCACTTCTGGCAAGTATGTTGTCGCACCAACGCAGGCTTGGCCACACAGCGATGCCTCGAGCATGGCGCACCGCCCTGATTCCCGCGGACGGGGTTGCCCCAACAGACCCTCACGCTTCCGTTATTCAGAGCGCCGGACCCGAGCGATGGCGCGCACCGACCCGGCCAGTGTTTCGCCACCTGCTACGGAGCCATACGCCATGACCACGATGACACCCCGTCAACGGCTCGAAGCCGTCTTCGCCGGACGCGTCCCGGACAAAGTGCCACACTTCGAGCTGGTGTTCCAGATCCCGGAGATCGCCTTCGGACGCCCCTGGCCCACGGGCGACGACATGCAGAAGGCCACGCCGGCGGAGCGCGACCGGCTGCGCGGGGAACACTTTGAGATTTGCGAGCTTATACTCGACCGCTACGGATGGGCCGCGATGGACTTCGGCACAAGTCTGCACGGGCACTTCGACGGCGAGATCATCCCGGAGGCGCGGCGGCGGTATGGTGACCGCATCATGCTGTACGGTTTCAACGGCTCCGGCACGTACTGGATGCCCTCCGGCGGAGACATGGTCGACTTCGCCGTGATGCTGTTCGAACGTCCGGACGAGGCCCACGAAAGCGCCCGCCAGAAGTGCGACGCGTCCATCGAGTTCGCGAAGCGGCAGGTGGACGAGGGGCTGGACTTCATCTGCATCAACAGCGATTACGGCTTCAACGAAGGCCCATTCATCAGCCCGAAGATGTTCGCGGAGTTCGTGACGCCGTATCTCACAGAGATCGTCGCCGCGATGCATGAACTCGGAGTACCGGCGATCCTCCACTCCGACGGCGACCTGCGCCAGATCATCGACCAGCTCGTGTCCAGCGGGCTGGACGGCTACCAGTCCGTCGATCCGCAGGGGCACATGGATATCGCCGAGGTGAAGCGCGAGTATGGCGACCGGCTCGTCCTCATGGGCAACGTGCGGACGGCACTGCTGCAGGAAGTCGACGAGGCGCCGATTCGCGAGGCCGTCAGCTACTGCATGACGCACGGCAAGCCCGGCGGCGGGTACATCTTCTCGTCGTCGAACTGCATCTTCACGGGGCTGCCACTGGAGAGCTACCACATTATGCTCGACGAATACGAGCGGCACGCGGCGTACTGAGGAGAACGAGGCAGCTGAGGTGCCAGCCATCAGCTTTCGGGTACGGCCCATCGCTGGCGGAGCTCACCGCGTCTCGTGTCCTCAAGATCAAGAAGGTCGTAGACTCATAGCCGAGGAGGACTGCGTGGCCAGGGACTCCTTGCGGCGCCACGGGCCCGGATCAGGTGGAAGGCGATGGAAGCGACGAAAGTATTCATCAGCTACGGGAGAGAGGACCTCCCAGCGGCCAAGCATCTATATCACGCCCTGAAACGGCTGGGATGCGACCCGTGGCTGGACAAAGAGTGCCTGCTACCTGGCACAAAGTGGGGACCGGCAATCCAGCGGGCCATACGAGAGTGCCGGTATTTCGTAGTCCTGCAGTCGCATACGTGCGTGGGCCGGAAGGGCTATATCAACAAGGAGATATCGCAGGCTCTCGAGATACTCTCGGAGTATCCCGAGTCCGATCCGTACCTGATCCTCCTCAGACTGGACGATTGCACGCCTAGCCATGAGAAGCTGTTCGAACTCCAATGGGTTGACATGTTCCCCACTTGGGATGAGGGCATGCGCATTCTGAGCAAGGCCTTCGTGGACGATTCCGGCGTACCACCGGTTACGATAGAGGGCGACTCATGCGTCCCCTCGATCACGAAGGAGTTCACTAACGCTCACGAAGCGGTCCAGCGCGAGCTTGCCCACGAGCAGGAACCCGCGGCCACCGTTAAGGTTGTCGGCGTGGGTGGGGCCGGTGGAAACACCATTCGACGGATGATGGAGGACGGGCTCTCACGCGTGGAGTTCATAGAAATCGGGACCGATGACCAAGGGCTCCAGCGTTCGAGAGCCACAACACGGATCTGTGTTGGAGCGAATGCGACGCATGGTCTCGGCGCGGGCGGAAGCCCGGAAGTCGGTCGGCAAGCAGTGGAGGAGGACCGCGAACGAGTCGCCGCGACGCTTGCTGGCGCGGACATAGTCTTCATCACAGCGGGAATGGGCGGTGGCACCGGTACGGGAGCATCGCCGGTCGTCGCCGAACTGGCAAGTGAGCAGGGCGCGCTCACCGTGGGAATCGTCAGTACACCGTTCATCTTCGAGGGCCGCAGGCGCCTTCTGAGAGCGCAGAAAGGTCTGGCGAAGCTCCGGCAGACCGTCGACACGCTGATCGTGGTTTCGAATGAGCGTCTGCTCCAGGTACTGCCAGGTAAGACCCCAATCAACGAGGCATTCCGTGAGGTCGACAACGTGCTACGTCAGGCCGTACAGACGATCACGGACGTCGTCCTGGTTCCGGGGCTGATCAACCTCGACTTCGCGGACGTTCGGACAGTGATGTCCCATCGCGGCGACGCAACGATGGGAGTGGGCGTCGGCGCTGGCAAGGAACGCGCGAGACGCTCCGCCCAGGAAGCGATCGGCAGCCCACTGCTCGAGGACATCTCGATTTGCGGAGCAAAGGGCTTGCTCGTGAGGATCACGGCCGGGCCAACGCTCTCCCAGGGCGACATCGCCGACGTCATGGAAACGATCAACGGGGCTGCTGGCGACGACGCCGACACGTACTTCGGAGTCATCATCGACGACGCTGTACTCGACGACGAGATCCGGATCACGCTCATCGCGACCGGGCTTGAGGCATCGAGCGGCGAGCGCAAGGTAGATACCAACGAGGGAAGCACCGCCTCGGATTCGACAACGTTACCGGCTGTGGGTCGATCCGACCCCCCTCTGCTTCCGCCAGTGTCAAGTTCGACCAACGACCCCAGAGTGCCGGATTTCATCCGCAGAGCGCGCCGCCGTCAGTGAAAGGTTGTAGCCGCCGCTCACCGCACTGATCGCACTGCTGTCATCTGTGGCCATGGCGGCGCGACGTGCAACGCGCCACGCCATGTATTGACACGCGAGGCTCGACGAGCCCCGAATGAACGGAGAGGACACGATGTCCGATTTCGGTCTGGCCGTGTGGGCGCACGGCATCGGCAACTTCGGCGCAACGCCCGACGAGATGCGCCGACACCTGGATCGGCTCGCCGGGAGTGACTTCGACACGCTGATACCGTGCGTGAAGAACATGCCCGGCACCGTCGACTTCCGCTCACGCCACGCCGACACGACCGATACGTACCCGGACTGGGACCCGCTCCGCCTGCTCATCGACGAGGCCGGAGCGCGCGGCATGGGCGTCCACGCGTGGCTCATCAACTTCGCGGAACAGGCCGAATCGCGGTTCCGTCGCGCCTGCCCTACCGCGACGAGCACTATCGACGATCCTCACGGTCACCAGTGGATGTGCGCGTGTCGGCAGGAGGTTCAGGACCACGTCTTCGCACTCTACTCGGAACTGGCGTCGGAGTACGGTCCCGTCGGGCTGCATCTCGACTACATCCGCACGGGCGGATGGTGTACGTGCGACGCCTGCCGTTCCGACATGAGTGCGCTTGGCGTCGACATCGCCAACGTGTCGCCGGATGATGCCGAGGCGGTTGTCTGGGCGAGATGGAAGTCCGATCGCGTCGCGTCGTTCGTGGCACGGATGCATGAGATGGCATCGGCGGCCGGGATCGCTCTGTCCGCAGCGGTGATCGGCGACTACCCGCACTACATGAACGAACAGGGGCAGGACTGGGAGCGCTGGGTATCCGAGGGAACGATCGACATGGTGTTCCCGATGAACTACAACAACTCGACGCGCATTGTCGGATTGAACGCGACGGCGCACGTCGCGCACGCCGACGGACGCGTACCCGTCTGGGAGGGACTGTGCAAGGCCGCCGGCAAGACGCAGCTCACGCCCGAGCAGCTCGCCGAGCAGGTTGCCTCGTGCTGCGAGCGAGGCGCAGCCGGGGTGTCGGTGTTCCACTACCCGGCGCTCACCAACGACGATATGGCGATGCTCAAACGCGAGAAGGCGGGGTAGCAGCGGGCTGATTCACTCCGCCTCGACGTTCGTGTTCTGATCGGGATGTTCCAGCTTCGACCCGTCATTCAGCATCCAGCGCGCCCCTTCCATCGGGATGAGCCGCGGCCCGCGCAACAGATGACCTGCACGTTCACGGAGCGGAGGATGGCCTGTCGCTCGCGCCGCAATTCGCAGCCCGAGGGTACTTGACACGACATGAGCACGCTCTCAGTATTCCGGATGTTGAGCATCAGTCAGTGGCCAGCATTGGGAGACCGCGACATGTCGCGTCCAACGTTGCTGTCACTTGTCGCGACAATCCTACTCGCCACGGCAGCGCACGCGACGGACTTCGATCGCGACAACTACTACCGATACCTGCCGGGCCTGACGAGAATCGTCGGCGCGACGGACGCCAGCCGGCAGTTCGACCTCTACGGCGGGACGAACGGGTTTCGAGACTCATCGCTTGTCGACGGGATAGACGACGAGCGCGGTGAGACGCTCCTTGCGATCGCCTCACGTTTCTCCCCCATTCTATGTCGAAGCGGCGACGGGCTCCCGCGCGACCATCGTCGCGTACTGCGATTCCGACGCACCAGCCGTGGGCTTACCGAGAACTCTCCATCTCTGCTGTATGTCGACACGTGGGACAACAGCGCGCTTGCGCGCGTTCGCACCGACGTGATCGACATCGGTCCGAGTTCCTCGCAGCTCAGCGATACAGAGACCACGCACAACGACGCACTTCTGAAGGCGCTCATCGAGGAGTATCACCCGGACAGCATGGGCCCTGACCGCTCGGACGAGACGACCACGAAGGTGCTCTATTTCGATTTTCTGAACGAGCAGGACGAGGGAGAAGATACGTGGCGCAAGGTATTCCACGACTTGCGGGGCGATCTCGACTCCAAGATCTACGCGCATTTCTTCGTTCACGGCACGCCGACGCCCGACGACTCCACCCGTGGGTATGAACTGGTCGTCCAGTACTGGTTCTTCTACGCCTTCAATGACGGCGCAAACAACCATGAAGGCGACTGGGAGCATATCAATGTCCGCATCACCACGAAAGACCAGATCGGGAAAGACACTCAGCTGCTAACCGGGGATGAGATCAGACGAGTCTTGGATCGCCGCATGCCAGTAGACTCGCTCATCATCGCCAAGGTGGACTACTACTTCCACTACAAAGTGATGACAATCGACCATCACGCCGTTGGCGCCGATCTTTTCGATTCGAGCGCAACAGCGTTCGGCGAGACGCTGAGCGACATATTGCGCAAACGTGAGCACGGAACGTGGTACCGCGCAGCGAAGGGCGGCGAGGATTGGTGCCATCGCGTCATCTTCGATCGGACGCAGCACCTGGGCGACACGATGGTGACGCACCCGATCGGCTATATCGCTGGCGAAAACGTCGGTCTGGACCAACTCGCAAAGTGGATCGGTCCGTTCAACAGGGCGTCCCACGGGACGTACCCGTTCCCCGGCATATGGAAGAACATCGGGCCGATGGGCGCTACGGAACTCATCCGCGGTGCTGCGGTGCCCGATGTTCGGAACCCGCCAGATGCTGCTACCGGCTCAGGTACCTGGTCGGTGCATGTCGACGGCTCAGAGTACATAGGCTACTCGGAAAATGGCATCATGCTCATTCCGGACTGGGAACGAGTGCTTCCGCTATTCTCTACATCGGAAGGCCGACGCGAGTGGAGCTGGCTCGTCTTGCCCATTCGATGGGGCTTTCCCCTTATCGACTCGCCGGCTGCGGGGCTGATAGAGAAAGCGGACATGGGCAATTCCGCGCCCGAGGGTCCAGCGCACAATTCTGGGTGGAACCGCGTTGGATCAACGATCCGATACGGGCGCTACGAGCCTCATATGGTGCTGGACCTCGCGGGCCTGGGAGTCACAGACCGATTCCACAACACGTGGGGCTTCGGCAATGCGATATTCGTGATGGATAACGTCTCCCCCGTTGCGAACATCGCCCTCCTGCAAGGCGACAACGTTCTGCGATACGTCTCTGGAGGGCGGTTATCTGTCGGTCAGCCGCTTCCGAGATTCAACCCCGATGTCGACCGTCTCCGGCGCATCAACTTGTTCCTGCTGACCGGTCTCGTGCCAGACGCGAGCCCGGAATTCGCTCAACTGCTTCCTCAGCAGCGCGATAGCCTCGGCGCCAACTGGCCCGGCACCATGGGAGAGGCGGGAGGTTTTGCGGTTTCGCGCCATCGGTCGCTTCAGCCGTTCACGGCGGGGTACTCCCTTCACATCGCCGAACGATGGTCCAGCGAGGCCACGATTTCCATATGGGACAGCTATGTTGCTCGGTACGACGCTGTGGACACACAGAGCGGCGAGACGTATCTGGTGAGCGGCAGACTGGAACGGCTCAGCGCAACCGGCGGGCTTCAGATTCGCGTTCTGACGGAAGAGGTACCATGGTGGATCCGCGCCTGCAATGACGGGAATCCATTCTGCAACAGGATGGAACCCTACGTGCGGCTCGGATTCGGATGGCGGCGGTACTCCGTAACCAACGCGACCATCGAGGGCGCTGGCATCCACCAACCAATTCCAGGAACGTTCAAGGGCGGCGCCGATCCTTGGTGGTGGCCGAACACGTGGCACCTCGGCGGAGGCCTGGAGTTCTACAAGTTCTGGAGTGTGTACCGCGACGTCGACGACGGGTATAGCTTGGGGCTACGGATCGACTACACCATCACGACGCACCGGTTGGATGCCTTCGATTATCGGCTCGCAGAGAACCCGCGGGTCTGGGAGAGACATGTCAGACTTGGCGTGTTCTTCGGACGCTGACGGCGGCTGTTGTCGCTCTCGTCGCGCTGTCGCGAACCAGATGCGGGAGTAGGCATCATCTCGCGACCAGCACGACTCCCGACGACTGCACCTCGTGTTCGCTGTCTAGTTCTCGCACGACGCTGTACAGATACGACCCTGGGCCGGCGAAATGTCCAGACTCGTCGAAACCGTCCCATACGATCTCGTACACACCTCGGGACGGAGCCGTATGACGAACGAGCCTCGTGAGTTCACCTGCCGCGCTGTAGACCGACAGAATCGCTGTCGCTGACGAAGGTGTGGCATATCTGAGCACGAGCAAACCCGATTCGTTCGAGCCCGGCCGGTCACGTAGGATCAGCACGGGGAATGGCGGTGCGATGCGCTCTGGCACGTAGCAGTAAGCGCCGATATCCGGCCGTGACAGGGCAATGTCCGGTTGAGAAGCGATGTCGCCCGCATCGATACACGGGGAAGTAGGCCGTAGCGTGAAATCCGATTCGGCAGCATCGACGAAAGACGGGTCCTCGCTGATGTTGCCTGCACCGAGATCAGCCAACACGGCAGCCTGTAGCATCGCGATGACTCCTTCGGCCACCGCGCGGGCATCAGTCAGTCGCTCACCCAGATTCGCCGTTGCAGCAGCTTGTAGCAGGTCCAGGACATCTTTCGTCACCTCGCTCGCATTGGTCAGCCGCTGCTTGATCTCTTCGGCGGACCAGTCAACTCGTGCTCCGGACACGTAGGAACGGAGGAGGCCCAACATCAGATCCGTCGCCATCGTCGCCTGTTCCAGTGCACCGATCGCTACCAATCCGATGTCACAGTAGTCGATGGATACAGGGATATGGTCCGTCCCCGCGATCGACTCCCACACGATATCGGCAGGGCTGTTTCCCCAGACAATGCACTCTAGTAGACTGGCGCGGACCGACGAGTCCTCGCCCGCAATTTCCATCGCCGCGGTGCGTGGACCGATATCGATGGATGTGTTGTTGGAGAACGTGCAGTGAGCAAGCTGAGCGTCGACGTTCGAGAGTTGGCAAGCCGGTCCACCCGTCGCGGCATTACCTGTCACGTACGTGCTCGTCATCTCCAGGCGACCGCCGCGAAACCAGACTCCGCCTCCGTCATCCGATGCCGAGTTGCGAGAGAGCTTGCAGTGCTTGACGCTGACGGCGCTATGCGTACCGTGGAGGCCGCCGCCGTCCTCGACGGCACGGTTTCCGTCTATGGTGCATCTCGACAGATTGGCTGTTGCTCCAGGACCGATACAGATTCCGCCACCGATGACGGCGCGGTTGTTGGTGATCCTCGTACCACCTAGGTCGAGATGCCCGGCACGAACGTAGATAGCCCCGCCACGACCTGCCGTTGGCACAACACCGTAGACGACTCGATCTGGTCGCAACGGGTGGGAGTGGCCATCGCGGATCTCAGCATTCGATATCCTACTCGTATCCTTGCTCATGAGCGTGATGCCCCCCCATTCCTCCGCCAAGCCTTTGCGGAACTTGACCGGCTGACGACGGGAGCCCAACACATTGAGAGAACCGAGCACGAGCAGCGCTGCGTCCACGTCGAACAGGACCTCGACTCCCGATTCTACCCGGAGTGTCCTGCCAACTTCTACGGTGCATGGCCCGGCCACACGGAACGGTGAGTCTGCGGCGGTCCAGACGACGCCCCCGACCTGCCCGGAGACGGTGGTTTCGGCGCCCACGTTTGCGACCGGCAGCTGTGCGAGTAACAGGGCAGCGAACGTAGTGTGAGTCACGTGGTGAAGCAGCCTTATGTTGCACACGCCGCACCTCCTTGACCGGGAATCGGAAATATGGGAGGACTGTATGCGACGCAAGGTCGGACATCGGATGCCAGGAGCCAAGGCGGGCTACGATCCAGGGATTGTTGCGA
Organism: uncultured bacterium; assembly: GCA_964510105.1. Taxonomy (GTDB): domain Bacteria; phylum Latescibacterota; class MWCZ01; order MWCZ01; family MWCZ01; genus CAZWQW01. The sequence goes on from CAZEAI010000018.1 coordinate 25,403, forward strand.
CGCGGGCGCGAGGAAGCTGATCGTGCAGCATTACACCTCGCCCATGCCCCACTCGTCTCCGCGACGGGCGCAGCTCCGGACGAGGTTCGCGCAGTACATGACGTTCGCGTACGTCATGTCCGGCAGGATCATGTCGTCGAGCCCGGGGATGTAGCCGCCCGACTCCATCATCTGCGGGACCTTGCTCCCGACCTCTCGCCGAATCGCTTCGGGCCCGTCCATGACTGCCTGACGCGCAATGCCACCCACCATGAGTAGGTCCCGGCCGTACTCCTCCCGTAGCGCCACGGCGTCCATGCTCGCGGCGCACTCAAGCGGCGCCAGCAGGTTGATGCCGACGTCGAGGAAGCTGGGAATCAGCGGCCGCAAGTCGCCGCTGGAGTAGTAGCCAATGACGTCGACGCCGTGCGACAGCAGGAAATCCGTGACCCGCCTCATGTACGGCGCGTAGATGCGCTGGAACATGCTGGGCGAGGCCAGGGTCGAGTTGCGGAAACCCATGCCGTCTTCCATGAAGATGAACGCATCGATGTTGAGCTTGTCGATGAGCTGCCCGAGGAACGCGACGGTATAGTCCGCCCAGAAATCGAACACGGACTCAAGCACCGTAGAGCCGTCGACGAGCAGCTCCATGAACCGGTCGAAGCCGAACATGTACCCATTCTTGATGCCGCGGGCGGGGCCCCAGCTCATGCCGATTACGACGGGGTCCGGTGAAGCGTTCAGATGCTGGATCGCGTCGCCGCTCCACCAGTCCGGCAAGCGCCTCGGATCGAGCGGATCGAAGCGCGGCGCCATGGAACGCCAGTCGTCCAGCGTCCGGAGCGGCCCATCGACGTAGGTGTAGTGCATCGGTGTCAGGACGCTGCCCTTCTCGGTCTTGACCGTGGACCCGAACACGTCCTGCGTGAACACGCTCTCGCCGTCGTCGGAGATGGTGCGCGGCACGAATGCAGGCAGCGGAGGCTGGTCCCAGAGGCGGAGCGTGGTGAGTGCGCCGTCGAACGGGATGGAGTCCGCCGCGAGCCGGTCTACGGCAACACCCTCGTCGCGCGCCCACTTGCGCTCGGCCTGCCCGGATACACCCTCCAGGTCGAGTAACGGCGCCCGATCGACGGGCTCGAAATGCATGATCCTGTTGAACGTCTCGCGAAGTGTCATCTCGTCGGTACCTGCGTGTGATGTCGTGTTGGTTCACGGCGCCGCTCTGACGAAGATACGTTTGTGGAGCTCCATGGCCCCACGGATCCCGCGTGGCCAGGCCATGCCTGCCTGCGTGCAGCCCTCCACGAGGACAAGGAGTCGCGAATGGAATCGCCGCGGTATGATTTCCACATCCACACCCACTACCTGGGATGCGCTAACGATACGATGCAGGTTCCCGCGATCATCCGGGAGTGCGAGCGGCTGGGCGTCACGACGCTGGGAATCACCGACCACCTCAACACCATCGATCGACTCGATCTGCATGAGCCGATTCGGCGCGACATCTCCGAATTGGAGACGACGGTGTCGGTGTACTTCGGCGTCGAGCTGAACTACACCGGCTGCGACGAGGAATTCGTCTACGACGAGGAGATTCGCGACCAGCTCGGTTTCCAGTTCGCGATCGGCGGCATCCACGGAACGTACCTGGAGAGCTACGACCTGGCGAAGCTGCTGGAGATCCAGCACCGCCACCATCTGAAGACGTGCGAGAATCCGCTGGTCGATGTCCTCGTGCACCCGTACTGGTTCGGCAAGGGCGAGTTCGATCACAACGAGTGGCCGTGGTTCGACTCGATGAAAGTCGTGCCGGAATCGTACGCGAGGGAACTCGGCCAGGTGGCGCGGGATACCGGCACCGCAATCGAGATCAACGCCACGGCCAATCTGTGCAGCCCGAAGTTCAGTGAGCGCTACGTCGAGGAGTACACGGACTACCTCGCCGTGATCGCCGAGGAGGGCGCAACGTTCTCAATCGGTTCCGACGCGCACGACGTCGGCCACCTGGCGAACCTCGACCTCGCGTGGAGTATGATCGAGCGGCTGGGCGTCCCACCGGACCGCGTATACTGTCCACAGGGCGACCCCATGGTAGGCGGCAGCGACTGAGCGAGGGCGAGAGAGGCGCGCTCAGCCGCTGGGGCGCGCCTGGCCACTGCCACGGCGAAGCTCAGGAAGTGCGGAGCTGGCCGCTCCATCGCAGGTCGGAGTGGACGTAGCTGCAAGACACGAGGGTGGGCTAGGCGTCGCTCCGGGGGGTGTATGATGCGGTCGGGTGATTGCGATCGGGATGGTGGCTGGGGGCAGCCCGGTCTGCCGCTCCCCAGCCATGTTTCTGCGGCCGCTACCGGAGGGTCATCTCTCGTGACAACGTAGAGCCGGTACCGAATGTGACCGTCACGTCGTAGACGCCCGCGGCAAGGTCTCGCGTGCTCCAGTTGACGTGGTACAATCCGTCCTGCACGTCGATGCCCGTGCTCGGATTGCCGGTCACTTGCCATTCAGCCACGGAGGCGCCTGTCTCATTCGTCACCGTGACGACGGTGCTTTCGTCCGAGTACGGCGTACCGTCGCATGCCTCGGCGTCGAACTTGAGCGGTATGGTGCTGCTCGCCCTGGCGAGGTCGCTCAGCGGCGGTCTCCAGCCCGACTCGCACGGCTCACCCGGCCCGACCTGGACCTCCGCTTCCACCACGACGTCGTAGAATCCATGACCGAACGAGCGTTGGCCGAAGACGAACGTGTAGGTGTGCACACCGGCAACGTCGGCTATCTGCTCGTGGGATGCACTGAGGGTGCTCCCGAAGTTGAAGCCGTCAACCGCGATTGTCGTTCCGCCGGATACCACGGCCATATGATTTGCGTTGTAAGACCATTCCGCATCCTGGTACACGCCGTAAGCATACACACCGAACAGAGCGCCACCCGAGACATCTCCGTTCACCTGCACGCTGTAGGGTTCGCCCACCACTACTGACGCGGGGACAACGATACTGGCGATCAGATCGACATATTCTACCGTGACCGTGAGAAGTGGAGCGGACTCCGTCGCCGCCAACATGGACCGCGATGCAAGCTTGACCGACTGCTCCGTCTCAGAACTCGACGAAAGAGGGCTCGCCTCCTTGCGTGCATCGGAACACGATATCAACGCCAGCGAGAGAATCGCCAACGCCGAGGCGTGGATGCTCTGCCTAACCATTCTGCGCATGTGTTACTCCCCTCTGCCGATCACGTCCTGACACCGACCGGCGGCAACGATGGCCACGTGGCTGCTCGGAGCCCTATGTATATAGAGTGACTGGTCCGCCAGCCATTCGCTCCAATGCACAGAAACCGGCAAGGCTCGCGCTTCACGCGAACACGATCTACGATACCCGCATTCGGATGATCCGTCAAGTACGCCGTCGCTGCGGCCAGCGGACGCAAAACGCTGGGACATTCGTCTGGATGGGCGCGTGGGCGGTACGCCTGGGTACAGCGTTCGTGGAGCGGCCACGGGGCTTCGTTGGCACCGCGCCGACGCGGGTGAGTACATCGGCCGGATGCCCGTCGGCGGGCGGAGCGAGAAGGGGCGAAATACGCGGAGAAGTTCCGAGTTCTCCTGGACGAACTCGAAGCGAAGTGTTCACCCGGTGCTCACGTGACTCCCGCACGCTACGGCGGCAGCAACGCTTGTCCGCCCACGTCACATCTCAGGTGACTGAACGAGGGTCCGAGCAGAGAGCCACTGGAGGTCGCGCCGGAAAGCGGGCGCTCCGGCCGCACGATCAGATTGACGTGGGCGCGTTCACGCCGTACCATACGCGTCGGCGACAAGGCGCCAGCACCGCGCCGAGCGGAGGGGATAGCAGTTTGTTCTAGACAGCAAGACGGGGAGGGGGGGCAGTAGCGCAGGTTTCGAACCTGAGCACCGACAGGTCCTCGATCGAGGCGCAGCATGGCTTGGGTACTGTCCACCCGAACCGCTCCAGCAGCAGGCCAATCGCGCCAGGTCTGGCACCTATCATTGGTAGCACTCATGGTTGCGGCCGGGATAGCTGCCGGCGCACCACCAGCGTGCTACTCCGACCCCATCGGATATCCCGCGCCATGGCCGGCATCGCTCTCCACGTCTTCGTACACCTCTTAAGGGCTGCCTCAAGCAGATCTCACCGGGAGTTCCGACGGGTCCGCGGGAGCGAACCCAAGCGGATCGTCCGACTTCTCGTCGGGTACCACGGGGGACGAGCCCTCGCTGTTCTACTACGGCGATGGATCCATCCTCTATTTCCGGCTTAGAGTTGCCGGTCCGCCACTCGCTATTGAGGGGCAATAGTCAACCGTTCGCCTCCCTCACGTGGAACATTCTCCTCGACATCGACGGCGATGGGTACAAGGAATTCGTGATGATGCTGGAAGGCATCGGTCGCGCAGCGCAGCCGGATGACATCGTCGTCATCTACGACAACGCCCCATCGCAGGAGTTTTCCACCGCACTATCGGGTGTCTGGCGGCAGGACTGCGCCGGAGCGAACGATGGGGCGAACGGTGCCTCGGGTACGAGCAGCACATGGGATCTGGATTCGGATGAGTACGTCTGGGACTTTGGGCGCACACGCGTCGTGCAGATCGATCGCAGCAGGTCGCCCAACAGCCAACTGAGCGAGTATTTCATCGATATCCAGGTTCCTCTGGACGCACTTGACGCCTCATCACTGGGCGGACCCCATGTCACACTGTCGAGCTTCTTCTCGATCTTGGTCACAAGCAGTAACAGCAACGTCGACCCCACGCAGAAGGACGTCATATACAGCGGAGATATCGCGCTTGCCAACGCGCCACTCCCCGGAGGCGACCTCACGAACGGCACCGGCCAGATCCTGCAAGACCCGCTGATTACGACGGTAGAGGCCACGCCGTGCCCCGCGCCGGTAACCCTTGGAGCCACGATCCTCGATGCTCTCACCGTGGACCCTGTTACGGGAGAGACCAAGGACACGCAGAGCTCGGTGACGTTCGAGTACTTCTACGACTACAACCAGAACGGGCTACCCGACGATGCAGGGCACTCCTGGACATCGATCGGTCCAGCGAGCAGAACCGCCACCGTCGGACTGTGGCAACTGAGCTGGGACGTCGGTCCGCTGTCGATCGGCAAGTATCTCATCCGAGCGATCACCGTCGACAATCAGGGAAACACGACAGTATCGACTGACCAGCCATACCTGTCCCCCAGCTCCGTTACTGCTCAATTCAACCATATCTGCAGCGACGTCGCCGTGCTGGATCTCTCAACCAAGTCCGTCTCCGACCTCAACGGAGGAGAGGCAGTTCCGGGCGACACACTGTCGTACACGATAGCCGTGAGAAACACTGGAGGACTGGATGCAACCACTGTTGTCGTAAGAGATACCCTCGAATCGGGTCTGGCCTACGTCCCCGAGTCGGCCGCCCCCACCCCTGCCGCTGTAAGTCCTGGGTTGCTGTGGAACGTCGGTACTCTGGCTCCGAACGCCACCGCCACCTACACGTTCCGGGCGGTCGTCACGGCCCCCATTGCCGACGGGACGCAAATCGCCAACACGGGATGGATAGCCTACAACTCAGGCGCGCTCACCGACCGCCTCAAGTCGGTAACCGCGCTGATAACCGTCTCGTCTCGCCCGCGCATTACTCTCACGAAGACCGTCAGCGTCGGTTCCGCCGTGCCCGGAGACACGCTGACCTACACACTGAGCTACGTCAACTACGGGACGGATGGGGCGACGGAGGTAGTGATCGTCGACTTCGTGCCCGAGTTCACCGATTACGTGACTAGCAGCATAACCGTGGATGGCGCCGGGAAGACCGACGCCGCAGACGGCGACGGGGTCACCGTCACCGGGACCTCAATGATTGTCACCGTTGGAACGGTCCTGGCCGGCGGCTCCGGTCAGGTACAGTTCCGCGTTCGAGTGAAATGAAAGGAGTACGACATGCTCAGCACCAACGCCGATACGAAGAGGGCGCCTGTGAGGGGCTGGAATGCCTGGTCCTTCTTTGGTGCGGCCCTCCTCGCGCTTGGGCTCGCAGGGCTCTCGTCAGCGCAGGGCCAACCGGCGGGAGGCGTCGAGATCACAATCGCCGACGAGCTGGTACTGCCTGAGGGCGATGATCGACTCGGCAAACCGCAGCGGGATGAATCCGGCAGTCTCGTCACGAGACCCGGCGATGTCATTCTCTACACGCTCACGGCGCTGAACAGGGGCATCGAGCCTGCGTATGACGTGGAGATCGTCGACCCGATTCCGCAAGGCGCCGAGTATGTGCTTAAAAGCGCGGGCGGCGAGTCGATGACCGTCACGTACAGCATCGATGGCGGCAACTTCTACCAGCCCCAACCGATCCTGTTCGACTTCCGACGCCCCGACGGCGTCATCGAACAGAGGCCGGTACCCGGCGCGCGATACACTCACATAAAGTGGCGAATGGACAGGCCGATTCCACCGGGATCCAGCGTAGCCGCTGCGTTCCGAGTGCGAGTCTCCCTGCCCAACGATACGGAAGGGACCGACCAATGATACCGATGACTAGCGAGGGAGGAACGATGCGCACAATGTGGATCGAAGATCGGATACAGAAGCCACCGGAAGCCTTCTCGAAAAGGAGAGATTCGATGAGAACGTTGAAGGGATTGATGGGATGGTGGTTCCCAGCCCTCCTGCTGACCCTGGTGCCGCTCAGCACGGCCTGGGCCGCGGGTACCCCGGCGGGAACCGTCATCAGCAACTACGCCACTTTGGCGTACAGAGACGCAAATGGCAACGCCCTGCCTCAGATCCAGTCCAACACCGTGACCACCATCGTGGCGCAGGTGGCGGGCGTGGATATTTCCCCGGCCACGTCGGCAGCGTACGTCGTCGCCGGTGCATCCGTTGTGTACCACACCGATGTCACCAACCTCGGGAACGGCAGCGATGTGTTCGATCTCACCTCCACCGCAGTCCCGGCAGGCTGGACGGTGACGCTCTACAATGATCCCAATCGGGACCACGCCCTGGATGTCGCCGAGCAGATACCGGAGAACGTCGTGACCTCCGTTTCACTTGCCGCCGACTCCTCCGTCGGGATATGCGTCCTGGTGACGGCTCCCGCGGGAGCGGCGGACGGCGCTTCCACGCCGGTCACTGTCACTGTCACCTCACAGTTCGACACGGGTGTCAGCGATGCGGGCACGTACACGGCGACGGTTCAGACTGCTGTTCTGTCGATGATGAAGATGGCGAGCCCGACCAATCCCATACCAGGCGACGTCGTCACGTACATGATTATGGGCGAGAATGGCGGATCGGGCACGGCATATGACGTCGTCGTTACGGACGTGCTTCCTGCGGGGATGACGTATGTACCCGGGTCCATGCGGATCGCTTACGGATCGGGCGTTACCTATGATGCCGCCACACCGGTGACAGACGCTGACGACTCACCGGATCCAGCGGACTTCGGCGTAACAGCGGCGAACACCGTTACCGTGAACTGGGGAGACTCTCCAGCCGGCCAGACCGGTGCGATCTTCTTCCGCGCGACAGTGAATAGCGGCGTCGCGGCGGGAACCGGCATTTCCAACATCGCCTCGGTGGTCTACAGCACGACCTCCGGCGGACCCCTTCTGGCGCCGACGCAGAGCAGCAACGGGAGCATCACGGTGGCTGCCGGACCGATCGTCACGCTGTCCACCACGGCACTTGCCCAGACCGGCCAACCAGGCGACAGCCTGCTCTATGCATTCAACGTCACGAACAGCGGCAACGCGACGGACGCGTTCAACTTCGAGCTGTCGAACACCCTCGGATTCACTGACATCGTATGGCTGGACGCGAATAACGACGGTGTTCCGGGCAACGACGGCGACCTCCAGCTCACAGATACCGACGGCGACGGACTCGTGAACACCGCTAATCTCACGCCGGGCACCGTGGCGCACATCATCGTCGTCGTAGTCGTCACTCCGGGAACCGCTGACCTGTCCGTTGACGCCACGACGGTAACGATTTCCTCGGCAATCGATCCCGCTGTCACGGGAATCATCACGCTCACAACCACGGTGCACGCTCCCGTACTTACGATCGTGAAAACCGTTTCTCCCACGGGCGCTCAGCCGCCGCAGACCGTGCTCACCTACACGGTCACCATCACCAATACGGGTCATGGATCGGCGACGGGATTGCAGCTGATCGATACGCTTCCGACCAACACGACGTATGTGGCTGGAAGCATCACGGTCGACGGCAGCGCTCGAACGGATGCGGCGGATGGTGACAACGCCGCGATTCAGAGTTCAAGCATCGTCGCCGATTTCGCCGCCATAGGCGCTGGTGGCAGCAGTACGGTCGCGTTCCAGGTGACGATCGACTGAGGCCGTGCTCGGGCCGCGTCCCTCGTTTGGAAAGAGAGGATGAGGGACGCGGCTCGGACCGTTCCCTGCGCGGAACTGGTACATGTCTGTGCGGCCGCTACATAGGCTGACACCGGCGGCAATGCCGACGCTGCTGCTCATGCTCGTCATGGCAGTTGGATCGGTATCTGCCGGTACGACGGGCACTCCGCAGGTGGAGAATACCGCCTCGACGTCGTATGTCGATCCGGGCGGCTATCCGTATGTCGTGGAGAGCGACCCGGTAGTCACTCCGATCGTAGTCGGCGAACCGGGCGTCGATGGTCTCATCACACAGCAGCCGCAGATCGTCGCCGGCTACGATCTTGAGATCGTTCTGGACGACGCCGATTTCAACATTTCCCCGACGAGCATCGACACGGTCCGCGTCGTCACCCTGAACACACGGACCGGCGAGACCGAGTCCTCGCTTCTCTACGAAACCAGCGACGATGCGGGAGTGTTCTCCGGCGCGCTGAGCACTCATTTCGGCTCAGCCACCGGTGCCGACGGGGATGCTGTCCTCGTGATGCAGGCCGGCGATATCATTCGAAGTTCCTACCTCGATACGCAGACGTCGTCCAGCGTCGCGCTGATACGGTCCGCGGAGACGAGAGTCGTGCCCACCCGCATCGTCCTCAACGCCGACCCGGACGTCATCATTGCCAACGGTTCCGACCAGTCGAGGCTGACCGCCCGCGTCACCGACTACACCGGCCAGCCGTTACGCGACGGCACGATCGTCGTGTTCAGCACGGACAAGGGGCAGTTCACGAACGGGAGCAACCGCGTCGAGGTGCCTGTCGCCGGAGGGAACGGAGAGGCGATAGCGGATCTGCTCGCCCCTGTTCTGGCCAAGAGCGATACCGCACGCGTGTTGGCGTCGTTCGCCGGTTTCGACTCGGACGTCGTAGGGCTGCAAGTACTACCCGGAGCGCTTGCCGTCCGAGTGTACGACCAGACACGGGACGCGGTAGTGACGGTGAGCGATCCCTCTCTACGAGTCGAGGTTACTCTCACCGGCTCAACGGTCACGGGGGAGTCCGTCGAATTCGTGGTGACGGTGGACAGCGCGGGTCTGTTCCTCGTGCCGGAGATCCCGCCTGGCACGTATGAACTCAAGGTCCTGGTGGTGGAGAAATCCACGGAGCGAGTGGTCTTCGACGGGATACTCCAGACTATCACTGTCAATGCGGACGGCTCCGTATCGCCGCCGCGGAACTCGGTGAGCGGGACGGTACGCGGCCGCGGCGAAGCCTCCGGCGCCCGGTATGCCGGATCGCTCGTGGAACTGCTCGATGAGTATGGGGCAGTCGTCGCGTCGGCGGAGCTGAACGAGACAGGCAGCTACGATTTCCAGGACCTCGATCCCGGAGCGTACTCTCTCCGCGTGACGATGCCCGACGGAACGGCCCTGATCCAGTCGGTCGCTTCACGCACCGTCCACGTCGGCGAGGTCGTCGTGAATGCCGACGTGCTCATCGATCCGTTCGGTCGCGCTTTCGATGCGACGACCGGAGCGATCATACCGAACGTTGTCGTCACGCTGAAGACGCTCTCAGGCGAAACGCTGGCAATACCGGGGCTCGCCGGCACCGGAGCGCCGCCGAACGTGGACAACATGAACCCCTTCGTGACGACCTCCGACGGCCGCTACGCTTTCTTGTTCGGCGGGTCGCAGGTGGGGACCCCCACCGAGCCTGCGCGGTACGTCATGTCCGTCGACCCGCCGGTCGAGTCGTCATATCCGCCGCGCAGGTTGTACCTTGCCGTGCGACCCACCGCCGACGTGGCGGGGAAACGTGCCGCGACGGCGAGGGGCGGCAGGACAGCCGTCTCCGCGATCATCATGGATGTCGTCCCGGCGGACGGACTTCAGCTCGCGCTGGCGAATTCGTTCGCGCTGACGAATGAGCCCGTCACCGTGCCGGACATTCAGACGATCGCTTTCAACATCCCGCTGTTCGCCAATGCGCCCGTTCTCACGTTGAGCAAGACGACGCTTACCGATTCAGTGAGCGTCGGCGAGCAGGTGGATTTCCAGCTTGACGTTGCGAACATCGGAAACGAGACAGCGCCGGCGACGACGCTCGTCGATACGCTGGACTCAACCTGGCGGTTGATCGATTCCGACGCATCATCGGCAGCTTCGGGCATACTCCGGTGGGATCTCGGCGATATCGCTCCCGGCGGTACCGGTACCCTCCACGTACGAGTGTCGGCGACGTCTGAAGCGGCCACGCCGGGAGAGCTGTCGAATCGGGCATGGGTGCAGTCCAGCGGATATCTGCCGACCTATTCGGATGTCTCGGTTGCGGGGCGAGGAGCGCCGGACATTACCGTCGTCAAGAGTTCCGATGTCCCGAGCGTGAATCCCGGCGAGCAGGTCCAGTACGGCATCGAGGTCACAGCCCCTTCGACCTACTCCGGCACGATCACGGTTCGCGATCCACTGCCCGCGGCACTCGACTACGTGATAGGCAGCAGCGTTCCAGCAGCCGGCTACGACACGCTGTCGCACACCCTTGTGTGGACGTTCACAGGCGCGTCGGACAGCGCCCGAGCCGTTCGTTTTGCGGCGACACCCGCGGACGATCTGGCGCCCGGCGAAATGGTCGCCCGCAACGTCGCCGAGGTGTCCGTCGATACGCTCGTGGTGCGCTCGAATCCTGTGGATATCGTGGTCTCGGTGCCCTACTTCGTGGTGCGGAAGGCGACCGACATCCCGTCTGCGACTGTCGGCGACATCGTAGCGTATATCGTGGAGGTCGAAAACCTCAGCGAAGATGACAGCCTCTACACGGTCGCCATCCGCGATCTGCTGCCTCACGGATTCGGTCTCGTTCCCGGTTCGGCCCGTCTGGACGGCGTGCCGGCCCCGCCTGACAGCCAGGCGGGTCGGGACATGGCCTGGACGATCGGCCTGTTGGGGCCCGGAGAGACTCGGCGCCTCTCGTACCGACTCGTCGTCGGAGTCGGAGCAACCGACGGTACCGGCGTGAATGTTGCCGCCGCGACTGCCTCAAGCGGTAGCGGGTTCGCCGTCTCCACGGAACCGGCGCAGGCGAAGGTCGTGGTTCGACAGGGCCCGTTCGTTGGCGACGAGGTGATCCTCGGTCGCGCATGGATCGATGTAAACGGCAACGGCCTGCACGACGACGATGAGCCACCGGTTCCCAGCGTTATCCTGCTGATGGAAGACGGTACGCGCGTCGTTGCCGATGAGACGGGACGATTCTCGATACCGGAGGTCCGACCGGGAACTCACGTTCTGCGCCTGCTGGACCATGCCATACCGCCAGGACTGGAACCCGTGCCCCTCGGGACCCGGTCGGCGAGCGATCCGTGGACGCGTTTCGTCACAGTCTCGCGGTTCGGCATGGCGAAGGCCAACTTCCCGTTCCGTTCCATACCCGAGCCGGTGGCGCCCGAGGTGGAAGTGTGGATAGATCGAATCGTTACCCCACTCGAGCCGGTTCCACAGCCTCGGATGGAAGTCCGACTTCTCGACACACTCGTGTATTTCGACCGGGGCACGGCATTCCTCGATAGTCAAGCTCGGAGTCGGCTGCGCGGCCTGCTGGTGGCGTTGCAGCAGCCTTCCCTGCGTGGAGTCGTCATCACGGGTCACACAGACACTTCGCCCGTGAATACGCCGGTCTATCGGAACAACGATACGCTGTCGATCGCGCGCGCTCGATCTGTGGGAGCATGGATGGCCTCGGTTGGTGTCGATACCAATCGTATCGTGATCCGCGGCTACGGCATGGACCATCCCCTGGCGACGAATACGACCGCGGAAGGAAGTGCGCGAAACCGTCGAGTGGAGATCACTCTCCTGCATGCGCCCGCCACGAACCTTCCGATGGACATGCCGCAACCCGACTCCGCCACGTCCGAACAGCGTCTGGAAGTGGAATCGGTTGCCGCGACAGCGCATTTCGGGCTTGGGTCCGACTCTATGGAGACAGAGACGATTGAGCACCTCGACAGTGTTCTCGCGGCACTGCGGGACAGATGCGTCCTCCGAATCGCTCTGGCAGGTCACGCCGACTTTGTGCCGGTTGAGCGAGCGTTTGCAGACAATTCGGCTCTCTCCGTGGCGCGTGCTCGGGCCGTCGGATCGTGGTTCGTGTCGAATGGGATCGACTCAAGCAGGATTACGTACTGCGGTCTCGGCGACGAGTATACCGCCGCGTCCAACGCTACCGCGGAAGGACGAGCGAGGAACCGTCGCGTCGAAGTGAGGATGGACCATACGGCCGGATGCAAACGTCCGGACATCAACCGCGCCGAGATCGAGATCTCGCTGGGATCATCCAATCTGTCGGCCTTGGAGGAGTTCCGGTTGGCGCAGAGTTTCCCGTCCGGCATCGCAACGCTGCGTTCGGACCTCCGCGACTCCGGGAGGGTGGTCTCCGGCGATTCGGCACGTATCGGCATCGCCTGGCTGGGAGACATGAGTGCCGCATTGCCGACTCCGACAATCAGTCATCCGGAGTGGGGTTTGTTGCCCCTCATTCCCGGGGAAACAGATAGAGTGGACCCGCGGCTCGAACGCTGGATGGTCGTCTTCGAGGACTCTGCCGCCGTCGCCGATACACGGTCCGGCGCGCACGGCGGCGCGGGCGAACATGTTCGGGATGCATCGGCGGCAACGTTCGGGTCGACAAGTGGGCCGCAACAAGATGCCCGCCAGCAGGCGGGCGAGCCCGTGTCGGAGACGGCCAACATAGCGCGACGGCGTTTCGTCGACCGAATCGCCGGTATCGCCGCGCACGTTCCGCGCATCAGGACGCCGAGCCCCGGGCAGTTGGCGTGGATCGAGTCTCCGCTCGACAGTTCCCTCAGCTATCGAGATCGCCTGACGGTGCTGGCGAGGGGACTCGCGGGCACACCGATGAAGTTGACCGTCAACGATGTGGAGGTTGAGCAGACCGTTGTGCGCCCCGACGCGCGAGCGGACTTCCTCAACGTACCCGCGCCCGCCGGGCCGGTCACGCTCGCGATCAGACAGGAACTGCCCGGCGGGACCGTTGTGCAGGACAGCATTCACGTGCACGTCGTCGGTCCGGCCGCCAGAATTGCGGTGGAGGTTGCGGCTTCGGCGCTGCCCGCTGACAGTGTGTCCCGGACTCAAGCCACCGTCAAGGCGTTTGACCGCTGGGGTATGCCGCTGAGGGACGGCCAGATCGTCACGGTCAATATCGACCACGGGACGATCCTCACGCGGGATATCTACCCCGAAGAGCCGGGCGTGCAACTGTCTCTGAGGGGGGGCGAAGCGTCGGTTGGCATCGCCGCGCCGGGAGAGGTCGGGGAAGGGCGCTTGACGGCATCCATAGGCAACGTATCGGCACAAACCTCGCTGAACTACACCACGCCGTACGAGAAGGTCGTGATGGTGGGAATGGCGGAAGGGCAGATCGGCTGGGCAAAGAGTCGTTCAGCTCCCGCGGGTGTGATACCGTCGAGCGATTTCGATGGCGGCGCTTACTCAAAGGGCCGGGCCGCCGTCTTTGCGCGCGGGACTGTCGGCGATGGATATCTGGTGACGACGTCGTACGATTCGGACCGCAGATTCGACGACCGCGTGCTCCGATTCCTGACGCCGGAGCGAAGCTATCCGATTTACGGCGACGCCAGTTCCGTGTTCTATGAGGCGCCAACGGCAAGCAGGCTGTTCGTTCGTGTCGAGAAGGATATGTCCCACGTTCAGTACGGCGATTTCGCCACGAATCTCTCGTAGGCCGAGCTTGCGTCGTACAACAGAACGTTCACCGGTCTTTCCACGGCCGGGAAGACCGACCGAATCGGCTGGAACGTGTTCGGAGCATCCACCGGGCAATCGATTCAGGTCGATGAGATCCCCGGTGAAAGCGTATCGGGCCGCTACTACCTCTCGGCGTCGGCGCGCGGCGTTCCTGTCGTGGAAGGCAGCGAGCGCATCGTCATCCAGACGCGGGACAGAGTCCACCCGGAGAACGTCATCCGGGAAGAGCCGATGTACCGATTCGTCGATTACGAGATCGATTACCAGGCCGGGACGCTGCTCTTCAAACGCCCGATTCCCAACAGTGGTCTGGACGAGAATCCCGTCATCATCGTCGCGACCTACGAGACGGCGCAATCGCTGGATCGGCACACAGTCGCCGGAGGACGCGTCTCGCTCCGGTCGGAGGATACGTGGGAGGTCGGTGCGTCTGTCGTGAGCGAGGAGCGTTCCGGTAGCGACTACTGGCTCACGGGTTTCGATGCCCGAACCGCCATGGCAGGTGGCTTTGTCCTGAATACCGAGGTCGCACGATCGGCGCAAGCGACACGGGGCTGGGCGTGGAAGATCGGGGCGCAAGGCCGTCGCCCATCCGGCTTTGATTACGATCTGTACTACCGCGAGGCCGACAGATCGTTCTACAATCCGAACAGTACCGCGGCGCTTCCCGGCGTCAGCAAGCTGCGTGGCCGCTTTGCGTGGTCGCCGACAGCCTCGGCCACCGTCATGGGCGAGGGATTCCATACCAGGGACGACATCAACGACGAGAGCAGGGCGAGCACGACACTCGGCGGCTCCTACCGCCTGCAAAGATTGACCGGCAACGCGTCCATGGAGATGACAACAGCGGAACGGGCGGGTACGGATACGCGAGGCGCTATCCTGACGACTGGATTGGAATGGGCCGCGACGCGCACATTGACGGTGAGCGGGGAACGGCAACAGAACTTCCTCGACGACGACCTGGCATACCGGCCCACGCTGAACAGAGTCCAGGCTCGGTGGTCTCCGACAGAATACGCCGATGTGGTCGCGGAGCACGCGTTTCGGGATCACAACGTCATCGACTCCAGCTACACGACGATCGGGATTCAGTCGAGAGTGTCAGACAATACGACTGCCTACGCCAACTACAAGCTGGATAGCGGAATCAACGGACGAACGAACGAAACGATCGTCGGAATTCGCAATCGACTGAGGCTGCATTCCTACGTCACCGCGAACGCTTCCTTTGAGCGCAAGATGACGCTCCGTGGCGATCGGCAGGGGGATTTCTACGCCTTCGGAGTCGGCGGGGAATACCTCCCGCCGGATCTTGTCAAGGCGAGTGCGAAGTTCGAGAAGCGCGATGGTAGAACGCTCGACAAGATGCTCGCTTCCACCGCCGCCGATGTCGTGATAGCGCAGCAGGTGTCGATGCTCTCCGACTACACCTATCTGAGTGAGCAACACACGGCGGAGTCTTCCCCAACCGCATTACGGAGCCACGAGATTCGCTCTGGTCTGGCGTGGCGAACGTCCGCGAACGACCACGCGAACGTCCTGGCGAAGTACGAGTACAAGGACCAGTTCAACAGCGTCGTCGCGCCGGAGTCCCGCCGGACGGCTCATGTCGGGTCTGTCGAGGGCATCGTGGAGCCTCGGTCGCAGATTGAGTGGTACTTGCGCTACGCGTTCAAGGTCGCCACGCTCTCTTCGGAAGGGATGACCACGCGGACACTGACGGATCTGTGGATGACGAGCCTCCGGCTGGAACTGCACGAGTCGTGGGATGTGCTCGGGGAATACCGCGTGATCGCACAGCACACGGCCAATGACGCCAGACAGGGAGTTGCTGCCGAACTGGGTCGCATCATGAATCGGAACGCACGGGTCGCGATAGGCTACAACTTCGCCGGATATCAGGACAGCGACTTCGCGGGCCTCTCATACTGGGCGCGGGGGCCATACATGAAGATCCAGGTCAAGCTCACCGAGGTGGGCGTGGCTTCGGCTCTCCATGGTCTACAGAGCTATTGGCGCGGGCGATGATGGAAGATCACATAGCTCGTGGTGGACAGACGCCTAGCACGGAGTGCGAAGCAATCCCGTATCACGTCCATGGATAGCTTCTGAAGTGAACCGGGCACCGGGAACGGGTCACAGTTACGCTGGCGAATTGCCTCGCTGCAGAGCATGTGGCCATTGAGACGATCTCCGGTCTCGACTTCCACACGGGTGCAGTGACCGCGACCCTGACGAACTGCGAAGATGCCGGCCATCAGCGTAGTCGTGCACGCCCCAACCCGCCGCGATCAGCGTACCATGGCATAGTGGTCTTGACCCATATCCTGGTCCGGCTGGCGTGAGAGTCGGGGGATTCCTCGCTGGAGGACGGACAGGTGAAACGAACTCGGTATTCTGAGGCGCAGATCAGCTTCGTTGGCGCCGCCCCGACGCGGGTGCAAACCACGGCGGGATGCCCGTCAGCGGGCGGAGCGAGACGGGGCACCGACGCGCGTAGGAGCGCCCGCTTCTCCCAAACGAACTCGCACCGAGCGAAGCGAAGAGTTCGCTGGCGGCCACAGATAGTCCACCGACGATACCCGCCTACGCACGATCCGCCGAGCGCGAGCGGCGGGATGACCTGATAGCGTTGTGTGGAGAGTGCCGGGCGAGGTATGACCACGCGCGCCTACGTGCGCGATCCGGCCCCGGTTAGCACGCACATTCCCGGATATTGATCCCACGGCTGTAGCGAACTCCGCATCTGGCTAGCCAGGCCCACGGAAGTCGATGATAACGTCGGTACGATACTGTCTACGCGGCATGGTCTGCCTCCCCCGGAATACAGTCCAGATCCTAGCTCTCAACCTGATCCGAAATCGGCGCGGGAGTCGCGCCGCGCGCCCTTGACGAAGCGAGTGCCAGCAAGCGGGCTGTCGCCAGCCGCAGGTCGTCGAGAAGCGTGTAGAACAGCGGCACGACGAAGAGCGTCAGGAAGGTCGAGGTCAGGAGACCGCCTATCATCGCCTGCCCCATCGACGAGTAAGGCATCCCCATCATCGACGCGTTGCCCATCGCCATTGGCACCAGGCCGAAGATCGTCGTCGCGCTTGTCATGACGATCGGGCGGAACCGTTGCCGGCCGGCTTCCACAATCGCGCCCAGCCGTTCGTGGCCTTCCTTCCTCAAGCGACCCACCAGATCAATCAGCACGATGGCGTTGTTGACGACAACGCCGATGAGCACCACGGTGCCAATCCACACCATATCGCCGAGTGGAGTACCAAACGCGTAGAGCAGCCAGTACACGCCGAGAAAGCTGAACGGCACCGATAGAATCACCGATAGTGGCAGGATGAAAGACTCGAATAGAACGCCCATGAGCAGGAAGACCAGCGCGATGGCCATGATCAGGGCGAAGTTCATCTCTCTACGGCTCTCTCGCATCTCTTCGAAGCGGCCGGAGAGCGTCCACTGGTAGCCTCTCGGCATCTCGAACCCGTCCAGCGCGGCCCTGATTCGCGTGGCGAGATTGCCTATGTCCTTCTGTGTGCTGATCGCGGTTACTCGCACTCTCGTCCTGCCGTTTTCGCGGCTGATCCGGTGTAGTCCCCGTCCGACGTCTACGTCCACAAGCGAGCCGATGGTCGCCCGGCTGCCGCGGTCTCCCTCGACGACGACGTTCAGTACCTGGTCGAGCCGCTGCCGGTCCTCCCGCTGTGTCGTTACTCGGAGGTCGACCTCTCGATCCCCCGCGCTGTAAGCTCTCAGGCTCCGACCGCGCATGGTGTATCCAAGCGCTCTGGCGACTGTCGAGCCGTCGAGTCCCTGCCGCTGGGCGCGATCTCGATTCACCCGCAGATAGAGTTCCTGATCGGCTCGCTCCATATCGGAGTTGACCTCAGTGATCTCGGGCAGAGCGCGAAGGCGGCGCTCGACCTCGTCAGAAAGGCCAATCAGGGTGCGGGTATCCTGTCCCCAGAGCGTAACCGATGTGCGCTGCGCGTCGTCCTGTTGCCGGTCGATACTCCACTCCACGCCAACGAACCGAGGAGCATTCTCTCGGAAATGATCCAGCGCATCCTCCCTGGAAAGAGACCTCTTGACGGGAGCCCCGACCGCGTCCATGATATCATGGTAGGCTGTGGTGTACCATTTGCGTTCGTCGGGAGACATGTAGCCGACGATATAGCCGCCCCGCCCCCACCCTCTGGTTCGGACCGCGCGTAGGCCGTAGTTCTCGCGCTGGGTGTCCATGAACGCTTCGTAGTGCTTCAGGATGTTGTCGGTCTGGGTCGAATCGTAGTGATCCGGCATGTTGAACCGCACAAACACTCCACGTGAGCCATGCCACCGCCTGCCCGGAGCGTCCGGCAGATCGTTCATGGGTATCGTGATAGTCCCGAACAGCGCAAGGGTCATGATCACAGACTCAAGGCGGTGATTCATGGCCCAGGTCAGGATGTGGCCATATCCTCTCGATACCGCCGTAATCGACCGCGGCTCCTCTGGCACGGTCGTGCCTCCCATCAGCCGACTCGTGACCAGTGGTATGAACAGCAAGGCCACGAGCAGGGAACCCAAGAGCGCGAAAACCACCGGCATGCCGATGCGCGACAGGAAGAACGATGACTCCGCGCGGCCAGTAAATATGAGTGGGAGGAACACGACCACGGTGGTCAGCGTCGAGACCGTAATCGCCAGACCAACCTCACTCGCACCGTGGATGGCCGCTCTGCGCGGCGCCTCGCCCGCAACGCGACGCGCATAGATCGCCTCCACGACGACGATGGAGTTGTCAACCACCATGCCGACGCCGATGATCAGCCCGGCCATGGTCATCATGTTCAGAGACCAGCCCATCGCGTATATCATCGTGAGGGAGATCATGACCGAGAGTGGAATGGCGCCGGTTATGACGAGCGTCATGCGGTAGCGCCGGAGGAAGAAGTACAGGATGAAAAGTGCGAACAGCCCTCCCCACAGGCCGGTGCCGCGCAGTTGGTCCAACGATCCCTCGATGAGCGCGCCCTGGTTGAACGGTACGTGTATCCCGAAGCCTTGTAGCTGCGGCCGCTTCAGCAGGTCATTCTCCAGCACGTCCAGAACGCGGCGTGATACCTCCACAGTGTTGGCCATCGACTCCTTGATGATCTCCATCGACACGGCTCGGTCACCGTCGATGCGCACGAACGAACGCTCATCCGGCGGAGCGAATGTCACCTCGGCCACGTCCCCAAGCTTGAGCCCGGGATGGCCCTCGATAGGAAGGTCGCGGATCTGCTCGAACGACGTGAAGCGCGAGTCCGAACGCACGTACAGCTTATGCGAACCGTCGTAGACCCAGCCGCTGGACATGGCGAAGTTGTCTCGCTGAAGCTGGCTGACAAGGCGGTACACGTTCACGTTGTGCGCGTTGACCCGTTCCTGCGCCAACGCGATCTCGATCCGCGGAGGGTGCGCACCCCACATCTCTACGTTAGCTACTCCGTCGATTCGCTCCAGCGGTCGTATCAACTGCTCATACACGAGCGTGTACAGGTCGTCTACGTCCTTGTCTGTCGTCAGCCCCATCCACAGGACAGGGATGCTGTCCGTCCCTCTCGATTTGCGGATCCACACACGTTTGACTTCATCGGGCATATCGACCATGATCCGATCGACACGGTCGCGCAACTGATTGTAGGCCTCCGACATATCGACATCCTGTCGGAAGCTGAGTGACGCCCAGCACCCCCTGTGGCTACTGCTCGTATACACGTGCTCGATGCCGCCCATCGTACGCAGCACGCGCTCCACCGGCCTGGCGATCAGTTGCTCGACCTCCAGCCCGCTACTACCTGTGTACGGGACGTAGACCCCCAGCCACCGACGCTCAAGGCCGCCGGGCAACAGCGCGAGCGATATGCGTGAGTAGGCAATGTACCCAACCGTCAACAGCGCGATGAACACCATCACGACCGTAACCGGACGCCGAAGAGAGAGGCTGGGGAGGAGAGATTCTCGTACCCTGTGGACCAGCGGCATGTGGGGATATCCTTCGAAGTAACGCAAGCCACTCGACAAGAATGCCACTATGATACATAAGACTACGCTGTGTCAGAATTGGTTGCAGTGACCTGCCCCCTAAATAGTCGGTGCGCCTTGAACGTTGCTGACAAACACCGCCGTCGAGCGATTCGCCCGTCGGCAGCCGTTTGCGTCGGAGCGTGCGAACCATCACTATCGCTCACAAATTGTCCACCGGACTCACCCGCCCATGCACCTTCGCCAGATCATCCGTCACCTGAGTGAGATACCGCTTCAGCACTGGCAGCGACCCGTGGCCCACCATGCGCGTGAGCTAACCACGGGGTTGCATGGTGGACGTGTCGGGCGTACGACGGTGTACAGCAATAGCACAACACTCGTACAGCAGTCACGAGGCTTCGTAAGTGCTGCACTGGATCGGGCGGCGAGAACGGCAGAGATGCCCACTAGTTCGCTGGCGGAGGGGGTGGGATTCGAACCCACGAACCTTTCGGTTGCCGGTTTTCAAGACCGGTGCTTTCGACCACTCAGCCACCCCTCCGCGCACACGGGGTGGACGGCGCGCGAGAGGCGTCAGGGCGCGCCGATGACTACGTCTTCAAATGCTTCAGCTCGTCGATAAAGGCCCCGGTAGTCTTGAAGTCTTTGTACACCGACGCAAACCGGATATACGCCACCTTGTCAAGCTGTTCGAGACGAGTCAGAACCATCGTCCCGATCTCGGATGAGTCGACCTCACCGTCCTGACGGGCAAACAGCTCCATCTCGACGTCATCCACGAGCCGCTCGATCTGCTCGCCGGTCACCGGCCGCTTCTTGCACGCCAGGCGGACCCCGCGCAGAATCTTGTCGCGCTCGTACTGCTCGCGTCGTGCGTCATGCTTGACGACGGTTACCGACGCACTCTCGACGGCTTCGTACGTAGTGAACCTATCGCCGCACGACAGGCACTCACGTCGGCGACGTATTGTCGCACCATCGCGGCTGCTCCGCGAATCCACGACCTTGTCTTCCACCTTGCCACAGAATGGACATTTCATCGATCAGCGCTACTTTCGCGACCGCCTCGACGCGCTATTCTCCGTCGCGGCGGCGCTCATAATCGGCGATCATACTCATGCGGCGCTCGTGACGTCCACCTTCGAACGGCGTCGATGACCACGCATCGAATATCGCGCGGCTGTCTTCCAGAGAGAGCAGACGTCCCGCCAATACGAGAATATTGGCGTTATTGTGCGCACGTGCAAGTCGCGCCATCTCCGGCGTCAGGCACAAGGCGGCCCGGATACCCGGAACCTTGTTCGCACCCATGGACATCGCCTGCCCCGTGCCGCACGCAAGCACGGCACCGTCATAGTCGCCGCGAGCGACGGCCTCGGCCACGGGGATGCTGAAGCCCGCGTGGTCGCACGACTCCTCCGACTCGCAGCCGAAGTCGTCCACTTCGTGCCCGAGATCCCGCATTGCCGGCAGGAGCGCCTGTTTCAGCGCAAACGCGGCATGATCGGTGCCAAAGGCGAGCTTCATCGCTTCAGGTGCGCGTACTTCACGCGCTGAACGTTCGGCAGGTTCTCCAGGTGTTCGAGCGTCCCAACATCCACCTCGCTGTCGAGCACGTACACGGTAAGCGCCATTCCGCCGCGCTTCTCCCGAGCATACGACCCGAAGCCGATGTTGACGTTGTGCGCACCGAGAGCGGTCGCCACTTCGCCGATGACTCCAGGCACGTCGGTGTTCCAGATGACCAGCATGTGCCCTTCGGGGATCAGGTCGCACGAGTAGCCGTCGATCCGGACGATGCGCTGCGAGTCCTCGCCGAACACGCTGCCCGCCAGCGCGCGAGTCTGCGTTCCTCCCGCGCCCGATTCGAAGTCAAGCCGTACGGTCACAAGGTTGCTGTAGTCGTCGCTGCCAGTCGTACGCGTCTCGTCGACGCGAATTCCGCGTTCCTGGGCGAGAACCGGCGCGTTCACGAGGTTCACCGTGCCGGATTCCAACTCGCGCATGAGCCCCATGAGCACAGCGCTCGTCAGCAGGCCGGTCGGATGCTCAAGCGCGTCGCCATAGTACTCCACCGTCAGGGACAGTGGCTGCCCGTCGATGATCTGCGCCTGAAGCGCGCCGAGCTTCTCCGCCAGTTCGATGAACGGGCGCGCGCGGTCGTAGGTCGGCTTGTCGATAGGGAACATGTTCACGGCGTTGCGGATGTTGCCGTTCACCAGCGCGTCGGATACGAGCTGGCCGATCTGTTCGGCCACAAGCTGCTGCGCCTCGGACGTCGATGCGCCCAGATGCGGTGTGACGATCACGTTGGGATGTTGAATCAGCGGCGCATCCATATCCGGCGGCTCGGCGGCGAATACGTCCAACGCCGCGCCGGCGACCTGCCCCGAGTCGAGCGCTTCGACGAGCGCGTCGTCGTCGATGATGCCGCCGCGCGCGCAGTTGATGATGCGCACACTCTTCCGACACTTCGCCAGCGTCTCGCGGTTGATCATGTGGTGGGTACGCTCGTTGTCCGGCACGTGCAGAGTGATGTAATCCGCGCGTTCGAGCAATTCGTCGAGCGGAAGCAACTGCGCGCCAACCGCCTCCGCCGCGTTGGACGTAACCAGCGGGTCGTAACATACGAGGTTCATCGCCATTGCGCGCGCACGGATCGCCACCTCACGCCCGATCTTGCCAAGGCCGATGACGCCGAGCGTCTTGCCGCGAATCTCCGTGCCCATGAACGCGGACCGGTTCCACTCGCCGTTCTTCATTCCGGCGTGGGCCTGCGGAATATTGCGGGCGAGGGCGAACATCAGCGCGACGGCCTGCTCGGCGGCACTGATGGTGTTGCCCTCCGGGGTGTTGATGACGGCGATACCTCGCCGCGTGGCCTCTTCGACATCGATGTTATCCACGCCGACACCCGCACGACCAATGACTCTGAGGCTGGAACCGGCGGCGATCACCTCTGCCGTAGCCTTCGTCGCCGAGCGCACGACCAGGCCGGTGCAGTCCGCAAGCGCGGCGAGTAACTCGTCGCCTTTCAGACCAGGGCGCTCATCGACTTCCACGCCGGCCTCTTCAAGCAACTGGCGGCAGGACTCATGGGTTTTGTCGGCGATTAGTACCTTTTCCATCTCGTTTACGGACCCTCGTGTCGATGCGCGCACCCGTTCCAAGGAACGAGTGCGAACGTTGAGTCGGGCAGCATGTGCTGCGTGCCCGTCCAGCTAACCGGCTATCGCTGCTCTGTTTCCGACCAAGTCATCCCGTCATGAGCGGGCGAGGACCCCTTGGGCCGCCGCCACGGCCTGGCCCGGCTCCAGCTTCCAGTTCTCGTCCAGAAGCGCGCGCTCAAGGAACGAGACGGCAGCGACGAGGTCGCCGTCGTCAACGTACCCGAAGTGCGCGATGCGCAGGATCTTCCCGTCCAGCTCTTCCTGACCGCCCGCGGCCTTCATCCCATACGTGTCGTACAGCGCGGCGGCGATCTTCTTGTAGTTGAGTTCCGGCGGCAACGCGACCACCGTCTGGATGTTCGCCGGGACGCGGGGGAAGATCGGCAGCCCAAGGCTCTTCGCCGCCGCGCGCATCGCGTCGGCCAGGCGCTGATGCCGCGCCCACAGCGCGTCGAGTCCGTCCTCGAGAAGCATGTCGAGCGACGCCGCGAGCCCGACGAGCAGGCTGATCGCGGGAGTGAACGGCGTCGTCTTCTTCTCCCACGACTTGCGATGCTTCTTGTAGCTCAGATAGTAGCTCGGAAGGTCCGACTTCGCCGCCGCTTCCCACGCGGCATCGCTGACCGCGGCGAACGCGAGACCCGGAGGAAGCATCAGCCCCTTCTGGGAGCCCGTCACCGCGACGTCAACGTTCCAGTCGTCGAAGCGAAACTCATGCACGCCCAGGCCGGTGATCGTATCCACGATCGCCAGTGCACCGTGTTCCTTCACTATCGCGGTGAGTGCCTTGACGTCGGCGAGCGCGCCGGTAGAGGTTTCGCTCTGCGTCATGCAGACGGCCTTGACCTCGGGATGCTCGCGAAGCGCCTGCTCCATGCGCTCCGGCGTAACGCTCTCACCCCACGTCACGTCGAGCGGGATCATCGGCACGCCGTACGCCTCGCAGAGCTCTCCCCATCGCTCGCCGAACTTTCCGCCGCGCACAACGAGCGTTGGCGTCGTCGTCGAGAGCACGCTGGAGACCGCGCCTTCCATCGCACCGGAACCGGAGGACGTGATCATCAGCACCGGGTTCTTCGTCTGGAAAAGCTCCTGCAGCTTCGCCTGGCAGAACTCCAGGATCTGCGAGAACTCGTCCGTGCGGTGGTGCATGATCGGCGCCGCCATGTCGAGCGATACGAGTTCCGGTACCATCGTCGGTCCGGGTGTGAAGAGCCGGATCTTTTTCACCTACTCATCTCCTTGATCACGTGTCTGCCAATCCAGAAGGCCCGACGGCTGGTCCCGGTGAGCGGCTATCCGTCCGGCTGTCCAGGCCCTGACCGCTTCTATTCCTCTTCCCGTCTGCGCGGAGCACGACATGAGAGGTACGCCATCCGGAAGGCATTGCTGCGTCCCCTTCCGGACCTTCGCGATATCGTTACCCGATATCTTGTCGGACTTCGTCAGCATCACCGACCAATCGCACCCAACGCTCGACAGCCAATCGAACATCATCTTGTCGAGGTCCGTCGGCCCGTGACGTGCATCGACCAGCAGCGCTACACCCGCTAGCTGGCGGCGTTTCTCAAGATACGGCTCTATCAGACGGCGCCATGATTCTCGCTCAGCCGCGGGGCCGCGCGCGAACCCGTAGCCAGGGAGATCGACGAGGTGCCAGGCGTTGTTCACCAGGTAGAAGTTGATCTGCCGCGTTTTTCCAGGGGTATTGGATGTGCGGGCGATGTTCTTCCGCGAGATGACGCTGTTGATAAGCGACGACTTCCCGACGTTCGACCTGCCCGCCCAGGCGATCTCGGGCCATGACGTACGCGGAAGCTGCGAGGGGCTCGCGACGCCGATGACAAACTCGGCAGTTCTAATGTTCATCGCTGCATCCCGGCACCGTGCTCCGGGTCATCGAACACGGTCACGCCCGTTTCTGCTCCAGTCCATCTTCCATGATGAAGATCGGCTCGAGCGTCCGCTCCGCGGGATCGAACGTCATGAGCACTTCCCGCAGTCCACGCCTCGACGGTATGTCGTACATGATGTTCAGCATCGCTTTTTCCATCACGGCTCGGAGGCCACGAGCGCCGCTGCCCCGCCTGCGGGCCTCTTCGACTATGTAGTTGATGGCGCTGTCGTCGTACTTGAGTTCGACGCTATCCATGGCGATAAGCTGAGTATACTGCTTGATGAGGGCGTTCTTCGGCTCAACGAGGATGCGCTTAAGCGCGACGTCGTCCAGCTCGTCAAGCGCCGCCAGAACCGGCAACCGTCCGATCAGCTCGGGAATGAGCCCGTAGCGAAGCAGGTCGGCCGGCTCGGAAAGGTGCAGGATCGACGATCCCTCGGGGGTCTTCTTGGTCTCCTTGGGCACGTTGAAGCCGATATGCTTCTGCCCGATGCGCTCCTGGATTATGGTGTCCAGCCCCTCGAAGGCGCCACCACAGATGAACAGGATGTTCCGGGTATCGATCTGGATGAGCGGCTGCTCCGGATGCTTGCGTCCCCCCTTCGGAGGGATGCTCGCGGTTGTCCCCTCAAGGACCTTCAGCAGTGCCTGCTGCACGCCCTCGCCCGACACGTCTCGGGTGATGGACGGATTCGCCGACTTGCGGGCGATCTTGTCCATCTCGTCGATGTAGACGATCCCGACCTCTGCCCGGGCGACATCGTAGTCCGCCGCCTGCAGGAGACGAACGAGGATGTTCTCGACGTCCTCTCCGACATATCCCGCCTCGGTAAGTACCGTTGCGTCGGCGATGCAGAAGGGAACCTGAAGGATCTTCGAGAGCGTCTGGGCGAGTAGCGTCTTGCCGACTCCGGTCGGCCCGACGAGCATGATGTTGCTCTTGTCGAGTTCGGCGCCACCGGCTTCCTTGTCGTCGGATGTGCGAATCCGCTTGTAGTGATTGTAGACGGCGACGCTCAGCGTTCGCTTCGCCCAGTCCTGCCCGATGACGTAGTCGTCGAGATGGGTCTTGATTTCGCTGGGCTTGGGCAGCGTCTGCCCAACGAAATCGTGCTTCTCGCGCTGGTCCTCGACGAGTATCTCGTTGCACATATCGACGCACTCGTCGCAGATATGCACGTTCGGACCGGCGATCATACGTCGGACCTGGTCGCCGCTCTTGTTGCAGAACGAGCATCGCACGTCGTCGTCCCGCCTTCTATTCACCACGTCCGATACTCCTTTGGAAGCTGCCTCAAGCAATTCGGAGGCGACCTCAGGGTGTCGATCTGCCCAGGGTCAATGCCAAAATCGCGCCGCAAGCGGCGTTCGGAAGGGATCAACCCACTTGAATCATACGAGCGCGCGACCGGGCGGGGCAACGCCAACATCGAGCGTCACACCCGCCGGCCAACGCTCAGAGCGTACTCACACGGCCACGGCGTCCGAGGCCGCACGGGTCGTCACGAGGTCGATCAGCCCGTATTCCCGAGCTTCCTCGGCGCTGAAGTAGTTGTCGCGGTCCGTGTCCTGCTCGACCTCCGAGAACTCACGTCCCGTGTACTCCGCCAAGAGCTGATTCAGCCGCTCGCGCGTCTTGATGATCTCCTGGGCATGGATGGCGATATCGCTTGCCTGGCCCTCGAATCCGCCCCACGGCTGGTGAATCATGATCTTCGCGTGCGGAAGCGCGCGCCGCATGCCCTTCTCCCCGGACGAGAGCAGGATCGCACCCATGCTTGCCGCCAGACCGACGCACGTCGTCGCAATCGGCGGTTCGATGTGCTTCATCGTATCGTGAACCGCCATGCCCGCGGTAACGCTGCCGCCTGGCGAATTGATGTACATCTCGATCGGCGTCTTCGCATCCTCGGACTGGAGATAGAGCAGTTGCGCTATCACGAGATTCGCTACTTCGTCGACGATGGGCGTGCCGAGGAAAATGATACGCTTCTTCATGAGAAGCGACCAGATATCCACCGCGCGCTCGCCGCGCCCGTCGCGTTCGATGACGATAGGTGCCAGATTCATGACTATCTCCTTCTGCCCAAGTCACGCCCCTCGGGCGTGGCCCGGACATGGGCCAATCATTCTTCTTCGTCTTCCGAGATCTCGACTTCCTCTATGCTCGCCTTTTCCTCGAGAAACTGCAGTACGAGCTGATCGCGCATCTCGGCCTGCACGCTGCCCATGCGGCCGGAGTTCACGAGATACTGAGCCATCTGGTCCGGCGACGTCTGGTACTGCGCGGCCATCATCGCGATACGCTGGCGCACATGCTCCTCTTCGATCTGAAGATTCGCTTGGTCGCCGATCATGTCGAGGGCGAGCATCGCGCGAACGCGTCGGACCGCCTCGTCGCGATTCTCCGTGGTGAATGCTTCCAACGCTGCTTCGTGCTCTTCGCTGTTGTGATCGTGCTCGTCGTCGCCGTGATCGCGCTCGTCGTCGTTCGCTTGCGCGCGTTCATGCTCGTGGAACATGCCGTGGATCATCCGCTCCACGAGCGAGTCCGGCACGTCGAAATCGTAGAGCCCACCGATCTGCTCACGGATCTGCGTGTACACCTCGCTGCTCGACGCGGCACGCAGATTCGCTTCCATGTCGGCGCGGACGGCTTCCTGCAGATCGCTGACCGTCTCGTAGTCGCCGATGTCCTTGACGAGTTCCTCGTCAAGCTCCGGTACATCCCGCTCGATGACTTCCTTGAGCGTCACGCGCGACCGGTCGTCCTGGCCCGCGCGGCTCTTGTCGTAGAAATCGTCGCGGTAGTGGTAGGCAACCACCCGGTTCTCGCCGATTTCCATTCCAACGACTCCCTCGTCGAGTTCCGGGCTCATGGAGCCAAGGCCGGCGAGTTCCCAGCGCCGCTCGTCCTCTTCCTCGCCAATGATTACGATACCGCCCTCATCGACCTTCTGAAGCGTCGCGACAACTACATCGCCGTTCTGGGCGGGACGCTCCACGGTGGTCTCGACCGCGCGCTGCTGCCGCATGATGTCGAGCCGGCGCTCCACATCCTCGTCCGTGACTGGACGTACACGGCGCGTGGCCACGAGCTTGTCGAAGTCGCCCAACTCCACCTGCGGCCGGATATCGACCGTGCCGGATATCTTGAGCGCGCCTTCGGTGTCGTCGTCGATCGGCTCCATCTCGGGCTGGCTCAGCGGGATGAGTTCGTTGTCCCGCAGCGCGCTCTCCCACACCTCGGGAATGAGGTCGCGCAACACACCCGCGCGAATCTGCTTGCCGAAGCGCCGACGGATGACACTGTCGGGAGTCTTGCCCGGTCGAAATCCGGGAATCGGACGGGACTTCTTGAACTCGCGCACGTCGGCGCGCACACGTTCCTCGATGACATCCTTGTCGACGTCGATCACGACCTGCCGACGGCATGGCCCGATTTCGCTTACCTCAACGTTCATAATCATCCTTCTTCACGCCGAATCGGCCGAGTGACACTCTTCCGGGTTCCGACTGCGTGGGCACCTCGACCGCTGTTTGTGTACCGCCGATCGTGCGGAACATTCAAAGCAGGAATGGTGCGAGAGGAGGGACTCGAACCCTCACGTCAATGCGACACCAGATCCTAAGTCTGACGCGTCTACCAATTCCGCCACTCTCGCACGCCGCTAGAGACCCATAAAAGTACGCGCGGCACGCAAATGGGTCAACGAGATGCGAAGACACCGTCGAGCACCCGTGTAGACAAGGACACCGAAACCACCGCACCTGTTTCATCCGGAGCGACTATTTCGAGATGCGACTGAGGGAACTGGTGCCGGATGCGGAGGCGGCGAGTAGCTGAGGTGTTACCACTCCACGCGCGCGGTCACGTGATGCACGCTGCCGAACGGACCGACCGGGACGTACGCGTAGTCGAGACCGTAGTCGCGCCAGACGAGCCCCGTACCGAAGCGAAGCCCCAGGCCACCGAAACCCGACGTATGCCGGTCGTCGAGAGCCAGGCCGGTAGCCACGTCGTCGCCGATCATGTCCGACGAGAGATATCTCACGAGCGAGTCGTAGCCGACGCGAAGCGTGAGCATGTCTACCGGTTTGACTTCCACTCCCACTGACAGAGTGCTCTCGTCATCCCTCGGGATATCGACGTCGGCAAGGAGGGTGAGGGGCGCGGGGAAATGTTCCGGGCGGTGTCGCGCGCCGACGTGAATCGCGGTGGGGACCTCGTCCTTCATCCCCTGGTCGCCGCCGACGTAGCTCGAAAGCGCCGTTCCGACGTTCGTCGCGGACAGCGCGAACGCCGTATTCCGATGGTTCAACTCCCAGATGGCCCCGAAGTTGAACACGACCGCGGATGCGTCGTACGAGTCGATACTGGATCGGACGATCCCGGCGGTGGCTCCCAGAGCAAGGCCACCGATGAACCTGGCGTATCCGACGTGGACCGCCACGTCGTTCGCGCCGAATGTGCCGTCCTCAGCAGCCAGAGGATCGACCCGCTCGAAATCGCCGTAGGATATGCCGCTTGCAGCCACCGACCAGACGCCGCTTCCCGACGGATAGGAGACGATCCCGGCAGCCGGAAGTATGTCCAGGACGTAGTTGGTCACGGCGAACGACGCCGTCCTGCGCGAGACAGAGGCCGCGCTCGCGGGATTCATGAGAAGGGCGGATGATTCGCCGGGGATGGCCGTTCCCGCACCGCCGAGAGCCGCGTTCCGGGCTCCCGACGAGAGCAGCAGGCCGCTGAAGCCCGTTGCGCCGCGATCGTCTCCCGAGCCAAACGCATACGCCGAATCGGCCTGTATCGCGCTGAGCGACCCTATTGCGATCGCGGCGATGACGACGATTCGGCGATGGATCATCCGAGTTTCTCCCGGAGCAGCTCGTTCACGAGCTTCGGATTGGCCTTGCCTTTCGTCTCGCGCATCACCTGCCCCATGAAGAAGCCGGTGAGTTTCTTGTCGCCGCCCCGATAGCGTTCAACTTCGTCGGGCAGGCGCGCGAGCACCGCATCCACGGTATCGGATAAACTCTCGGTGTCCGATATTTGTTCCAGTCCGCGCTCCGCCACGATTTCCTTCGCCGACTTCTCGTTTTCGACCATGTCGGCGAACACCTCTTTCGCGGTGTTCTGGTTGATCGTGCCGGCCGTCACCAGGCTCACGAGTTCATGCAGCCCGCCGGGGCTCACCGGGAACGAGTCGATCTCTGTCTTCCGGGCGTTCAGCTCGCGCAACACGTCGCCCATGACCCAGTTCGAGGCCACGCGCGCGTCGGTGCCGGCCTCTACTACCGCCTCATAGTAGTCCGCAAGGGGGCGCTCCGAAGCCAGCAGGTCGGCGACATCCGGGGCCAGCCCGTGCTCCGATGCGAACCGTTCGCGGCGGGCATCGGGCAGCTCGGGAATACCCAGGGCGATGCGTTCGCGCATCTCATCGGAGACCGCCACGGGCACGAGGTCGGGCTCGGGGAAATAGCGGTAGTCGTGCGCCTCTTCCTTGGACCGCATCGGCGCGACCACGTCCGCTGCCGAGTCGTACAGCATCGTCTGCTGCTGAACCTTTCCGCCGCCCTCGAGGACGTCGAGGTGTCGCTCGATCTCCAGCGTCAGCGCACGATGGGCGAAGCGGAACGAATTCAGGTTCTTGATCTCCGTCTTCGTACCGAACGTGTTCCGCTCCTCATCCCAGATCGACATGTTCGCGTCGCACCGCAT
>CAZEAI010000019.1:0-35067 GCA_964510105.1 uncultured bacterium
CAACATCGCGACTTGGCGTGGCGCAGACCTCGCAGTCGGCAGCGTAGAACTGCGCGTACCACTTCTTGACCGCGTACCACTCGGCCGATGTCAGGTAGTCTGCCACACTCATGGATACAATGGCCTCTACCCTCGCCGCACGTTCTCGTTTCTCCTCGCGCCACTCGTGATCCCGCTGCTCATGGATGGCTCGCTCGCACTCACCGCAGACCAGCCGGTACCCTTCAGCCCACCGCTCGCGACCGCTTCGAGCGCTTCTGGTCTTGGCGTCCAGATCAGAGCGGCTGGTGGCCGCGACAGGTGTGTCACACCTGTCGCACTTCAGAGCTGTGGCGACAGACTGGATCACGCCTCGCAGCAGATGTGGTTTGCGCTCCCCCATGAACGCCTCCGCTATGTCATTCGTATCGATCTCCCGCAGAGCCCAGTAGACGTACCGGATGGCATCATCCCTCACGCCCGCCGAAGCTGAATGGCTTGCGACTTCGCTCAGGAGCGCGCGAACACGCGACTCGAACAAGACCTCGGTTGCTCGCATCTCCCCCAACGTGGATTCCAGCAAGTCCAGCGCTTCCATCTCCGGCCGCTGCATGACGTTCTCCCTCGATACAGATGGGGCTGCGTCACTGCGCCCCAACGCTACTCGGTCCGATCAGTCAACTGCGAGCGTCTGCCACGCGTCCCAGCCGCCGGCCATGTCGTAGAAGTCGACTATGCCGTTCCGTTCGAGGACACTCGCGGCGATGGCCGAGCGATAGCCGCTGCCGCAGTATATCACGAGCTCGCCCCCCGAGGGAACGTCCGCGATGCGATCCGGAAGGCGGTTCAGCGGGATGTTGAGGCTGCCGTCCACGTGTCCGGCTTGCCACTCGGCTTCGGTACGCACGTCGAGCACCTGCGCGCCGCCCGCGTCGAGACGTTCGGCGACGACCCTGGGCGACATCCGCTCCGTGGTGCGAAGCAGATCGTCGCGACCGGCAAGCGCGCCCATGCCGCCGTCGAGGTACCCGGCGATATGGTCGAACCCGATTCGGCCTAGGCGCACCGCCGCCTCCTCGACACGACCGGAGTCGGCGATGATGATAATCGGCGCTTCCTGGCTCAGGAGCGTGCCCACCCAAGTGGCGTACTCGCCACCCAGCCCGACGTTCATGGTGCCGGCGACGTGCACCGACTCCCACTCGGCGGGATCGCGTGCGTCGAGGACCTGCGCGCCATCCGTCTGGAGCTTCAGCATCTCGTCCAGGCTCAGCGGCTGCAGGCTCTCCGAGAGGTTGCGCTCAAGCGTCGCGTGCTCCTTCCGATTCATGATCGCGTCGTAGGTGAAGTACGCCGGTGCGTCGGGCTGATCGGCGGTGACGATCTCGACGAATTTCTCGCGCGACATGGGCTGCAGCGCGTAGTTGTATTGCCGCTGGACCCCCATCGTGCCGCTCGTCTCCTTGCTCAGGCTCTTGCCGCAGAGCGACCCGGCGCCGTGCGCGGGGTAGATGAGCGTGTCGTCGGGTATGCGCTTCAGCAGCTTGTTGTGGATCGAATCGTACAGAAGCTCGCCAAGCTGCTCCACCGTCCAGCCAAGCGCGCCCTGGAGGTCCGGACGCCCGACGTCGCCGATGAAGAGCGTATCGCCCGTGAGCGCGGCGTGAGGACTTTCGGAATCCACGTGGAGATCGTAGACGAGGTAGGTCGCCGACTCCGGCGAATGCCCCGGCGTCTCCAGCGCCTCGATGCGCACCGAGCCGAACTCAAGCACATCGCCGTCGCCGAGCGGCGTGTGCTCGTACTCGGCCTCGTCCGATCCTCGGCGGCCGATGTACACCCGCGCGCCAAGGCGATCCCGCAGCTCAAGGTGTCCGGCGAGAAAGTCGGCGTGGTAGTGCGTCAGCAGGACGTGCTCGATGTGCAGGCCCTGCGCCTCAGCATCCTCGACGTACTGGTCCACGTCGCGCTGCGGGTCCACGACAGCGGCGACGCCCGTCCCCTCGTCCGCGACGAGGTACGATGCGTGAGCGAGGCAGCCAAGATAGTATTGCTTCAGTATCATGGTAGCGTTCCTTGTCCGTTCTGAGTCGGATCGGGGCTGTTGTGCGACTACAGACATGGAACGCCATCGAAGCGCAACCTGTTCCGCGGGAACGCCTGGACGTTGCTTACGGGAGGGGAGCTACGCGCCGCCGCCTCGATTGAGCAGTTCCCGCAGGCGCTCGTGGTCGGCGACGAACTGGCGGTCGAGCATTTTCGCGACGAGGGGCTCAAGCAGGCGCGAGAAGCCGTGAGCATCCCCCGCGCTTGTGATATCCAGATGGGTACCGCCGTCGACGGGAGTGAACTCGTACGTGTTCTCAAGATCGAACGGCGCATCGCTGGTTCGAAACGCGAACAGCCGATCCTGTTCATACCGCGTGACGATGTACGTCGCGACGGAGCGATGTCCGTGGAAGTCGATCTCGACCCGCGACCGCGTTCCGACTTTGACGTCGCCGTCGCCCATGGGCTCGGCGCTCTTGGCGACTTCGGCCCAGAGCGGCAGGTTCCCCACGTCGCCGACGTATGCGAACACCTCGCTCACCGGGCGGGCAATGCTCATGGAGTGAACGAGCTCGATCATGAACGTTCTCCATCGTCGCGCAGCACGGCGTAGACGTACTCGTCGCCCCAGCCGTCGCGCATCCGAGTCGCTTCGCGAAGATGCCCTTCCCGTCGCATGCCTGCCTTCTCCAGCACCCGCGCCGAAGCGGCGTTGCGCGCGTCGCAGTACGCGCAGATGCGATGCAGCCCGATATTCTCGAACCCGAACCGAACGATCCGACGTGCGGCCTCGGTGGCGTATCCGTGTCCCCACGTATCGCGATGGTATGCGTAGCCCATCTCGGCACAGCCGCCCTCTTCGCCTCGCTCTCTCACGTGGATTCCGCACGCGCCGATGGGTCCGCCTGTCTCGCGAATCACGACAGCGAAACCGAACCTCGTACGAGGCTCCTGCAGGGGCTCCTCTGTCACGCGCCGAAGGAACTCACGTGTGTCGTCGGGCGTGTTGGGGCCCCAAGGCAGATACTGAACCACGTCAGGATCGCTGCCGTACGCGTGCACGGCGTCGAAGTCGTCCTCCGAGAATGGGCGCAGCAGCAGTCGCTCGGTTGTCAGTTCGTCAGTCATCGTGGGTGCCCCTCGTCGTCGCGCAGCACGGCATACAGGTAGTGATCATGCCAACCGTCCCGCCTCCGAGCCGCCTCGCGCAGATGCCCTTCCCGACGCATCCCGATCTTCTCCAGAACGCGCGCTGAAGCGACGTTCGGGACATCGCAGTAGGCGCAAATGCGATGCAGCCTGAGTTCCTCGAAGCCGAACTGGGCGACACGGCGCGCGGCCTCTGTGGCATAGCCGCGGCCCCACGCGTCGCGATGGTACGCGTAGCCCATCTCGGCACAGCCGCTCTCTTCGTCTCGCTCGTTCACGCAGATGCCGCATCCGCCGATGAGCGTGGTCGATTCTCGCAGCACGACCGCGAACTCGTATTCCCGGCGCGGGTCCGCCTCCGCAGCGGCTGTCATCCGGCGGATGAAGTCGCGCGTGTCGTCGGGCGTGTTTGGACCCCACGGCATGTATCGCACCACCTCGGGATCGCTGCCGTACGCGTGCACAGCATCGAAGTCGTCTTCCGCAAACGGGCGCAGCAGGAGTCGTTCGGTCGTCAGGACGTCATCCATCGTCCCGCGTCCCTACGCGCCGTCCGGCACATGGATCGTACCCTCCATGACCATCACCGTCTCGCCGCCGACGCGCGATGTTACTACGACACCGTCGCGCTTGTCCGCTTCCACATAGATAACGCTCGGCCGACCCATTTCGACTCCCTGCTCGACAATCCACCGCAACGCCGCGTCCTCGCGTCCGTCCAGCGCGCCGAGGTAGCCCGCCAGCGCGGCGCACGCCGACCCGGTCGCCGGGTCCTCCTCCACGTCCGGAGGAGCGAACATGCGCGCCCGGATATCGGCGCCGGGTCGCTCCGGGTCCCGCGAGAAGACGAACACGAACGACGCCCACGGGAACGCGGCCAGCGCGGGCCATGCGGCGCGGTTCACCGACGCTCCGCCCAAGGCGGCGCGGTCGCGTACCGGTACGAACAGGAACGGCAACCCGCACGATGCCGTCCGCGGGCGGTCGCCGTTGGGATCGGTCACGATGTCGTCCGGGATCAGCGAGACAGCCGCCGCGATGGTCTCCACGGGCGGGAGCGGCTCCGGACCGAACTCGGGCGCCATCGCCGCCGCGAGCTGCGCGAACACCGGCACGCCGTCGCGCGCGGCGATCCTCACGCGAACCGGGCCGACGCCTTCCTCGAGGACGACATCCGTCTCGTCTCCGGTGAGCGTGACCTCGCCGATGCTCGCCAGAACGTGGGCGGTCCCGACGGTCGGATGCCCGGCGAATGGCACCTCCTCGCCCGGTGTGAAGATCCGCACCTTCCGCGTGTGCGCCGGGTCATCCGGCGGGAGGACGAACGTGGTCTCGGAATAGTTGAACTCCCGCGCGATGCGCTGCATCTGTTCGCTGGAGAGCCCCGTGGCGTCGGGGATCACGGCAAGCGGATTACCGCCGAAGGCCCGATCCGTGAATACGTCGGCGGTGTAGTATCGATAGTCCATGGATCGATCCCGTATGAGTTCGGCGGATAACTACCACGGGAACCAACGTACGTATTTCACGTCCAATCCAACAGCCGGACCCCACGTGGTCCGACAGACTGTCAGCGTACATTTGCACGTAGCTGCCGCACCGTGTTCGCGGTACATCCCACTGACACGAACACCGAGGGGATCCCGATGAAGGTCCGGACTGCACTCACGGCTCTCGCCGTCGCGCTCACGCTGTTCACCACCGCACCGGCGCACGCGTGCGACGTCCCCACGGCGGGTGATAGGGCGCTGCTGTTCGGCGTCGCGCCAAACCTCACGTTGAGCATGATCGAAGGCACGACAATCGCCTGGCGCACGCACCGGTCCGACCGCGTCGCATGGCGCTTCGGAGTTTCCCTCGGTGCGAGTTGGAGATCGCAGGATCGGGAGTTCGGGGGTGTGTACACCGAAGACCGGACCGACCTCGGAGTCGATCTCACGGCATACCGCGTCCGGTATCTGACCACCGGCGATCAAGCTCGTCTCTACCACGGATACGGCCCGTTTGTGGGGTATGACCGTGAACGTAGCGAGCAGGCCGCCAACGACGTGACCGACAAGTACGAGCAGGACGACATCACACTCGGTCTGGCGAACATCATCGGCGTGGAATGGTTCCGGTGGGAGAACGTCAGCCTGTTCGCGGAGTACGGCGCGACGCTCGGTTACACGAGTAGCACGGAGAAGGACATCGACGGAAGTTCCTCCCAGACCAGAGAGAACACATCGACCAACGTCGCTCTGGCCTCCAACGGTGTGCGGTTCGGTCTCGCCGCGCGATTCTGATGCGACATCATCGGCTCGCGACCAGACGTGTCACATCACGACGCTCCGGGGAGACTACCATGTTCGCACGCATATTGCAGTCGCTCGCCATGGCGGCGTCGCTGATCGGGACGTGCCATGCGGCTGACGATCCGGCACCTGGCACGGAGGGGGCCTCGCACGGCCCCTGGGCGATCCAGTTCGGCATCGGCACGGGCTTCCAGCTCGCGACATTCCAGGGCGCGAGCCTGGCAGCATACCGTCAGACTGGTCCGGGATCGGCGTTGAGGTTCGCGGTAACCGCGCTCGGCTCGCGAAGCGAAACGGACCAACACAACCTGGGAACGTTTCGCACCCGTTCCACCGACGGATCCGGCAACTCCGCGACTGTCGCCGCCACGGGCTACGCCATCCGGGAGGTCGGCGCCGGCAGCACACGTCTGTACTACGGCGCGGGACCAATGCTTTCTCTCGGGCTCACCGGCAGCGATCTGACGCAGATCGAGACGGATCCCCCCGATACGACGTGGTCCAACCGGTCGGGGTATAGCTGGGGCGTGGGCGTCGCCGGCGTGACCGGCGTCGCGTGGGACGTGAAGCCGACGATCACGCTCTTCGCCGAGTATGGCGCGGACGTGATGTTCACCGCCTCTCGGGATGAGACCGAGGTCCGCCGGTCGTACTCGGCGTTCGACGATCGAACAGTGACGAAACAGAAGCAGGTGGCGTTCACCTCACGGGGAGCTCGGTTCGGTATGACGGCCTGGTTCTAGCGTCGCCGGTGACGCGCCGACGACCTCGCCGCTGACAATGCAAACAGGAGACCTTGTGTCGAAACCGCTGACAGCCGTGATCGTTGGCGCGGGACATCGCGCCGTGGGCTACGCTCGCAAGGGCGGCGATCTCTTCGAGATCGTGGGCATCGCCGAACCGCGCGACGAACGCCGGGAGCGAGTCGCCGACGACCTCGGCATCCCTCGTGAGAGACGATTCGAAACCGCCGAACAGCTCGCGAACGCGCCGAAGTTCGCCGATGTCGTCATCAACGGCACCATGGACCACCAGCACGTCCCGACGTCGATCCCGCTGCTCGAAGCCGGGTACGACATGCTGCTCGAAAAGCCGTTCGCGACGGACGAGAGCGAGATGTGGGAATTGGTCGAGACCGCCCGGCGGAACTCCCGGACGGTAATGATCTGCCACGTGCTCCGGTACGCGCCGTTCTACGCCGCCGTTCGGTCGAAGGTCGCCGAGGGCGTGATCGGCGACGTGTTGAACGTCCAGACCGTCGAGCATGTGAGCTACCACCACATGGCGATAGGTTTCATCCGCGGGAAGTGGGCGCAGAAGAGCTGGTGCCGGTCGAGCATGCTCATGTCGAAGTGCTGTCACGACCTGGATCTCATCGCGTGGATGAAAAGCGGCGTCGCGCCGACGGGCGTGTCGAGCTTTGGGAGCAACTACCAGTTCGATCCGTCGAAGGCTCCCGATGGCGCGGGCGAACGCTGCCTCGTCGACTGCCCGATCGAGGCGGATTGCCTCTACTCCGCGCGGAAGCACTACATCGATCACCCCGACCGGTGGAGCTTCTACGTCTGGGACGGTCTCGAAGGCGTCGAGAACCCGACGATTCGAGACAAGATCGAGAGCCTGAAAGGTGACAACCCGTACGGCAGGTGCGTCTGGAAGACGGACATGGACGTCGTCGACCACCAGTCGGTCGCCGTCGAATTCGCCGACGGTACAACCGCCACCCACAGTATGGTCGGAGGTACCGCCCGGCCGCTGCGCAGCATCCACCTCATCGGCACGACGGGCGAGATTCAGGGAACGTTCGAGGACAGCCGGTTCGCCGTGAGACACATCGACACGCGGCCGGGTCACGAATACTCCGAGGAAGTCGTCGACCTCACCGTGGGCGGCGACATGCACGGCTCGTCCGGCGGCCACGGCGGCGGCGACGAGCGTCTCATCGACGACTTCGTCCGAGTGGTGCGAGGCGAGGAGCCGTCGATTTCCACAACGACGATCGACGACTCCGTGGCCGGACACCTCATCGGCTTCTGCGCCGACCGTGCCATGGCGGAACGCCGCGTGGTTGAGATCGACGTGGACCGCGCCGTCGGCTGAGAGGTGTCGGCGGGACGCCCCCTTCCGTCCCTTAGAGGGCTCCGCCCTCCGTGACACCTTCCCCCGAAGGGGGCAGGCAACGCAGCGCGACCTGTGACAATCTGCCGATTTCAGGGAAGGAACCCGCGTCTTGTCACGCCGCCGGTTTCGAGCCTGGCAGCCTGCCCTTCGAACACTAAGCGTTCGCCGAGGGAAAGTGCTCTGACTTGGCAGAGCGGAAGGGGGTAGCCTCCCTTGCTCCACGCCCAGTCGTACGTGCCAACCGCGATCCCATTGTGTATCTTCTCGACGCGAAACGCCGGGAAGGAACGTGAGACACATGCTGCGGAGCCAACTGGGGACCATCGGCGGGGCGCTCCTCGTCCTGCTCGCCGCCGGTGTATGGAGCGATACGATGTCTGAGGAGCCACGGAGATTCACCGAAGCCGAAGCGCAACGCTACTTCGCCATTGAGTTCAACAATACCACGTGGGAACTCATTGAGAAGACGGATCGCACGCGGGAGGAGACCGAAACGATGGTCTACCGAGCGCATGCGTCGTGCTACCACTGGATGCAGGTTGGCGAACCGATCAACCACGCGCGCGGTGAGTATCTCATCTCCCGGGCGTACGCCGCCGCCGGCGACGGCGAGATGGCGCTGCGTCACGCGAATCGCTGCCTCGAGATCACTGAGGCGAATCCGGATGCCGCCGAGGACTGGGACCGCGCGTTTGCCTGCGAAGCCGTCGCTCGTGGCCACGCCCTGAGCGGCAAACGGGCCGAGGCGGAGGAGTTCCTCCGGCGCGCCGAGGAAGCAGGGCGTCAGATCGCGGACGATGAGGATCGGCGGATCTTCGAGGGCGAGCTGAACCGTCAGCCCTGGAACGGGATGCGGTAACGCCCGCCGCGCGAGCGCAACGCTATCCCACGATGTCGCTGACGTCCGCGACGTACATGCCGCGGGTGCCCTCATGGACCGAGTCGATGCAGACCGAGCGACCGTCGCGCGACCATCGAGGATGCAGGTCGCAGCGCGTCGGGCCATCGAGTTCGGGCGGCGCGTAGAACCTGCCGATGTCGATCCGCCGGTTCGTCGCGGGGTGGTAGAGAATCAGCGCGCGGTGCCTCGTTTCGTCCGGGTACTGATCGGTGAGTATCCAGCGCTCGTCGCTTGCGAGTTCGCCGCCGAGCGCGGGCCGGAACGAGCAGTGTCCATCCGCGGGCAACACGTCGACGCCCACAAGCTCGGATTCCCCGGTGCGGTCGTCGAACAGGTAGTAGTGATCGCCGCGCTCGTGGTGCCGTGCCCAGGCGAAGATGTGGCCCGGGTCGCGCCAGTCGAAGTGGCTCGTCATGCCGTCGTCGGCGAGGATCCGCACGTCGCTGCCGTCGGGACGCGCGGTGAGCATTCGTGTACCCCACCTGATTCCGCCGTCCTGCCCCCACCGATGCAGAAAGACGAATCGCTCGCCGTCGGGAGCGTACTGCACGTGGTTGAACCAGTGTTTCCCCTCGGCGAAGTCGGGATGCGGCGATAGTTCCGCCATCTGGCGAATCGTGACAATCAGCCGAGATTCGCCGGTCCGCAGGTCCACGGTCCAGATTCCATCGTCGTCCGGCGCGAGGGTACCGAATCCACGATCGGGAATCCCCTCGTAGCCGTAGCCCGGGCGCGTGTGGGCGATGCGGGAGAAGTTGGCGCTCAGCGCTTGTTTCCCGTCCGGTCGTAGGCAGTACACGGGCCGGGAAAGCTCGCGCTCGCCGCCTCCGAACGGGTCGCGAACCACGCTCGCAAAGCGGTCGCGGGCGCGTCGATTGTAGATGATCGACTGCTGGCCGCCCTCGTCCGCGGGGAGCCAGTGGAGCATCGTCCCCTGCTGCCAGTTCCACGCGTGCGTCCGATCGATCTCGATCCACCGGTTTCCGTCGTGAGTGTCCACCATGCCGACGGCGACGGAGTCGTCGGGCTCCGGCATCCGGTCGATGAACTCCGGCTCCAGCGCCAGCACGTACCGACCGGTCGCGTCCCAGGGAAACTTGTCGTAGTACCCGAAAAAGTGGTGCCGCCCGTCTGGAGTCAGGCGGGCGAATTCAAGCGTCGCGGTTTCGTGCGGCATTCCGGTCCTCTGGGGGAGGGGCCCTGCGTCTGACGGTGCGACAAGGAAATATGCCGGATACCGGGTCGTCTCCGCAATGCCGGGCAGTACGTCGCTACGTGGAGCTGCCCGTGAGGCACGATGTCCGCCCGCGCTTTTCGAGGTACTGCTGATGGTAGTCCTCTGCCGGCCAGAAGGGACTCGCGGCGACCACTTCCGTGGCGATCGGCTTGTTGATGGCCTTCTGTCGAGCGGCGAGCGACGCCTCCGCTGACGCGCGCTGGACATCATCGTTAACGAAGATCGCGGACCGGTACTGCGTTCCGAAATCCGGGCCCTGTCGGTCCTTCTGCGTCGGATCGTGGGCTCCCCAGAATCTCGCGAGCAGCTCGTCGAACGTCACGTGATCGCTGTCGAACTCGACGCGGACGGCCTCGGCGTGCCCCGTCGCGTCAGTGCAGACCTGCTCGTATGTCGGATCGTCGACGGCGCCTCCTGTATAGCCCACCGCCGTCGCGACGACGCCGGGAGTATTGCGGAACATATGCTCAACGCCCCAGAAACAGCCTGCGGCGAACGTCGCGACCTGCATTGCCATAGCAACTCCTTTCGGCGGGGGTCACACCCCTGCCCATGTTATGCCGAGCGCGTCACTGCCTTGCGAACCCACGCGTCGATGGAGAAACGCCCAGCTCCCGTGAAAATAAGCGTGAAGAACGGGATGAGGTACAACACGGCGAACTCCTGACGGAGCCAGGGATCGTCACCGTGAATCACGAAGGCTGCAACGAACATGTTGATCACGAGCGGGATCGCTGCGAAACGCGTCGCGGCCCCGAGGGCCACGAGCAGTGCGCAGAAGAACTCGGCGAACACCACGAGCGCCAGGCTTACCGGACTACTCACTCCGAGCGGATCGGGAAACGTCGCCGCGCGCTCCGCGTAGGTGACGAGCTTGCCCCAGCCGTGCCCGAAGGCCATCATCGCGCCAGTCGCGACACGCATGACGAGCAAGCCGGCGTCGAGGCCGGTCTGCCGCCGCCGGGCGTCCAGCCAACCGAAAATCCGCGCGACGACGCCCGCCATCGTATGCTCTCCCGGGGATGAGTGCGTTCCGCTCACGGAGAGATGAACACTCCCGCGCCGTTCCGGGTTTCAGCCGCGGGCTCAGTTGTGGAGCGACGCCCAGAACTCGTCAGGCACCCGTGCGCCGAATACCTGCGCAGGCCCGCAACGTGTGGAGGTGAATACCAGCCAGCGATTGTCGGCGGTGAGATAGGGATGGGTGTGGGACCACTGCTGCCCGTCGTGCACCGTCTCGCTCGTTATGAGCCTGCGGAAGCCGCCACCAAACGCCCCGGCGTAGATCGGGATACCGTCCTCACCCGGCGCATCGGCGATCCAGTACCTCCCGCACCGGGAGACGCTCACGTGGCCCGCCCGACGCTCGCCGAACGGAATCGCGACGGACTCTGTATCGCCGAAGCCCACGGTGAACAGATTCGTTCGACGATCCTCATCGAAATCGGTGCTGTAGAAGACGCTGCGCGTCGCACCGATCCACGCCTCGTGTCCCGTCGGGCGTGGCGTGTGAGGGGTATCCGCGGCCAGGCGCGTCATCCCCTCGCCGGCGACGTCGAGCGTTCCGAGATGCACTTCGTCGATGTCCGGCATCACGTTCGCCTGAATGAGCAATCTGTTCGAGCCATCGCCGCAGAACTGCTCGTGCTTGAACAGGTAGCGGTCGCTCGATTCGGCCCACACGCGCATCGAGCCGGCTCGCAGGTCCATCAGCATAACCGTCCACCGGTCGCTGCTGTACTTCGCGCTGACGGCGTACCACACATGGTCGGGCGACACGCTCCCGTAGCTGTATGCGCCTCCGTTCGCAGGCAGGACGACCACATCTTCGCGCTCAAGCGTCGCGTAGCTCCAGCGACGAAGCACAAGCTGCTCGCCCGTCGCTTCCTGGCAGTACAGATGAT
The DNA here is from genome assembly GCA_964510105.1 of uncultured bacterium. GTDB lineage: Bacteria > Latescibacterota > MWCZ01 > MWCZ01 > MWCZ01 > CAZWQW01. Next base: position 11,635 of record CAZEAI010000019.1, read on the forward strand.
CGCTCCACCCATGGAACGCGGGGAACCGGGGCATGCCCTGGATGATCGTGTCGAGCCGCCCGCTCTCGATGTCCAACACGGCGAGTTCGCCCTGCCGCGATCCTTCCGGGTAGAACCGAACGGCGATCTTTCGGCCGGACGGGTCGCTGTACGGCTGCTCGCCGTAGATGTTGTCCGCCGGGCGCGGGTCGTCGACGAGACGATACACCTCAGCGCCCGAGTGGGAGTCGGTAGCGATGCAATTCACGGTAGGTAGTCTCCCTCTGCCGCCCCGCCAACTCAGCGCGCACGAAGCGTTCGCCGTCAGTAGACAGTGTTGGCGAGTCTCAGGACTTGCGAGCTTATGGATAACTCCGCGAGACGGGTCGCCTCACGGTTGATGTCGAAGCGTATTCTCCCCGCATCGAGGAAGAACCGAATCATGCCGCCGTCGTAGAGGAAGCTCGCCGCCTCTCCGACTGTAAGCACGGGACGATACCTGATCTCCGAGATCGGCCCGTTCGCTTCCGCGTCATAGCCCGCGCTCACGAACAGCACGTGGCACGTATCCAGGTCCCGAATGCCCTCGAAACCGCGGATTCGCACGTGATGGCCACGGACCAAAGTGCCGGACACAAGATCCGCGAGGCCATCGCCGAACGGGTCAGGTCCCAGCACACCGATGACTAGCTCTTCGTCCGGCGCAAGCGCGCCCGGCGGCCACTCGGTGAACTTGGCGAAATTCACGAGGAACGCAGCTTTCACCTCGTATTCGCTGTACTCGGTATCCGCGGAGGCAGCCGTCGCGGTACACAGGCCAAGCGCGACCGCCACGGCGAGATGGCCGCCGCGGCGGAGAAACCCGCTCCAGTGAACGCGCCACATCTCCCAGGAAGCGGGTCGTTCCGCGCGCGTACAACTAGTGCGTCTCACGTTGTATCCTGACGCTGCCGGGAAGAACCACGGCGACGGCGACGTTGCACACAATCCGACTACAATGTATGATACCCTGTCGGGACCAACCTAAGCAACGAGAAGCGAGGCATTTACCGTGAAATCTCCGCGCTGGTCGCACACGTACGCGCAGTGGCTGCTGCTCGACCTCGGCCGCAAGACAGGTCATGATGTCTGGATTGCAGCAGGCGACCATAACCGTGTCGCGGGTACGGTGCGGCTGGGGGACCTGTCGCTGCGGGAGCTGCCGACCGCGTTGCCGGTGAACACCCGCAACATCATGGCTCAGATCGACGTCGTATGGTTTCCCCGCGGCACGCGCCGACCGCGCGCTCTTTTCGAGGTCGAACACACCACCAGCATCGTCACCGGCATGCTGCGGATGAGCGATCTGCTGGCCTCGGCGACCCCGACGACATCCGGGTGGCGGATGGCGATCGTCGCGCCGGCGAGAAGGCTGAGTCGGTACCAGTCGGAGCTTGTCCGTCCCACGTTCCGCGCCACCGGGCTGGCCGATGTCTGCACATTCGTCAGCTACGACGAGCTGCTCCATCGACACGAGCGCGCTGTAAACAGGTAGTGCGAAGTAATGCTGGGTCTGTACCAGGGAGCGGCTGAGTTCGGACTGTTGAGGGGGCGGGGGGTATCGGGGCTGGATACGCCGTTACAAACGAAACGACGTGGCGCGCCAAAGCCCCCCAATGACACGCCACGTCGCAGTGCGATGCTCTGCACACGCTTCTAATATACACTATTAACGATACCTATCAAGGGGTATCGTGTAGAATATCTGAAAAAAGAAGGTCCGGCGCGTAGACGCCGCTGATCAAACCGGCTCAACGAGACCCGGATCATCGTGCGCGGGACTGTTCACCCGCCCGCTCACGGGCCACAGCTCCATGCGCTCCGCCGGATAGGGCTGTAGCGTTTCACGCAGGGCGTCCGGTCGAGTGTCGAGATCCAGCCAGAGGGCGATGTGTTCCGGCTGGAGAATGGCGGGCATGCGGTTGTGGACCTGGCCCACCAGGTCGTTAGGTCGGGTCGTCACGACTACCACTTCGCCGGCCTTCCCGGCCGACTGCCGCGCGGCCAGTCCCGCGAACAGGAACGGCTTGCCGTCGCGTAGTTGCAGATAGGTCGGCTGCTTCCCGCCGGCGACTCGCTTCCACTCGTAGAACCCCGACGCCGCTACCGCGCACCGTTGGAACTTGGCCCAGAAGCTGCGGCCGCCCGCGAGGTACTTCTCGGCCTGAGCGTTGATGAGCGTCGACTTCGCCCATTCCGGGTGAACACCCCACGTCGCGCCGTCGACGCGGAACGATCCGCTGCTCGGTGTGACGGCCGCGATGGTCTGAGTCGGGGCGATGTTGTACCGCAGCGCCATCACCGACGGGTCCCCGTCAGGCTCCGCGCGAAGAAGCTCGCAGAGATCCTTCCACGTCATCATCTGGGTAAAGCGGCCGCACATGGCTTTCGCTCCTTGAGGTGTCGTGTACCGACGGCGGGTTCCCGTACGCAACGAGGGGGCGAAACGATTCGTTCCGCCCCCTCATCGTAAACGTGTTCCGTGCGTCGATCAGAATCCGACCCGGACCCCAAATCGATTCACGGAGCCCAGCAGATCGCCCTGGTTGGACCACGAAAAGTCCACGCCGAGGCTGTATCCGGAGAGGCTGTAATTCACACCCGCACCCGCCGCCGCCAAGGTAGCCGCCACCGGAGTGTCGGCCTCAGCGCCGGTATAGTCGCGACCAAGACGGGTCGCGGCACGCAGGTACAGCATGTCCATGAAGCTGTACTCGAGACCCACAAGAGCCTCTTCCGCACGGTCACGCGGATGGATCGCGTCGACGCTCACCGTGAGCGCCTGACCGTCGGATGGAGCGAACGTGTCGAGCACGTCCATCGCGACGCCAATCTGGAAGATGAGCGGTAGATCGTACCCATCGTCCTGATGCTTCGCTTCTTGCGAGTAGTTGCGGATCGACATGCTGAGAACGCTGTTTCCGTAGCCGGTACGATACAGCGTGCCGGCATCGAACACCAACAACGTTTCCTTTGCACCTTCGTCCACGATGTTGGAGCCCAGGTCCTCTGTTACCAGGCGACCCGTCACACCGATCTGGAACTTGTCGGTGACCTTGCGGGCGACGCCGATTCCAAAGGCAGACGATGCGAGATCGATATTGCCCGTCTCTTCGACGGAGCCTGCCGCCGTCATCCGGCGACCCATTATGTCGCCGTAGTCAAAGGCCATGCCGGATATGCCAACCGTGGCGTACGGCGTAACGTACGTTGCCGCCACCGCGTTGACGGTGATATCGGCGATCCACTGGGTCTGCGCGGCGAATACGTCGCCGTGCGGGCCTGCCGGAGTCGCCATGCCTGCCGGATTGTAGAACATCGACGCGGCACCAAGTTCGAGACCGGTCACCGCGCCACCCATGCCCTGGGCACGCGGGCTGAGACCAATCTCAAGGAACTTCATGCCGGCCTGACCGTGCTTGGTCATTCCGAAGCTGGTCTCAACTACCGGTTCCTGCGCCGTCGCGAGTGACGACACGAGAAAGATGCCGGCCAGCGTCGTGAGGATTCTAGTATGACGCATGATGGTCTTCTCCTTCCTGCGAGTCGGTCACCGCACGACTACGAGTTTGCCAATCGCGTCGCCGGCGTCGCTATCCACTGCGTAGATGTAGACGCCGCTGACAATCGGCAGGCCCGTATCGGTGGTGAGATCCCATGCTTCGGTTCCCTGTCCGGCTGTGCCTTCCGCAGCGACGTGTTCGATGCGCTTGATCTGCACGCCATCAAGGGTGTAGACGATGATCGTCGCGTTCGCCGGAAGACCGTAGAACACGACATTCTCGGCAAATCCCGGCAACGGCTCACCTGCCGCGGCCTGGAACGTTCCGAGCTGATACCGGGCGTCGTACGGATTCGGAACGACGTAGACATCGCCAACCGCCGTTTCCGGCTCGGTCGACGGGCTGACACCATGCTGGGTGCGAGCCAGATGCGGACTCGACTCGACCCCGGCACTGTTCACCGTCACGACGTAGTAGAAGTAGTCGATACCGACAGCGACATCGGTGTCGTCGTAGGACGTGGCCGAGCCCGAGTATACCTCCGTCCACGGGAAGTCGCCGACGCGGCTTCCACGGGCACGGTAGACACGGTAACTCGACACTTCATTTGCACGAGTGTTCGGCGCCGTCCAACTCAAGTTGATCTGACCTGAACCTGCATTCACCGCGAACGTTGCTGCGTTCGGCGGCGTCTGCACGTCCTGGGTGGCCAGTCGAGCGTCGAGTTCTTTGAGCGTCGAGACGTCGCGGGTGATGGTTCTCTGCGCGCGCTGGAGAACAGTGAAGAGTTCATCCTCAAGCGCAAAGAACTTCGTCAAGCGCTCCTGCTCCGTCAGACGGGTCAGGCCTTCTGCTTCCAGATCTGCATCAGAAAGGCGCAGACGCTTGCCAAGTTCCACGGTCTCGTCATACGGGATTCCGCCTACTCCAGAGACCCAGATGGCGTTGACATCCTCGCCCAGCGGCAGTTCCCAGTCGCCGACGCTGAGGATGGTCTCGGCGCCACGGAACTTGACGTTCGTGGCATTGCCGGCGTACGGCACACCCGAACGTATCGCGTCCTCCTGGAAGCGGTTGTTGAGTCCGCCCTCGACCAATGGCCCGTCGGGGGTCATGGTCTTGTAGAGGAACTTGTAGTCCGGTCCCTCTGATTCCAGAAGCTGCGGCATCCGATTGTGGTTGTCATAGTCGGAACGCTTCGGCTGATCGGGATCGTCCGCGCCATCATTGTACGCTATATCGGCGTGAATGAGCGCGACACCCGGCCAACGAGCAGACATCATCCGACCGGTAATAAGCTCCGGATCGCCGCTGTCCTCGCCGAGATAACCGGGTCCGTCACCGTCCCACGCGTACTGGACGCGAAGCTGGTCGTAGGAGCTGGCCGAGCCGAGGCTCATGCCGTAGAGCTGTCCCACGATTTCCTTCGTGTCGGACGTGATGTTGGCGCTGGGCGCGTACGGCGCGGTGACAGCGTGACCCTTGTAGTTGTTCAGGTTGTCACCGGTGTGCTCGCCAGACTGGTGCGTACGCCTTCCGCCCTCGGCCCGATCCATGAACCAGAACGAGTGCGAGAAGTGGAAGTTGTGTAGCGTCTGGTCGAAGACCGCATCGGCATCGCCAACGCTCATGCCCTTGCCGCAGCAGTACCGGCCGGTGTTCTCGAAATTGTAGTGCCAGATGTGATAGTCGTCGTGGTCGGGATGCGCGAACGCGTAGACGGTTCTCGTCGACTGCACACCCGCGTTGTTCCGCCACTTCGAAACGATTCTCACATCCGCCGGAAGACTTGGATCTTCCGGCAGATCGCCGTAATCCGGTGGATTGTTCAAGACTCCATCGGTCGTCACCACCGCGGGATCTGAGCGGTAGGTCAGCTCGACGGTTTCCGGGATGAGCTGAAGCCCGTTGATTCCCGGCGAGTTCTTGATGTCCCGCACAACGACATAGTGCGGGAGCTCTGTCCCAGGGATCACGTCCGGAAGCATCGTCCAGTTCGAGTCCACGGGGGGAACGGTGAAGTTCTGGAATCCGTACAGGAAACCTTTGTACGAGATCGAGGCCTTGGCGAAGTTCTCGCCGCCAAGATCTTCTTTCCAGAAGCCACCCGGCCAGACCATGGCCGTGCCACCCCATCCCTCTTCGCCAGAGTTCCCGAACGTGTCCCAAAACATACCCACGCGTGCCGACTTGGCAGCGTGCGCCTGAGAAACTCCGATCGAAATCATTGCCAGGCCCACGATGGCGGTAAGAAGCCACCGATAACCGGGTCCCGGCTGCATATTCCGAGTCATGAAATTGTCTCCTTCAAAGAAACGTTGTCTCGGCATCACAGATACCCGGGACCGTTAGAAGCTCATCCGCAGACCGAACGCGATCGTCCGCGGATACTTCCAGAGAGCCCACTGATCCTGTTCCGGCAACTGCGCATAGCTCGGCGTATCGCCGACCTTGTCGTCCCCCGGCGTATCCTCGATGAGCGGATCGTCGATTGGAAAGTGCAGCGACCGCAGGTACTCGGTGTAGTCCACGGATCGCATTCCACCGCTCCAGATCTTGCGGTCGAGCACGTTGAGAACATCCATGTAGAGCGCGAGATCGTATCCGGAGACGGCGAAGCTCTTCGTGAGCCGTATGTCGGACATCCACCAGTCCGGGTACTCGATGTTCGGCGAGAAGACGTAGTTGCCTATCGGATCGTAAGTACCTTCTCCACCACGCCGGTACTCCGTGAGCCAGTTCAGCGACCATCCACCAGTGGCCATCGCGGGCATGCCAAACGCTGCGAGGTCCATCGGCGTGTGCAGGTCGATGCTTAGCTTGCCATACGGCTGCGCTCTGGCGGCCGTGGGCTGCACTTCCTCGTACGGCTGGTTTCCGGCGAACCCGTCCTGCTGGCTGAAAACCTCTCTCGGACCGAGGTAGGTCGAGTTCTTCGTCTGGACGCCACCGTTGATGAAGCCCGTGGCGAACGAGCCGACGCGCTTCGCAACGGAGAACTCGAAACCACGAGTGTCCGAATACTGCTTGTTGTACGGTATCCAGCGCGTGTACTTCTGCGGCCCGGAGGACGTGAAGCCCATGCGCTTGATCTCGTTGGTCTCATCCTTGTAGAAGATGTTCGCGCGAATCAGGTACTGCCCCATGAGCTCCTGATCGAAGCCAAGCTCGTAGGAGATCGTGCGCGGAAGCTCTATGTCTGGATTTCCGCTGTGGTTGATACTACCGGGCTGGTTCCACACGTTGCCGTAGAGCCACTGGCTCGCGGGCACGTTGTAGAAGTGGCCGTAGTTGAAGAACACCTTGGTCGTCTGGCTGATCGGGTGCGAGACGCCCAAGCGCGGGCTCAGCACCACCTTCGCCTCAGCATCCTCGAACTGAGCCGAGTCCACCGCCACACTTCCGCTGGGTCCGTACCGTTCTCTGATCGACTTGGCCGGATCCCAATCTTCAGCGCGATTGCCCCACGCGTTCTCGTCGAAGATGTCTGAGAACTGGTCGTTCGGCTCGATGACTTCGCCGTTCGAGTTGAACATGTCGAGACGCAGGCCGACGTTAGCTATCATGCCCTCATACTCGATCTTATCCTGAACATAGAGGGCCATTCTGCTCGGTGTCGCGTTCCACTGCTGATAGACCTCATCCTTCGGACCGACGTGACCGCCGAAATTGTTGAAGGAGTTGAACGTGCCGTCGAAACCGATCTTCACGAGGTTGCGCGCGCCAATCTGGTTCGTGAACGAACCGTAGACACGCACCGCCGTATAGTCGGACGAATCCATCTCGGAATCGGATCCGCTGAGATCGTATCCGAGGGATGTTCCATCAAAGAACGACTCACCCGTGTACCCGTAGGGAATCGAGCTGACGGTGTCGCTCCCGGCGGACCCCGTAAAGACTACGACGCCTTCCTGACCGGCAGCGTAATTAACCTGCCTGGCCGGCGGACCGACATTGTAGTCGAACGCGCTATAGTCGAGACCGAGCTCAAGGAGGCGGTCGTCGCCAAGCGAGTACGCCATGTTGAGGGCAACCGCATAGCGCGAGTTGTTGGCCGACGGTATGCCGTACTGCCCGTACTTGGTCGTCGGATTCAGGAAGTTTATGGAAGAGCCGAAGTCGCGGTAGATCGAGTGCGAGACGCCTTCGAGCCCGTATCCGGACCTCGCTGAACCGAGGCCGACGACGGTCCCATAGTTCGCAGTGATGTCAAGCCGCATGGCATCCATCGGGCGAACGTTGACCTTCGCGTTGTAGAGATTCTCTACATACGCGGGCTCGTACTGGGGCGTCGCATAGGCCGTGTACTCACGCCGTCCGGACAACACCAGTCCGAACATATCCGAGACGGGAATACCCACCGCGGCATCGACAACGTAGTCGGCATCGCCATCCGCGCCATACTCCCACGCGGGGTGCTGATGCCGCCACTTGTCACGCAGTTGAGTGGGCGAGAGGCCCAACGGATTCTGCGCATCCGGGTAGTTGTCCCAGCCTGCGTGCAGCGTATCGGGCAAGGTGACGTTCACGTCTTCAGGATCGAGCTTCGTGCTGATCAACGTGGTCGACGTGTTGTCGTTGCCGTACGTCTGCCATTCAAGCGATCCGGCGCCGAACGCATCGTAACCGCCCGGCTCGCGGAACTTCGAGTGCGCCGGGAAGTACTGCGCGTCGACCGTTGCCCAGATCGGACGATTGATGGCGCCGCGCGTCACGACATTGACGATACCGGAGCGCGCATTGCCATACTCGGCGTTGAAGCCGCCCGTCAGCACCTGGACTTCTTCCAAGGCCGACGTGCTGACCGTCATCACCGGGCGATTCAGGCGCTCGTCGACGGCCAGACGACCATCAACGATCATCTGCGTCTGACCGAGCGTTCCGCCACGGATTTCTCCGTTGACGCCCACGCCGGGCTGAAGTGCCAGCGCTTCCTGAAGGCTCTTGCGCGGCACCGCGATGACATCCGCGGGCTGCATAATCGTGCTAGAGCCGGAAACGTCAAGCTTGATGACCTCGCGCTCTGCCGTCACAGTCACGCCTTCGACGGCGATAGCGGAGGGCGCTATCGAGAAATCCACCGCAACAGTGCGGTCGATATTCACGCGAACGCCTTCCTTGGTGAGACCTTGGTATCCGATCATGGCGGCCTGAACGCTGTAGGATCCGGCTGCCACACCGATGATGAAGTATCGACCGTCGCTATCGGTCGTCGCGCCGATACGAGCGCCCACGATCGAAACGGCTGCTCCTACGAGCGGCTCACCCGTTTCGCCGTCGGTCACCACACCGGCGACCTTGCCAGTCACTGCCGACCATGCCGGATGTGCCAGCATGAGAAGCAGAGCGGCGATGCAGACACTGCTAACACGAAGCAAACCCCGTGTCATAATCTCCTCCTCTGAATTTCGTCTACCATGTGCATTCAGCGGATGATCCGGTCCACTCCCCGAGAAGCCCAGGGATGGGCCTCCCAGTGGATCACACGCCACGCTAACAGGGTAACGTCAACAACAGTGCACTCTACGCGATAGAGTCGCCCTCCATGAGTGCCCATGAAGGCAGGGATTATGACACCCCGCCGATCAGCGGACAAGTGTAGGATATGAAATGAAGACGGAATTCCCCTCTGACCGTAATAGTAGCAGCAAAAACTCCACGGTCAAGCCATCGCCGTGAGCCCGAAGACGGCGCGCGGAGTCGGGTCACGGCGAACCCTCCCTGCAACAGCCCCCGCGGAGTGCTATCACGGTGCGGTGACCAGTAGCCACGCGGGCATGCCCGCAATCCGAGCGCAATAGCCTTCGTCTCCCAGACGACCGAATAGAAGGAACCCGTCGGACTCTGCACGCAGTATACCTATACTATCGTCCCGCGCCCGCGCGTTTCCATAGTGAATTGGTAGCACCACTTCTGAACACCGGAGCCGTAGTATGCCCTGTTTCCAGAGGATCAGCAGAGCGATCCCGCCGCTTGCCGCAACTATCGCGGTGGGGGCGTTGATCGCCTCATGCGCGTCCACACCGCCCCCTCGGACGGCGCCGGTTGCCCGTCCGGACTCGTTCCGGAGCGCGGGCGAGCAGCCGAGCGCGAGCGATGCGCCGGCCGACTCGATGGGTTGGTGGCGCGATTTCGACGACCCGGAGCTGAACCGACTCGTCGGACTGGCTCTGGGCGGCAATTTCGGCCTCCGCGCCGCGTGGTCCCGGTACCGGCAGGCTGAAGCGATGGCCCGGCAGGCGGGTGCCGGGCGGCTACCCGCGGTAACAGCGAGCGGCACCGCCGGGAGGTCGCGATCCTACACGGGCATCGCCATACCCGGGTTCGCTCCGACGCAGACGCAGGAGCGGTACGGCGTCTCGTTCGGTGCGCAGTACGAGCTTGACATATGGGGTCGCCTCGCCGATCTGGACCGGGCCGCGGGATACGATGCGCAGGCCACGCGTTTCGACGTCGAGGCGCTGGCGATGACACTGGCCGCCGGAACGGCCGAGACGTGGTACGCGCTTAACGCCCAGATGGAGACGCGGGACTTGCTCGAACGTCAGGCACGCACTGACAGCGTCTCGCTTGAACTTGTGACGCTCCGCTTCGCTAGCGGACTTGCTCCGGCGGTGGAGGTTCTCCAGCAGCGCCAGCAGCTCCTGGCTACCCGCGCGGAGATGCCGGGGATCGAAGCCCGGATCACCGTTCTTGAGAATCAGCTTGCCGTGCTGACGGGGCAGCCACCCGGTTCCATCTCGGTAGCGAGCCCCGACTCACGCGCGAGCGTTCCACCCGTGCCCGCCGCCGGACTGCCAATCGATGTTCTCGACGCTCGCCCCGATGTTCGATCGGCCTGGCTTCGCCTGCACGCCGCGGATCACCGCGTCGCGGCTGCGGCGAAGAACCGTCTGCCGGCACTCAGACTGGACGGGTCGCTCGGCTTCCAATCGGGGAGTGTTTCGACGCTGCTCGATGAGTGGGTGTACAGCATCTCCGCGGGCATTGTCGCGCCGCTGTTCGACGGCGGGCGGCGGCGAGCGGCCGTAGAGCTGCAGCGAGCTGCCGTCGAGGGTCAACTGGCGGCGCTCGGCGCCACGCTACTGACGGCGATGCGCGAAGTGGACGACGCTCTCGCGCTGGAATCGCGCGAAGCAGAGCACCTCGAACGCATCCGGGCGCAGGTCGGCGTCTCCGAGCAGCTCCTCGAAGAGGCGCGGCTCCGATATCAGGCCGGGCTGAGCGATTACCTCCCGGTGCTCACCGCGACGCAGGCGCTCCATCGGGTGCAGCGGGCGGAGGTCGGATCTCGCCGCCAGTTGGCATCGTACCGCGTTCAGCTTCACCGCGCGCTTGGTGGAACCTGGACGCAGCGTCTCCAGCCTGACACTCCCGTGGGCATCAACAGCTCCGCGCACAGCGAAGCAGAGGGATAGGATATGACCAGCTTCACCCAACGGATCGAGAATCTTCCACCTGCCGCACGGCGGGCGGTGCGCATCGGGATGCCCATCGGAATCGTCGCGGTCGGAGCCCTCATCGCATGGAGCCTCGTCGCAACGAAGACGAGCGCCCTGGTCGGGGAGCCCACGGTGGAACCGACGCCGGTGGAAGTCGCCCAGGTTAGTCGTGGCGACTACCCGGTGGTGATTCACGCCACTGGAACGGTCACGGCGGCTCGGAGCATCCGGCTCGAAGCGCAGGTATCGGGCCGCGTCGAGTGGATCAACGACAACCTCAGGCCCGGCGGGCGCTTCCGACGGGGCGAGACGATGGTCCGTGTCGACGACAGCGACTACCAGGTAGTGGTGCAGCAGCGGCAGGCGGCGCTCCTCCGCGCGCAGGTGGGGCTCGATCTGGAGCGCGGGCGGAAGGAAATCGCGGAACGGGAGTGGCAACTCCTCGACGGTGTCCGGTCCGATGAGCGAGGCCGCAGTCTGGCGCTTCGCGAGCCACAGCTCCGTGAGGCCGAGGCTCAACTCCTGGCAGCGCAGGCCGCGCTGAGTCAGGCGGAACTGAACGTCCGGCGGACCCGGCTCACCGCGCCGTTCGACCTCGTCATCGAAGACGAGAGCGTGGATGTCGGGCAGATTGTCCGACCGGGGGCGCCGCTGGCGACTCTTCTCGGTACGAAGGAGGTCTGGGTCGTAACGCCGGTACCTGTCACCGATCTGCCGTGGCTCTCTGTGCCCGGCGCCGAAGCGACAGTGACATTCGATGCGGGGCGCGGCCGGCGAGAAGCGTTCCGCGGCACTGCGATAGAAGTGCTCGGCAGCGTGGAGCGTGGCGGGATGATGGCCCGCATCCTCGTAGCGATTCAGGATCCGCTCGGCGGCGAGGGCGATGAGTCTGCTCCGCTGCTGGTCGGATCGATCGTGGACGTCACACTTCACGGCCGCGATGCGCGGGGAGTCTACGAGTTGGCGCGCACGGCGATACGGAGTGGCGACGTCGTGTGGACGGTGAGCGCCGAGGGTGCGCTCGACATCCGGCCCGTGACGATAGTGCATCGAACACCGACAGCCGCGCTGGTGAAATCGGAACTGGGCGACACAAGCCGCATAGTCACGAGCCTGCTCGCCACGCCCGTCCCCGGGATGCCGCTCGAGACGCGGAACGCCGCGACACCCGTCGAGCAATCGACTGACGTCGGAGGTGACCGGTGATGGACCGCTCGGAGCTGGGCGAAGAGAACGGCCGGAGAATCACGGGTCCGATCTCGTGGATGGCGCGGAACTCAGTGGCGACCAATCTCCTCATGCTGTCCCTCATCGCCGGGGGCCTGCTTATGGCCACGCGGGTGAAGCAGGAGGTCTTCCCGGAGTTCTCACTGGACGTGATCTCCGTTGCCGTGCCCTACCCCGGCGCAACACCGGAGGAAGTCGAACAGGGAGTTCTCCTGGCGGTCGAGGAGGCCGTGCAAGGCATCGACGGCGTGAAGAAGGTGACCAGCACCGCGGTGGAGAACGTCGGGCAGGTATCGGTTGAGGTCCTTTCGAGCGCCGACCCCGACGAAGTGCTCTCCGACGTGAAGAACGAGGTCGATCGGATCACGTCGTTCCCCGAGGATGCCGAGGAACCGACGGTCTCGCAGATAGCGCCGCGGAACCAGGCGATCTCCGTGATCGTCCACGGCGACCTGTCCGACGAGACGCTCAGGCAGTATGCCGAACGCGTCCGCCGCGAGCTGATCGCACTTGACGACATCATCCTCGTGGAGCTGTCGGGCGTGCCATCGCGCGAGATATCTATAGAAGTACCGCGAGCCACACTCCGTGCGTACAACTTGTCGCTGGATCAGGTGGCACACGCGGTCCGCGCGGGATCGATCGAGCTTACCGGTGGCGCCGTGCGCACCGCCGGCGGCGAGGTGCTGGTCCGAACGTCGGAGCGACGGGACCTCGGAACGGAGTTCGAGGACATCACGGTCCTGACCACCTCCAGCGGCGGACACGTTCGCCTGGGAGACATCGCCGAGGTTCGCGACGCATTCCAGCAGACCGACCAGGAAGCGACGTATGACGGCGAGCCCGCGGTGAAGATCGATGTGTACCGCGTCGGCGATCAGACACCCAATCAGGTCGCGGGCGCGGCCAAGGCATACGTCGAGCGGTTCAGGTCTCAGCTACCGGACGGAGTCGGCATCGACACGTGGGACGACCGCTCCGAGATCTTCGTCGACCGTATCAACCTGCTCGTGCGGAACGGTATCGTCGGCCTGATACTGGTGTTCTTCGTGCTCGGCGCATTCCTCGAGCTGCGGCTGGCATTCTGGGTCATGCTCGGAATTCCCATCAGCTTCCTCGGGGCGTTCCTGCTGTTTCCCGTGTTCGGTGTCTCGATCAACATGCTATCCCTGTTCGCCTTCATCGTGTGCCTGGGAATCGTGGTAGACGACGCAATCGTCGTTGGCGAGAACGTCTACTACAAGCGGCAGCAAGGCATGAAGCTCCTTCCAGCAGCGATCGAGGGCGCGCGGCAGGTGGGCACCCCGGTGGTATTCGCCGTGCTGACCAGTGTGGCCGCGTTCTCGCCGATGCTTTTCGTGCCGGGCTTCATCGGCAACTTCTTCCGCGTGATCCCGATCATCGTCATCAGCGTGCTCATGCTTTCGCTCATCGAGTCGCTGTTCATCCTGCCGGCTCACCTCGGACACACGAGCCGCGAGAGCCCGGACGGGTTCTGGGCGACCATACGACGGCCACAGAAGCGTATATCCGACTGGCTGGATCGGTTCGTTCAGGACACCTACAGTCGACATGTTCGGTCCGCGGTCCATTTCCGCTATCTGACGATCGCCGTGGCTGTGGCGACATTGCTCGCGGCGTTCGGGCTCGTGGCCGGCGGGCGCGTGCCGTTCGTATTCCACCCAACGATCGAGGCGGATTTCATCGTCTTGCAGGCGAGACTCCCGGTGGGCGCGTCCATCGATGACGCCAGGAGAGTTCGCGACTCCGTGACCGCGTCCGCCAGGAAAGTCATCGGCGAACATGCGGGTATCGGCGGCGGGAGCGGACGCAACACGAGCATCCTTCGCGGGCTCTACTCGCAGATCGGCTCACCGATCACTGGATTCGGCCCGCAAACTGGTGGACCGGGAGCCATCGGCGCGCACATCATCGACATCCAGCTCTGGCTCGTGGCTCCGGACATGCGCGAGGCGCGAACCGCGGTAGTCGCCGGTGCATGGCGCGGTGACATCGGCATGCCGACGGGAGTCCAGACAGTCACGTTCCTGTACAGCACCGGACCGGGCAGCGGCCCGGCGCTCAACGTCCAACTCATGCATACGGATACAGAGTTGCTCGAGGAAGCGGCGACCGATCTCGCGGCGGCTATGAGCCGCTACGAAGGCGTCACGGACGTGGACGCCGGGTTCGCGAACGGCAAGCCGCAGCTCGACCTCACACTCCGACCGGCTGCACGAGCACTCGGGCTGACGGAATCGAGCATGGCGCGCCAGATTCGCAGCGCACTGTTCGGCGCCGAGGCGCTCCGACAGCAACGTGGCCGCGACGAGGTGCGCGTCATGGTGCGTCTCCCCGAGGAGGATCGCGAGCACCTCTACGGCCTTGAGCAGTTCCGCCTCCGCACACCGTCGGGAAGCGAGCTGCCGCTGGAGCAAGCCGCCACCATCTCCGAGGCGCGGGCGCACACGAAGGTCACTCGTGTCGACGGCGGACGGGTGCTCAGCGTCACGGCGGATGTGGACGAAGGCGCGGTTCCGGATCTCATCCTCTCGCAGGTCGAGCAATCCGATCTGCCGGCTGTGATGGAGCGATATCCCGGACTGCGCTACAGCTTCGAGGGCGAACAGGCCGACCAACGCGAATCGATGGCTGCTCTACAACTGGGGTTCATGGGCGCGTTGCTGGTCATCTACGCGCTCCTGGCGATCCCGTTCCGATCGTACATCCAGCCGATCATCGTGATGTCGGCCATTCCGTTCGGATTCATCGGCGCCATCGGCGGGCATCTCCTGCTCGGGTACAACATGAGCGTCGTCAGCATGATGGGGCTCGTGGCGCTGGCGGGCGTGGTCGTAAATGACTCGCTGGTGCTCATTGTCGCGGTGAACGACTTGCGCGAGCAGGGGAAGACGGCGTACGAGGCGGTCGTGGAGGGCGGTATGCGGCGATTCCGTCCCATCTTGCTCACGTCGCTCACGACGTTCTTCGGCTTGGCGCCGCTGATCTTCGAGACATCCATGCAGGCGCGTTTCCTGATCCCGATGGCGCTCAGTCTCGGGTTCGGGATCCTCTTCGCGACGGGTATCGTGCTGATGCTCGTCCCGGCGCTGTACATCGCCGTCGAAGATGCGCGCGGGATGCTCGCCGGGGGGCAGCGCCCCGACGACGAGGAACGGGATGCGCTCGAACGAGGCGAGACGCCGGTTTCCACCATTCCAGCCTGACAACGCAACGTACATCCACCGAGGGGCACGACGCAGCGTGGTTGTCGTGCCCCTTGGGCGGGGTTGCGCCCCACCGGATCATCCCCACCTTCCTGTCACTATCCGAACCGATTGCCATGCTCTGTTCCGAGGAGGACGCCATGCACCGAGGCGAGAAAGGTGAATTCAACGCGCTGTGCGGTCGCCCGCAGCGTATCTGCTGGGCGGTGGCGGAACATGAGGAGCAGCGCAGCATCTGCCCGATCGGGTGGAAGATGGACACGTCGATAAAGCCGTACATGATCGCGATCAGCGTCGCGCCGTCACGGTTCACACACGGGCTCATAGTCGGCTCCGGTGAATTCGTGCTCGCGTGGCCGGGCGAGGATCTCGCGCGGGATACGCTGCTATGCGGTACTCGGAGCGGGCGCGACATCGACAAGTTCGCGGCGACCGGGCTGACGCCGGCGAAGGGGGAATTCGTCGGAGCGCCGCTGGTAGAAGAGTGTATCGCGAACCTGGAGTGCCGGGTGACGGGGCAGCTCACGACCGGCGACCACACGATCTTCGCCGCGGAGGTGCTCGCGATCTGGGTCACCGACGAGCCGCGCCGGCTCCTGTGCAGCGTCGACCGGTCCGGCGGCTACGACTTCCTGCTGGAGGACATGGGATACCGGTTCGGCGTCGTGAAGAGGTGAACGCCTCGCAGTCGCCCGCGTTCATCAGGCAGTTCGCTCCACGAACTGCCCGGCGGGAATGTCATGTCGAGCGGAGCGTAGCGGAGTCGAGACATCCCTGGCGTGGCGTGGCCGGGCAAAGCTCTGCTTCCCCCCATCAGTCGGCCAAGCCGACAGCTTCCCCCCGGAGGGAGGAAGCCCGCGGTCGATTGCGCGCCGCCAGACCTTCTCCCTCCGGGGGAAGGTGGCTCCGCGAAGCGGAGTCGGATGGGGGCGGGCGGCCCTCACCCGCCTCGACTTCGTCGGCAGGGCCGACGCCGCTCGGCACCCTCTCCCGCTGGCGGGAGAGGGTCGCAAATTCGTAGCGGAACGCGGAGAGTGAGCGGGGTGAGGGTGACTCAGCAGCCTTCCGCCCACTCTACTCCGTCAGCCGCTCGATGAGCACACGTCGCTCCGGCCAGCGCTCGACCAACTCCGCGCGGCGCCCGGACTCGTAGTCGGCGTACTCGAACCCCGGCGCGACGGTGCATCCGAGCAGCGCGTACTCGCCGCCGCCATCGAGGAGCGTACCCTGCCACGTTCCCTCCCGAACGAGAAGCTGCACGCGCTCCCCCTCGGCGATGTTCTGTCCGAGCGTGATCGCGTCTGAGGCACCGTCCGGGAACAGGAGCAGCATAGTCACGGGGTCGCCGAGGTAGAAGTGGTACACCTCGTCGCTGGCGAGACGGTGGAGTTCCGACCGGTTCTCGGGGGTGAGCAGGTAGTAGATGCACGTGCTCATGGATCGCGGGGAGCCGTACCGCCCGTCGAGCGATCCCGCGCCGAGGAGGTCGTCGCTGCGGTAGGTTTCGCGGAACCAGCCGCCCTCGGTCGGATGCGGCTTCAGCCCAAGCCGCTCGATGACCTGCTTCACCGTGGGCTGCGTCATTCTGCCGACACGTCTTCCGACTCAACGTCCACCGGCGGTAGCTCGAAGGGTCGCTGCGGGATGATTACCCAGCCGACCGCGTACGTCACGACTGCCGGTACCACGCCTGTCACCACGGCAATGAACACCGCGGCGAGCCTTACGAGCACGGGGTCGAGGTCGAGCAGTTCAGCGATGCCTCCGCAGATTCCCGCCACAACGCTTTCGTCGCGAGAACGATAGATCCGTCTCATGGTTCTCTCCTGGGCGTTCGAGTGCATGCTATCATTGCGTAAGACTGCGCCGCCCGCGACAATGTTACTCCCGGCCGTATGTTCCCATCAGCCGCGCCTCGGCCAGCACGTGCGAATCCATCAGCTCGAGCAGCCGCTCCTTCGTGACGCCGGACTCGGCATCCAGCATAGTGTCGAGGGCGTAGAGCTTGAAAACGTATCGGTGCCTTCCGTGCCCTTTCGGCGGGCACGGGCCGAGATACCCGGTCCGGCGAGCGCTGTTCACGCCCTGCAGCGATCCGTCGGAAAGTCCCTCCGTCTTCGGCACGTCGCGCGGAAGCGAGTCAGTGTCTGCGGGCACGTTGTACAGCACCCAGTGGACGAACGTTCCCGACGGCGCGTCGGGGTCGTCCATGATGAGCGCGAAGGACTCGGTCGCATCGGGAGCGCCCCACCATGAGAGCACCGGCGAGACGTTGTCGCCCTCGCACGTATGCTCGACGGGCAGGCGCTGACCGGCGGTGAACGCCCGACTCGTGAGTTCCATCGCCATGGCGCAGGCCTCCTCGGAGCCGTCGATCTCGCCCTCGTCGGCGCACACATCCGCCCACGCGACGGCGCACGCGATCGGCAACAACACGACGAATCGATTCATGACGCGTCCCTTCCGACGTCGCGAGGTGCCGGCGGGGGTTTCCCGCACTCGGTTCGTCCTCTAAGATAGGTAATCGCAATTCGCGTACCCGCCTCGCTCCCAACGGAGGCCCTGACGATGCCCGGCACGCTCACACTCCCTCTCTGGTACTACCGGCAGTTCCCTGTCGATTTCCGTCTCGGCGAGGAGGCCACGCGCGGCATTCTCGGCTGGGCCCAGCGTCCGTGCGAGATTCCGCGGGACGAGATGGCGCTGGTGCTGATGCACATGTGGAACGTCGGCTTCCCCGGTGGACCGGAGTGGAGCGAGCAGAGCCCTCAGCGCGGCATTCGTGAGTGCCAGGAGTACGTCGGCAGGTGCGTCGCGCAGTTCACGCGTTCCATGCCGCCGATCCTGCAGGCCGCTCGCGCCGCCGGGATGACGATCATCCATGTGGCGTCCGGCGAGGGATACGCGAAGAAGTACGAGCAGTACGAGCGCACGTGCGCGGAGGTCGACCTGGAGCCGCCGGGAGCGCCGCCGGGGGCCGTCCGGCCGGAGCACGTCGATATCCCGACGATACAGGAGCGATTCGGTCCGGCGTACGGGACGACCACCGACGTGGAATACGACTTCCCGCCCGGGTTGGAACCGCGCGATAACGATCTGGTGTGCGTCCACACGCACCAGCTCAACAGCGTGCTCCGTAAGCGGAAGATCTGGAATCTCGCCTACTGCGGATTCGCCATAAACTGGTGTCTGTGGCACAGCCCGTGCGGCATGGTGGACATGCATCGCCTGGGCTACGCGTGCGGAGCGATCAAGCAGGGCGTCGTCGCCGTGGAGAGTCGCGAATCGGTGGCAACGCGGGCGAACCACGAATACGCCATGTGGAAGACGGCGCACATGTTCGGCTACGTGCTGGACGACTTCGACTTCGTTCGTGCGCTGGGGGATTAACGGAAGACCTCACGCAAAGGCGGCGAACTCCTCGCAGCGCTCGGAGATCGTCTAGCAGTTCGCGTGCGAACTGCACGGGCTTCGACGCTCCGGCACGGGCGCCGTGCGGCCGCGGGAGAGGGGACACGAATGCGCAGCATTCGCGGCGTGAGGACTTGTTTCCGGGCAGACAGGAATGTCCGCTCCGCCGTCGCGAAGGTTCGCGGGGTGAAGGCTATGAACCGGCAAAGCAGGCGGCACTAACGAATCACACATACATCTTGGGGGGAACACATGAGCAACGATGACATCAAACGCCTCGACGCGGAGCACGGCGTCGTGTGCGATCTGGGGGACGACGAATTCGGGTACTTCGGCTGGCCGTCGGTGGCGCGGACACAGAGCGGCAAGCTCGTCGTCGCCGCGTCGGGACTGCGGTGGGGGCACGTCTGCCCGTGGGGCAAGACGGTGCTGTTCACGAGCGTCGACGACGGGGCTACCTGGTCCGACCCGTACGTGCTCAACGACACGCCGCTGGATGACCGCGACGCGGGCATCGTCAGCCTGGGCGGCGAGGAACTGCTACTGACGTGGTTCACGTCGGATACGCGGGAGATCCACTCGCTGGACAACGTCCGGGAGGACATCAAGCCGCGCTGGATCGAAGCCATCGACGCGATCTCGGACGAGGAACGGCAGGAATGGCGCGGGTCGTGGCTGCGCACGAGCGTCGACGGTGGCGAGACGTGGGGCGAGCTGGTCCGCGCACCACTGAACACTCCGCACGGACCGATCCGCCTCGTGACGGGCGACCTGCTCTACTTCGGCAAGAACTGGTGGAAACCCGGCGACGAGGGTTCACCGGAGAACGTCGGAGCGATCAGCGCTGCGCTGAGTCGCGACTCAGGCGCCACCTGGCGCGTGCTGGGCTCGGTGCCGCTGCCGGAGGGCGTGATCCCCGAGAACTTGCACGAGCCGCACGTCGTTGAGCTGTCGTCCGGAAAGCTTATCGGGCTGATCCGGTACCAGCACGCCGGCGACGCGCAGTCGCTGGAGAGCTTCAGCATACTCCAGTCCGAATCCAGCGACCGCGGTCACACGTGGACCGAGGCGCATCCGACCGGCGTGTATGGCTCGCCGCCGCACGCGATCCGGCACTCCACCGGGCCGCTGGTATGCGTGTACGGGTACCGTCTCGAACCCTACGGCGAGCGGGCGATGATCAGCCGGGACCGCGGCAGGACGTGGGACGCCGACTGGATTCTGCGCGACGACGGCCCCGAGGGCGATCTCGGCTACCCGGCGTCGGTCGAACTCGGCGACGGGCGGATCTTCACGGTGTACTACCAGAAGCCACACGCGCGAAAGAACTGCGCTGTGCTCTGCTCGACGTGGCAGCTACCGGTGAACGCTCGCTAGGCTCGCGTTCCTTAGGCAGTTCGCGAGGCGAACTGCCCGGCGAGGACGAGGGCGGCGAGCAGCGCATCGTACACGGAGACGGGGCGCCCAGGATGTTCTTCCCGGGCGCCCCGATCCATTTCCAGCACATTCGTGCCGGTGTTCCGATCCAACTACCTCACGAGAAGCATACGGCGAACCTGCGTGCCGAGGCTGCTCTCGAGGCGGTAGATGTAGACGCCGCTGGCTACGTGAGCGCCATTGTCGTCCGTTGCGTTCCACACGACGTCACGGTATCCAGCCGATACCTCGCCATCCAGAAGCGTGCGAACGACCTGCCCGCTTTGCGTGTAGATGACCAGGCGAACCTGCGTCGCCTCGGGCAGTGCGAACCGGATGGTCGTCGTCGGGTTGAACGGGTTCGGCGCGTTCTGGAACAGCGCGAACTCCTCCGGAATGGCGCTGCCGATCCCGACCGGGATCACGTCGACCTGGTTGCTGAACAGGCTCACGTTGTCGTGGATATCCTGCGCGACCACGACGTAGTAGGCCGCCACGGTCAGAGGATTGTCATCCACGAACATCGTGTCGCGCGTCGTCGCCAGCGGATCCATGCCCGGAATCGCGAAGTTGGGCTGATCGCCGCGATACACCAGGTAGGTCGCGAGATCGGATTCCCGGTTGGGAGCCCAGTTCAGAGCGACCTTCCCAGCTTCGTACGCCGCCGGACGGAGATTCGGCGCGATCGGCGCGAGGTTGTCGACCGAGTAACCCGATGCAACATCGGACATGCCAAACTCGTTCGGATCGGCCGAATGCGCCACCACCATGAAGGTATGCACGCCATCGGTGGTCGCCGACGAATCGAACAGCGTCCGGGCGACGTAGTAGTACGAACTCAGGCGCAGCGCCGGTACATCGGCAAGCCAACCCCACGTGTACTCTACCCCACCAGAACGCGCCACGCGATACCGACCGGACGCGGGCTTCGCCGCGCCTTCCGGCAGTGCGCGCCAAACGCTGTAGTTCGGAAGCACGTTCACGTCGCCGTCCATCGGAGCGGCGTTCCATGCTATCGCCACGCGACCGCCCTGGTCCTCGGGGATGTCACGCACCGCGGTGATCTGCGGGCCGACGAACTCGTGCATGGACTCAGCGTTGGCCGCGGCCCACCCCAGGTCCTGCTGCGAAGCGTCGACACCGTTATGGCACTGCAGACACGCGAAGTCCAGTGTGACGAAGTCGCCTGCGAGAGCGGTGCCTTCGGCGTTGAACATCGTGTCCGCGGCTGCCAGATCGGTAACAGCGATACGTACGCGGTGCCCGCGCAGATCGCCCTTCAGGTACACGCCGGCTCCAGTGGATGTTGCCGATTTCGCGGTGAACGGCATGTGGCAATCGAAACACTCGAGTGCATCATGTCCGGCCACGTGCGTGTTGACCGTAACGTCTCCGTGACATCCACCTTCCGCCGCGCCGCAGGAGGCGCCGATATCGGTTACGCCACCCAGGTCGTTGACGACGCTGCGGTGCGGGTTGTGACACGTCTGGCAGTCGTCGTGCGGCGCAGAATTGAGGAGGATTTCCTCATACTGCTCATGGTGCTTGATGAGCCCGCCGCTCACATCGACGACGTTCACATCGCCTCGGGAGTGACACGTGCCGCACGTTTCGGTCGTCGGGTGTCCGATGTTGGCCCTGCTCGGCCCCGAGGCGTGCTCAGCGCCCGGCCCATGACACCCTTCGCACGTGATGCCGGTCTCCGACCACGTTCCCCAGATGCCCGGCAGTCCGTCCTGATGCATCGACAGGTTGTCATGGTTCGGGCTCTCGTCGGGAACCCAGCCCGTCGTGTGGCAGGCGCCGCAGTTGTAAGGCTTGGTGCCTCTCGCCTCGTCGGCGTGGTAGCCTGACCACGCGTCGGTGGCGAAGTTGTACTGCACCTCGTCGCCGGTGATGATCCAGCCCTCGAGATCGAGGAAGCGAGCCTTCCAGTGGTAGCCACCGATGACATAGGAGACGCTGTCCCATGTCGTCGGAGCAGGAGTACCCGGCACGACCGAGAGCAGCCGCCCGCCGACAAACGGATACGACGGCGGCGTGCCTGCCACAACTTCGTTGAGCTTGTACGGGTGACCGCTCTGGAACACCTCGTCGTAGATGCCGGAATGGCACGCGCGGCAGGTGCTCGCGCCGACGTAGCCATCCTGCGGCGCCGCGGCGTGGACCAGTGGCGCGCTCGCCGCGGCCCAGGCCATGTCGCGCTGCGGGGCGTCCACTCCGTTGTGACACTGCAAGCACGCGAAGTCGAGCGTAACGAAATCGCCGGCCAGAGCGGTTCCCGCCTCGTTGAACATCGTATCAGCCGCGACCTGCTCGCTGATGGCGATTCTCACGCGGTGACCGCGCAGATCGCCCTTGAGGTGAACGCCTTCGCCCGTCGATGTTGCCGACTTGGTGGTATACGGCATATGACACGAGTAGCACGGCATCTCGCCATGTGCCGCCAGAACGGGGTTCAGCGTGACCTCGGAGTGGCAACCGACCTCTCCCGAGCCACATGAACTACCGATTTCCATGATCCCGCCGAGATCGTTGATCGTGCTCGTATGGGGATCGTGACACGTCTGGCAATCGTTGTGCGGAGCCACGTTGAGGAGTATCTCCTCGTACTGCTCGTGGTGCTTGATGAGCCCGCCGCTCACATCCACGACGTTCACGTCGCCGCGCGAGTGACAAACGCCGCACGTCTCGGTATCGGCCAGCTCGATGTCCGCAGCGCTCGCAGAGACAATGTGGTCGCTTCCGGGGCCGTGACACGCCTCGCACCGCACACCTGTTTCGGACCACGTGCCCCAGATACCGGCGAGGCTATCCTGGTGGAGCGAAAGATCGTCATGATTCAGGCTCGTGTCGGGCTGCCATCCGGTGGTGTGGCACGTGCCGCAGTCGTACGGTTTCGTTCCACGGTCCTCATCGGAGTGGTAGCCGACCCAGCCCTGAGTTGCGAGGTTGTACTGCACCTCGTCGCCGGTGACGATCCAGCCGTCGGCATCGAGGAACCGAGCCTTCCAGCCGAAGCCACCGATCATGTAGGTGACGCTGTCCCACGTCGCGCCGGCCCAGGGGTTGGGTACCGTGACGGTATCGCCCGCCGGATAGGGCATTGTGGGGGCCACACCGTCGACCGCGGTCAACTTGTGTGGGTGGCCACTCATCCATACATCATCGACGTATGAGGAATGGCAC
>CAZEAI010000019.1:35167-45166 GCA_964510105.1 uncultured bacterium
TGCGCCACCACGGCGATCAACAGACCGACCGCGGCAAGGCGCACAAGCAAGTTACGCATTGTGCTCTCCATCCGCTCCTCCCATAATCCAAGCGGAACATGTGTATACAAGGAGGAATGGCGCACGTGGCCAGTCCCCTCGACGAATGCGAAATGGCGCGTACACCGTAGGCGCCTGGTCCGGGCGACTGATCACATAGTACTGAACATGAGAGGAAGGGGCAACCCCATCATACGTAACACTAGTACAAACAATAGTTAGTGACTAGTCAGTCAAGAATCTGGCGTGGCGGATCCCGGGGCGATTGCAGACGTTACAGACCGGGGCAGATGGCACACAGACTACGCTCAACGAGGCCGTCAAAGCGTACGTCTGCCGTACACGCAGGAGCCGGGCGCGACACCAATCCCGCCCGGCTCTGTGCCTTCCAACAGTCTCCCCGCTGCTACATCCCGTCGCCCGACGCTATCGGCGCGCGGGGCTCGAGCGTGAAGTCGTCGAGCACCGATCCATCGGCGCGGTAGACCGTGACGTGCGCGCGCTCGGCGGTCAGGTCGAGCACGCAGTAGTGGTCGACGCTCTCGTACACCTCGGCGAAATCCGTTCCCATGATGGGATACAGCGGCGCACCGGCTCCACCCGACGTGACGTAGATCGGGGCTTCGCCCGACGCAACAACCTCGTCGCCACGAAGCGCCTTCGTGCGGTAGTAGTAGTGATCGTGCCCCTGCCAGGCGATTTCGACGCCGTACTGCTCGAAAAGCCCGGCCCACGCATCGCGGACGTCTTGCGACCCGGTGCCGCGATGGGGATGCCCCGCCCATGCCGGCCGGTGAAGGAACGCGAACGCCCACGGGTGTGGGTTATCCTGCAGCACCTTCTCCATCCACTCCGCCTGCGCCACGAGATCAACCTCGGTATTGACGACGATCCAGCGCGCCGGGCCGTAGTCGAAGTAGTACGCCTGTTCGATGAGGCCCTCGGGACCGTTCTCCGGCAGCGAGAACAGGTTCAGGTAGTTCATCGACTGCCGCTCGTGGTTCCCGATGCACGTCATGAGCGGCACGCGATTGAGGATCGTCCGCGCACTGTGGAACCAGGCGTTCCAGTGATCCAGGCGCTCGCCGTCGCTGACGAGGTCGCCGGTGTTGATGATGAACGCCGGGCCGCGGTCCGCCGCCTGCGAGACGACGCTCTGCCACACGTCCATACGATTGCGCGAGTCGCCCAGAACGATGGCCTTGAGACCGTCGTCGGTGCCTGCGGGAACGCCGAAGTAGCTCACTTCGGACCACCCGCGGGGAGAGGCGTCGCCAACCCGATAGGCGTACACCGCTCCGGGAATCAGACCCGTGAACGAAACGCTGTGAGCGACGTATGGCCCGAGGTTCGAGTAGTGCGACACCGTGTCGCCCTCAACCGCGCGGACGGCCGCCGCGTTGTCCCAGTCGACCATGTCGCCGGCCGCGTCTACTTCGGCAACCTGCGCCACGGAACCCGTCGCGGACATGTCCGTTCGCCACGTGATCCGGCGCTCGCCGACCGGGTCGTCTCCAAGCTGGAGTGTCACGCAGTCGGGAACGAGCGTTGGGCCGTTCTCGGCCTCGTGGAGGACGAGATCGCGTGCGGCCGCGTCCCCGCCCGTCAGGTCGTACACCTGCACGCGGTAGTTCGCGTAGTCGGCTATCAGGAGCCGTCTTCCGCCCGAATCCACGACCAGGCCGCCGACGCCGAGCGTCTCTCCAGCGCGTGATCCGCGGGTCAGAAATTCGCCGACAGGCGCACCATCGCTGGAGAACACGGAGATAGTGTTGTCACCATCGTCGTAGGCGTAGACGTTTCCGAATTCGTCCACCGCGACAGCCCGCGCGCTCCTCGCGAACTGCCCGGGCCCCTGGCCGGGCTCGCCGATCGTGCGGACCAGCTCGCCGGTGCCATGGTCCACAACGAGGATCTTGCCCCACCGCCGAGCGGCGACGTAGAGGTCTTCGTCCGGACCGATGGCCATGTCGCGAGCGCTCGGGTTGCCCTCGCCGCCAGTGAAGGCGGATTCAAGAACCTTCGTGCCATCGGCCTCGAACACTACGAGACGGTCGTCGAGCAACGCGTACAGGCGTCCGGCTCCGCACACTTCCAGGTCTCGGATGTACCCTTCGAAGCCCTGCAGTTCGACCTTCGTCGCCGCGCCATCGGCGATGCGCCACACCGCGCTGCCGCTCACGATGTGGAGCGCCCCGTCGCGGTACTTGATCGCGTTCACCCATTTGATGCTGTCCGGAACGGCGAGCGAAGTCTCTTCGCCTGGATAGAGCGACGCACTACGTGAAACGGCGCCATCGACGCCGAACCAGGTCAGGCGTTTCGACACTCCGTCGGCGACGATCATCGAACCGTCATCCTGGACTGCGATGGGGCCGACGTGCTGGAGTCGTCCCGGCGTTTCGCCGATCCCGCCGACGAGCATCGCAGGCATCTGCGCCACGCTCACGCCGTTAGTCGCATCGACGACGAGCGGGCTTGTCCCAGGTGCGCCGCTACATCCGACAAGCATGGGGGCAGCGATCGCTATCAGCGCCGCCAGCCGCAACGAATACCTCATGATCGATCCTGCAAGCATCTCGTCTCCTCCCCGGCGCGAAGTGTCCCCGCGCACAGCCGTGATTGGCAGTCTAGCCCAATAGCACATCCACCGCGGCGTCGAGGTCTGTGAGGTCGTCGAGCACCACATCCGCTCCGGCGGCTTCCAGATCCTCGCGCTCGAACGGCCCGGTCGTCACGCCGACAGCGCGCAGACCGTTCACCAGCGCGCACCGGACGTCACTCGGCGTATCGCCGATGATGACGGCATCGTTTGGCGCGATATCCTCGCCGGCAACGTCGCTGTACCGTTGCAGCGCCACCGGAACGAGCGAATCTCTCGTCGGGCCGTCGCCGCCAAATCCTCCCAGCGAGCCAAACGGCGCCTGCTTGTCGAAGTAGTCTATCAGCCCGGCGTTGGTGAGCTTCACCCGCGCGCCGTCGACCCAGTTTCCCGTCAGCAGCCCGATGGTCACGTCGCCGTTACGCGCGAGCAGCGTCTCAAGCACGGCGTCCGCGCCCTCGAGCACGAGCATGCGCCCTTCAGGCGTCTCGACGAGTTGGGCGAGGTGGTGCAGATAGCGTTCCTGCATGGCGCGACGGTTCTCGTCCGACGCTTCGACGCCGTTCAGCTCGAACGCCTCATTCAGAATGATAGGATCGGTCTTCCCGGCCATCTGGATGTCGTTGAACGCATCGGAACGGCCGAAGACATCCTCGAACGCGAGATTGAGCGAACGCGGGCCCAGGCGTCCGCCGGAGCCACCCTTGGTAAGTGTGCCGTCGATATCGAACAGAACGTAGCGCATTCGGCGTGATCCATCGCTTTTGGAAATCGTCCGCGGTCGGTGGGGGACACGTGAAGGTAGCGATGGAGCGGCTTGGGGGCCAGTTTCGGTGGGGGGGGGAGGGTGGGCGAAACGGATCGCTCGAACAGGGCGGGAGACTCGCGGCGTCACCGATTACCGAGCGAACATCATCATGGGAAAGCCTCCACGATGTCGTATACGGTGACACTACTGTCGTCAACTGTGAAGTAGACTACGACGGTAGTAAACGCCTCTGCGCGAGTCTTGAACGCTCGTAGCTGCTCCCCCGTGCTGGCTTCGTAGACGATCCAAGAACTATCACCTATGTGCGGATTGCGCGCAAGTTCCATTTCGACGCCGGCGAGCGCAGCGTCGGCCTTCCGCACGCTGCCGAAGATTACGGCTTTCTTCTCGTCAATGCAGTTCTGCCACACAATGGATCGTATCGCTCGCATCTGTCCCGACCTAGCTATGGGCGAACAATTCCTCGCCCAATGCAGATCCGTAAGCAAGCTCTTGATCGCTCAACGGCTCAGGGTCGTCAGGAAGTAGCGCAGCACCGTAGGGTATCGTCTCATCCTGTTCAGCCAGCAGATAGCCTCTCGTCTGATGGGACATGTCGCTGACCGCCACCGCCGTACTGCACATGACGTAGTTGATCACGCTGTCAACGATGGCTCGCTCCTCGGCGCCAAACACAGATGGATCTGCTCTCCGAAGTGCCACCACGCGAGTGGATGAGTGCCCAGCGATCACCTGCTCTGCGATACCCACCTCACCAACTTGACGGAGTTCTTCGAGCACCGGCATGTACTCGTTCGCAGCAGGGCCGTGCTGACGCTTCTTGTACGCAGCGCCACTGATCGGCGCGCCCAGCTGCGAGTACGCCTCGAAGTCGGATAGCCACAGTGCCTTCGCCATCTTGGTTGCGCCGAAGCTGGCGTCGCTCATCGCATGTTCGGCGATGTACAGTATCAGCTCGACGAATTTCGGCTTGTTGAATCTGGTGCTGACCAGTTTGCGCGCCACCGGGCACCCCCTCGCACCGTAACGTTGCGGGTATTTGGGAACTACCTAAAATATACGGGAAACTCGGCGCCGTCAAGTGCCAACGGAGACATCGGCATCTGCCCGGCGCCAGCCCGAGTCCCTACTCCTCTCCCTGCACGACGTACTCGATCAGCCCGGCGATGGGGTCCACCGCCTGGTGGATGATCTCTCCCGTTACCGCGCCGTCCGGGAGCATCTCATGCTCTACGCAGATCGTGTCGCCCACGTCCAGCGCGAGTGTGCTCAGGTCCGTCGTGACCGTGACGATCCACGCGCGATCGCCGTCGTCGAAGAGACGATTCCGCAGGAAAAGCGCGGTCTGCCGGTCGCGGATGTACGGAGCGTCGAACGTTTGCGTGCGCGCGACGGCATGACGCGCCATCCGCAGCAGCGACGCTCGCTCCCGCGCGGCGTACAGGATCGCGCCCTGATCGGCGACACCCAGACCGTCGTCACTGCGCGAACTCAGCCGCCAGACCGCGTCGTCCGCCGCCATGCCTGTGCCGGCGGTGAGATTCACGTCGTCGAGGCCGCGGAAGACGGTCGCCGTGGTGCCGGTAGGCGTCTCGCACACGCCGAAGATCTCGGTGCCCGCAACGTAAACGTTGTCGCCGACGGACCACTGGCCGGCGGCGTTGAACTGCGGCGGACGGTCGACCACGTCGAGCTGCGTCGCGCCGGACACACTTGCCACCTGATGCATGCAGGTCACGCCACCGACGCCGACTACGGCCCAGTCTCCGGGAGCGACCCCGGCGTTGACGAGGTCGCCCGAGGGGAACGTTACCGTCAGGCCGCTTACCGCAATGGCGGACCCCTCAACCGCGCTGTCTTTCGGGGCAAGCGCGCTGCTGTCGTCAACGGTGATCGTGTCCAGCGGCGAGCCGCTCGCTATGGACGATATCGTCTCGCCGGTGTGTCGGCGGCTACCTTCCACCGTGACGACACCATTGTACCCGTTCGTGAGATGGTTCCTGCCGTATCGCACCGTCATGCCGGTTGACACATCCCGAGTCGGCGTTCGCGTTGCTGAGATGAGCGGGACGCCGCTCGAACCCAGTACGATATCCGAGGCATCGAGCGTGGCCACGGCATCGCGGCCGCGCATGCGGGCGGAGGCATACACGCGCCCGTGCTCGTCCCGTCCTATCCGGAGCCCCGACTGAGGCAGCAACACGTCGTTGAGCCACTCTTGCGTATCGACGGCATCCGTGAGCGCGAAGTCGAGCCGCCACGAAACCAGTCTCTGTACGCTGGCGCCGTCGAACTGTAGTATGTCATCGGTAGCGCCTGCGTTGCGCAGTCTGAGTGTCGCCGTAGTACCGGTGGAAGGGAAGTCGAACGAGACGCACGACCACGCGGTGTCGACGGTGAAATCCGGATGTAGGGACTGCGTCTGGACGACACTGCACTGGAGGGCGACCTCGCCTGCCGTTGCTCGCGCGTAGAAGCTCACTCGATACCACTCTCCGACCACAAGGCCGGTCAAGCTCTGGCTAACTCCGGGATGAGTGCCGCTCCCGGTCCGTTCGATCTGCTGCGCGTACTCGCCGGTGTAGCCGTCGCACGACGTGGGCGTGCCGATGCCGCTCGGATCGTACTCGCTCCACGACGGCGCCACGCCGGAGACATACGATCCTTCCATCGCGCCGTTCGCCACGATCTCCGTGTCGTCCGTATCGTGCAGGACACCCACCGCACCACGGAAACTCGCGCTGTCGATGTCGCCCGTGTCGCCGAGGCGATACACATCGGCGCCGGAGACGTGGCATGCCGGGCGGGAGCCCGCAACGCCGCGATCGATGGTCAGCGTCGTGCCGGATATGTCGGTGACGCGGACAGCCTCGTGATCGATCAGCAGTACGTCGCCCTCGACAATCGACCCGATGACGTCCACGACGCAGGTGGAAAGATCCGGGTACGTCACAGCGTTGAGGTCCGCGCCTGAATCCGCGAGCGACGTCGCGCTCATGCCCAGACCCCACTCCCGGTGGCGGTAGATCGCCTCGGATATGTCGGCTGGATGCGAGACCGGACTCGTCAGACGAGCGCCGCGAAGGTAGCCACCGTCCTGGTAATCCGTGAGAGCCGACGTGCCGTCCTCGGTGAATCCCTGCATCGACCGGTACACGCGCTGCTGGTCGAACGCGGCGCGCACCTCGTCGCATCGGAACACGACCCGCGCCAGGATGCGATGCACATAGACGCCACTCGTGCCGCCGACGCCGTTCACCAGGACGCTCACGTGGCGCAAGTCGTCCCACGAGGTCAGATGGTTGCCGATCTGCTGAGAGTCCACTGAGACTCCCGCGCCGTTGAGGTTGACGCCTACGTGACCGGTGATGCCCGTGCCGTTCAGCCGGATGGTGACCTGGCCGGGGTTCGTGTCCGACGAGTTCACCTTGCTGTACACCGTGTAGACGGTCACGTCTCCTGCGACCAGCGTCGTTGCCGCGCCTAATCCGCCCAGTGCGGAGGACGCGCCGGGAAGGTTCAGATAGAGCGCCGTGCCCGCCGAACAGGTCGCAGCGCGGCTCAGGTCGTTCGTACACGCGTTCTCGGGGTCGATCACCCCCCCGCTCGTAAGCAGGTCGACCCGGTGCGGCCGAAGCCAGAGGTCGAACTCGTTACCGTCGATCTGCAGGTACCCGCTGCCGAACGTCACCGCCGAATCCGCGACCTGAATGAGCTGATCGTAGAGTTCCAGAATCGTCTCTCGCGAGCCGCCGGTGGTGTCGTCAAACAGGTCCACACGCTGGCGCTGCGCGTTGAGAGTGGGCAGCGGCACATGGGGGAAGACTCCGTCCGACGGTATGCTGATGTCGAACGCGGAACCGGTGAGGTCGCCGAGCACAACGGGCCTGATCCGCCCCTGACCGGTCTCCGGCGCATTGGCGTAATCGGATGGCTCCGCGCGGCGCTGGACCGGCAGCGATTGCATCGCCGTGTCGCCGTCAAGCGGGAGTTCTATCGCCCGGACATCGATCTCGGGAGTGCCGATGGCCCCCTCTCCGAGCATGATTGCGTCATCCGCGGTCTCGCTGCCATCGGCGAAGATCAGCTCGACAGCACATCGCGCACGGTCCAGCGATCCTACCAGGAGCGAATCCGACCAGAGGCCCCCGCTTGAGTCCGGGTTGCAGAGCGCGACAGCCCCGCCCGCGAGATCCACAATGCCTCCGGATCGTGGCAGAGCCCGTACGATGCGTTCGACTGTCACCAGATCGGCGGCGTACACGTCGCCGGAACCACCGATCCTGTACCCACCGGACCCGTCCCCATCCGACTGCGATGCGAACCGATACGTCGTCGATCCAGAGGAATGCGGCACCATCAGCGTTACGAGCACGATCGGACGGCCGCCCGAGGCGGCGAGGGAACTTGCGGCTGCGTCGGTGAGGAGCTTCATCAGACGATCTCCTCCCGAAGGACGATCTCGCCCTCCCACAGCCCCCGTGAGACGGTAAAGCCTTCGATACCCCCGGCGTATCGCACCTCAAGCTCCGTCGGGCTCGTGGCGTGGTCGAAGTACCCGAACGTATTCTCGCCGAACTGGGCGTGATTCTCCAGGAACTCCAGCATCCCGGTGTAACCCCAGAGCTGGGTCGCGACCGACGCCGATCCCGACGGGAGGTCGACGAATCGCAGCACAATCAGGCGCCCCGCCGATCCCAGTCGGTACGACCGGACACCCCCATCGAGCGTCTCGACGAGTACGTCTCTCGGCTGCGGCGAATCCCGATGCGGCGCCCGCCAGTGGCAACGGGAGTCGGCTGGGGACGCGTCGAACAGCACCGTGGCGGTGTCGACGCTGCTATATGGATAACTCCATTGCCATGAGGGCATTGTATCTCTCCCGAAAGCGGCTGTCCGACCCGCTCAGGCACTGTCCCGAGGCGGCACGACGCCGATGACGGCGCTCGCCTTCCGAATCGCTGCTTCCTCGTCGTCCTCGCCGAGCCGGTACCCGACCCGCGCAAGGAAGCTCCGTCGTTCGTCTTCGTCATCCGGCAGGCGTTCCCAGCTGTCTCGCCAGGCGGCGACCTGCCTCGTCAGCGCTTCCATATCACCTCCGCGGCCACGTGCAGGTGGCTAAGAGGGGCGGATTTCCGTAACTTTTCATCTACACGCGGACGCACCGCGTGATGCGTCGCGCGGCGGACTTTTCGCCGGCAATTCCCAACTGAAGGTTGATCCACTCATGTCGCCTCATCTCGGTCGTGCCGTCCGCTGGCTCAGACAATGGTTCTCCACCGCGGAAGCCTTGCCGAACGTCGGACGCAACGACCCATGCTGGTGCGGCAGCGGCAAGAAATACAAGCATTGCCATAGCGCGGAGGATCAGCGCCGGGGTACACTCACGCGCAATCAGACGCCCAACGCGCAGCGGCAGATGTCCGAACGGGCGGCGAAGCGAACACAGTCTCGCGGACGCAAGAGCTGACTAGCCCGCCGCCACGGCTCGCAGCCGAACCTCAAGTCCGACCTTCCCACGCACCCGATACGAACCGTCCACAGCCTCCTCGCTCGTGGAAGATCCAGTAACCGCGAGAAGCCCGTCCAACCGATCGTCGCCGGCGTCCTGCTCCTGTGCCCAGCGGCGCAATCGACCAAGTATGGTCTGCACCGACTCGCGCGCGGTGTCTCGATCGCCACCGCGGTGCTCCACGCCTACAGCGAACGACACGCGGATCTCGTCCGAGTCATCGACTTCGCCTCGTTCGTCGGGGTTCGCGGAGACGGCTTCCACGATCAGCGCCGGCATCTCGTGAGCCGCCAGAGCAAGGGATGCCGACAACGATCCGCGGCGCACCGATCCGATACCCCCGGTGCCCGCGGGGCCCAGCCAGGCATCCGACGTGAGGCAGTTCATGGCGCTTGTCTCAACGAGGGTCAGCACATCATATGCGTCGGTCAGGATCAGCACTGCGAGCCTCCTCCAGTGAATCGTCTCACAGCTCGTCCAGGGAACCTGCGTTCTCGTCGAGCAGAACGCCATCGGCGTCATACGAGCCGCGACGGAACGTCGGCTCGACGCCGTCCGTCGTGCTGCTGGCCTGCGCGGTTGAGGAGTATTCGGTACCGTCGGCGCCGGTCACGGCGAGTTCGCCCTCTCGTATCTGGCGGAACCACTCGACGGCTTCCGCTCCAAGCCTGTCAGCGGGGCTTGGGTCCGTTCCCACGTTCGCGACCTGCAGTGCGCCGAATATCAAACTCGCCGCGAGCTTCCGCGTCGCCATCTCCACCACAGGCGGAGTGGCGGGCGAGTCTGTGATATCCGGAAATCGCTGACCGGAGCCGTCTACGGCGTACGCCGGGCCGATAAGCGCATCGGCAAGCGCGCTCGCCTGCTGAATGAACGGCAGCCGTTCCGCCTCTGTGTCGAGCGTGGACGGCAGCCCGTCAGGCAGTTCGCGAAGCAGGTTGGCATCGCTTGTGTACTGGGACATGATTCCTCCTGGTGCGTCACATCGACAGCCGCCTGAACACGGCCGGTGGCCGTAGTTCGATCACGGCGACCGGACGCGCCTCAGTGCGGCGCCTCGCGTGCTCTCATCGCCCG
>CAZEAI010000019.1:45266-55988 GCA_964510105.1 uncultured bacterium
GATCACGGCGACCGGACGCGCCTCAGTGCGGCGCCTCGCGTGCTCTCATCGCCCGGACCGAATCCACCGGCACAGACCGCATCAGGTTCGATCCGGAACGCTCGACCTGATCGGTGAATCGCCGCACGTCCCGATGCCCAAGCTCCGGCGCTGCGTGGACGTACACGCTGTCGCCCGATGCGTCGATCGTCCGCCACGGCTGGCCCAGCTCGCAGATTCGATGCAGGCCCTGCTGCTCCCACATAGTCCGGGCCGTCGCGTATAGCCTCTTCGGAAACACGAGGTAGGTCGTCGGCGCCTGTGCGGGAGCGGCGTGTGCCGACGTCGGTAGCACGACGTCGAGCAGCCAGTCCATGAGCCGCGTCAGCGCGGTTGCTCGGCGGTAACGCTGTCCCCAGGCGGGGTCGTTGTCGTCAACCGCCGTGGCATTCGATCCGCGAGTCCAGGCAGCCGACCCGAACGTGTTCCAGATCGCCTGACCTGAGCCGGGACCGAGTCCACTTCCCCAGTCCGGCGCGACCGTGACAACTGCGTATGGATCGGTGTTCGCATCTTCGAGTGCGATCTGCGCCGGCGTGAGCCCCGTGGACGTCCACACGCGGTAATCGGCAAGTTCACCACCGAATGTCTGCGATCCGCCCGGATTGGAGCCGACAGTCTTGGGCACTGCGGCGGTCAACGTGGCGAGCCCGGTGCAGTCGAGCGTGTCGTCCGCCACGCCGTTGGTGTAGACGATGATGTCGTTGCCGCTCCTCACCCATGCGGCGGTGTTCCACACATCCGGTGTGATGGAGATATTCGCCGGCCCTGTAGCGCTGACCGTCCCATCGACGATGTACGTGTAGAGCACTCGCGCTGTCTGGCTGATGATGAGCTGCACCTGCGTCGCGCCGGATGTATACGAGAACACGACACGCAGCCCGAGGCCGTCCGTGTATTTGAAGCGGAAGAAGTGCGTCCAGTCTCCGGTCCCGTGATCGAATTCGCCGTTGTCGGCAGCATCGAGGACGCGTATGTAGTCGTTCGTCCCGTCGAACACGAGGCTGTATGACCAGACGCCCGTCCCAGCGCCGTCCGGCTCGACCGCCTCCGCGATTGCGGGGCGCGCGGCCGGCTCTGCCGAGGGGATCTGCGCAAGCATGATCCCCTGATCGAACTCGCCAGAGTTCGCCGGTTCGACCAGTGGCAACACGGCGTCGTCCGGCTGCGGAATCTGCGCAAGCTCGATTTCCCGATCGAACTCACCAGAGTTCGCCGGGCAGACCGACGCGAGCGCCACGGCCATCAGTATCCCCGCGATCACGCACGCAACACGCCACGCGGAGGTCCCTTCGCCGTAGGGGCGGCGTCTCTGACCCGCCTTCTTCCCACACATGTCCGTCACCTCGCAGTTCGCTGGGCCGTGGCGGTGAACGACGCCCCGATCACGCTCTGACTCATCGGGTTGCGCGTCGTAACCTGGAGCGAATCCGCCACCCAACGCAGCACCCGATCCTCGCCAACCTGATCGCCCGCGGTTGCCGGCTCCGGGCGCACCATTAGCGAGTCCTCGCCGATCTGCTTCACGACGCCGTTCGCTATCGATTTCACCACCGCGGAGAACTGACTGTCCGCGGCGGTCGCTTGCGTCGTGCCGGCGAGCGACAGCACGTACTGGTCGGGCTTCTGGTCGCGCGTCACGTCGCTTACCACGATCGTGTCCACACGCGTCGAACCGCCCGCAAGTGTCGCGCCGGTAAACGCTGTCACCGCCGCACTCGACCAGAGCGCGACGCTCACTC
Source organism: uncultured bacterium (assembly GCA_964510105.1). GTDB lineage: Bacteria > Latescibacterota > MWCZ01 > MWCZ01 > MWCZ01 > CAZWQW01. The sequence continues at coordinate 47,048 of CAZEAI010000019.1, forward strand.
CCGCCAGCCCGCCGAGAAACGCCATCGATGACAGGAGGGCAACCCGCGTTGCGAATCGTCTCATGTTCTGCCTCCAACTGAGTCGGTCATGACCGGGAGCGCGAGACACGCCCCCGGTCGCCAATTCGGCCAAACACGGATCAAGCCACAGCGTCCTTTACGAGATAGGCGCACGCGGCGGACGTCACGACCTCGTCCATCTCCTCTCGCACGCGTACCACGGAAACCGAGTGCTCCGGCTCGCGGTACGTTTCCACGACGCGCTCGGTGAACATGAACGAGTACGTCGCCGCCGGCATGAACCGGCTCGGACTCGCGGGCGTGTAGAGCAGCACCGCGTGCTTGCCCCAGACGTAGGCGAGCGTGTCCGTCTGCCCCTCGTTCGACGTCCTGTACCGCGCGTTGCCGACGAGTACACGCTCCACGCCGAAGAATTCGGCCATCATCGATCCGGTGACGATCCCGCTCTGCGGGTTGTACTTGAACGCCTCCAGGAGATCGGGATGGCGCTTGAGGATGTCGAACACCTCGCGTCCGAGCACGAGTAGGTTCGGGTTCGGCGAGCCCGCTGCGTGGATCGTCGACCGAGCGGTGTCGATGTCGCCGATCGGATCGCTATTGGTCGAGTCGCTCCACTGATCCGTGCCCGAGAGCGTCGTGTTCTGGGTGAGGTTCGACGTTGACGTGAGCAGGTCGGCCAGCCGCTTCTCGCGTCCCGTCATGATGATGCTCGTCGCCTTCTCGACGGCCGCGATCTCGATGTCGGCTCCGGCGTCGGCGTTGCGGCGCTCGCGATCGTCGATGGGGATCTCAAGGCCGTATTCCTCGCACTGGTACTGGCTCGTGCTGGGCGAGAACTCAGTGCGGGCGTACGCTGCTTTGGCAGCTCTGACCGTGTCCGGATCGGAGAACGCCTCCTTACCCCAGACGTAGTACTTGTCCGATTCCTTCTCGACGCGAATCCGCGGGCTCACGATGTCCCCGATGAATTCGTCGTTGTGGAAGTCGATGCTCACCGTTGAAAGCGCCGCATCGACGTGGAGATCGCCCGGTTCCGCGAAGCGTTCGCGTTTGAGCGGTCGTGGTGCCATTTCCATTCGTCCTCTCCTTTTATCGATCTCACCTGGACATCTGCTTGCGTGTCCCGCACGAAGACGCCGTCAGGCCGATCAGTTCATCTGGTAGTTCACCACCATCGCGCGGATGATATCGCCGTTTGCGCTGGCGGGTTCGAGCGCAATGCCATGCACGTAGTCGCCCGAGGATGCCGTCACCAGACGCCCCGACGTGTTCGTCGAGAGTTCGGCTCCTTCCTCGACGGCCGCGCCGACGACGACCTTGCCGACGCCGTTGATTCGCACACGCCCAACGCTGCCGGACGCACTTGGCTCGTTCTGGATAGCGCCGATGCACTGCTCGCCGGCCACGCTGGCGAGAGCGATCGTCCCAGTCGTCTGCATCTTGACGACGTGGAACTGTTTGTCGGTGAGATCCGCGCCGGAAGTCACCGTGATGTCCTGTCCACCGAAATCGACTGCCATAGACTTCCACCTCATTGTTGTATGTGGCGATACGCGACAATATTCGACTCGGACGTCCGCTACACCGCCTCGGACGTGTGCTCGTGCAGCACCCGCTCAAGGGCCTGACGGAACGATATGCCCTCGGCGGTGGAAACCTCTCGAGCGCGGCGATACCGCTCCAACGAAGCCGGGTCCACCGCACCGTCGAAGCGCATCGGCGGCGTCTCGTCGTCCGGCAGGAACGCCTGGTACTGGTGGGCCGGCGCCTGCTCGGTCAGATCGATGAACGCTCGATTCTGGTGCTGACGCTCGGCGATGAGCCGGAGCACGCCCGCCAGGAGAGCGATTCGACTCGGCTCACCGGCCGCGAACCGCTCATGCGAGCCATCCATCAGCTCCTTGACGAGAGCGCCCATTTCGGGAGCTTCAACCACCGCCGGAGCATATCCGAACTTCGCCAGCTCCCGCATGAACGTCTGCTGCTCGTTTCGCTTCGCTTCGGCGTCGAGCTGTTCGAGGCGTCCCTTCGCGCTCTGGAGTTCGTCCTCCGTCGCGCGGAACCTCTCGCGTTCTTCGGCGAGCGCCTGCTCCAGGAGCGTATCGACATCCGCCTGGCTGAACTTCCTGGGCACGCCTCCGGGCGTTTCCTGATCGGCTTTCACATGACCTCCGTCGGGCGAGGGTGAATGATCGTCGTTGTTGGGCTTACCACCGGCCGCGATCTCCGGCAGCGTATCCGAGTCGATCCAGATGCCGGCGGCACCGTCGTCCGCGAAGTGCAGCGGCTCGGTCTTCATGTGGGGCGGCGTTCCACCCAGGAGAGCCAGCGCGGTGATCTGCGCATCGCGGTCGAACACCTCTACCGAGCGGTACGGCCAGCGTCCGGCGCGTATCTCGTTGAACAGATCCTGCCCGATACCGCGAAGGTCCGCCACGATCCGGCCGCCGATGAGCCGCAGTCGATCCATGAACCCAACGGCGGGCTTCTCGTCGCCGCCGTCCCGCGTGTGGCCAAGGATCACCGGCGGGAGGAAATCGCGTTCCTTGCGCAGACGCGCGAAATTGCGCAGCGCCTTGCGCGCCCACGACTCATCGTAGCGGAATCCACGATGGTCGCCGAGTTCGAAGATGGGCACGCCCCGGACTGTGTATGTGCCGTCCGACGACCGCTCCCACGTGAATGCTGTCGATCCCATGACACCTCCTGCTCCGTGTGTTGTCTACGTCGCTACATCCGGCGTCCGGTCAGGCTGCTTGCTCTCGGGCGTCGCAAGAACCTTCTCGCCCGGCTGAGGAAGCGGGATACCAAACGTCCGGTACACCCACTCCGTCGGGACGTCGATCCCGCTTCCCCGCAGCCGCACGATCACCCGCGCGAACGCCTCCAGGTCCGAGACGCTGCTCATCTGCCACGTCCAAACCGGATACCGGCCAACGTGCGCGTAGTTCGCATCGACGAGACGCCGGATGATCTGCTCGTTCACCACCGTAGCCATCGCTTCCGCGTCGGCCGCGACGATGTCCTGTTTCGTCGTCTGGTGAACCGTGCCCAGCGCCTGCGATCCGCGCGATCCGACGTACGTCGTGAGCGTCTGGCCGAGCACGACGATGGCGATGGCTTCCTTCTGCTCCTCGATGAACTCTCGGTAGCTCGCGACTCCACCGCGTGTCGCCTCGACGTAATCCAGCGCGAATCCCTCCGGCACGACGATACCGGTGCGATCCTGTATCGACTCGATGACGCGTTCGAGCGCAGCCTTCTCGGAGGGTTTCGTGCCCGGCGGCACCGTCGCTCGGATCAGCGGCGAGCCGAAGCGTTCGAGGTACGCGGCCCAGAACTTCCACCCCTCCCGCATGAACCAGTCATGCCAGAAGCAACGCGAGAGCAGACCCCGTCCGTACGGGTTCTCGCCCTCCGCCTCAAACGCGAAATGCACGAACTTGTGAAGCGGGAGCGTCCGTTTGCGCCCGGACTGACGCTGCGCCAGCGCAACCACGTTGCCGAACTCATCCGTGTCGAACGTGAACTGCTCCGGCATCTTGTCTTTGATCGCTCGGAGCACGATCCGCTCGCCGTGCCGCGAGCTGTCCCATGGCTCCCAGACGAGTTCGGCGATGCTGTAGCCGTAGCGTACCGCCGACCCGATGTGCCGCAGGTCGTCCATGAACGACCCGGCGATCCGCTCAAGCGTGTCCGCAACGAACGCCGCGATCGCGATGTCGCGCGGCTCCTCCGACGCCGGGCGGACCTCCCACGGCTTGCGGAGCAGGCTCTGCTGGCGGGTCCGGAGCACGCCGTACAGAAAACCGTTCTTCGCTTCCATCTCGCGCAGGTACGAAAACCCCTGGCGGCGGATGACATGATCGGGATTGCCGTTGGCGTAGGCGCCGACGATGCTCGTGCCGGTCGTCGCGAGTTCCTCAAGCGGCGGCGACGTCGTCGCGGGCGCGGCGTTCGGAGGCGTGGTGTCGGTCTCCATGTCCCCTCCGGGAACGGGCGGATGCATACAGATATATGTCTGTTATCGAATCACGCTCCCCTCTGAGGCATTGCGAGCAGTCCGTGTCAAGTGGGGGAGGGGAGTTCTAGCGGCTGGTGGTTACATTTCGAGCAACGGAGGATCACAGGATCTGATGTCGCGTGAATGCCATGGTGGGGCTTCTCGGGCCACCGCATGCGCGGCGGAGCGCATAGTACGATGAGCCTGTCTGCACGCTTTCTCGCCCTCGCCCTCCTCGCCATCGCGGCGTTAGCCGCGCCGGCCTGCGCGCCCAATCCCGCCCCCCTCACGCGCGAGGCCCTCGCCAACGCGACGTACCGCGTCCTCGACGAGCACACCGTCACCCTCGCCGACGGCGAGTACGACGCGTACCCGACGCGCCTCCACGTCACGCTGCTCGACTCCATGGCGTTCGGCGATCTCGACGGCGATGGTATGGACGACGCGGCTGTGCTCCTCGCGACGAATACCGGCGGCAGCGGCGTATTCGTGGAGTTGGCGGCAGTTGTTGCCAGCGCAGACGGCCCGCGACACGTCGCGAGCGCCCCGCTGGGGGACCGCGTCCGACCGGAGAGCATCGCGGTGGATGGCGGCGACATCGTTGTCGCGCTCACCGGACACGGCCCGGACGACGCCATGTGCTGCCCGACGCAGCGCCGCAAGGAGCGATACCGCCTCGCCGACGGAGAGCTTACGATGGTGTCGCGGGTGATCGAGCGCGAAGAGAAGTAGCGCGTGCTACACCGGGCCTCACATCGCCGTCATTCTGAGCACAGCGAAGAATCTGCCCCTGCATGTGAGGGCGTACAAGGCAAGGGGCGCCCAGCTTCTCAGCCGAGCGCCCCTCTGCTGTGATCCACCGATACACCTACATCGCCAGAATGTCGTCCGCTTCCTTGCGATACGCATCCATGACGTAGTCGATGCCGCTGATCTTCGACGCTTCCTCGGTCAACGAGAACACGTCGCGCCGGCCGATTGTGTCGATGTTGAAACGACGGCTTCCGGCCATCAACTGCTGGAGGCCGACCTGTAGCTTCTGCGAGAACGTGAAGATTCCCATGGCACCCACCGGGATGTTCTCCGCGTCCGCGCCATACAGGTCCTTCAGCTCCTCGTACGTGACGAAGATCTCCTCGATCGAGCCGCCGAATCGCGAGACGGTCTTCGGCAGATCGTCGCCCGAGATCCACTGCTGGATATTCTTGCCGACCATGCCCGGAATCATCAACGCGCGTCCCATGCAAACCGCCTTGAAATACGGGCTGCCCATGGCGAGCACCTTGTAGATGCCGTCCTCGGTGGCGAATCCGCCGCCCATGGCGAGGTCGGGAACACGCATGCCGCGCGCCGTCAGCTTCTCGGCGAACTCGCGTGCCAGCGACTGCAGGTAGAACGTCGGGATGCCCCACTCGTTCATCATCGGCCACGGGCTCATCCCGGTACCGCCGGGAGCGCCGTCGATGGTGATGAGGTCGAGTTCGGCCTCCGCACCCCAACGCAGCGCCATGGCAAGCTCCTGCATCGAGTACGCGCCGGTCTTCAGCGTGATGCGCTCGAAACCGATCGCGCGCAGCCGCGCCACCTCGGCCATGAATCCTTCATAGTCGAGGAACCCGAGCCGTGAGTGACGCTCGAACTCATGGATCGCGCCGTCGTTGTACGCTTCCTGAATGTCATGATGCGTCGGGTCGGGCAGGACGATGTAGCCACGCCGCTTCAGCTCGAGCGCGCGCTCGATGTTGTCGACCTTGATCTCGCCGCCGATGCACTTGGCGCCCTGACCCCACTTCAGCTCGATCGTATCCAGGTCATGCTTCTCGCGCACGTACTCGGCGACGCCGAATCGCGTATCCTCGACGTTCATCTGCACGAGGATTTCGCCGAAGCCGCCATGGAACCGCTTGTAGAGATCGATCCGGCGATCCATCTCCGGCGAGCTCTTCACCTTGCCCTCGGAGGTAAGCTCCAGTTCGGGATCGATGCCGCAGACGTTCTCGCCGCACACCAGCGTGACGCCGGAAATCGCCGCGCCGACGGCGAAGTGTTCCCAGTTCTTACGCGCGATCTCTGTCGAACCGAGCGCACCGGTGAAGATGGGTACCTTCATCTTCACCTTCTTGTTCCAACCGTACTGTGTTTCGGTGTCCACGTTAGCGAAGACGGCTGTGTCCGGACCCGGCTCGGTTCCGTTCCGCATCCCTTCCGCGCCGACGCCATAGCCCTGGATGTTGATGTGGCTATAGTCGACGGGGTAGTCCTTGTCCGCGCCGGCAGTGATCTCGCTGAACGGCTTCGGATACAGCACTTCGCGACCGCGGTACGTCGCCACGAACACTTCGCAGTTGCCGCGACATCCGTCGTGACACGCGGTACACAGCCCGGACATGGGCACGACGTCGCGAGACCGATTCGACGTCTCCGTCGCCTGGTTCGCATTAGGCCTTCTCAGATTACTCATGACACTCCTCCTCGGTGGACGGCTTGACGAGACTGCTGCCACCCACCCATCTACCGGCAGAGGACGGTCCCATCGGTTTTTTTGCAGACTGATCCGCAAGCCGCTGGCTTTCTTGAGCCGGTCGGCGACTAGCGTCTTGCCGGAACAACCAGTGATCGAAGCCCGGCGTGGGGCAGCGCGGGTCCCTGTCCACCAGTCCGCGGACAGTTCGCGCAGGCCACGACGGTGTGTCGGCGGGGTTTCCAACCACACACGCGCTAATGTGCTAGTGGAAGTCTAACACGTGCGAAGTACCGACCCCACCCCATATCGCGATTTATGTCACTACGTCAGATCACGCGTCGATCTGGGCTTCCGAGGCATCTGGTCTACGGTCGAGTACACAAACGACCGGAACCACCCCTGGGGCGGCCCCGGCTCTTGTCCGTTGCGGTAAGGTTCGGTCCCTGCGTCTGCGGGTCGGGCAGGCCACAGACGGGGCGCTCCGCGGGACCGGCCTCACCTACTCCTTGCGGTTCGCTGCGAGCCGCTCGCGTAGAAAGTCGTCGTAGACGATGCCCGGGTCGGCGTATGTGTTACCGGCGCGATCTACCCCGCGCGCGAGGTAGATCTGATGGTGGGGGTATTTCTCAGTGTTGAAAGCCGTCGCCGCGCTGACGTATCGCATCGTGTAGCCGCAGCGTCGCTGGGTGCTCGTGTTTGCCGCGCTACCGTGGATGATCCTGCCATCGTGGATGCTCGCCTGGTTCGGCTCCAGCTCGAACGCCACCGCCTGCGAATCGTCGATCTGCTCCGGCAGTATCTCCGTCCCGAAGACGTTGCTCGCGGCGTCCACGGACTCATACTCGGAGTAGCCGCCGAGCTCGTGGCTGCCCGGAATCACCTGCATGCAACCGTTGTCCTGTGTAGAAGGGTCGATGGCGAGCCACACCGTCGCGACCTCCATCGGCGAGAGCATGTCGCCCCAATACGCGGAGTCTTCGTGCCAGGGCACGCGCAGACCCGTCCCACCCGGCTTACAGATGAAGTGGCTCGAGAACAGGACGACGTCCGGGCCGAGGGTCGGCTCCACAAGGTCGAGAACCTCATCGGCAAGGAGCCACTCGAACAGCGCAGTATCGACGAAGTGCGGAACGTCCATTCCTTCCGGACGAGCACCCGGCGGCAGCGCGTTCAGTTTCCCGTCGAAATGCTGCCGGAGCCGAAGGAAGCTGTCGGAGGGAAGCACCGGCTCCCGCACCAGCACGTATCCGTCTTCCCGGAACTGACGCACTTGCTCGTCCGAGAGGCGCCCGGATTCTGCCATCTTGTGTACTCCCGCTACCGGCGGTACCGGTAGGAGAATACCGGCGCAAAATACTGGCGGGCAAGTTTCGGAATCACTTCAGGATGACCTTGCCGATGCCGGAGATACTCTGCTTCACCGCGTCAGGCTGTCCGTGGCAGACGACCTGCCCCGCCCCTGATATCCGGACGTCCAGCAGCTCCGTGGCATGCACAGTGGCGCGGGCCGCGCCGGAGATCCTCACATGCACGCGTTCACCGACCAGGTGCTCCATGTCCACGTTCGCCGCTCCCGACATGCGCAACCGCAGCGATCCCGCCCGACCCGACGCGTCGATGCGCGACGTGCCCGACACCGCCAGAGCGAACCTGTCGACCTTGAGGTCGACCACCTCCGCCCGGATGGCGCCCGACGTGGAGAGTTCCGACACCTCGATCGCCGCCACGTCGATCATCAGTCCTGCCTTGGGCTGTACATCACAGTCCGTGTCCAGAATAAGCTTGCGACCCCGAACTTCCGCGCGGACGTGCTCCAGCAGGTTCTCGTCGCCCGTGACACTCACCGACGGTCTGTTGCGGCACGATATCCTGACGCGAAGCATCCCGCGCACGGTGATCATGTCGAACGGCGCCACAGGCCGCGCCTCCGTCGCCTCGACACCGTTCCCGACGATCCGTGGTCCACGGCGCAGGCCAAGGCCAACTATCCCGATCAGCGCCAGCAGCGGCACCGCTACGAGCAGCGAGAGCACGACGAGCAACACCAGCGCGATCACAGAGGTAACGACGATCCCGATGATCGGCAGGACGATGGAGAGCACCAGCGACACGACGCTCACCGCGACGAACATCGCGCCGATGGCGATCAGGAATCGCAGGAATGGATGAATCGGCATACGGGAACGTGTCATAGTGTCATCCTAGTCCACCCCGGGCAGCGACGTCTGATTGTCGGCGCCCTTCTTCTTCTGGCGGCGCGCCTTCTTGAACGTCGCGTCCACGCCCTCGGTCTTCGGGCAGTCGATCTCCGCGCCGTCGAGGAGCTGTTCGATGGTCAGCAACTGGATGCGCGGATGCCTGCCCCATGGCGACTCGTAGAACCCCGCGCTCGCCGCCTCGGTTCGCATCGGCTTGGTCGGGCTCTGCATGGAGATGAACACGCCGATTGCCGC
>CAZEAI010000020.1:0-39752 GCA_964510105.1 uncultured bacterium
CGACGTGTTGACGAAAGAAGGGTGCGAGCGTCTCATCACGGCGACAGTGCAGCGTTTCGGCCGAGTTGACATTCTAGTGATCGGGCCGGGAGCAGGCTGGAATCCAGGACCTCTCGAAGCCCTCGATGCCGAAGAAGCGCTCGGCGACGCTCGAAGCGAACTCGCGCCTATGTACCATCTTCTTCCACGCGTCCTGCCGGGCATGTACGAGCGCCGGTGGGGCCGGATTATCGCTCTCGGACTGGCGCCACCGTACACGTCTCCGGCATACAGCTACAGCGTCGGCAAAGCGGCTAGATCGGCGGCAGTGGAACTCGGCTGGGAGCGGTTGTGGGCTCACGGCGTCACGCTGAATGCAGTCGGACCCGGGCCCGTGCCCGAGATCGGAACTCTCGACGAGGCCATCGAGCAGTGCGACCACGCACCTGCCTGGAAAGACCGCGCAACGGCTTCGCCACAGGACGTCGCGGAGAGCATTGCTTTCCTCTCGTCCGAGGCGGGGCGCTTCATCAGCGGCGCGGTCGTCCCGGTCCGGTGGCACGACGCATGACGAGGGAGCACGGCATGGACAGCCCGCGATGGTCGCGCGAAGTCTGGGAAGCGTCCGTCAGTGGCCGCTGCTGGGAGTACACTCCGTACGATGGGAGTTGGGATGACTGCGCAACGCTCCAGTCCGACGCCGAACTCGCCGCAATCGTTGGGATGGAACGGGCGCTCGACGGCGTACCCGACTGGGCCGAGCGTGTCGTTGACGTTTCCATCGGGCATATCCCGTTCTGCGGTCACTACCGATTCCCGGAACCGCATCTGGAGGTGCTCGACGCCATTGGAGCCGAGGCGTCGCCCGCGTTCAACCACGGTTGCTTCACCGTCGACCCCGATCGGAAGTGCGCGTTGGCGGACTACTGCCTCGCGTTGGATGCATGGGAGGCCGGAGCATCGTCCGAGGATGTGGCGGCGACCATCCGCTCGGGCACGCTCCGCGAGATCGACTGGGACGCCGCATGCGCCGACCTGTGGCGCACCCTCGGTGAGCGCACGGAGGTGAAGCGCCTGCTCATCGCGCGTCTGCTCCACTACCTGCGCTGGTGGCTCAAGTCGGCGCTCTGGGACGACGACCGCGCCGATCGGTTCGCCCGCGACGCGCACCTCGGCCCCCCTGCGGAGAACGAGGCGAATCAGTACGCCCATCCCGAACGTCCCGCGCCGGGCATCGACGAATCCGCGTCGCCGCGCGTGGTGGAAATCGAGGAGCGCCTCGCGGCTATCTTCCCCGACTGGGATCGCTTCCGGACGATTCTCCTCGCCGAGTGGTGGCTCTGCGCGCCGAAGGCGTTCCGCTTCCTCGAACGGAAGATCTGGTTCATTGGCAGAGCTGCCCTGCCCGATGCCACTGGGTACGAGGACGACCCGTGGACCTCTGCGTGGTGGAAGGCGTTCCTCGGCTCGGAAGTGCCGGGCTTCCTTCACGTCGAGAACACCTATCCCGACCTGAGCGGAGCACGTGCGTGGTGGTCGGGATTCACCGCGGCGCTCACATCGTGGTGGCGCAACGAGCTCGCAAGCGGCGGCGTGGCGGCCGACCTGTATCGCCGTCTCGGCGAGCGGACCGACGTGAAGCGCTGGCTCGTGCGGTTGTACCATCATCGGATGCACGTGCTCCGAGGAAACGGTGAGCAGTTCGCGCGGTTGGTCGGACCTGTCTCATGACCGATTCCGCGGGCCGGACGATAGAGCTGTCACGAGAGGATGCGCGTCGGCTGTTCTTGCGCGCACACGGCCTGCTCGGCCCGAAGGCGACGCCGGGAATCGGAAGCGTGCTCCGCGTTCTCGAATGCTTACGGCTCGTCCAGGTGGATAGCATCGGCGTAGCCGGCACGAATCAGGACATCTCGTTCAACAGTCGCATCGAGGGATTCACGCCCCGGCAGCTCGACGCTGTTCTCTACGAGACGCATGACGCGTTCGAATACTGGCAGAAATGCCTGTGCATCCTCCCCGCCGAGAGCAGACCATACTACCTGCCCGTGATGGATCGCCTGGCGGAGCACCACGCAGCATTCCTTGTGGAGCATCGCGACACGGTGGAGCACATTCTCCGGCAACTCCGCGAGGCGGGCCCGCTTGCACCGGGAGATCTCGGTGACGACAGGACCCGGGTCGGCGCGTGGGGCAGCACGGAAAGAATCGTCAAGCGGGTCATGGAGGTCCTGTGGGAGGCCGGCCGACTCGTCATCGCCCGTCGGAACGGGCGCATGCGGTTGTATGACATCGGCGAGCGACATTTCTCCGCGATCGACAGGGTCACGGAGGCAGCTTGCCGTCGCCGTGCGCTGCTCGATGTGTACTCCGCGCTGCGGCTGTTCGCCGTACGCGGCACGACCGGCGAGGTGTGGCATGGCGTCAAGCCCTTCAGGCACGCTATGCACGACGAGCTTGTCGCGGAGGGGGTCGTGGCGCCCGTTCGGATCGAGGGTGTCCGGCGAGACTATTTCATGCTGAGCGAAGATGCCGATCTGCTGAATAGTGACCACGAATCGGACGGCCCGGCTCGGCTCCTCGCTCCCCTCGATTCCGCACTGTGGGACCGCCGCATGGTGCGCGAGCTGTTTGGTTTCGACGTCACCTTCGAGGTGTACACGCCGGTGGCGAAGCGTCGATTCGGGTACTACTGCTTACCGGTACTGCTGGACGCGGAGATCGTGGGTCGCGTGGAAATCGACAGCGATCGCTCCTCCAGTGCGATGCTGGTGCGGAGCATACACTGGGAGCACGGCGTGGACCCGCTCACGGGCGATCTTCTGCCGCGCCTGGCATCCGCGCTGTCAGACCACAGGCGATTCATGGGTCTGACGAAGATGAAGCTGCCCCGCAGACGGTCGCCGGACGTTGCAGCGCTGCGGAATCTCTTGCGCCCGTAGGGGAGCGGGCCGTTCAGCGTGACCTTGCGCGAGTCCGGCTGCTCATTCATCTTCACAGTACGTTGTCGGCAGCGCCTTAGCACGCATCTACCACGGATATCCCAATGCCCCAGAGATACGGCTCAGCAGACCATGCCGGTCGCGGGACCCCGAGTGCCGCATTTCATTGATTCCCGGTCGTTCCCTTTGACAGGAGAGACGCCGTATGAACTACCCGGTATGGGAGGTCCCCTATCTCGGCGGAGGGCTCATCATCGCCCTGATTGCCATCCCGCACATCTTCGTCTCGCATTTCGCCATTGGCGGAGGGATGTTCCTGGCGTACAGCGAGCGAATCGCTCTGCGAGATGGCAACAGCCGCCTGCTTGAGTTTCTGAAGCGGAACACGCTCTTCTTCGTGTTGATCACGCTTGTCTTCGGCGCGGTCGGAGGCGTGGGAATCTGGTTCAGCATCGCACTCGTGCATCCGCCCGCAACGTCGATTCTCATCCACAAGTTCGTCTTCCTCTGGGCGATCGAGTGGGTCTTCTTCCTGATCGAAATCGCGGCGGCGCTCGTCTACTACTACGGTTGGGACCGCGTCGGGGCGAGGACGCACAACACCATCGGCTGGATCTACGCTATTTCCGCGTGGTTGAGCCTGTTCGTGATCAACGGCATTCTCACGTTCATGCTCACACCGGGCGGCTGGCCGGACAACCCGAGCCTGCTTGCCGCGTTTTTCAACCCCGGATACTTGCCGTCGCTGTTCGTGCGGACGTTCGTCTGCATCGCGCTTGCGGGGCTATACACGCTCTTCATGGCGTCTCGCGAGCCACCGGGCGAAGGGCACGACATGCTCGTTCGCTACACGTCGAAGTGGCTCATTCCCGCGTTCATCGGGCTGCCGATATCCGGCCTGTGGTACGTGAGCACCCTTCCGACCATGGCGCGGGAGATGCTCTACGGAGGTGTTCCCTCCATCACGATGTTCGCTGTAATGAGCGTCGCGATCTCCGTCGTGCTCTTCGCGTTCGCGTATCTCATCGCGAACCGTAATCCGCAGAGCGTGAACCCCACCGTGGCGGTGGTATTCATGGTGCTCGGGCTCGCGGTGACGGGAGCCAGCGAGCGCGTGCGGGAAGCCGTTCGCAGGCCGTACATCATCCACGGATACATGTATTCCAACGCCACGTTGCCGACTCAGATCGACGACCTTCGCCAGTCGGGAGTGCTTGTCGAGGCGAAGTGGGCGTCCACCGATCGGGCCACGGACGGCAACGCGCTTGATGCCGGGCGCCAGGTATTCACAACGCTGTGCGCCCACTGCCACACTATCGATGGATACCGCGGCATCCGCTCGCTCACGCATGGGTGGACGCAAGCGTTCACCAGCCGGGCCATCGCGAATCTCGACGCGCTCAAGGGGTATATGCCCCCGTTCGCGGGGAATCAAACGGAACGCGAAGCGCTCGCCTGGTGGATCGTTTCGCTGGACGATGAAGTTCGGGGTCAGATCGATGCCGGCACGGTGACCGTCACCCTGGGCGGCGCCGGCGGAGCGGACATCGTGGAGGGCGAGGACCTGTGGGAGGATTACTGCGGCGCTTGCCATAGCCTCGACCCGGATGAGGACAATCCGATCCTGCCGAAGATCGCCGGGAAGTCGGCCGACGAACTGAATGACGTTATCGACACGCTCGAGGACCTTGAGGGGTTCATGCCACCGTTCGACGGGAGTGACCAGGAGCGCGAGCGTCTCGCGGCATGGCTGGCCGCGTTCAGCGCACGGAGCGCGGGAGGTGCACAGTGAACGATGTGATCATTCCTGACATCGATCCGATCGCGTTGCCGGCCCCGGTCTGGCTCATGCAGTTCTTGTCGCATCTGACGTTCATGCTCCACATCATACCGATGAATCTCATCCTCGGTGGCGCCGTCCTTGCCGCGGTGTTGGCATGGTACGGCAAGAGCCGTGACCGGGAGAACGTCACGCGCCTGGCAAGCGACATCGGGCACGTGATCCCGGCGGCGGTCGCGGCCACGATCACGCTCGGCGTGCCACCGTTGCTGTTCCTGCAAGTGCTCTACGGACCGCTGTTCTACACCAGCGCGGTGCTCATTGCCTGGCCGTGGCTGAGTGTCATCGTCCTGCTCACGACGGGGTACTACAGCGCCTACTACTTCTCGCTGAAACGCGATCCCGACGGACGCTTACCCGTCGCCGCGGCGGTTCTGGCGGCGGCGATGTTCGTGCCCATTTCGTTCCTCTACAGCAACCAGATGACGCTCATGATCCAGCCGGAGAGCTTCGCCGCCATGCATGCCGCCGGAGCACACGGGCTCACGCTCAACGCGGGCGATGCTTTGGTGTGGCCACGCTGGTTGCACTTCGTCGTCGGCGCCATCGCGGTGAGCGGGTTGCTCGCGGCCGCTATCGGGTTGCTCAACCGCAAGCGCGACACGGCGTTCAGCGCCTTCGCGGTGAAACTCGGCGGACTCGTCTTCGTCTACGCGACGATCGTTCAGACGGCGGTCGGCGTCTGGCAACTCCTGACGCTGCGCCGCGACGTGATGCTCCTGTTCATGGGCAGGGACATCGTCGCCACCGTAGTGATGTGCGTCGCGATCGTGCTCGCGCTCGGCGCGATTATGCACATCCTCATGGCGACCCGCGGCAAATCCCCTGCCAGGATGACGATCACGGGTGGCGGCCTCATTCTGCTCACCATCATCATGATGGTCGAGATGCGCGCCATTGTGCGCGACGCATACCTCGGCGAGCGATTCGATGTGGGGGCGCAGCCGACGGATCCGAACTGGTTCGTCGTGATCCTGTTCGTCGTCCTGCTCTTGGCTGGCCTGGGAATCGTGGGCTGGATGCTACGCGCGGTACTGACGCGCCAGGGCGCGGAGGGCGGGTCGCAGTAACGAGGCACGAACAGCGAGGTGGGGAGCACGCTGGGCGTGCTCCCCACTCACACCTACCCCCGTCGCGCACCCGCGGCGAGCGTGGCCTCGCCCATGCCCAGCCCGGCGACCTTCTCGTCACAGTCGGGGCAGCAGCCCGACGCCGTCAGACGGCTCTCCTCGATCCGGTAGCCATGCCGCCGGATGAGCATCCCGCCGCACGACGGGCACCGCGTGCTTTCCGTGTCGTCCCCCGGGACATTCCCCAAGTACACGTAATGAAGGCCCGCCTCGCGGCCTATTTCGTACGCCCGGCGGAGCGTTTCCACCGGCGTCGGAGGCAGCTCGGTGTCGCGGTAGTCGGGGTGGAAGCGGCTGATATGCCACGGTGTGTCCGCGCCGAGTTCCCGCGCGATAAATCCGGCGATGTCGCGGAGTTCCTCGTCGGAGTCGTTTCGCGTCGGCACGACGAGCGTCGTGACCTCGACCCAGATGCCCAGCTCCCGCATGAGCTTCAGCGTGTCGAGGACCGGCCCGACGCCCGGCGCGCCCATGATCTTCCTGTAGTCACCGTCGCGGAAGGATTTCAGATCGACGTTCGCCGCATGGAGGTATGGCTGGATTTCCCGCAGCGGTTCGGGCGCGATGTAGCCGTTTGTGACGAATACGTTCAGGATGCCGTGCTCCGCCGCGGCCCGGGCGATGTCGTAGGCCCATTCGTAGAAGACGGTCGGCTCGCTGTACGTATACGCGATGACCCGGCACCCCTGCTCGCGGGCCATGTGGACTATCTCATCGGGCTCAGAGTCGCTCTCGGGTCTGTCCCGTCCAGCGATCTTGCCGGCTTGCGAGAGGTCCCAGTTCTGGCAGAACGTGCAGCGGAAGTTGCAGCCGATCGTCGCAAGCGAAAGCGCCCGCGCGCCGGGCAGCACGTGGAACAGCGGCTTCTTCTCGACCGGGTCGACGTTCAGCGCCGCGAGCGCTCCGTACACCGTCGTTTCGAGTTTGCCGTCGACGTTTCGTCGAACGCCGCATACGCCTGGCCGCCCGGGTTTGATCCGGCAGTACTGCGCGCAGAGCGTGCACAGTACGTGGCCGTCGGAACCGGCCTGCCAGTATCGCGCCTCGCGAGCTGCCATCGGATCGCTTCCCCATGCTCCGGCATGGTTACTCGTCGAAGAACATGTCCTCCGGCTTGAACGGTGGCGATCCGACGACGATCACCGTCACCTCGCCCTTCGCGGAGTGCCGCACGCCCGGCTTCACGAGCACCGCCGTACCGGGCGTCAACGGCACCTCCTCGTCGTCGAGTTCAAGCCGACCCTCGCCGTCGAGCACGTAGTAGATCTCGTGCGTCGCGAGGTGGTAGTGCTTCGTCGAATCGTCGATGCGGAGCACCGACATCGATATCCGATCGGAGTCGTCCTTCGTGAAGAGCGCCCTGCGGAACCCGCACGTCGACCGCACCTCATCGAGGCTGTCCACGGTCTGGACGAGGTACCTGTCCGCGTCTGGCGACTCCGGTGATGTGCTCATCGTGTGACTCCCTGTCGTCTCCGACGATGTGCGCGGAACTACCCCGCCTGGATCGTCAGCAGTGGATTCCCCGGCACGCTCGTCGGGCCGCAGCAGCAGGCGTAGTGCCCGCCCAGTGCGTCCGCCGGCGTTACCCCCAGCTCCGGTTCGAGTTCTCGCCACATTTCGCGCGTCTCATTGCAGAGCGCCACCGACTGATCCGGGCGATGGCGGCGTATCTCGTCGACGGCGAACCGCAGGAGTTCGGCGCGCAGAGCGTGCGGGAAGAGGTGCTTGCCGTGTACACCGGCGCCCTCGCGTGCCTGCCGGTCCACCTCGGCGGCGAAGCGCTCGTCGAACAGCTCGGTATCGATTGCGTCCTGCATCCGCTCGCCGGTCATCCAGCCGAGCACGTCGATCGTTACTACCTCGGGATGCACGCGCGTCATGAGCCGCTCGATGAGCGAGCCGTACTCCGCGCGCCAGCCCCGCACCGGGCAGATCGGCGATAGACGTGCCCGCACAGGGTATCCCGCCGCCTCGCAGCGCTCCATTGCGCCGATGCGAGCATCCGTCCCGGGAGTGCGCTTCTCGATGTCCCGCGCCACGGATTCCGGCGCAAGCGACCAGCTCACGAGTGTCTTGCCCCGATGGTCGAGGTCGAGCAGGTGCTCCACATTGTCGGATTTCGTGTAGAGAAGCAGGTAGCGGTCCGGCCAGTCGGCGAAGAGCGATACCATCGCCTCGGACGCCCCGTACTCCGGCTCAAGCGTGATCGTATCCGTGTAGTTGTCGAACTTGTACAACTGCTGGTCCGGGACACCGTCGCCGAAGCGTCGCAGCCGATCCGTGAGCGTTTCGAGATCGAGCATGACCGCGAAGTATCCCGCGATGAAACAGTAGTCGCATGCGTGGAGGCAGCCGTACGCGCCATGCACTTCGAAGCCTGACTGGCAGACCTGGCCGTGCTCCTGGCCGTACATGCGATGGTCGCGAAACGTCCACGGATTCTGCCCGAGGAGCAGGTTCTTGTTGAGCACCGGGAAGCGCCGCCCGAGTTCGCGGATCTCGTCGTCCTGGTCCCACCGGTACGTGCCGAAGATCATCGTCGGCGACTGCGAGATGTGATGGCTGCCGGTACGTCCGGACTCGTCCGCTAGGCCTGTCGACGTCAGTACCTCCGCGAGCCCCGCGTCGTCCGTCTCGATGATCTCGTCCGCCTCGATCGCGCCGACCATACGCTCGAGGCGGGCCTCGGCGAGCGGATCCTGTCGGACTCGATCGAGTATCACGATACGCGGTGTTGATACAGGGTACATTCAGCGCTCCCGTTCGCTACTCCTGTGACGACGCTTTCAGTTGACGGCTCATCTCGCGGGCCTGCTCCCGCTTCTGGATGGCGTCGCGCTTGTCGTACTCGGCTTTGCCCTTGGCGAGGGCGATCTCGACCTTCGCGCGTCCGCCCTTGAAGTAGAGCGACAGCGGCACGAGCGTCATGCCCTTCTGGGCCACCTCCGCTGCGAGTTTCATGATTTGTCGCTTGTGCAGCAGGAGCTTCCGTGGGCGGACCGGTTCGTGGTTGTTGCGGTTGCCCTGCTCGTACGTGCTGATGTGCATCCCGTGGAGGATTATCTCGCCGTCCTGAACCTGGGCGAAGCTCTCCTTGAGATTGCAGCGAGCGTCACGCAACGACTTTACCTCGGTACCGACCAGCGAGATGCCCGCCTCGTACCGCTCTATGATGTGGTAGTCGTGAAACGCTTTGCGGTTCTTCGCCACCAACTTCGTGCCGGGCATCACGCCCCTCCTGACCAATTCGGTGTATCGTAAACATAGGGCCGTGGCATGGCTATTCTCAACGCGCAGCGGCATTGGGGGACTCTCCGTAACTGGCCTGCCCGCTGATCGGAGTGTTATTCTAAAGCGGGGGTCATCCGTGGGATCGTTGGGGGCAAACATGGCGGCGCTCGTCGCGCTGATGCTGGCGGTATGCCGTCCGGCGTCCGGTGATCAGGCGGCGCTGATGCGCGCTCGCGCGCTCGCCGCGTCCTCCTCCGTGGCCGACACCTCTGGACCAGTCTACCTCCGCCGCGGCGAAATCGCGTATCGTGAGCGCCGGTTCGACGACGCCGCGGACACGCTCCGCCACGCGACCCGACTTCTGCCCGATTCCGCGCGCGCGTGGGACCTGCTCGGACGGTCGCTCTACCGCCTCGGAAACTACACAGGGGCGGAGAACGCGCTCCGAGAAGCCACCAGACGCGAGCCACGCAGCCCGGAATTCTACACCCACCTTGGCTTGGTGCTGCTCGCCCAGAATCGGCTCAGCGACGCATCGGCCACGTTTTTCGCCGCGCTTGGCATCGACGCCTCCCACGCCGAGGCGCGGTACAACTTGGGGTACGACCACCAGCGCCGGAAGCAGTACCCCCTCGCCGGCATGCAGTTCCGACGCGTCATACGCGAGCACCCCGACTACTTCCCCGCCAGAATCGCGTTCGCTATCGTGCTTCGTTCGCAGGAGAAGTATGACGAGTCCGACGCCGCGCTCGTGGCCGTCATTGAGCGAGACTCGACCTACTCCGACGCGTGGGTCGAACGTGGCATGCTGGCCGTGCATCGCAGGCGATACCCGGACGCGCTGTCGCACTTCCGTCGCGCGCTCGACCACGAGCACGGTAGCGCGCGCGCGCGGTACGGCCTCGGGCTGACGCTGACGTTCCAGCGTGAGTGGGTCGCGGCGCAGCAGCAGTGCGATTCGCTCGCCATGCTGGACGCCGGGCTCGCCAGGCGCCTTCAGCGCGTCATCACCCCGTAGTCAGGAGAATCGCGTTCCGGCGTATCGCCGCTTGCGTGGCCGCACAGCGCGGGTTGGCGGATAGCGCGACGCAGGTCTACCTTGATCAGCAGCAGTCACACGTACGCCCAAGGAGATCGCCTCGACGATGGCCGGTCGGCTCTACCTGGTAGCGACACCTATCGGACATCTCGGGGATATCTCCGAACGCATGCGCGACGTGCTCGGCAGCGTGAAGCTCATCGCCGCTGAAGACACGCGCCGCACCGGGCAGCTGCTCAAGCACATCGACGTTCGCGTTCCCATGACCAGCTATCACGACCACAACGAGCGGCAGAAGTGGCCGCGGTTGATCGAGGCGCTGGAGTCGGGCGACGACGTAGCTGTAGTCACCGACGCGGGTACGCCTGGCATCGCGGACCCCGGTTGGCACGTCGTCAAAGCCGCGATCGAGCGTGATATCGAGATCACGGCAATTCCGGGTCCGACTGCGCTGGCGTGCGCGCTGGTGGTTTCCGGCCTGCCGACACATCGGTTCGCATTCGAGGGCTACCCAACACGCAAGTCCGGTAAGCGGCGGCGACAGTTCGCCGAACTCGTCGATGAGCGACGAACGATGGTATTCTACGAAGCGCCGTACCGCCTCGCGAAAACGCTCGCGGACATGGTTCTCGTATTTGGCGAGCGGCGAGCGTCGCTATCGCGTGAGTTGACCAAGCAGCACGAGGAAACGATTCGAGGCACGTTACCGGAGCTACTGCAACACACTACAGACCGCGCACCGCGCGGCGAGTACGTTATCGTTGTTGCGGGCACCGAGTGCGACGATCCGAACGAGGGCCGGGATGCCGGGGATTCAGACACTACATCGTGAGATCACCTGATGTTCTTCAGCCAGCTCAAACGTGGGTTCACGGTACTCCTGGATCCGCTCGTGACGTACTTCATCAGACGTGGACTTCATCCCGACACATTCACGATCCTAGGGCTGGTTTTCAACTCGTGTGCCGGGGTGTTGTATGGATTCGGGCTGTTCTTCGAGGGCGGCCTCGTGATGCTGTTCGGCAGCATCACCGACCTCGTCGACGGGCAGATGGCACGCCGTCGCGACGAGGTATCTATCGGCGGAGCGCTCCTCGACTCCGCGCTCGACCGGTATAGCGAGATCGTCGTCCTGACGGGACTCCTCGTGCGCTACTCCATCATCGGCTGGAAGGTGTCGGTCGTTGCCGCCGCGCTGACGATTTCCGGCTCCCTCATGGTGAGCTACGTCCGAGCGCGTGGCGAAGGCCTCAACATCGAGTGCCGGATAGGCTTCATGCAGCGCCCGGAGCGGATCGTCTTCCTGTCCGCCGCTTCGGTGTTCGGCTTCTTCCTCGGCTCGCCCGACGCCACCGTAGCAGCCACGCTGTGGGTGATGGGCGCGGCAACGCACTTCACCACGATCGAGCGGGTGGCGTACATCCGGCGGATCGCTCGCAAGCTCGACGCCGCGGCAAGACAGGTCGGAGAGGCCTCTCCGACCGGCACGGTCGCGGCTCGCGACATCCTCAAGGACCGGTAGCGCCTACCACCGCAAGCCGCGTCAGCGCTCGCCGGCGAGATACGAGGCGGCCCAGCGGAACGTCGCCTCGTGGAATCCCTCCGTGTAGATGTGAGCTATGGACGGTTCGTGGTGTACCTCAACCGGGCCGGTCAGTCCGTTGACCGCCGCGTAGATGCCCGTGGGCGGGCACGCCGTGTCGAGGTAGCAAACTCCCGCCAGCGCCGGCACGGCGATGCGAGTGGCGAAGTTCACACCGTCGATGTATCGCGTCGCCTCAAGTTGCGCCGTATCGGGCGCTCCATTCTGCCACTCCATGATCTGCGGCCACCCGGCTGGACGACCGTTCAGCGGGCCGGCATGGTCGCAGTGAGTCGGGCATGAGACGATCAGCGCCGACATTCGATCCTCCAGCGCCGCAGCGGCAAACGCCTGTCCCCCGCCCTGACTGTGCCCCTCCGAAATGAGGTGGACGCCGTCCCATTCCGGCAGGAGCGTCATCGTCCGTGCGGCCAGGGCCGCGCGCAGGAACATCGGCACGAAATACAGCGTTTCGCGCGAATCGCGTCCGTGGATGCGATAGTTCGCCAGCTCGCCCTCGCGCAGGTCGTTGTAGAACGACGCGGGCCTGTCGTTGGGAATCGGGTGGGCGTTCATGGACAGGCACATCCAACCGCGCTGAGCCCACTCGCGACTATTCTCCGTCGGTACGGAGTACACACCCGCGCCGTGGTATCTCACCACCGCCGGGAACGGCCCCTCGCCCTTCGGCAGGTGCAGCCACCCATGTACCGAGCCGATCTCCGGGTCCCCGCTCTCGACGCTCAGCTTCATGATCCTGTCGGTGTCGTGCTCCTCGTGGGGCTCGATTCGCGGATTCGGCGTCGTCTCCGGCAGGCGGTCGAGCTGCCGGCGCCAGAAATCGTCAAAGTCGTCCGGCACCGCGAGTGTCGGTACGATGCTCTCCGGAGCGATCGCGGCCGCGGCCTCTACGGTCGGGCTTCCGGCCCCGCCAACTGTCAGTCGCAGGAACCCACAGCTCTTCGCGGCCACGGTGACCTCGCCGCCGCGGACGATGCCCTCTTCTATCAGCTCTACGCCATCCCACGTGACGCGGTACGGCAGCCCCTCGCCATCTCGAACGCGAAAGGTGACGCTATCGCCAACGTCGTATGGTCCGGGTTGCAGCTCCACGGAAAGCGTGGGCGAATCTGGCATCGGGCTATCTCCATTGGAGGTTCGGGTTCGGCGTCGCGTGTGAGAGATTCCAATGTAGGCACGACATGCGTCTCGTTCCTATGGACGTGCTACATGGTGAGAGGAGACGTGGATGGAATCGCTACCGCGCTGGCTACCTCACGACTTTGCGTTCGCATCGAGCGGCGAGCGCGCTAACCCGTTCGACGTGACGTTTGGCGCGTCGCTACAGACTCCCTCGACCGGGATCTACGACATCGATGGGTTCTACGACGGCGACGGTATCTGGAAGCTCCGCGTCGCACCGTGGGAGGTGGGCACGTGGTCGCTCGTCACCCACAGCGACGAGCCCGCCCTCGACGGCGTCGAGCTACTGTTCGAGTGTGCTCCCGAGAACCATCCGCGGGTCCACGGCGGTCTCCGCGTGGACGCCCGGCAGCCGCACCACTTCGTCTGGGAGGACGGCGAACCGTACTTCCTGCTCGGCTACGAATGCGACTGGCTCTGGGCCCTCGATCTGACGTCCACCGGCACGGTGGACGCGGGCATTCCGACCGTCGAGCGGCTTCTCGACCGGCTGGCGGGGCACGGATTCAACCACATCCTGCTGAATGCATACGCGCACGACTGCGGCTGGCAGGAGGGTGCTACGGGGCCCGACGACTACGGCCCGCCGCCGCTCTACGCGTGGGGCGGGACGAACGACGCGCCGGATCACAGCCGGTTCAACCTGGCGTACTGGCGGCACTACGACCGGGTGATCGATGCGCTCATGAGGCGCGGCATGATCGCGCACGTGATGATCAAGGTCTACAACAAGATGGTAAACTGGCCCGCGCCCGGCAGCCTGGACGACGACCGCTACTTCCGTTGGCTGATTTCGCGATACGCGGCGTTTCCCAACGTCGTGTGGGATTTCTCGAAGGAGTCGAACAACGAGCCGGATCTCGCGTACAAACTTGACCGCATGCGGCTGATCCGGCGGCACGACCCCTACCGCCGCTTGCTCACCACGCACGACGACGAGGCGGTGTACGATACCGGCGCGTACGACGCCGTGCTGGACTTCCACAGCGATCAGCATCATCAGGACTGGCACGCAGAGACGCTTCGAAAGCGGGCGCTCAACCGCTGGCCGGTCGTGAACGTCGAGCTTGGTTACGAGCACGGTCCGGGCGGACCGGCGGACCGCACGTACGGCGTGACTCAATCGCCGGAGGAGCAGTGTCGCCGCTCGTGGGAGGTGTGCATGGCGGGTGGCTACGCCGCCTACTACTACACGTACACCGCGTGGGACGTGATCCGCCCCGACGACGAGCCGCCGGGGTACCGGCTCTTCGCCAACCT
The DNA here is from genome assembly GCA_964510105.1 of uncultured bacterium. Taxonomy (GTDB): domain Bacteria; phylum Latescibacterota; class MWCZ01; order MWCZ01; family MWCZ01; genus CAZWQW01. The sequence goes on from CAZEAI010000020.1 coordinate 14,210, forward strand.
CGCGGCGTTCTTCAGTTCCACCGGCTACCGGCAGACGCGTCCCGCGGACGATCTTGCCCGCGTTGTCGGCGACGGGAAGCACGAGACTGCGATCTACTGTCTGGCGAACCCGGGGACGGAGTACGTCGTGTTCACGAACCGACCCGTGCCCTTCGAGGTCTCACTCGAAGGCGCTGAGCGATTCGCCGGACGGTGGTACGACCCATTCACCGGCGAGTGGCTCGATGCGGGCGCGTTCGAGCCTGGCACGATACGGATCGCGCCACCGGAGCACACGCCCATGCGGCCCATCGTGCTCCATCTCCAGCGCGGATCGCCGGAATCGTGACGGGTCACGCTTCCCAGATCGTGCCGCCGATGTACCGCTCTTCGTGAGGATCGTCGTCCCAATAGTACGCGGTTATAAGCTTGCCGTCGGGACGCACCACGGTGCGAGTGTACCCGAGGTCGCGATCACCGGCGTCGTCACGCAGATGGATTTCGTCGGACCACGTCGCTCCGTCGTCGTCGCTCGTGCGAGCCCGAATGCCCATTGGCTCACCACGGTATCCGTACGTAAGGGCGAGACGTCCCGTGGGCAGGCATACGAGCGACGGCGGATTACCGGTGCGCTGACCGGTATCGGGCGCCGGTTTCGTCACGAACTCCCACGATTCGCCCTCGTCGTCGGAAGTCCACAATTCGATCCAATTCGTTTCCTGGCCGGCCTCGCCTTCGCCCTCGATCTCCTTCCGCCGCAACGCGCAGAGTAATCGCCCGTCGCTCAACCGGACGCTTGACGGCATGACGCTGAGTCCGCCCGGCTCCGGTCCGATCCACGAAACGAACCGCCACGACGTGCCGCCATCGGTCGTGCGCATGCAGACCGAGCGACGGCCCTCTTTCACGCTGGGCCGGGTCGTGGTCAGGAAGACCACGCAGTCATCGGCTCCGTACACCTGGTAGTCAGTACGAGCGAGTAGCTGTACGTTGTCAACGGGCGGGAGGGGGTGCGGCCCGCGCCAGGTGCGAGCGCGGTCGTCGGTCAGGTAGAAGCTTCCGCCCCTGCACTTGAGCCCGAATCCACGCGCTGTGAAGTCCATGCCGCCGGGATGCTTCGTCGCCGGGCCGCTCGGAAGATCGGTATCGTCCGGCGTCCAGGTCTCGCCACCGTCGAGGCTGCGGCACTGCATGTATGCCCGCGGTCGATCTCGATCGATGCGGTGCAACGCCGTTCCGACGTCGAGCTTCATGTAGCCGATCTCGAAGCCCACGACGATTTCGAACGGATCGTCGCCGGTTCCGCCGCCCCACGACCAGAGCCCTTCGTTCGCCGGCCATCCGCAATACCGGCCATCTTCGCTGTAGACGGTGACCTGCTTCATCGCGCGCCTACGCCTCCCAGATGGTGCCGCCGATGTAGCGCTCGCCGTCGGGCTTGTCGTCGATGTAGTACATCGTCACGAGCTTCCCGTCGGGCCGTACGATGGTGCGCGTGTAGCCGAGGTCGCGATCTCCGGCGTCGTCGCGCAGCATGACCTCAGACGGATCCGTACCGGAGCCGCCGCCCCACGTCGCGCCGTCGTCGTCGCTCACCCGGGCGCGGATGCCGAACGGCTCCGAGCGCACTCCGTACGTGATCACGATCCGGCCGTCGCTCAGCATCTTCATCGACGGCGGATTCCCGCCTCGGATGCCCGTGCTCGGAGCGGGCCGCGTGATGAACGCCCACGACGCGCCTTCGTCGTCGCTGGCCCAGAGGTCGATCCAGTTCGTCTGCTCGTCCTCGGGACCCTCGTGTCGCCGCACGGCGCAAAGCAGTCTTCCCGATGCGAGTCGCAGGCTCGACGGCATGATCGCGAATCCGTCAGGCTCCGGACCGATCCACGAAGTGTCGCTCCAGGTCTGCCCGCCGTCGGTGGTCCGAATGCAGTACGGGTGCCCTTCGTTGCCATCTTGCTTCGCGGCAGTGAGGAACACGGTGAGGTCCCGCGGGCCGTTCACGACGTAGTCCGTGCGAGCAAGCAACGTGCGGTCCTCCACCGCCGGGAGCTTCCACGGCCCCTGCCACGATCGGCACCGGTCGTCCGAGATGTAGAACGCGTCGCCCCGGCACTTCATCGCGAAGTCCGGGCTGGTGAAATCGAAGCCGGACGGAGCGCCGGTGTCAACGCCCTCAGTCGCCGTTTCCGACTCGCCGGTGAGCGTCGAGTTCTTCGAGCCGTCACCGGGCAGCACGGGCCTTTCCAGCGTCCACGTCTCGCCACCGTCGAGGCTGCGCGCCATGACATGCTCCCGCGTACGATCCCGGTCGATGCGGTGCAGGCTCGTGCCGACGTCGTGGCACAGATACGCAAGCTGAAATCCGACGACGATCTCGAACGGGTCGCCGTCGGTGCCGCCGGACGTCCAGCAGCCTTCGTTCGCGGGCCATCCGCAGAAGCGGCCCTCTTCGCGAAATACGATGATATTGTGCATGCGAATAGTCCTCTCGATCTCGGGTCCGGCAGCCGTCGATGCAGCAGGAGACGCACCGCTGATCTGCCAACCTCGGACGACGTGGAATACAGTGAGGTGCGCTTCAGATACTTCGTACCGAATGAGTCAGTGTTTCTTCTCTCGCACGCTTCCTCATCATGCGCAGCGGCAACGAGTCCCAGTACGCTTCAGCGTCCGCCACTGTGTCAAACTCGTAGTACCCCATGAACGAGCCTGTCCGCTGGCCTAGCAACCACGTCTTCGACCGAAAGCCTGGTTGAGCGACTATCATCGGTATGGGGATCCTCGATAGAAGACGGTTGACGGCGATCGGCAGATTCCTGAACTGGAAGCGCACCTCGAATACCGCGCCGGGTTGAGATCTGTTGTCGCCCCTGACGCCCACGGAGACCTTGCGGAATGGGATGAACATCTCGGCGTCGTCGCGTATCGACTCGAGTTCGCGGGTCTTGGCGAAATGCACGTCTCCGCTTCCCCAGAGCGCAAGTGCACGAACTACCAGGCTGAACGGGTTCTGCATCGTATTCTCCGGCAACGACACTGCATGTCTGGCGATTGTGCCCCTGTTCAATTGGCACACCAGCCTGTCAGCGCCCTCGGACGAGCCACGGTCAACTCTTGCGCACGCGACTGCCAGGTTGAAGCCGACCGCGCTGCAAACCAGAGCGCGGCATACTACACTCTCTCGGCTTCATCATCGTGTCCCCCAGTGATGACGACATTTCCCTTCTTGTGTCCCTGCTCCACATACGCGTGCGCCTCGGCGGTCTCCGCGAGCGGATAGCATCGGTCGATGACGGTACGCACCTCTCCCGCCTCGATGAGATCCTTGAGGAATTCCAGATCCTCGATCCTGCGTGCGATCCCGTACACTATTCTTCGGCTGCTTGCCATTGAAGCCCAGAGCGCTCGAAGAATGGGCCAGTCGACGGTGATGTACACGCCCCTTCGCGTCAGTGAGCCTCTACAGTGCGCGAACGAGGTCTTCATGACCGCGTCGAAGATCGCGTCGTAGAACTGGCCGCTCGCCGTGAAATCCTCTTTGGTGTAGTCAATCACCTTGTTGGCGCCAAGGGATTTCACCATTTCGACATTCGCGGCACTGCATACCGCGGTTACTTCTGCCCCAAAGTGCTTGGCAAGCTGCACCGCGAACGTGCCTACACTTCCAGAGGCTCCATAGATAAGGATTCTCTGCCCCCTCTGGACGTCTGCTTTTCTCAGGAGAACCAAGGCCGTCAATGCCCCAATGGGAACGGCGGCGGCTTCCTCATAGGTCATATTGGCCGGCTTGATGGCCACCGCGTCTTCGGGCAGGCATTTGTACTCGGCATTAGCGCCGCCGAAACTCACCTCCCACATGATTCCGTATACCTGGTCGCCCTTTGCGAACTTCGTTACGTCCCTTCCTACCGATTCGATCTCCCCGGCCAGCTCATTACCCGGTATGGCTTTCCGTGGCCTGGTGAGACCCCACAACATCCGCGCGGGGAGCCAGAACCAGGGCGCCCACGTGGAGCTTCGGAGCCTCACGTCCCCTGCCGCTACCGTGGATGCGTGTACTCGTATCAGTACTTCGTTGTTCCTCGGAGTGGGCCTCTCTACCTCTTTGAGTTGGAGAACATCCGGTGGTCCGTACCCGGTGGCGAGAATCGCTTTCATTGGGTCCCCCGACATATCAGGATCCGTTGGCACGCTTCACCGTGGTGACGATACTCCTCTTCCAGCGCCGGCGCAGCCTCACGTCGTAACGCGTTGACCGGGCTCACCTCTGCGCCTACCGGTTCGGCAGCCGACCGACCATGTCCGGCAGCTCGACGAACGGCGCGTGCGGCTCCGCTTGGTACCAATACGCCACGGACGACACGTCGTCGGAGCGGTTGTTGGCGTGGCCATGCTCGATGCTCACGCGGATCGACTTCGTGAACGGCACCGGGTCCTGCACGTGCAGCCGGTATACGCTGACCTTGCCGCGTTCGTTGAACCGCTCTTCGTCTTCCTGATACGACTGGCCGTTGTAGAGGTACGCGTTCTTCTGCATGCCCCACGCGTGGGCGTAGTAGTCCTCGCTGCCGGTGCCGTGCAGGCTCGGCGGCCACGGCTCGTCGTCGACGAAAATCATGTCGTCGCCCTCGCCCCACCAGCCCTTGTAGAGGTTGTGATAGTTCACCGTGCAGCCGATGTAATGCCCGCGTCCGGTCGCGTTCAGGATCAGGTAGTTGCCGTCGTCCGAGAGATTCACGCCCTCGGGACCCGCCATGCGCTCCGCCCATTCCGGGCTGCCCCAGACGCTGCCCTTGCCGGTCCACCCGTCGCACGGATTCTCGCGCCGCCACTGCGCGTGGAAGTACATCAGGTCGTCTTCGAGCGCGTCGTGCTCCTGGTAGTCGATGTAGTAGTACATCCCGATATCCTGATCCGAATCGTTCTGAATCTCGAACCGAGCGCTCTTCTGGAAAGGCATCGCGATCCAGCAGTTCATCGCCGCGTTGCCGCCGTGCATGGTCTCGTGCGCGGACATGTTGAACAGCGCGTTCTGGAACGACGTCACCGCGCCGTGCCCGACGCCGAAGAAGTCGCCCACCGGCGTCTCGACCGACGGCTTCTCCTCGCCGTCCCACCAGATGCGCAGGAGCATCTTGCGTAGATAATCCTCGTCGCGTCCGCGGCCGGCGATGGTGAACCAGATGTGGCTGATCACGCCGGGACCGTCAATCTCCGCGAGCGTGTACGTCGAATTCGCGGGCATGGGTATCGAGTCGGCGTTCCGGCCGGTGGTGTCGAAGCTGGAGACGCGCTTGGCGCGGTAGCTCTTCGCGCGCGCGAGATCGTGGATGCTGCTGCCGTCGAGCATGGGACGGATTCCTCCGTGTGTAGGGTCGTTACGAGGTGACGGGAATATGGTGCGGGAAGTGCGCGGGTGGGGGAAGGGGAGTGCGGCGAACCCGAGCCGAGCTCGAGTTCGTTCGGCAGTTCGCAGGCGAACTGCGCCGGTACGCGAACGCACCATTGGTGGGCGGGACTAGCTTGTCGCGCCGGAGTGACGAAACGGTTGTGCATCCGCTTCAGGGCGACCGCCGGTCGCCCCTACGTTGTCCTCTCTGCCGCCTTTGCGCCTTTGCGTGAGATGCTACTCGTTCTTGCACGAGTACACGCTCCACAGCGCCGAGCACAGATCCCACTGCGGGCGGCCGGTGCGCTCCGACGCCTGCTCGACGAGGACAATCGCCTCGGAAGTCGGGATCCTCACGCCGAATAGCTGCTCGATGCCGATGGACAGATAATCGCCCGCGGGCACGGTCGGATGCCCGGCGATCATGCGCAGATGCTGCGTGGCGGAGAGGCCGATGCCCTTCACGCCCGTCGTGCGCTTCGCCGTCACGTCGACGTTCGCCGCCCAGTGCTGAATCGCCTCCACGTCGCTCGAACAACCGTGCTCGTCGCGATAGGCCATGAACCACTCGCACAGCGCGTACGCCATCTCGATACGATGTTTCGCGCGGAAATTCCACACCTCGCCGAATCCGTCGATGCCGACCTCGTCGATCATCTCCTTCAGCGCCGACAGCGTCGTTACGTCCGGATAGTCGGCGGCGAACGCTTTCATCCGCGGCAAGACTGCTCGCACGCGGTTGTTCCGTATCGAGAGCGCCGTGTCGAGACAGATGATCGCGGCGTTGTCGGGATAGGGTGCGTAGAGCGCCTGGTGAGCGCGGGAATCGGCGTCCGATTCCGGCACATCCCGTGCGTAAGCAATCAGTTGTTCCAGCAACGTCGATGGCATGTTTCCTCCTCGCGTGATGGTCTGCCTGAGGAAGGTACTACCGGCACATGTCCGCCGAGAGTTTCATGTCCGGGGAGAACATGGTCGCGGGCCCGAGGCCGGTGAACGACCTCGAGCCCGCCGTTTGGCCTACCTGAACCAGTGATGCGAGCGTCCGTGGCCATCGCCCATGTGCTCGGCGATTTCCGCGCGCTGGGTCGGCGTCAGAACGGAGTGGATCTCCGCCGTCGCGCTGACGATGCGGTGCGACAGCGCGGTGAGTTCGCGCGCTTCCGTGTCGACCTTCGCCTGCAGCGCGGCGACGTCCATGGACTCGCTCATCCAGGCGTCCCTCAGCGTCGTGCGCACGGTGCGATGGCTCTGCGCTTCGGCGATCACATCGTCGACAAGCGGCGTGGCGATCTCCAGAATGCGTTCACGCTGAAGCTGCGTCGCGTCCAGCCGGTCGAGCGCCTTGTTCAGGTGTTTGACGACCTTGGAGCGTGTCTCGTCCGGATCGGACGCGAAGTCGTCTCGATGGTGCCGGGCGCAACCCGACGCGAGTGCCGCGATTGCCAGAGCTGCTACCGCTCCGGTCGCCAATATGACTCTGCCGATCTTCATAGTATGCCTCCAGTATGTGAGTGCGTCATTCTGCACTCATGTCGTCTCGGGCGGAGGTTCTATTGCGGCCGGAGAGCGGTCACACTGGATCGTGGAGCGTCCGGAAGTTGCGCTTGCGGTTTGGTCGCGGGCGAGCCGGACCCTATCATGTGCCACTGGGTGTGGCGACGTGCCATCGCCCGATGCCAGGAAGGAACGACATGAGACTGATGATGGCGCTATGTGCCCTCGCCGTGATAATCGCGTGCGCGGACACGCAGAATGACGCCGCTTCCGTCAAAGAAGCCCGCCCCGTGCTTGCCGACGGCGTGGTGACTGAGATCGGCGGCCACGGCAATGGCTACACCAACCTCCGCAACGCGACGCTCGACAGCGCAGGCGTTGCTCTGGGCGATCGGGTCGTGCTGAACTTCGGCGCGAAGGAGCTGGTGTTCACCGTCGGCGATTCCTACGACGACGTGCCCGACGGCGAGAACGTCGCCGTGCTGCACCGCGAAGGCACCGTCGTGCTGGCGGTGTACAACGGTGACTTCCACGCGGCCCACGCCGTCGAGCCGGGCGAGACGTTCACGGTCAGAGCGGCTGCGGCGGAGTAGGGGTACGGGCAACACGATTCCGTCCGCGGATGACCACCCGTACGCAAACGAGGCGCCCGGCTAGTGTGCCGAACGCCCCGCTCTACGCTTCGTGATTCGCTGATCGATCAGGTGCCTTCGTTCCAGGACGCCAGATACGCGATCTGCTCCGGCGTGAGTTCATCGATATCGATGCCCATCGCCTCAAGCTGAAGCGCCGCGATACCGTCGTCGATCTCGGCCGGCAACTGGTGGACGCCCGGCGTGAGTTCGTCCTTGTGCTGGATGCCGTACTCGACGGCAAGCGCCTGGTTGCAGAACGACATCGCCATCACCGTCGACGGGTGACCTTCCGCCGCCGCGAGGTTCACCAGACGACCTTCGCCGCACAGGTACACGACCTTGTCGCCGATCGTGTACTCGTCGAAGAACGGGCGAATCTCGCGCTTGCCGGTGTTGTTCCCGTCCAGCCACGACACATCGATTTCGTTGTCGAAGTGACCGGAGTTGGCCAGCACGACGCCGTCTTTCATCGCCTTGATATGATCAGGTGCTATGACGTGCTTGTTGCCGGTGACCGTGATGTATACTTCGCCGTGTTTCACCGCTTCAGCCATCGGCATCACCAGGAAGCCGTCCATCGTCGCCTGGAGTCCGGCGAATGCGTCGACCTCGGTAACAATGACCTTCGCGCCGAGACCACGCGCGCGGTTGGCTACGCCCTTGCCGCATGAACCGTAGCCGACCACCACGAGAATCTTGCCGGCGAGTAGCACGTTCGACGCCCGGATCACACCGTCGAGCGTCGACTGGCCGGTGCCGTAGTAGTTGTCCATGAGGTGCTTCGTCTTGCTGTCGTTCACGGCGAGCATCGGGTACTTCAGCGCGCCGTCGGCCACCATCGCCTGGAGCCGGATGATGCCCGTCGTTGTCTCTTCGCATCCGCAGACGATGCCCGGAATCTGCTCGGCGTGGTTCTGATGGATTTCGTAGACGAGGTCGCAGCCGTCGTCGATGGTGACGTCGGGCTCGAACGCGATCACGCGGTTCAGGAAATCGTAATACTCTTCCTTCGACTCGCCCTTGTGCGCGTAGACTTCCACACCGTCGATCTCCGCAAGCGCCGCGGCGACGTCGTCCTGCGTCGAGAGCGGGTTGCAGCCGGTGATGGAGACCTCGGCGCCGCCGGCGATGAGCGTCTTCACCAGCACGGCCGTTTCCTTCGTGACGTGCAGCGCCATGCCGACCTTCACGCCGGTGAGCGGCTTCTCACTCGCGAAGCGCTCCTGCACCTTGAGCAGCGCGCCCATCTGTCGCTCGGCCCATTCGATGTTGCGGTGGCCCTGCGCGGCGAGTGCGGTGTCTTTCACTTGTGATGCCATGGGACCGATGTCCTCCTGTAACGTGGTCGTCGTGAGTTGTATTGTTATGTCGGGAATTCGTCGTTGCGTAGTATAGAACAGTCGGACGCGGCGATCCTTCCGGCAAACTCGCCGGATTGCTTCGCCGAGTACTCAATCGGAGACCGCAGGAGACTCATGACCCAGCCATATCCACTCTGGCATCCCGACGCTCCCATCCCGACGCGTGACCAGCTCTCGCGCCCAGCGGGAGCACGCGACGCGCTCGTCCACCACGGCGACACCGACCGCTACCACTTCCTGCACGACACGACTATCGCGGCGCATTCGGGCGCACTCCACACCGCGTGGTACAACTGTCCCGACCGGGAGATTCAGGGCGAGTCGGTGATCCGTGGGCGTCGATCCAGCGACGGCGGGCGAACCTGGTCGAGCGTGGAGACCATCGTCGCCGACGAATCGGGCGACGGGCTGCACTACGTGCCGCCCCAGCTCTATGCCGAGGCCGGGCGGCTGTACATGTTCGTCGGGATCATGGTCGGCCCGGACCTGGTCAGGCGTACCGATCTCTTTGTTCGCGACGACCCCTCCGGTGCGTGGAATCGCGTCGGGAAAGTCGCCGATGCGTTTCAGCAGAATACCGCGCCCGTTCGGATGGCGAACGGCGAGTACCTCCTGCCGGGTCGGGCCGCTCCCCGGTCCGACGAGTACTCGATGATGTCCGCCGTGGCGATCTGCGACCACATCGATGGCGACTGGGAAGTCGTCACGCTACCCACCGGCGAGCTGTGTCGCCCGCACCCGGAGACTACCGTAATCGCCGACACCGGCCGCGTCACGGCGCTCGTCCGGAACGATGGCGGCAACGCGCAGGTGTTCGAGAGCCGCGACTTCGGCAGGACGTGGACCGGCCCGGTCACGCAGAACCTCCCGATCGGTGCGGCCAAGATGTACGCCGGAAAACTCAGCACCGGGCAGCGCTATCTGCTCGCCAACATGAACTCTGACGGGTACCGCGAGCTGCTGACGATCAGCGTGAGCGCGCCGGGCGAGGAACGCCTCTCCCGCATGTGGGCTATCAGGAACGGCGCCGACTGGACCGCCGGCGATCCGGCGGTACGCTCCGAGTGGAGCTACCCTAGCGCCATTGAGCACGACGGCGCGCTCTACGTCGTGTACACGTCGGAGAAGCGCCACTGCGCGATGACCGCCATTCCCGTGGCGTCGCTGGAGGTTTGAGCGACGTCGCGCCGCGTTTGCCGCGAACGCGCTTCGGATGTATCGTACGCTGCGGAGGATACCGGACATGAAGAAGTCGCGGGAGGAAGTACTTCGCATCGTCGGTGGGTTCCGCGCGGAGCTTGAGCGGATCTACAGGGATCGGCTCGTCGGCGTGTACCTCTACGGCTCGTACGCTCGGGGCGATGCGCACGATGACAGCGACATCGACGTCGCAGTCGTGCTCGACGGGCCGGTGAATCCTTCCGAAGAACGGCGGCGCTTGAGCCACCTTCGCGCCGATCTCTGCCTCCGAGAGAACTGCCTTCTCATGCCGTTCTACCTCTCCGACGCGGACTATAGAGAAGCGCCCTACGGAATACATCGGGCGATCATATCAGAGGGGCGTCCCCTATGACGGCGATGCCTTCGGGACACTTGGATCGCGCAGACCAACTCCTTGATGTGGCCTCAGTTCTGCTGCAGTCGCGATACTGGTCCGATTCCGTGAGCCGTTCCTACTACGCGGTATTCCATGCCGCGAAGGCGGTCCTCATGGAGACCGGTATCGAACGGAACTCGCATCACGCAGTCTGGTCGGCGTTTGGCGAACACATCGCGGCGCGTGGCCGCATGGATCGAAGACTCCATCGCCTTGCACTCGACCTGTTCGAAGCGCGTGTTGCGAGCGACTACCTGCCCATCGTGGGTGACACCGAGCAGGATGCGTCAGAACACCTGACCTTCGCTCGTGAATTCGTCGCAGCAGCTTGCGCCTTCGTGGAAGACCATACCTGACAGAGGAAATCCCCATGCCAGCTATCGTGAAGAGCGTCGATCGAATCACCTGCGTCGTGCCCATGGTCGAGCGCATTCGCGGCGAAATGGAACGCGCGGACATCCACGACTGGGCCGTCACCGAGATCTGCCGCGTCGAGACTGACGACGGCACCGTCGGCTACGGCGAGACCATCGTCAACTACACGTGGGGACGCGTCACCGACGAAGGCGTCGAGCGGGTGCTGAACTCACCGCCTGCCGAGCACATGTGGGACGACACCCTCGGCGCAGGCCTTCAGATGGCGCTCTTCGACGCCGCGGGCAAGCTCGCCGGGGTACCGCTCTATCGGCTGCTCGGGCACAAAGTGCGCGACTGGTGTGCCGCGTCGTTCTGGGACCACGACATGGGTCCGAAGGAGTACGCGCGCGAGGCGAAAGTCGCTTCCGATCTCGGCTATACGTCCATGAAGATCAAGACGCGCCCCTGGCACGACGTGTACGAGACAATGGAGCGCATCAGCGACGCGACGCCCGACTGGTTCCACATCGACTGCGACTGGAACGATCGGCTCGTGGATGTATCTACCGCAGTCCCGGTGCTGCGCGAATTGGAGCGGGATTTCTCGAAGATCAGCATCTGGGAGAGCCCGATGAAGATGGCCGACGCGAGCGGCAACCGGCTTCTCCGCGACCAGATAGACCGCGCGATCGCCCACCACTACGGCGCCGTGCCGCTCCGTACCGCAGTCGAACTCGGGGCGTGCGACGGCTTCGTCATCGGCGGGGGCGTGGCAAAGGTGATGTCCGACGGCCACCTCAGCGGCCAGATGCACATGCCGTTCTTCCTCCAGATGGTCGGCACCGGCCTGACGACCGCCACGGCGCTGCACCTCGCCGCCGTACTGGACCACGCCTGGTGGCCCATGGTCACGTGTCACGAGCTGTACGAGCACAACCTGCTCACGAAGCGACTCGACGTCATCGGCGGCAGCATCCGCGTGCCCGAAGAGCCCGGCCTCGGTGTCGGTATCGACGACGAGGCCATCGAGCGGTACCGCGTCGACGAACCGGACCTGAAATTGCCGCGCAGTCTCACGGTCGTGCACCGTCCCATGGGAGTGAACATCTATTTCACGCGCGGCCTGCACAGCATGTGGCCGTTCTACGAGCGCGTCGATGCGCCGCTGTACGAACGCGGCGTCTGGACGGACATGATGGTAGATGACGGCTCCGCGGACTTCGACGATCTGTGGCGGCGCGCTTCGGTGAACCCCATTATCAGCGCGGAGTGAATGTGACACGACACACGAATCTGGATGAGCTGCCCGCTCTCCCCGACGAGCATCGCGCGCGCCCGAAGTCCGACTGGCTCATCGATCCGTCGTCGTTTGTCGCCGGGGCGTTTCGCGGCTCCGACGACCGCGAGATCGTTCTCTCGAACGGGCTGATCAGCCGCACGTGGCGGCTCTCTCCGAACGCGGCCACTGTGGGGTACGACAACCTCGTCACCGGCGAGGCGATCATCCGCGCGGTGCGGCCCGAAGCCATCGTCGAACTGGACGGCGGGCGGTACGATGTCGGCGGCCTCGTCGGCGCGGATGAGCAGGCGTACATGCGTCGCGAATGGATCGACGCACTCACCGCGGACCCGGCGGCGTTCACGTACTCCGGTCACACCGTCGGCCCGACTGTCGCTCCGTTCGGCTGGAAGCGCGTCCGACACGCTCCCGACGCAGTGTGGCCGCCCGCCGGAGTGCGGCTGACGCTGACCTTCGAGCCACCCTCCGGCGTTCTCGACGGCGTCGCGGTCGACGTGTCATACGAGCTGTACGACGGCATTCCGCTGCTGTGTACGGCGTTCGAGCTGCGCAATCGGACCGGTCGACCCGTTCGCGTCAATTCGTTCATCAGCGAAATCCTCGCGGCCGTCGAGTACGAGAGTTCCGTTCAGGAGTTCCGCGAGTCGAACCATCCCGGCATCCACGTCGAAAGCGACTACGCCCTCGCCGACATCTCCGCCACGCAGCCTCGCGAGACCACGTGCTGGCTTCCCGATCCCGACTACACGACGCAGGTGAACTTCTACCTCCAGACGCCGTGCCTGCTCCACAGCAAGCCGCCACGCGGTCCCAACGTGTTCCTCCCGGATGGTGAGGATTTCGCCTCGTTCCGGACGTTCGAGCTGGTGCATGACAGCACCGACCGCGAGCGCCAGGGACTCGCCCTGCGTCGGATGTACCGGACAGTCGCGCCGTGGGTGCAGGAGAATCCGATCCTGATGCACGTGCGCCAGTCCGATCCCGACTCGGTGCGGCTCGCCGTGGACCAGTGCGCCGAGGTCGGCTTCGAGATGGTTGCCATGACGTTCTGGAGCGATTTCGATATCGAGAACGAAGACCCGGCCTACATCGAGCAGATCAGACAGCTCGTGGAGTACGCGAATGGCCGTGGCGTTGAACTCGGCGGGTACTCGCTGCTGGCGAGCCGGCACATCGATGACGAGAATGACGCTATCAACCCGGAGACGAACGCTCCGGGCGGCGCGGCGTTCGACCACGCGCCCTGTCTGGAGAGCGAGTGGGGCCACGACTACTTCCGCAAGCTGTACGCCTTCATCGAGAAGACGGGACTGAACCTGTTCGAGCACGACGGCTCGTATGCGGGCGACTGGTGCGCGTCTACGAGCCATCCGGGCCACGAAGGGCTCGACGACTCGCAGTGGCGACAGTGGGAGCGAATCCGCGATCTCTACCGATGGTGCCGCGAGCGGGGGGTCTCCCTGAACGTTCCGGACTGGTATTTCCTGAATGGGTCGAGCAAGACCGGGATGGGATATCGCGAGGTCAACTGGTCTTTGCCACGGGAGCGGCAGGTCCTCCTTGCGCGCCAGAACATGTACGACGGCACGTGGAAGAAGACGCCGACCATGGGTTGGATGTTCCTGCCGCTTGTGGAATATCAGGGCGGGGGCGCCGAGGCGACGTTGGAGCCGCTGGAGGAGCACCTCGACACGTACGAGGCGCACCTCACGCAGAACTTCGGCTACGGCATCCAGGCCTGCTACCGCGGCCCACGTCTGTACGACACCGACGAGACAAAGGCCGTCGTGAAACGCAGCGTCGATTTCTACCGCGAACACCGCGCGATTCTGGATTCCGACGTGATCCACGTACGCAGGCCCGATGGTCGCGATATCGATGCCATCCTGCACGTGAATCCGCGGCTTTCCGAGCGCGGCCTGCTGATGGTCTTCAATCCGCTCGACGAGCCCGTTCGCAGGACGCTCAACGTGCCGCTCTACTACACCGGCATCGCGAATAGCGCGGCGTTTCGCGCCGCCGACGGGACGGCGAATACGTATACTCTCGATCGAGACTACCGCGTGGAGCTTCCCGTGGAGATCGAGGCGGGTGGCCGGGCGTGGTACGTGATCGAGGCGGCTGACGACTGACACATGCGTTGGCTGGGCGCTCTTCGTCGAATCGCGAAATGACGGCTACACGCCGGCGTCCGCGCGATGACGTACGAGACGCGGGCAGCGCACACAAGGACGGGAAATGCCTGATCGACCGAATATCCTGCTCATCATGACCGACCAGCAGCGCTGGGATTCCCTCGGCTGCTACGGGTGCGAGGCGTCGAACACGCCGAACCTGGACCGGCTAGCCGGCGAAGGCGCCCTGTTCGAACGGTGCTACGTCAACAACCCCATCTGCACTCCCAGTCGCGCGAGCATGTTCACCGGCAAGCACATACAGGGGCACGGCGTTTTCGACCTGTACGGAAACCTGGCCGACGAGGAGGTGCTGTTCCCCGAGCATCTCCAGCGCGCCGGGTACCGGACCGCGCTCTTCGGCAAGATGCATGTGCGAAGCCGCACTGTCGAGAACCACATCCGGCATCCGCACGACGGCTTCGATGAGTACGAATGGTGCCTCGAGCACGCCATCGAACTCGACTCGCCGCTGAACGGCTATAGCGCCTGGCTTCGCGAGAAGGACCCCAAATACTGGGCGGAGTTGCGTGAGCAGGGGCGGATGCTGCTCCATGTTCCGCACGAGTACCACATGACGCATTGGGCGGCGGAGCGGACCATCGACTACATCCGACGCCAGGATGGCTCGCAACCGTTCCTTGCGATGATGAGCATCTTCGATCCGCACAACCCGTACGAGCACTGGCCCGAAGAGATGGCGGAATCCATCGACGAATCCAAGGTCGAGGACCCGCTCATCATCGACGGCGAGATGGATACTCTTCCGCGCGGCGTGCGGCAGGAGCATGAAGAGTCGTACCTTGGCCCGTTCTCCCAGTACAGCCGGGAGGACCTGCGGAAGATGCGGTTCGGCTACCACGCCGCTCTCGCGCTTGCCGATATCGAGATCGGGCGCGTTCTGGATACACTTCGCGAGAAGGGCTTCGAGGAGGACACGCTCGTCATCTTCTGCTCCGATCACGGCGACATGCTGGGCGATCACTCCCTGCTCGTGAAGGGCGGATTCTTCTTCGAGGCGAACGTCCGCGTTCCGCTGATTGCCCGATGGCCCGCACGTTTCGCTGGTGGGCGAAGTGTCGACTCCCTCGTGCAGCTCCACGACATCGCCGCCACCGTCCTCGCTGCCGCGGGCCTGAGCGGCGACGATGTCCGGGCTCACGCGCCTGACGCGGAGAGCCTCCTGCCTCTGGCCACCGGCGAGCGCGATCGCGTCCGCGACTGGGCCACATGCTCGTACCGGAACACCGGCATCCGCCTGGGCGCGGTTTCCTTCGATCCGCCCATACATGCGACCATGTTCATGGACGAACGATACAAGCTGGGCGTCTACCATGCCGTGCGGGGAGTTTCCGGGACGGAAGGCGTACTGTACGATATGGTGGACGATCCGAACGAAACTCGTAACCTCTGGGATGATCCCGAATACCAGACGATCCGCATGAATCTGACTCAGCGGATGCTGGACTGGGAGATCGGCCAGGAACTCGAATGGGGTCCGCGCGGTGGCGTCGACGAGCCGGAGGCGGCGGGTCGGATTCTGAAGGACCCGACTCGCGATCGCTAATCGCAACGGAGCGCGAACGTTCGCCCGCAGAGGTGGGATCGCACCGAGATGATTGATTTCGTCGACGTACAGAAATCCTTCGGGAGCCTCCACGTGCTCCGTGGCGTCACGCTCACGTTCGAGCGCGGCCTGACGACGGTGGTGCTGGGCCGGTCGGGTACGGGCAAGAGCGTCACGCTCAAGTGCATCGTCGGCCTGCTCAGCCCCGACGAGGGACAGGTCACCGCCGAGGGGACGGAGATATCCGGCATGGGCGCCGATGAGTTGCAGAGCTGGCGCTCCCGCGTCGGATTCCTGTTTCAGGGCGGTGCGATGTATGATTCCATGTCGATAGGCGAGAACCTGATGTTCCCGTTGCGCAACCGGAAGGACGTCGACGACGAGCAGAAAGCGGTCGTTGCCAGGGAGAAGCTGAGCTGGGTCGGGCTGGCGCAGACGTTCGACAAGTTCCCGGCGGATCTTTCCGGCGGTATGCGCAAGAGGGCCGCCCTCGCCCGGACCCTGATGACCGATCCCGAGGTTATCCTCTACGATGAGCCCACCACGGGGCTCGATCCGGTCACATCGAATGAGATCAGCCAGCTCATCGCGCGGCTGAAGGACGAGCAGGGCGTCACGAGCATCGCGGTAACTCATGACATGCCGTGCGCGCGTCTCATTGCCGATCGCATCGCGTTCCTCCACAAAGGGCGCGTTCTCGCGTCGGGCACGTGGGAGGAGATCGAGGCGGCGGATAATCGACTGGTGCAGTTCTTCCTTGCGACGGAGTTCACGCGAGACCCGATAGAGCTTGACGACGAGACCGACGACTGATGCCTCGTTTCGAGGGGTGAGTCGAGAGACATGGTGATGTGATGCCTGAGAACAATGCGGGAATGCCTCGGACGATCCGGACCGGCCTGTTCGTGCTGCTGGGAATCGTTCTGTTCATCGGCGCGTTGTTCGTTCTCGGCGCGCGGAAGCAGCTCTTCGAGGATCGCATCAAGCTCTACGGCAATTTCGACGACGTTGCCGGGCTGCAGGAGGGCGCGTTCATACGCATCGCCGGCATCAACGTCGGCACGGTGAGCCGCATCAGCCTTCCCGATAGCGTGGGCAACGTGGTGGTCGAGTTCGATGTGCGCGGGGACGCGCTGACGCAGATTCACAAGGATTCGCGAGCCGTAATCGGCACCGAAGGGCTCATCGGCGCTCGCATCGTTCTCATTACGCAGGGCAGCATCAGCACCGGCCAGGCCGCTTCGGGGGATACCATCGTCGGTCAGTCGCCGATTCGTCTCCACGAATTCCAGGAAGACATCGACCAGGCGCTGAAGGACCTCCCGGGCGTGATGTTGAACGCGGGCGTCACCCTCGCGTCGCTGCGATCGATCATGGAAAAGATTGACGCCGGACAGGGCACCATCGGGCGGCTCGTGAACCAGCGAACGCTTCATGACTCCGCGCTGGCGGTCGTCTCGCGCGTACGAGAGGTGGCCGCGAGTGCCGACCGTGTCCTGCGGACCGTCCAGATCGAGGCGTCGGTGCTTTCCGAAGACTACTCCATGCTGGCGGAAACGCTGCGTACCGCGGCGAGCGATCTGCGCGGCACGGCCCATCACGTCACGCAGGTCATGGTAGCCGTCCGGGAGGGGCGCGGTACGCTCGGCCGCCTCATCACGGACGACAGCCTCTACACCGTTCTGACCCACATGGTGGCCAGTGGCGACACGATGCTGAATCAGGCGTCGGGAGCGATCGACGACATCACGCAGGCCAGTGTGGCAATAGCCTCCGCCGCTCAGGAGGCGAGCGTCACGATACAGGAGATGACGGAAGGGGTTCGGCGTGGCGAGGGCACGCTGGGGAAGTTCGTGACCGACGACAGTGTCTACGTGCGTCTCAACAGAATGCTGCTGAATCTACAGATTGCCAGCGAGAAGGCGGCTGTCAACATGGAGGCGGTCCGCACGAACTGGCTCTTCCGGGGCTATTTCGACGAGCAGGGATACTGGGACGCGATCGATCGGCAGATCGAACTGCAGGAGCAGCGTGCTATCCGCCTCCGGGAGTGGGAAGACCGCTTGCTGCGGCTTCAGCGACAGCTAGAGGCCATGGAACGCAACCAGGAAGAGCAGAGTGGGGCGCCGCCGACGCTCATGGGGCCGGTCGGGGAGACTCCCGAGCTTGTGCCCGTGGAGTCTTCGCTGCAGGCTGACTAGAACCGACGCCGCCGTCCGGGTGGCACCCCGCTGGACGGCGTCTTGCGCGCTCTTGTCGCAACTACGGCAGCTTGGTTACCATGATCTCCGCGATGCCGACGATCTGCGCCGAGACCACTGTGCGTGCGAGGGCGGGATCGTAGTTGTCCAGGGTCTTCCGGTTGAAGAAGTCGAAACCTATATCCAGGAGCGAGTCGCGGTAGATGCGGTAGTTGATGTCGTTGAGGCGCGCCGTGAGCAGATCCCGATCGACGTCGATGTCGAGCGCGGCCTGGAACATGAGCCCGTGAAATGCGCGCAGGCTTCCCAGGTCTGTCTTCTCCGCGATGAGCGAGTCGACGGAACCCTCCGCGCGAAGCACCTCGATTATCCTGTCGTGTTCGTGATCCCGTTCCGAGATGATGGAGTCGCCTGCGAGGGTCTGCATCATGTCTTCGCGGGCGCGCAGGTCCACGTTGAGCATGCCCAGGTTGATGCTCTTCTCCGCGAATACTACGATAAACAGGGCACTGCGGTATATGCTGCGCACGAGGAGACCGGATGTCTGAAGTACGAGATCCCCGGCCTGCGTATACTCCATTCGCGATGCCGCTTCCGAGATGGCGGGAATCATCTCCGTCGCGATCGGCCAGCCACGGTCCTGCGCGTCCTGCGAGACGAAGTCCTGAGCGACGACCGCTCCGGTTTCGTCCACAATCGCGGCGCCGAGGACATCCTTGATGGTGGTGATCGAATCGATAAGACGAAATGCCACGTCCAGGCTGGTCGCTGGTGAATCGCCCATGGGAACCTCGCTTGTGGCGATGCGCTGGTGATGCCGCGGCACACCTGCACGGCGTACTCGTCGGACACTCCATACAAGGTGCTCCATCGCATATCGTGTGTCAAGCGATCAAGGGCGCATACATGGGGTGCGGCGAGCAGTTCTCTCAAGGGGGCCCGCAGCATGACCGGTGATCAGGGCGGATTCGCTATCATTTGAGGGTCGATATCCTGCCCACGAAGGAGATGAGTGCGACATGGCAACACCTGCGTTTCCCGATGAACAGCTCGACGCGTTGGCGATCGGACCGCACCGTGACGACCTGGAGCTTTGCTGTGGGGGTACTCTCCTGCGCCTGATTCGGATGGGCTACAAGGTCGGCATGGCGGACCTTACCGGCGGAGAGATGGGCACCCGTGGCGATGCGGCGGAGAGAGAGAAAGAGGCTCAGTGCGCCGCACGAATGTTGGGCATCGACTACCGCGTTAACCTTGGTCTGCCCGACGGCAAGCTCCGAGACACCGACGACGCGCAGGACCGGATCATCCGCGTCATCCGTGCGACGCGACCCTCGCTGCTGTTCGCTCCGTATCCGAACGACGGCCGCCACCCCGACCACTCCACAGCCGGCCGAATGATTCCGGATGCCGCGTTCCGGTCCGGGTTCCCCAAGTGGGAGACGGGGCAGGAGCATCATCGGCCGCTCATGACGGTTCACTACATGATGCACCAGGAGTTCGAGCCGAGCTTCATCGTCGATATCTCCGACGAGTGGGAGACGAAGATGGAGAGCGTGCGGTGCTACCAATCGCAGGTGCATGTGCCCGGCGTCGAACGGCAGGAGCAGGAGACGTACATCTCTCGTCCGGAGTTCTATGATCGTCTCGAGGCGCGGTACCGCTTCTACGGCTCCCGGATCGCCGCGAAGTACGGCGAACCGTTCTGGTTCCCGGGCGCGATCCGTGTCGACGACCCCATGTCGCTGACACTGGGATCGATTGAGAAATTCGCCGCCGCAGTGAACCGCGAGCAGACGTCGTAGCAAATCAGGGGATCGCGGGGGCGGGTCTGAGCTTTGACTGGGTCGCCGCTCGCCGGTAACTTGTCTTTGTTGTGCGCCTGTAGCTCAGCTGGATAGAGCACCAGACTTCGAATCTGGCGGTCGTGCGTTCGAATCGCACCGGGCGCGCTTCAAACACTCCTCACCCATGCACCCCGCCTAGGCGTCCTGCCCCTTCTGCCGGACGTAGATGGCGTGGCCGTACGTGGCTATCACCGACGGATACCGCGCGCTCTCGTGCAACGCCCTCATGATGCCGTTGAACTGCTCCGGCTCGTCCTCGCGTCCGTAGCCGATTCCCGGAGATCGTAGCATCTAGAATCGGACACCCAATCGAAGGCCCGGGCTCCAACCGATCCTTGGGATGACATATTCCTCGCCTTCGATGGCAAGGCTCTGGCGTTTCCTGAGATTGATCTGACCGATCATCTGGACAAACAGATCTCTGTAGAAGAAATACTGCAATCCCGTACCCAGCCCCGCGTCGAGTGTGCGGAGATTCCCGGTCGAAGAGGTGGCTTCATTTCGCAGGAGCCAGCGATTGCTCCCCAAGCTGACAGAAGCGAACCAGTACTTGTTCAGGAAATACTCAACGGCCACGCCGAAAGAGCCGTTGTCATAGCTCCGCCGAAATTTGTCGTTTCGGCGGTCGATCCCGTTGGGTTCGAAGTCCGCACTTCCGCTGTTAACGATACTCGCTCGGAGACGAAAAGAATCACGGCGCATCCCGACCGATAGCTGGTAGCCCCCATAGAGGAAGCACGGGATTTGGCTTTCTATCTCAAGAGTCTGCGCAGCATGGCTGCCAGAGGTCTCGGTTTCCTCCGCTCGCGCAGGCAACGTGCAGCAAACCATCAGCATAGCGAGAGCCAAACAGACTTGCCGGATTCTCATGGTCATCCTCAGATCAGGGTATCGAGATCGTGCCTCGTAGCGAAGCTACACGGACAGGTTTCGGGCCTTGAAAAAGGTGCCGTTCGGTTCACTTCCACGTGACAAGAACACCGCGTCGACGTGTTCTGCGCATTGGAGCCGATCCTGGCGCGATCTTCTGTCATTCTTGATCCATTGTTCAACACGCTCTGTACCCGCGGATGCTTCGAGTTGAGCGCTCTCCTGTGGCTGTCCGGGGCAGTCTAGACTTCCGACCTCTGCCAGAAGTATGAACGGAACGGTACGCCAGAGCTGACCATATCTCCAAACCGTCACGAGTGGTCGCCCTCTGTTCCGCCTGGTCTATCGGTGCTGATCACCGTGGCATGACCCAGCGCCGCCGAGACACTTCCAGACCAGCCGGCACGTCCACCCCGGTGATCACACCTGCGCGCCTACGCCTCCTGCCCCTTCTGCCCGACGTAGATCGCGTGGCCGGACGTGGCCACCACGGACGGATAGCGCGCGCTCTCGTGCAACGCCCTCATGATGCCGTTGAACTGCTCCGGCTCAGTCGTGCGTAGCTCCAGGATCGCCTCCTCGCGCCCGTTACCGATCCCGCGGATCGATGTGACGTCGAGCCGAGTGCATCCTGCGCCTTTGAACAACCGGGCAATTTCGTCGGCGCTGCCGTACCACGCGTCCTGAAAGCCCCGTTCGGTGCGATTGGCGAACGTGTTCTCGTGAAGCACGCGGACGTACGCGTCCGGATCGACCTGCTCCGGGTCGACCGCCGCGCGGTCAATCAGGCCGGTTACTCCAACGATGGGAGGCATGAACGACACGAACACGTACCCGCCGCGACGGGTTACGCGCAGGACCTCGCGCGCCGCTTTCTCGCGCTGTTCGGGTGACGTGAGGTGGTAGAACGGGCCAAGTGCCACAACGGCATCGAACGAGCCGTCGTTGTACCGTTCGAGGTCTGTCGCGTCCACGGTGTCGACGCTCTCGATGTAGTCCCCGACGCCCGCCGCTTCGATCTTCCGCTCTGCCATCTTGAGCTGCACCGGCGACAAGTCCGCCAGTGTAACGCGATGGCCTTTCCTCGCGAGCGCTATGGAGTACCGTCCCGGTCCGCCGCCCAGGTCCAGTATCCGGCTCTCTTCGGGGAGGTAGTGGTGGAGGAAATACATCGTCCGGAGGAACTCGAACCTGCCGGCCGGCGCGTCGAGACGACGCCATTCGTCGAACGCGTCGTAGTAGCGTCGTACTCTGTCATTCGTCGACGACATACAGGCCTCCACCTGGATCGCTCACGCCTGGCATTGCGAGTGTCGAACTGCCGACCGTTCGCTCGGTGGAATGTCTCGCCGCCGTTCCGTCGATACAAGCCGGGACGTGGCGGATCGATGTCCTCCCGATCCGCCCCTCGCCCCTCACAATAGGCGGCGCGCCCGCCCGTCACTCGCTGATCGATTTCAGCGTCTCCTGCAGGCGCTCAAGCGTCTTGCCCGCCTGTGCGACCTTCTCTCGCTCAGCCTCGATGACCTCCCGCGGCGCGCGGCTGACGAAGTTTTCGTTCTCAAGCTTCTTCTGCGTGCTGACGACGTACTTCTCCGTACTGCCGATGGCTTTCGCCAGTCGATCTCGCTCGCTGTCCAGATCGATGATACCTTCCAGAGGTATGTACACCGCCACTCCGCCGATCGCGGTCGTGCTCGACGCAGGCGGTCGTTCGACATCCGGCCCCACCGCCAGGTGCTCTATGCGGGCAAGGTCGACGAGGTAGGCCCGCGCGCCGTCGATCACCGACTGGTCTTCGTCCTGGGCGCGAATGTGGACGTCGATGCGTTGCTGCGGCGGCAGGTTGATCTCGCTCCGCACGGTGCGAATGGCCGTGACGATCTCCTGCACGAGGTCCATGTCGCGCTCGGCCTGCTCATCGGTTCGACTCGGGTCCGACGTCGCGTAGTCGGCCGTGATGACCATCTCGCCGTCGGCGCGCTCAATCGGCAGCTTCTGCCAGATCTCCTCGGTGACAAACGGCATCATCGGGTGCAGCAGCCGCAGACTCACGTCGAGCACATGGGTGAGAACCTGCTGAGCCGCGCCGCGGGCGTCCGCATCGTCCCCGTTCAACGGGCTCTTCGAAAGCTCGATGTACCAGTCGCAGAACTCGTGCCAGAAGAAGTGATACAGTGTGGACGCCGCGTCGTCGAACCGGTACTCGTCGAGCGCCTGCGTCACCGCGTCGACCGTCCGGTTCAGGCGCGAGAGCATCCACCGGTCGGCGAGGCTTCGCACGAGGGTGAAATCCCCGCTGGTGTCGGCGCGGAATTCCGCCAGATACGACAGCGCGAACCGCGAGGCGTTCCAGATCTTGTTTATGAAGTTGCGATACCCGATCACGCGCTTCATGTCGAACTTGATGGCACGGCCCTGGCCCGACATGATCGCCAGGTAGAAGCGCAAACTGTCGGCGCCCACCTCGTCGATGACGTCCAGCGGATCCACGACGTTACGCTTCACCTTGGACATCTTGGCGCCCTTCTTGTCGAGCACCATGCCGTGGAGATACACCGTTCGGAACGGCACGTCGCCCATGAACTTCATGCCCAGCATCATCATGCGGGCGACCCAGAAGAACAGGATGTCGTGGCCCGTCTCCATGACGCTGGTCGGGTAGAAAGTCTCCAGTGCCGGCGTCTTCTCCGGCCAACCCAGCGTGGCGAACGGCCAGAGCCCGCTCGAGAACCACGTGTCCAGCACGTCCGGGTCCTGCTTGAGACTGGCGCTGTTGCACTTCGAGCACGCGTCCGGCGTCTCCCGCGCGACGGTGATCTCGCCGCACTCCTCGCAGTGCCACGCGGGAATCTGGTGGCCCCACCAGAGCTGTCTGCTGATGCACCAGTCCTGGATATTCCGCATCCAGTGGAAGTACGTCTTCTCGTGCGACTCGGGGATGATCCGGACGCGCCCGGACTCCACAGCCTCGATGGCCGGCTTCGCGAGCGGCTCGGTCTTCACAAACCACTGGTGGGAGAGCATCGGCTCCAGCACCGTCTCGCATCGCTGACAGTGCGCGATGGCGTGCGTGTGATCCTCCGTCTCGCGCACGAGACCGCCAGCCTCCAGATCCTCCAGCACGCGCGTGCGGGCGTCGTTGCGGTCGAGCCCGGAGTACGGGCCGGTCACACTGGTCGTACAGGCGTTCTCGTCGAAGATGCTGATCATCTCCAGATCGTGCCGGAGCCCGGTCTCGAAGTCGTTGAGGTCATGGCCGGGCGTGACCTTCACCACGCCGCTGCCGAACTCGCGATCCACGAGGATATCGTCGCCGACGACAGGGATCTCCCGCTCGATCAGCGGCAGGATGACCGTCGATCCGATAAGGTCGGCGTATCGCTCATCCTCCGGATGCACGGCCACGCCGGTGTCGCCGAGCATCGTCTCCGGACGCGTTGTTGCCACCACGAGTTCGCGGTCGGAGTCCTTCACGCGGTACGCGATGTGCCACAGGTTCCCCTGGTGGTTCTCGGCGTGGTCCACCTCGAGATCCGACAAAGCGGTATGACACTTCGGGCACCAGTTGATGAGGCGATAGGCGCGGTAGATCAGCCCGTCTTTGTACAGGCTGACGAACGCCTCGCGCACCGCCCGCTGGTAGTCGTCGTCCAGCGTGAAGCGCTCCCGCACCCAATCCAGCGACGCGCCGAGTTTCCTCGCCTGATCGCTGATCCGGCTACCGTACTGCTCCTTCCAGATCCAGACGCGCTTGAGGAACTCCTCTCGTCCCAGGTCGTGGCGGGTCAACCCCTCCTCGTCGACGATCTGGCGCTCCACGACCATCTGCGTCGCGATGCCGGCGTGATCCTTGCCGGGCATCCAGAGCGTGTTCCTCCCCTGCATACGGTTCCGGCGGATCATGATGTCTTCTATCGTGAGCGTCAGCGCGTGGCCCAGGTGCAGGCTGCCGGTCACGTTCGGCGGCGGGATAGCGATGGAGAACCGATCGCCCGTCGCATGCTCCTCCGCGTGGAACGCTCCAGCGCTTTCCCAGCGGTCGTACCACTGAGATTCCACCGCTTCGCTGTCGTACTGTGGTGCGAGTTCATGTGTCATGTCGCATCCTTGCTGATCGTGAAGATCCTTGTGGGATATTCCCCCCGTCGCCGGGCGTTGTCACCGCCGGCGCGACGTCTCACTGTCGCGATGTTTGTCAGAATTGGCGTCCCGCAATTCGGGACGGCGGTACAGTAGACACGTCGGATCTCCATAGAGCTGAAATGTCACGGGCAGAAAAAAGGCTCGACATCCTTGCCGAGCCCCTGTCAGTCAATCCTGATAGCAAGCTCGGCCGTCATTGATCGGCGGGTACCCCTACCTGGCTCAGCCAGAGGCGTACTCGGTCGGCATCGGGACCCGTGCCATTGATCTCCAGATAGCTCTGCCACGCCGCGATCGCTCCCGGCACGTCGTTGAGCCCCTGCCGCTTCACGACGCCAAGGTTCATCCAGGCATTCCGGTGGCGCGGATCG
The DNA here is from genome assembly GCA_964510105.1 of uncultured bacterium. Taxonomy (GTDB): domain Bacteria; phylum Latescibacterota; class MWCZ01; order MWCZ01; family MWCZ01; genus CAZWQW01. The sequence goes on from CAZEAI010000020.1 coordinate 39,504, forward strand.
ATACTCAGCGCCTCCTCGTACAGCTCAACGGCCTTGTCGGGCTGGTCTGTCCGGAAATACATCGTGCCCAGATCGGTCAGGAAGTCGGGAGCGGCGACGCCCGCATCTCTGGCGAGAGTGTAGTACCGGATGCTCTGCAGCCAGGCGTCCCTGGCTCCGACGCCGTTCGCGGCATTGGAGTGCGCCGCGCCGAGATCGTAGTAGAGATTCCCCATGTGAACGTTGATTTCGGGGTCGCCCGGATTCGCC
>CAZEAI010000020.1:39852-53398 GCA_964510105.1 uncultured bacterium
AGCAACTGAGTCCGGCTCTGCTCGATGTGCGCCAGAATCGACGTCACTTCGGCGTCGAGAGCCTGCTGCGCGGCCGCCGCGCCGCTCTGCCCCACGCCGCCGTGCCGTGGCGCCGGCGCGTACACAGCGTGCATGAACCATCCCAACAGCACTCCAAGCGTCAGGAAGAAAATGCCGATGAGCAGGATCTTCCACGGTTCGAACGCTATAGTTGCGGTGCGATTTGGATGCTGAGGTTTCATGGGTCGACCGAAGCGGTGAATGATGTGTCATGGATTCGCGACGAACCCTACAATGATCTCGATTGTCGCACCGCGTGGTCAAGGTTCCCCGCGTTCCGCGTCTGCATCCGGTCCTGCCGTGTTGAGACAGTCAGATGTCTCAATATGAGCAAACAGTGCAAAATCAACACGTTCGCGGCGCTTTCAGCCGCCTGGCTCCGCCGCGTGTCCGAAGATGAGACGGTTTCTCCGGGGTCCGCAGAATGGCTCTATCGGCATAAACGCTTTACAGATATTCGCTTAACGAACCTGGCACACTCGTTGCAAATGCATGGACACGAACGTTACAGGGGCGCACGCAGCAAGATTCGCCGACGCGGTGGTAGCGTCGACAATGGCCCGGATAGTCAGAAACTGGAGTTCAACAATGCAGACCACGCAGGATGTCGTTTTCCTCGCCGATCCCGGAGAGAGCCGCCACGCCGGCGTTCGGGAGATGCTCCGTCAAGAAGGCTATGACGTCGTCGCCATGGAGTCGCTCCACCAGTTCATGCAGTACCTGTCCGAAAGCGCGCCTATGGCGGTGATCGTCACGCGAGACTACCGGGTTGGCGGCGGTGGCTGGGTCGTCGCGAACCAGGTGAGAGAGCTGCGTCCCGCGTTGCCGGTGTTCCTGCTTGCCTACGCGGAGCAGCCGCCCGTCGAAGGAACTTGTCCCGTGTTGACGTGGCCGGTTTCAAGGGATGAGTTACGAGCGGCTCTGAGTCCTGTTGGTGGGGAAGTCAAGACCTTGGAGAAGTGCGCATAGGTGGTTGACGTGTAGTTTGGGGGGCTTTCCATGCGGGACCGCCGGCAGGTGATGGGAGCGAGCGTTCCCATCACCTTGCCTTTGTACACTACATGCGGATGCTGCCACCCGACGTGAGGCTCTCCTCGATCGCTTCCAGCACGCGAACCGGCTCCAGTAGCTCCGCGTTGCTGAGAGGACGCTTCCCCGTCTTCACCATGTCGAGCACGACCTTCAGGCCGTCCTGGTAGCACGTACTCGCATCGAGAGCACGCCCGGTCCAGCCGTCTTTCGCGAACGCGAGCATGTGGAACACGTACGACGCCTCGCCGAGGAAATTCAGCACGGCGAGCTTCCCATCCGCGTAGTTCAGCGTCGCGGCGATGTTCTTGCCGTTCTCGTTCGCGCAGACCGACTCCACTCCGGTGCCGACAAGCGCCTGCAGCATCTCCGCGATGTGAATCCCATAGAATGGCAGGCCCCCGTACTCGCTCTGCCGGTCCGCGGGGCCGCTGAATACCGCGGATGCGATCGGTCCCAGCTTGTCCATCTCCGAGCGGAACGACAGCATATCGCCAGCGTACCGAAGGGTGGAGAACGACGTCAGGAGCGCGTTGTGCTTGTCGGCCAGCTCCAGGAGCGCGGTGGCATCTTCCGTCGACACGGCGAGCGGTTTATCGACGAACGTCGGGATGCCTTCACGGATGAACGGCTCCGCGAATTTGCGGTGCTTGCGCCCGTCCCGAAACACCACGAGCACGGCGTCGACGTTGCCGATCATGTCTTCCGGACGTTCTGCGATCGTCGGAATCTGCCCCTCGCGCGAGACCTCTTCCGTACGTTCCGCTTCCTCGCCGAACACCGCCACCACCTCGGCGCCGTCAACGTGCAGATTGTGGTCGGCGACGTTGCAGAGCTTGCTGAACGCGATCGCGTGGGAGTTGTCCGATCCCACGATCCCCAACCGAGTCATCGTGTTCCTCCGTTCATTGCGGAAAATACTGGTGCAACCGATTCGAGTCCTAGAGTAATCCCAGTTCTGTCAGACCGGATCGCAACGCGCCGATCTCATCGTCGCGCAGTTCTCGATGTGGTGGCCTCACGAACCCCACGTCGACACCCTTCCATCTCAGCGCCTGCTTGTACGATGCAAGGTACCGCCCGTGGCCCAGCAACTTCGTGAGTCTCTGCATCTTCGCCTGCGCTTCCTCGGCCGCGTCGTCGTCGCCGGCCGCGAACGCGTCGTACACAGCGTCGAACGCTTCCGGGAACACGTTCGCCGTGGAACTGACGGAAGCTCGCACTCCCATCCTCAGCGCAGTGAGCGTCTTCTCGTCCGTGCCGTTGATGACCTGGAAGTCGCTCATGTTCATGTCGAGCATGGCCTGCTCTCGGTCCATCTGCCCGGACGACTCCTTGATTCCCTTGACGTGCGGGTAGTGTTCCTTCAGCCGCTTGACGATGTCGAGGCCGATCTCGTTGATCGCCGTGCCGGGGATGTTGTACAGGTAGACAGGCGACCCGTCGGCCTGTTCGCAAACCTTGCTGAAGTGCGCGTAGAGCGCTTCGTCGTCGAGCGTGTAGAAATAGGGAGGCATGCAGCCGACGCCCTTTGCGCCGTGTTGCAGCGCGAACTCGGTGAGCGACAGCGCCTCGGCCGTGTTGAAACTTCCGATGTGGACCAGCACCCTCAACCTGTCGCCGACGTGGTGCAGTACCTCGCGTATAACGTGGCGACGTTCGTCCGGGCTCAGGCTGACGAACTCGCCAGTCGTGCCCGTGACGAACAGCCCGGCGACGCTCTGCTCCACGAGATGGTCGCACAGTCGCTTCAGTGCCGGGGTATCGACGTTCTTGCCGTCCTCGGTGAACGGGGTAAGCAATGCGGGTATGACTCCCTGTAGCATGATGCCTTCCTTGGGTGGCGCAGCGCGGAATATCCCAAACTGGGCGTAAACGTATCCACGGGGCCGCGACGGGGGCAAGTAGGGGCCGATCGCGAGCCGTCCCCACCATAGTGAACCGCCCACGGTCGCGTTTGCCGCCGCGTTCGCAGCGCGTATACTCCATCCTTCAGCGCGCCGACCTCCGGTTGCGCCGTACCGCCCGACTACATGGAGCTTTCGTGCACGCCACACAGCGCGAGATGGGCAGTGAGACAGCCTCGGACGCACGCGATCTGCCCGGCGCGACCGTCCGCGCCATTGCGTGGGGACTCGCGGTCGTCGCGCTGATCAACGTGTGGATGGCGTACTGCGAGTACGTCGTACGCGCCAGCAGGCTCAACGGCAGCCATTTCCCCGTTGCGCTCGTCGCGGTGCTCGGCTCGCTCGTGCTCGTGATCTGGCCGATTCTTGCGGCGCTTGGACGCTACTCGTGGGGGCTGACGACTCACGAACGGCGCGTCGTGCTGCTGATGGGCCTCGTCGGCTCGGCGATCCCGGCAAACGGCCTGACCGGGTTCATGCTCGGCATTATCGCTACCCCGTACTACTACGCAACTCCCGAGAACAACTGGGCGAGTTTCCATCCGTACGTGCCCGCGTGGGCGGTACCTCCCGACGTCGGATACGCCATGCGCTGGTTCTTCAACGGACTACCCCCCGGTGAGGCGATCCCCTGGCACGTCTGGTACGTTCCGCTGTTCTGGTGGGCGACGTTCATCGCCGCAGTGATCGCGATCTGCGCGACGATCTCAGTCATTCTGCGCCGGCAATGGGCGGAGTACGAGCGCCTCCCCTATCCCCTTGTGGAAGCCGGCCTGATGCTCGTCGGAGAGCGCGACGAGCGGACTCCGCACCGGTCGATATGGCATTCGAAGCTGTTCTGGTTCGGCTTCTCCCTCACGCTCTTCATCGCGACGTGGAACGCCGTGACGTGGATCTCTCCGGCGCTACCGGTGATCAACGTCGGCGGACGCGCGCTCACGTTGCTGCCCGGTGCGCCGGATATCAAGACGCGACTCAATTTCCTGACGATCGGGCTGGCGTACTTCGCGCCCGCGCAGATACTCGGCAGTCTGCTGCTCGGGCTCGTCGTCGCCACGATTGAGTCGTACGCGTTCGGGAGGGTCGGGCTCACGTTCGGCGCGGCCGGAGATAGCTGGACCAACAACGACGTCGCCCTCGGCTGGCAGAGCTTCGGAGCGATGCTCGTCTTCGTGTTCTGGGGCCTCTGGCAGGCGCGGCGTCACCTCGCGGACGTGTGGCGGGCCGCCATCGACGGGCGAGACGACGGTCGCGAGCTGATGAGCTATCGCGTCGCGCTGATCGTGCTGGGTATTTCTCTGATATACGCGGTCTTCTGGCTCAACCAGGCCGGGATGGACCTCCTGTTCTCCGCGGCGTTCGTCTTCTTCACGGTCATAGGCTGGATAGCGCTCGGCAGAATGATTGCCGAAGCGGGATACGTGTACCAGCGCCTGCCGATCAGTCCGCAGACGGCGACGGCGTTCACACTGGGCGTCAGCTCGTTCCATCCGGCCACGATGACGGCGTTTGCGCTGTCCTACAGCCTTATCGCCAACGGGCGGGGCCTGTTCATGCCGGCCATCGTCCAAGCAGTGCGCGTAGGGGACATGGCCGGTTCGACAGGCTCGCGTTCGGCGAAACGCCGCATCCTGACAGCGCTGTTCCTCGCATTCGTCGTCGGGACCGTCTGCTCGGTGGCGTACACGCTCTATCTCGGCTACGAGCACGGCGCGTACAACTTCCGCGTGTACCCGTTCAGCGGCGGCAACAGGGAGGCGTTCGGCCACACGATTCGGAAGATCGAGAACCCATTCGGGCCGGATTGGGCCCGCATGAGCATGGCGGGCATCGGCGCGACGTTCCTCAGCGCTCTGATGGCGGTGCGCTACCGCTTCCCCGGCTTCCCGGTGCATCCCATAGGGTTCGTGTTCCCGTTCACCTACCTGACGCGGTTCGCCGCCATGTCATTCTTCGTCGCGTGGGTCTCGAAGGTGATACTCCTCAAGCTCGGTGGGGTAAGCCTCTACCGGCGCGCGCAGCCGTTCTTCCTCGGGCTGGTGGTCGGCTATTCGCTGGGGGTGGCGGTAGGGTTCGGCGTGGACTGGATCTGGTTCATGGGCGCCGGGCACGGCTTCCATAGCTGGTAGCCCAGCTAGCGAACCAGAGTTGCGCGTGCGTGGACCACGGATGCGCCGGTTACCAGCCGCACGATGTATACACCGCTTGCGGCGGCCCCACCAGCGTCGTCGGTGCCGTCCCACGTCACGCTGTGGGTGCCCGCTGAGAGATGACGACGCGAGACAAGCGTACGAACATGTCGACCCGCCACGTCGAACACGGATATCTTCACGAGGCCCGGCTGTCCGACGTCGTACCGGATCGTGGTGGACGCGTTGAACGGGTTTGGCGCAGCTTGTAGGCGGAGTCGTTCTGGCTCCGGCCTTGCCGCGGACTCCCCCTCAGGTTCGCCAACGATCCTGACCGGCTTCTCGAATTCCGGCCACGGATCGCTCGATTTGGGGCGAAAGAGACCCCAGTACTCGTATCCCGAGATGTATCCGTCGTCCGAATACAGTATCTCCCCGTGAAGGCTTGTACCCGGGCCGAGCCCACCATGATGGGCGAACGCGGCGCGGCCACCGCCCGCAACGAGCACAAGAGCGCCCGAATCGGCCTCAACCTGTGTCCACTGCCAGTAGGTCGCCGGTTCACACCATAGCCCCAAACAGAAGGTCAGGTCGACATACATTGGCCATTCACCCGAAACGCCCGCGTACATCCGCGTGTCCGGTCGTGGGTCGATGAACACGTACGTTGCGGTGTGCAATGGGACGTGTTGTAGCACTCGCCCGCTGTCATCAAGCGCGTACAGATCGTCCCAGGCAAACGGGCTCCAGTAGGGGATTCGCAGCCAGGTCTTGCCATCAATCAGGGTGTCCGTAATGGTGATCTCAGCGACCTGCCCCGCCGGAAGCACGTCGCGGTTCGGGCGCTCGAAATCCCCGCCGGCCTTGAACTGGTACTGCTGGCCGACCTCGAAGGGGAAGACGCGGGCAATGCGCGCGGAGTCGGTGGGCGAGAGTGCGGCGCGGGGGGCCGATGCGGAGACCGCCGTCACTGCGACGGCGAGGATGAGGCGGATGAGTGTCATCATGGCGACACCTCCTCGGCATGTGTGCGGCAGTTCGGAAGTTGCAGGGAACGTACGGCAGCGCAACGGCAGGTCAAGTGTGCTGTCTGGGTATAACTCACCGGGCCAGCACCCCGCCGAAGCCTACCGCAGCCCCAGCTCTTCGAGCCAGCGCTCATCGCCTTCGTGGTTCAGCTCCCAGTACTCCAGCCGAGCGCCGCCGGTCAGTTCACCTACCTCCGTGACGCGCCCGCCCGTCCACTCCCACTTGACGATCTGGTGGGGGTACGCCGCCTCGACGTGATACCGGCCCGTCCTCCCATCGGAGACACGCACGGTGTACACGTTCGTGTCGAACCGTCCGGCCGGGACCTCCGCGCTCTCGATGTCACGCGACCGTTCGATGTCGGCGTCCTGCCACGCGATATCGGTGTGAGTGAGCCTGCGCTGAAATGCTGACGGTAGAAGAGATACGGTCCTCGATGCCCCGGGCTCGAGGTAGTCTCCCGACAACCCGCGCAGGAGGATGTGAAGGTTGTCTTCCTCCACGGTGGATCCGCCGCGCGTGAGGCCTCGCGTGCCCGACTCCCCTTGGAAGTAGCTCGAGTAGGTCGCCTCGATCCGATCGGCGTCGATGATCATCTCCTCGTACACGTGGCCGCACCATTCAGCGCTGGAGAAACTGATCTTCAGCGGTTCGAGATCGCTTGTGCGCGAGAAGACGCTGGTCATCGTGTTGTAGTCGTACACGCCCGTTTGGAAATCCCGTGTCAGATTCAGCTTGTAGACGCGATCCGTGTTGTCCGGATCGGCCATCGCGTCGTTGGCCTTCACGCGCTGAGTCGTGTGAAACGGCTCCGCGACGTAGATCGCCACGGCCTGCCCGGTACGCTGCTCGCCATACCGAGTGCCGGACCAGCGGTACCCGGACAGCAGCGCGTAGCCGTCATCCCAGGTACCCTCGGTGACGCTCTGCGCCGCTGCGGTCGGAGGGCTCATGGCGGCGGCAATGGTTGCGGCGACGAGGAAAGCGTATAGACGAAGAGCGTCATACATCGGAGTTCTCCCGGCTGTTGGGGCGCATCTGGATTCGATACTCGAACGGCGAAGTGGCACTCAGGAGTTCCGGCAGCGGCGCCGAGGCGCCGGCTATATCAGCGAGCCAACCACATGGTGAAGCAGTTCCTCGCGACTGCCGGAGTGTACGCCCGCCAGCCCGTGTATCGTCGCCGACTCACCCGGAGCGAGCCGCTCGGCGATCGCCGGACGCAGGTGCATGCATGCGTTACCCGGGAAGGGGCAGCACCAGTGGGAGTCGGTATTCCACGCTTGATAGAGCCAGATCTCTTCGTCGCCATCCGTCCTGCGAACAGCGCATCCTCGAGCCGGCGCATCCTCGCGGACGACGATGTCGTAGGGGCCGACATTCGCCGCCGAGGGCCGTTCGGGGCTTCGGTGCATGGGCGTCCACGAGCCGCGGTCATCGAATGCGAAGAGCCCCTCCGGCGTGACTGTTTCGTACCAGTACCTGCCCTGCGAATCCCTGTCGCGCTCGACGCCGGGCATGTAGCGCTCATTGGCCCAGTCCGGTTCGCCCGGCAGATGATTCACCGATGCGCACACCTCGGCGCGCAGGTCTTCGATGGGGTCCGCGCCGGTGTTCATGAACGTGAGCGATATCCGCACGCCGCTGATCGCGGGCATCAGAAGCACGGCGATTTCCAACTGTCGCTCCACGGCGAACCGACCGCCGACGAGCCCGAAGTGACGCTCCCACTGACCGGGAATCGTGTGCAGCCCGCCGGGCATCGCGGCATCCCTGGCGTGGACGTGTTCCGGCAGGAGGAGCCGGAATGACGGAGCACTCTCGCCGCCGAGGGTCACGTCGACGTCCGAACATCCAGGCGTCTGCTGGTGAATGACGGTGTCGGTCATCGGGCTGGCCACGGCGTCAACTCCCTCCGGCACGCGCTGCACATGCCGTGTGTGAGGCTGGACGGCTGAGATCGGCCTGTCCGAATGCCGTGCCGCGCGATTTCAGAGCGCGTCCCTCGGCGTCCGGTACATTAGTGTACGAAATTCGAGGTGACGTATTGCATCGCGTTGGCCGGGTATCATACCATGAAGGAGAGTCCTACAACGATCGTTCCGGCTTTGGAGGCGAGAACCTGCCATGGGTGACGAAGGTGCATTCACCAACATGATCGGTATGCAGTTCGTGAAGGTCGAGCCGGGTGCGTTCGCAATGGGGAACGATACACCCCTTCCCGACGATCTCGTACGGCTGCCCAATCGCGCTCGGGGAGATTTCGATGAGCGCCCGGTCCACCGCGTAAGCATATCCCGCTCATTCCATTTCGGCGCCGCGCCGGTGACCAATGCGCAGTACGAGCAGTACGATCCGAAACACAGCGCGGTGCGCGGCAAGCTCGGCTACTCCAACGACGATGACGAGGCTGTCGTATTCGTCTCGTGGAACGATGCGGTCGGATTCTGCGAATGGCTGACGGAGCGTGAAGGCCGGCCGTACCGGTTGCCCACCGAAGCCGAGTGGGAGTATGCATGCCGCGCGGGAACTGACACGCCGTACTCCGCAGGCGATACGCTTCCCGAGGACCACCATCGGCACCAGAACGTGAGCTGGTATCCGGATGAGGCCCGCAGCGCTCCCGGCGACGTCGTACCGTTGCCGACAGGCCGGACCGCGCCGAACCCGTGGGGCCTCGGCGACATGCACGGACTCGTGGAGGAGTGGTGCTCCGACTGGTACGGTCCGTACGAAGGCGCGGACCAGACCGACCCCACGGGCCCGAGTTCAGGCGACTTCCGAGTAACGCGGGGAGGCAGCCACTCCACGGAGTTGTACTATCTTCGGTCGGCAAATCGCATGGGCACGCTCCCGGACGAGCGGTCGTGGATTGTCGGCTTCCGCGTGGTGGCGGGCGAGCCGCCGGCGCCGAGTCAGACGATGCCGTCACCGGTTCAGCTTCACCAGCGCAACGTGACGCAGGTCATCGCGTCGAAGCCCAGAGAACATACCGCCAAGCCGTTCTTCAGCGGCCCTCGCGTCTATGTCCGCATATCGCCCGACGCCGATGGTCCGATGTTCGCCACTCACAACCACGTGCCCGCGCTCGCGTCCTGCCCGAATGGCGACCTGCTCGCCGCGTGGTACACGTGTCGTGAGGAGCCGGGTCGTGAGGTGGCTACGATCGGTGCGCGCCTGCGGAGGAACGTCGAGACCGGTGCATTCCATGATCGATGGGATCGTCCGTCGATGTTCTGGGATGCGCCTGACAGGAACGACCACGCTTCCGCGATGTGGTGCGATGAGTCCGGCACGATATGGCACTTCTGCGGACTCTCCGCCGCAGCGACGTGGGGGAACCTCGCGACTGTCGTCCGGACATCGAGCGACAACGGCGCGACCTGGTCGCCCGCCAGATTCATCATCCCGGAACACGGCCCTCGCCACATGCCTATCACGACAGTGTTCCGCGCGCAAGACGGCACGATTGTCCTGCCCTGCGACGCGGTGACGGGCGGGTCCGGCGGCACGGCGCTCTGGCTGAGTCGCGACAACGGCGCCACCTGGAACGATGCCGGCGGAACGATCGCCGGAATTCACGCGGCAGTGGCCCAACTTGCCGACGGAAGGCTGGTGGCATTCGGTCGTGGCGACGAAGTGCACGGCATGATGCCGCTGAGCATATCGCAGGACATGGGCCGAAGCTGGTCTGTGCAGGCGGCGGTCTTCCCGCCGGTTCATACGGGGCAGAGGCCGGTTCTGCTGAAGCTCCGCACGGGAGAGTTGCTTTTCGCCACCTTCTCCAACGATCCCGACGTGGAGGACGACCCCCACCGCCCCAAGGATTGGATGCGAATCACCGATTGCGATGGCGTCTCGCGTCCGATTCGCGGGCTGTACTGCGCCCTTTCGCTCGACGATGGCGCCACATGGCCGTTCGTGAGACCCGTCTCCGACGATGGCCCCGAGCGCCTCATCGAGACCATGGACGGGGGATCACGTCCCATGAGCCGGTCTGAGTCCGAGCACGCGGGCTACCTGTCCTGCGTGCAGGCGGAGGACGGTCTCGTCCACCTCATCTCAAGCAGGAATCACTACATGTTCAACGTCGCATGGCTGCGAACGAGGCCGCCGGGTCTGGACTAGCGCTTGCTTGCGCAGCTCGACGTGGTTTCGAACGCTCCGGTACCGGGCATGTCGACGTACCTCAGACCACGTCAGGACTCCGTCATGCCGAACGAAGTGAGGAATCTCAAACATTCTCACAATGAAGGAGATCCTTCGCTGTGCTCAGGATGACGTCGCAGGTTTGCTGCAAGGCGTTCCGATAGTGACGCTCTCCTCCGCACGCCGGCAGCCAGCTACGCGGAGGCTCGTGGCGCCGTGGGTCATGGTCCGGGCCGTGAGTTGATGCGCACCGCGGTGCTATCTATCGTTGCCCGCGCAGGCATGCCCCTGCTCGCAATGTACCGGAGTTCGCCCTCCCGCTCGTCCACGATCAGTCCCTCGACACCGGCCAGACTGTCGAGGAGGCGTGTGCCGGCTTCCGGTCCGAGCACGAACGCGGCGGTTGCCAGCGCGTCCGCTCGTTCCGCGGTCTGCGCGATGACGGTTGCGCTCACGCTTCGCCGGGCGGGACGGGCCGTTCGCGAGTCCAGTATGTGGTGAAACGTGACGTCCTCGAAGCGGTAGCCGTTCTCGTAGTCGCCGCTTGTGGCGACCGCCTGATCGCGTAGTTCAATCACACCGAAGTAGCTCGCCGCTCCTTCCCGTGGATGGCGCATGCCGATGCGCCACGGGCGGTCGCCCGGAGCCAGTCCGAACGCTGCGATGTCACCGCCGCCGTTGACGAGGGCGCCTGACACGGGGAAGCGTCTCAGCACGGATATCGCGCGGTCGACGGCATATCCCTTGGCGATCCCCCCGAGATCCAGAATCGTTCCCGGCAGTCGGGATACCAGCGATGCGACGGTGTCCACCGCCGGCCGGTCCTGCGCGATACGCCGGGCGAGCGAGTCCGTGGCGCGCGTAGTCGGGGTGATTCCCGCGATCTCACTCCGCCTCCAGAACGACGTGGCCGCTCCCGTCGCGGGATCGAACGCCCCGTTCGTCCGCTCGGCGAGGGCGAGCGACCGTGCGATGAGAAGCGATAGCTCCGTCTCGATCTTCACCGTGCCCGCGACCGCGGAGTTGAGTCGTGCCAGGTCGGCGGTCGAATCGTGGTCGCTGGTGAGCCGCTCGACGCGTTCGACCTCGGCCATCGCCGAGTCGATCCACGCGTCGAGACTCGCGTCGTCGGTCCCTACAACGGTAATCTCGAAGAGCGTTCCCATGTGTATCGCGCCGCGGCTGACCGCGTGCGCCGGGGGGTGCTGCCGACGCCACATGAGCGCGAGCAGAGCGATGCCGACGGCGACGATCACGAGTACGCGCCGGTGTCTGGTGGTCATGAGCACTCCGAGAGCGTTGCCATTGCCGAACCTGTCCTTCGATCAGAGAAATGTAGACCGTGAACGGAATCGGGGCGAAGGCGCGTCCGGGATTCCTTCCCTCATCGCGGCTGAGAGGGTTGATCATCGGATGCGTCCACCTACCTTTGTTGGGCAACGTCCATGTCGGGCAGCCGCCCACATCGGGCAAGACCCCGACCCGGTCACCATCGCACGGCCCACGTGGCTTCCACCCTCAGGACTCGACGATATGACGCTCGGTCTCAATACGTACAGCTACCACCTCGCCTTTGGTCGGCATGCCGATCGGAGACGAGATGGACCGATGACTCTTGCCAAGTGCCTCAATCGCGCGCGCAAGCTTGGCTTCACCTCGGTGCAGATCGACTCGCAGCACTTCAACGCTGAACGGGACAACCCCGCTTGGGTGAAGAGAATGGCGGGGAATCTCGGCATCAGTCTGATCGCGAGCTCGTCGAGTATCGAGCCTGAAACGCTCCGGCAGAGCATCGAACTCGCCAGGACTTGGGAAACGTCCGTCATACGGACGGGGCTGGGGCTGTCGTCGCGCCTCAAACCGGATGACGTAGACCGGTACATCGACAAGACGGCCGAGACCATCTCGGCGTCGATTTCCGCCGTTGAGGACGCGGGTGCCGCACTCGCCATCGAAAACAACGGCTGGATCTCCACGCCGGATCTGCTTCGTCTCGTTGAAAGCGTCGGGCGTCCGAGCGTTCAGGTATGCGTCGATATCGCGAAATCGATGTTGGCCCTTGAGAGCCCGGTCGACACCGTCGCCAAGCTCGCGCCTCACGCGATCATGGCCAACGTGAAAGACGTCAAGACGATGCCCACGACATACGGTTCCAAAGTCACCGGTGTCGCGCTGGGATCGGGAGACGTCGACCTCGCGACCGTTCTGCCGCTGCTGGTCGACGCACCGGGTATGCAGCACGTCATGCTGGGGCTGGCCATGGAAGCTACCGGGAGCGATAGCGAGATGCTCAACCGCGAGGATAGCGCTGTAGCCAAGTCCGTCGAGTTCTGGAACGCCTGGACGTCGCAACGGTCGCGATGACGCGGTATGCGCCCTGTGCGTGGCGCTGAGGAGTGCCCATGAGTGACGCCCCAAGAATAGCCGTCCTGCCGCACGGAAGCCTGCGTGGTGAGCTTTTCTCAGCCACCGCGTGGGATCGCCTCGATGCGCTGGGCGAGCTGGTGGTGAACGAGCGCGAGAAAGCCGACGCGACTCTCGACGATGCGGTTGGTATCGTCCAGGATGCCCGCGTCGTCATCACATCGTGGGGTAGCCCCGCGATCTCGGCCGAACTGCTGGCGGGCGCTCCGGAGCTGGGCCTGCACTGCCATGCGGCCGGTACCGTCAAGCCGTACGTCACCGACGAGGAGTGGGACAAGGGCGTAACCGTCATGAGTGGCGCTGCCGCCATTGCGGTGAGCGTCGCGGAGACTACGCTCGGCTGGATGCTGATAGGCGTGAAGCGTGCGATCCCGGCGGGTGAAGCGACGTCGCGAGGTGGCTGGAAGGCCGAGATGGCGTTGCCGCCGGGCGATCTGCGCCACAAGACCATAGGCATCATAGGCGCGAGCCACGTGGGACGGTGCGTGATCCGGTTGCTGGAGGCGTTCGAGAACACGGTTCTGCTCTACGATCCCTACGTCGACGAGGATGAGGCGTTGGCGCTTGGGGTGCGGAAGGCAGAGCTGGACGAGCTGATGAGGACGTCGGACGTCGTATCGCTCCACGCGCCGAGCACCGACGAGACCTACCATATGCTGGACGCGCCGATGTTCGCCCTCATGAAGGATGGCGCGTTCTTCATCAACACGGCGCGCGGATCGCTCGTAGACGAGGAAGCGCTTGCCGGCGAGTTGAGTACCGGGCGCATCTGGGCCTTCCTGGACGTGACCGATCCGGAGCCTCCCGCTGCCGATCATC
>CAZEAI010000021.1:0-52737 GCA_964510105.1 uncultured bacterium
ATGCGCCCGTCGCGTAGCGTGATGAACGCGCCCTCGGAGTTGCGCGGATTGTCCGGCGTGGGGTCGAGTTGCAGTACTACGGTGTTCTCCATTCGCGTTGGCTCCCTCTACATCTACCGATTAGTGCGTTGCGTGGGCTGCGGTGAGCCAATCGATGGACAATCGTCGGATGCGCAGCCTGTTGAGCACACCGCCGGTCTCCTTGTTGCCTGCACAGTAGGCGAGAAGCAGCGCCGGTCCGTCCGCATCGTCAACGAAGTGAATCGCCGTGTAACAGTATCCGCTGTCGGGGTCGTGCTCCAGGACCCGGTGGCTGCGCCAGGTCTTCCCGTCGTCGTCGCTCAGCGCGGTGACGTGCGGCGTTCGCGCCCAGGATTCCTTCGCCGGCTCAGGAAGGTCCCAGCGCCCGGAGTGATCGTTCCACACGGCCAGAAGCTTCCCCGAAGCGCCTCCGAAACCATCTGGAACCCGCTTGATGGACAGCGGCGAACACGGGCTCGCGAAGTCGTCAAGCCGCTCGAACGGCGTCCACGTCTGCCCGCCGTCGGCGCTCGTGCTCCCCCACTGATTGCCGGTGTCCGTCCGCGCCCAGCACGAGATCGTACCGTCACTCAGCTCGATCAAGCCCGGTTCTTGGAGACCCGATCCGCTCCTCACCGGGATCGCCCACCAACTGTCGGACTCGTGCCACGTTGCGCCGGCGTCATCCGAGAGCATCCACATGACGAGACTGGACGCCATCGACATGTGGTCCGTCTCCGGGTCGTAGCCGGTGGCCCGATGATACGACAACGGCGATATGAGTCTGCCCGGCGCGTGAGGGTCGTCCTGCGAGAGCTGGATGATGCGGTCGTTGTTCTGCACGTAATAGCCGGGGATCTGCGTCATCAGGACGGGGTCGGACCAGCTCTCACCTTCATCGTCCGAGAAAAGCGCCCACGGCCGACAGTTTCCGTACGGCAGGTCGCCCATGCTGTCTTTCGTGAGATAGCTGAACAGGATGCGGCCGTCGTGCAGCCGCAGCAACGTCACGCTCATGGTGTTCTGCTCGCCGCGATTCGGGACGATGATGCCAGGCTCTGACCACGTCCGGCCGCCGTCGCCGGATTCCGTCGCGGCAATGTCGGCGGTCGCGTCGTCGGCGCCGCCACCGGTGAATCGCGTGTACGCGAACAGGATACGCCCGTCGCGCAGAGTGATGAACGCGCCCTCGGAGTTGCGCGGGTTGTCCGGTGTCGGATCGAGCTGAAGTACGACGGTATTCTGCATCGGTGACGGCCTTTCTGCGTCAGGATCGAAGTGTGCGATGTAGGTAGAGCGCCACGGCTTTGGCGCTTGTCATGACGTTGTCGACGACCACGTGCTCGTCGGGGCCATGGACCACCTGCTCCGTCGCCGGTCCGAACGACACGACAGGCGTATCCGCGAGGATGGACATCCAGCACGAGTCAGTCCACGCGACCATCAGTTCGAGTTCCGGCTCGCGGCCCATGACGTCCCGGGCTGCCTCCGCCATGCCGGTCACCACGGGCGCGTCTTCGGCGACGCGATAGGGTACGAGGTCTTTCACCCAGGTGAGTTCCGACGGGTGTTCGGCGAGCCACTTGTCACTCGCTTCGACGCCTCGGACAACCTTCTCCAGCTCATCCCACACGACGCGTCCGCCCCACGTGCCGCACTGATCGCGCGACAGCTCCGCCTCGTCGATGCCGTAGACGATGTTCATGCTCAGCCGCGCTTCGGCGGGAATGACGGCGGGGAGCGTCCCGCCGTGGAACACGCCGATGTTCAGGCGTCGGCCCGGACGCGCCGCCTCCCGGCCGTTCCCATACCTCAGAATCTCTTGGGCGACAGTCATCGCCTTCTCCACGGCGTTGACGCCGTTGCCGTACGCGGCGTGTCCGGCTCGTCCGCGCACGAGAATCTCCGCCGTGACGCAGCCCTGGCATCCGTACACGATCCGTCCCGCGGCGCCGTCGAGGGAGACGGCGCTATCCGCGCGGATTCCCTCCAGCGCGCATGCGATAATACCCGCGCCCGACCCGTTGCACTCTTCGTCCACGACGCTCAGCAACACGACCTTGCCGCGCAGTTCGGAGCCGCGCGCCACCACCGCTTCCACCGCCGCGAGCCCGGCGACGATGCCGCCCTTGTCGTCCGATGCGCCGCGTCCGAACACGCGGCCGTCACGCACCGCGCCGCTGAAGGGATCGTCCATGCCGTGAACGCCGACGGTATCCATATGTGCCATGACCAGCACCGTCGGGCCGTCTCCGGAGAACGTCCACTCGCCAACGACGTTGGGACGGTTCGTCCATGACCGCTCGCGTGGACCGATGACGCCGGCCCGAGTAAACGTCTCGGTCGGCGGCTCGAACATCCGCGTCGTCGCGCCAAGACTCTTGAGCCGCTCTTCCACGACCTCCTGGGCGGCGAGTTCGCCAGCCGGCTCCGTCGTGGGAGTGCCGGGCGGATCGCCGCTGTAGGGATTCACCGAGTCGATCTTCACGATCTCGCACAGATCGGCGACGATTGCATCGCGCCGCTGGTCGATACTGGAAAGAAGTTCACGCTCCGACTGCGTTGGAGTCATTGTCGGTCATCCCGTTCTTCGATAGTATCCACACCGGCGCCGCACACGGAGCGCCCCGTGATTCCAAGGAGCTGTTCATGGACTACGAACGATACGACTCGGTGGTGAAGGATCGCCACGCCGCGTACCTCGACGATCTCGCCGAAGTGTGCGCCCTGCCGTCCGTATCCGCGCACGGGCGTATGCTGCCTGAGACCGCGCACTGGGTCGCCGAACGGCTGGACGGCGCCGGGCTGCGCACCGAACTCCTCCGCGATGGCGATAGCGCTCCCGCCGTGTGGGCGGAAATCGGAGAGGGTCCGCGAACGCTTCTGTTCTATAATCACTACGACGTTCAGCCGCCGGAACCCATCGACCTCTGGCAGAGCGATCCATTCACGCTTACCGAGCGTTCGGGACACCTCTACGCACGTGGCGTCGCGGATAACGAAGGCGATCTGCTGTCTCGAATCCATGCGCTGGAGGCGTGGCGCGACGCCGTCGGCGATCTGCCGCTCCGCGTGAGATTCCTCGTGGAGGGCGAGGAGGAGGTCGGAAGCGTGAATCTGGCGGGCATCGTCGCCCGGCACGGAGAGCGTTGGCGCGCGGACGGGTGCCTCTGGGAGGGCTCCGGCCGCGACGAGGACGATGTCCCGGCGATCTACTGCGGCGCGAAGGGAATGCTCTACCTCGAGCTGCGCGTCAAGACGCTAGACCGGGACCTTCACTCGATGCTCGGCGGCATGGTCCCGAACGCGGCGTGGCGGCTGGTGAATGCTATCGCCACAATGCGGGACGCCGACGGCACGTCGCTGATCGAAGGACTGCTGGACGACGTTCGACCTCTGAACGACGCCGAGAGCGCCGCCGTCGCGAGGCTGCGATTCGACGCCGCCAAGCAGCGCGTATCCTGGGGAGCGCCCTACCTGCTGCGCGATCTCGACGGCGAGCAGGCGCTCGTGGAGCTTCTGAGCCGACCCACGATCAACGTCGCCGGATTCGAAAGCGGCTACACGGGCCCGGGTGCGAAGACGATCATTCCGGCGGAGGCGTCGGCGAAGATCGACATCCGCCTCGTACCCGACATGACCGCGGGAGCCACGAGCGATCTCGTGATGGCGCATCTGAAGCGCCACGGATTCGACGACATCGAGGTGATCCGGCACAGCGGGCTCGATCCATCGCGAACGCCGGTCGACGATCCGGTGGTGCGCGCAAGCGAGCTGACGTGGGCGGAGTTGGATGAGCCGGAAGCGCGCGTGTTCCCGAACATGCCGGGCACCGGACCCGCGTCCGTAGTGGCGGATGGGCTCGACGTGCCGCTTGTGATGACCGGGGGCGTGAGCTGGTCCGGCGACCGAATCCACAGCCCGAACGAGAACATACGCGCCGCGGACTACCCCGTGGCCGTGCGCTACTGGGGCCGGTACATGAATCGGTTCGCACGTTCGGATGCATAACCGGTCGCGATTCAGGACGTGGTGGCTCATCGTCCGGTATAGTCATACATTATGGGCATCGAGCGCATCCAGCCATTGACGGAAGGGATCACGGCATGTCCGAAAACGGCGACACGCTGAGCGGCACAATCCTCGTCGTTGACGATGACACCAACATACGTACGCTTTTCCGCCACACGCTCGCGAAAGCCGGCTTCGACGTTCTTGAGGCGTCGGATTACCGCGAGTGCTATCCGTACCTCGAGGACCTGGATCGGCTGGACGCCGTCCTGCTCGACGTGATGCTCCCGGAGTTGAGCGGCCTCGACATCCTGAAGCACATCCGCGAACTCGACCAGCCACCGCCGGTGGTCATGGTAACCGCGTCAGATGTCGTGCAGGACGCGGTCACGGCGCTCAAGCTCGGCGCGTTCGACTACCTCACGAAGCCTAACGACACGAACAACCAGCCCAAGTTTATCGGCGTCATGGCCAACGCAGTCGGCTATGCGCGGGCTCAGCGGGAGATCGACCGGCTGCGTAGCGAACTCGCCGACCGTTGGGATTCCCGCAATATCATCGGCGAGTCTCCGGCGATGCGACGCGTGTTCACCATGATCAGCCAGGTGAGCGACAACGAAGTCACCGTTCTGATCGAAGGAGACAGCGGCACCGGCAAGGAACTCGTCGCCCGGGCGATCCACTTCAATAGCAAGCGCGCCCAGGCGCCGTTCATCCCCGTCAACTGCGCGGCGATCCCGGAGACGCTCATCGAAAGCGAGCTTTTCGGCCACGAGAAGGGGGCGTTCACCGGTGCCATCGCGCAGAAGAAGGGGAAGTTCGAGGTCGCGCGCGGCGGCACGATCTTCCTCGACGAGATCGGCGACATGTCACCGGGCGCCCAGACGCGGCTCCTGCGCGTGCTGGAGGAGAAGGCGTTCGAGCGCGTCGGAGGCACAGAAGCCATCGAAGCCAACGTCCGCATCGTCGCCGCGACGAACAAGGACCTGCGGAAGGAGGTCGAGGAAGAGAAGTTCCGGCTCGACCTCTACTACCGGCTGAGCGTCTTCCCGGTGCCACTGCCGGAACTCAGTGAGCGGCTTGAGGACATTCCGCTTCTCGCGGCGCACTTCCTCCACCAGTACAACGACGAGGCGGGAAAGTCGGTGAGCGGGTTCGAACCGGCCGTGCTCAATGCGCTGGCGAAGCACACCTGGCCGGGCAACGTCCGCGAGCTGCAGAATGTGATACACCGGGCGGTGATCGTCGCACAGGGCGATACGCTCAAGCTCGCCGACCTTCCGGCGGAGCTGAACGCCCTCGGAATCGCGCAGATTCACCTCGGGCGAAACGCCGTGCTCATCGAGGACCCGCACACCAACGACATCCGCCCGTTGGAGCAGGTCGAGCGCGACGTCATCAAGCGCGCGCTGGAGGTAACCGAGGGCAACTTCACCGTCGCGGCGCAGAAACTCGGCATCGGCCGGGCGACGCTCTACCGCAAGGTGAAGGAGTACGAACTCGACGTGGAGCGGTAGGCGGGGGATCAGAAGGCAGCGTTTGCGTCGACACCTCTGCCGGCGCAAGGGATGTCTCGACTCCGCTCGACGTGGAGCGGTAGCCCCGCGCTGAGGAGACGCGGCGGGCAGGGCCGTCGTATCGGATGTGAAAGGGCGACCGGCGGTCGCCCTTACCTTTGCTCGGCCTGACCCACGGCACTGCTGGCTTCGACACTCTTGTCAGCACAAGGGGATGTCTCGACTCCGCCAAACGAACGCCCAGCGTTCGCCGCACGACGTGACCCGCCTTACTGCGCAAACCCAGACCCGGTGGCGCGACATCCTTGTCTGCGCTGACTCAACCCGGTGCAGGGGATGTCTCGACTCCGTCGGCGACGCCGACACCACTCCACATGACGGATGGAGCAGTTCGCGATGCGAACTGCTGAACGAACGCGGAGCGTTCGCGGTCCTACCGGTTCAGCCCCGTATCCGACCGCACCTCGGCCATGGTCTCCCGCGCCCACTCGCGACACTTCGCCGCACCCTCGTCAAGCACGTTCACGACGTGGTCCGGGTGCGCCGCGAGTTCCTTGCCGCGCGCCCTGATCGGCTCCAGCGTCGCGTTGAGGTGCTCGTTGAGCCGCTTCTTGCACTCGATGCAACCGATCTCCGCCTTCCGACACGCACCGTCGATCTCCTCGATGAGGTCCGGCGGCGAGACCTGCTCGTGCAGCGTGAATATGTTGCAGATGTCGGGGTTGCCCGGGTCCTTGAGCCGCTGACGGGCCGGGTCGGTGAACGCGGTGCGCAGCCGCTCCCACACCACATCCGGCTCGTCGAAGATGCCGACGGTGTTGCCGCGGCTCTTGGACATCTTGCTGTCGCCGTCGAGGCCCATGATGCGCGGCGCCTTGGAGAGCATCGGCTTCGGCTCGGGGAACGTCTCCACGCCGAACCGGCTGTTGTAGCGTCGCGCGATTTCCCGGCTCAGCTCCAAGTGCTGGAGCTGGTCGTCGCCGACGGGGACGACCTCGCCCTTGTAGATCAGGATGTCCGCCGCCTGGAGAATGGGATACGTCAGCAGCCCCGCGTTGATGTTCTCTGGGTGCTGCTCGGACTTCTCCTTGAACTGGGTCATGTTCTGCAGGCGCCCCATACCCGTCACGATGCTGAATATCCATGCCAGTTCCGTGTGCTCCGGCACGTCCGACTGCGCGAAGATCGTGCACTTCTCCGGGTCGAGCCCGCTCGCGATGAACCCGCGAGCGCATTCGTGAACGCGTTCGGACATCGTCGCAGGGTCGTATTCGGTCGTCATGGCGTGGTAGTCGACGACGCAGTGTATGGAGTCGTGCGTGTGCTGGAGCTCCGCCCAGTTGGCGAGAGCACCGAAATAGTTGCCGATGTGAAGCTCGCCACTGGGCTGAATACCGCTGAACAAGCGTTTCTGACTCATCTCCGTCTCCCGAATGCTGAATTTCGTAGCTAAGTATGCCGTCAGGCGGCGCGCACCTCGTGCGCGATGCACGGAGAAACGCCGCCGGAAGCGGAAAGCTCACGGCGGCGCTGGACAATGCAGTACCGTTGCTGTGTTCTCCGCGAACTCCCTAATTCTCGCCGCAGACCCCGCTGGACGCGGGGCGGCGCCAGTACCATCGGCGCTCGCTTCGTGTCAGTCGTTCACGGTTCATGGATTACCCGGTCCCGCTGGCGGCCGCTACTGCGTGGCCGCGACGGCGCCTTCCATGAGCTTGAGACGGCGACGCGCATCGCCGACGATCTGGGCTTCGCTGTAGTCGTCGACAACCCGCTGGAGCATGTCTCGCGCGGCGCGGTAGCTTCCGGCCGACTCGGCGTTGACGGCCGCGTTCATGAGCGCGTACGCTGCGAGACCGGACTCCGAATACGCGTCAGCCCATTCCAGGAGCGCCGTCGATGCCGCCGAGTTGTCGCCCTGGGCGGCGAGAGCGTCGGCATAGCCCTTCGCCGCGCGGAAGCTGTAGACCTCGTTGTCGTCGAACTCGGCACGTACATCGTTGTAAAGCTGGAGTGCTGCCGGGTAGTCGCCGTCCGTGCGAAGCGCGTCGGCCTTCACGAGCCGGGCCACGTCCTCCGGGAGGCCGCCGTACGAGGCGATCACGCGATCGGCCTGCAGGATGATCTCCTCGGTGTTGCCCGTCTGCTCGATGGCGAGAAGGGTCGTCATCTCCGAGACAGCGCGCTCGTGCTGCCTTGCATCCCAACCACGGTAGATCCACGACGCCAGGATGACCAGCACAACCGCCGCGACGCCGCCGATCAGCGTCCAGAGATTCTCTTCCAGATATACCGAGACTCGCGACGTCCAGATCAGGAGCGGATCCTGTTTCAGTTCGCGTCGCGACATGCGCTTGCGTGCCCTATGCACTCTGTTCTCCTTGGTATTTCGTGAGGCTGCGCTGCTACGCCGTCGAACCGACCTGCTCCGCGAGCGCTCCGAATTCGTCCTTCAGCGCCGGATAGAGCGCCCTGAAACGCTGATACCACTCCTCATACCGCGCCGCGCGTCCGGCATCGGGCTCGGCGGTGGAATCCACCGTCACCAGCTCGTCCGACACCTCGGCCAGATCGCCGAAGACACTCGCCGCTACGCCGCCCATAAGCGCCGCGCCAAACGCCGGCCCTTCGGAGTTGTTCACCGTGACGACGGGCGCACCGTAGATATCCGCCTGCATCTGACGCCAGAACGGATTCCGTGCGCCTCCGCCCGTGGCCCGGATCTGCCGTATCTCAAGACCGAGTTCGCGCATGATGTGCATCGAATCGCGCATACCGAACGTTATGCCCTCGAACACGCTCCGCATGACGTGCGAGCGCTCGTGCCGGAGCGAGAGCCCGATGAACGCACCGCGGGCGTTGGCGTCTTTGTGCGGGGTCCGCTCGCCGCTGAGGTACGGCAGGAACAAAAGCCCCTCGCTGCCCACAGGCGCGGCCTGCGCCGTCTCGCTCATGATGTCGTACGCGTCGCGATCGGCGTGCTGTGCCTCCGAGCGCTCCGTCTGCGCGATGGTATCCCGCAGCCAGCGCAGGCTGCCGCCGGCGGAGAGCATGACGCCCATCAGGTACCACTGCTCGGGCACGCTGTGACAGAACGTATGCGCGCGCATCGCCGGATCGACCTTCACTGTGTTCGTGTGCGCAAACACGACGCCCGACGTACCCAGGCTCGATAGCACACGACCCTCGCGGACGATGCCGGTGCCGACGGCGCCACACGTGTTATCCGCTCCGCCCCCGGCCACGACGGTGCCCGCCTTCAGGCCCGTAAGTTCCGCCGCCCCGGCGCTGACATGGCCGCAGTCGTCCACCGACTCACGCACCGGCACAAGCATCTGGCGCGGGAGGTCGAGCCGCTTCATGATCTCGTCGGACCAGCGCCGGTTCACCACGTCGAACATCGCCGTGCCTGCCGCGTCGGACACTTCCATGAGCTTCTCGCCGGTGAGCTTGAAGCGGATGTAGTCCTTCGCCAGGAGTAGCGTCCGAAGCCGCTCGAAGTTGCGCGGCTCCTCGTCGCGGAGCCACACGACCTTCGGTATCGTGAAGCCTTCCAGCGGCGGGTTCGAGACGAGCGAGCGCATCTCGTCGTCGCCACCGACGGTCTCCGTGATCCAGTTGCGCTGTTTCGTCGTGCGGCCGTCGCACCAGAGAAGCGCCGGGCGGATCACCTCGTCGTTTTCGTCGAGGAACACCGAGCTGTGCATTTGGCCGGACAGACCTATGCCCGAGATGTCCGCGCCGGATACCTCCGCTCGTGCAAGGACCGCCTTCGTCGCGTTGATCGTCGCGCGCCACCAACGGGCCGGGTCCTGCTCCGCCCAGCCGGGCTTCGGCGTGGAAAGCGGGTACTCGTCGGTGTGGCTCGCGAGCGTGCGGCCGGCCTCGTCTATGACGAGCGCCTTCACGCCTGTGGTACCGATGTCGAGTCCGAGGAGAAGTGCCATTGCCGATCCCCTTGTGCGGTCAGCGCGTTGAGATGAAGAGCGTAAAGGTACGTCGGGGGTGCCGAATCGGTCAACGCGTCGGGCAGATGCTATGGGAGTGGCCTCAGAACTCCGTCCGCGTACCTTTCGCGGTCAACTCGCGTAGCTGTTTCAGGTCAGGCCCACTTCATCGCCCGGCAAGGGGATTTGCCATGCTCCGTCTACTCATCCTGCTCACCGTCATTTGCGTCGGTACCGTGGTCTACGCCGGTCATCGCGGCAAATCGTACGGTTGGGAACGCATCAAGATGCGCGACCCACAGACCGGCCTCGAATACGTGCAAGTCACGAACGCGCCGGTGAACAGCCAGGTCCTCTATTTCGAGCACCCGAACTTCACCGCCGACAACCAGACGCTGTTCTTCCTTTCGCAGCGCGTTGCGAGCCGCGATTCGGGCTGGGACCTGTTCCGCGTCGACGCCGACGGCACGGACCTGGTGCAGCTCACGGATGATGAGCACCCGCTCGGCGGACCGATACCGTCGCCTGACAACCCGCGCGAACTGTACGGCATCCGCGGCAACGCGCTCCTGGCGCTGGACATCGACACGTTCGAAGAGCGCGTCATCGCCCGGTGCGAGGAGGCGTCCGGCCTGGGAGCCGCGACGCTCACCGGCGACGGTCGGCACTACCTCGCGGTCGGGAGTACGCATGACGGGACGCCGATGATCGTCCGTTTCCGTACCGACGGCTCCGAGGTGGTCACGTTTGCTCACGGAGTTCCGTTCAACCATCTCACCAGCAACTACGACGGATCGATTCTCGCGTTCGCCGGCGATGGAGGCGAGTGGACGTGCGACGGCGACGGCGGGAACCTGCGCCGAATTCCCGGGCCGCAGCAATTCGCGCACTGCTCGTGGCTCGGGCGGACGAGTCGCCGCCAGGGCACGCTGCTCCCGCCGGGACATGCAATCGCCACGGCCGGCGTCGACGACGATTCGGTATCAGAAGTGATATGCAACGGTCCGTATTTCTGGCATTCTGCGTCGAGCCCGGACGGGGAGTGGATCGTCGCGGACACGAACTGGCCGGATGAAGGCATATTCCTCGTGCACGTGCCTTCCGGACGGTACACGGCGCTCGTCCGTCCGAAGTCCCTCATCGGTCATCAGGATATGACCCACCCGCACCCGTCGCTGAATCGAGACGCCTCCGCCGCCGTCTTCTGCTCGAATCAGACGGGGCTGGGCCAGGTGTACGTCGTCGAGATTCCCGAGGAGATACGCGAGGAACTCCGCACCGGCGAACTGAACCATCGACTGCGCTGGCGACGGTAGACCGTTCTCATGCCGTCCGTCGAACGACCAGCATGCCGTCGGAGCCCTGTGGACCGCACTCGCGCTCGCTGATCGGCTTCGATCTCTTCATACGAACGAGCCGTTGGCGTGGAATACGATGGCACTGCAAGCGGAATTGCGATCGCTAATAAAAACAATACGGGTGATACAAAACTCGGCGATAGGGATGTCAGGCGGAACATCGCAGGCCTCCTGCGGTTGGTTCTCGGTCCGTGGCTGCACGAGGCAGTAGCCGGTCTCTGGCCGCGCTACGGTTCAAGCTCCCACAGATGGACGGACCGGTCATAGAGTCTCCAGCCTCCGTCGTGCGCGCCTGCAGCGGCGAGCCTGCGCTCGTTGGGTGGGAATGTCAGTTCCGAGGTGTTAGCGGGGAGCGCGAACGACGAGTGCATCCCACCGGTGCGTGCATCCCACACGCGGGCCCATCTCGCACCGACACTGGCGGCGACGAATGCGCCGTCGTCGCTGTATGCTACGTTGATACTCGACCTCCCGAGATCCTCGGCAAGAGCGTACACCATATCTCCTGTATCAGCGTTCCACAGCGTCACCGACTGATCACGCAGGTCGCTCGGCGCGGCCACGATCCGGTCCCCAACCGGGCTCCACGCGAGGGATTCGATCTGGCCGCCCCCGGCAGGAAACGTGCGGAGCGCTTCCTCCGAGTCGATACCCCACACGACGATGCTGGATACTCCTTCCAGCTGCCCGAGAACCAGAGGACGCCAGTACGTGCCGGCGAGAGCCCCTCCGTCCGCGCTCAGTGCGACCGCGTAGAGAGGCCCTTCGCCGGGCGCTCCGTACACGCCGATCTGCTCGCCTGTGACCATGTCGTGAACGAAAGCCACAGTGTCGCCGCCGGACGCGAGCACGTTTCCCGTAGCGCTGAACGCGTACGGTGGCTGCAGTTCGGTCACCACCGGCGCGTCCGACACCTTCGCGCCGGTTTCCGCGTCCCACCAGGCCGCCTCCCCTGACTGGATCGCCAGGATGCTGTCCCCTGTCGCGCTGTACCGAACGAACGACACACCGGACGGACAGTCGATCGTCCTCACGAGGGTGCGCGACTCGACGTCCCAGATACGTATGGTGGAGTCGGCTCCGCCGGAGACGAGTCGTGAGCCGTCCGGGCTGAAATCGACGGAGTTCACAGACTCGCGATGGCCGTTCAGGAGGATTCCGGCGTCCTCGGTCGGGCTCGTGCTCTTGTCCGAGCAGGCGAGGAATGGGCCGGAGACGAACATCGCGACGATCATCGCAAGAGTGGGCAGCGACGCTTTTCTCATGGCAAGCGCCTCCTTTTGGAGCGCCGCGTGGCAGAATAGCGGCCTCGCAGCTAGTATACCCCCCCCGAAACGGTTTGTCAAGAGTGTGCGCTGGTTCTTGCGCGAACCGATAACGGTACATGTCGTCAAGCGCTTGATATCCCGCGATATGCGCACCCGATGTTGCACGCCGCGTTTGGGGGTTCGCACGGCGAACTCCCAGACGAACGCGAGCACCGCGAGCGTTCGCCGGTTCGCTCACGTCCGCGATGTACACCTGTAACAATCCCTCCGCTACTCCGTCTGACCTTGTGAACGTAGGAAAGCATGGGCAGCCGCTCATCTCATCGGCGAAGATGGCAGCAACGGACTCGAAGCCACTCGCGTAACATGGCCCGACGATGAGGTTCATCCCCTCGCGACGGGTCGGGTGGCATCGAGTGATTTCACCATCGGCGGTACCACATCCGCCGACCATCATCGCGACGAGAACGCTGCCCGGAGACCCCGGAAGCTGTTCTCATCCGGACCAGGGGTTGTGCCAGAAGCGCTGCCCTGAAAGGAGCCCCATACTATGAGTACGTATCCCCGTAACACGGTGGCGGCGTTCGTCGCCACGCTCGCACTCCTCGTATCGGCTTTCGCCGCTTCAGCCGGCGCGCAGAGCCAGGTGCTCACCGGGCACGATGGAGTCGTCAAGTCGATCACGGTCAGCCCGGACGGCAACCACTTCATCTCCGGCAGCTACGACAAGACCGCGCGGATGTGGAGCCTCGAAGACGGAACGTCGGTCGGCGTCATTGCCGAGTATCCGGAGGCGGTGCTCTCCGTCGCCGCGTCGCCCGATCAACATCACCTCGTCGTCGGCACCGCGGATAACAACGTGGTCGTCTGCCGATGCACCGACGGGCTCGCAGTGCGCCGATTCTCCGGCCACACAGGAGCCGTCTACGCAGTGGACATCAGCGCGGACGGCCGCTACGTAGCATCGGCGGGGCTGGATCGCACGGTGCGCGTCTGGAACGTCGTCGGCGACTCGCTCGCCATGGAGTTCCCCGGACATCAGGCTCCCGTATGGTCCGTGGCATTCGGCCCGGATGGAAACACCCTCGCCTCGGTCGGCAGCGATCGGGTCGTGCAGCTCTGGAGCGTGCGCGACAGCGTCAACATTCGCACGCTGACGGGCCATACCGCGCCGATCTGGGATGTGGCGTTCAGCCCGGACGGCCGGCAGATCGTCACCGGCAGCGTCGACAAGACCGTGCGCATCTGGAACGCGGGCACGGGCGAACTCGTATCGACGCTTGAGGGCCACGACGGCAGTGTTTACTCGGTAGCTTTCAGCCCGAATGGTCGATTCATCGCGTCGGGCAGCGCGGATAACAACGTCCTACTGTGGAACGCCGGCACCGGCGCGCTGGTGAGCACGCTCGAAGGTCACACCGGCGGCGTGATGGACGTGGCGTTCACGCCGGACGGTAGCTGGCTCATCTCGGGTGCCAAGGACAACACGGTGCGCGTCTGGGAATCGATGCGGCTCGGTAATTCGGTCCGACCCGCGGAGGGAGACGCAGCCGCTATCCGCATGGGTTCGTAACGATCGCACGTAGTCTGCGCGCACATGCCTCCTGCAACGCATGACCATGCAGCAACGTGCCTCCGGGACGGCCCAAGGTTGCCCCCATCAATCGGCGGGCCGTTCCAACTCGAATACCCCGAACAGAGACGGGCTCCGCGCTTCACGCGACGGAGCCCGTCACTCGTACAGCGGCGCACGGTACTCAGAAGGTCACTTCGCGCGTACCCCAGGCAACGGCGCCTGGCCCCGACTCGGTGAGCAGCGTCGGCTCGCGCCCGGTCTCCTCGGCATAGCGCGCAGCGAGGCGTTTGAGCGCCCTCGTGGTATCGGTACGACATAGGATCGCCACCGTGCCGCCGGAGCCGCCGCCGGTGATCTTGGCGCCGTAGAAGCCCGATTCGAGGCCGAGTTCACGCACCATCTTCACGACGAGGTCCGTCTCGCGACTTCCCATGCCACAACGGTTTCCGTAACTCCAGTGCGACGCGTACATGAGCTTCCCGGCACGAGTCATTTCGCGGACAACCTTCGACTCCGGAGCATCCTGCGCGCGCTCCAGGTGGATTCGGAACCTCTCCACCCGGTCGTTCTCGTGGATGGGATGCTCCGTGCGGCTGCGAACTTTGTAGGTCGTATCGGGCCGCACGCTGGTCACCGTGTCGTTCGTGTGGCGATAGCGCGAGACGAAGTCCGCACCGTGCATCTCCTGCGGAACACGTCCCTGCCACTCCGCGCGGAACTCGTCCGGCGTGATGTTGCAGAGATAGCCGCCTGTCGGGTCCTCGCGTTTCCCGCCGTCCGTCAGCGCGTGCTCAATGATTCGCTGCCCCATGAACGCACCGACACGCGTATCGATATACCGCGAACCGCCCACGGCGTGCTTGACGTTCGTATCCAGGCCAACGCACCGGATTCCCTTCGGGAACGCGACACTATCCTCGAGTTCGTGCGGCTGACAGCGCAGCGCCACGAGACGGCCTCCCTCGCCGAGCGCGCTCGTAACCTGATCCATGATGCCACACGGTGCGCCGACGACACGGTTCTCAACGGTCTGGCACATGGCGGCGAGCTTCATGCCGGGCACATCGATGCCCAGCGCGCCGGTGACGGCTCGCATCGCCGCGACTTCAACCGCCGCCGAGGAACTCACTCCGGCACCAAGGGGCACGTCCGACGAAAGGGCGATATTCAGCCCGCGCTCGAATCGCACGAAGCCCTCCGCCTCCAATACGGTGATGACGCCACCCACGTACGCGGCCCACTTGCGCAGCGGATCTCGACGCATCCGCTCGGCAACGAGCCGGTACGGTTCCCCTCCCCGGGGTGGCTGGAAGTAGTCGAACGTGGCGGTGAAGAGAGGGCGCATATCCGGCGGCTGGGCGTTCAGGCTCAGTATGTTGAGCGTCCGGTCGTCCCGTTGTTGGGCCGCGCAGATTACTGCCTCGCGCAACGTTCCTTCCAGGACTAGAGAGCCGGAATAGTCCGCGATGCCGCCCATGACGTCGAGCCGTCCAGGCGCCCGGGAGACAGTGATGGCGTGTCCCGTCTGGAAGAAGCCGGCGTGACGCTCCGCGACGATCTCAAGGAAGCGATCGACTTCAGCATGTTTTCGTGCCATGCACCCTCCCGCATCGCTAATATCGCTGTACTACAATAAGATACGCCCCGGCTCCCGACGGGCCAATCGGCGGTGAGAGAGCCACACGCCACGGCGAAGCTGCATGTCGACGACGCATCCCCGTTGACGACACGTCGTCAGCCGCGTGAGCTTATGCAGACGGCCGGTGTGCTCCGCGTTCGGCGGTGGTGACCGAGTCCCGGAAGGTACTCGAACGGATGAAGTTCCTGCACACAGCGGACATACACCTCGATAGCCCTCTGATCGGGCTTGAGCGGTACGAAGGTGCGCCGTTAGAAGATATCCGCGGTGCAACACGCCAGGCGTTCCGCAACCTCGTTCGGCTCGCCATCGACGAGAGCGTGGATTTCATCGTGATCGCCGGTGATCTGTTCGACGGCGACTGGCGCGACTACAATACCGGGCTCTTCCTCGTGCAGCAGATGGCGGAGCTACGGGAGGCGGGCATCCGGGCGTTCATCGCCGCCGGTAACCACGACGCTCAGAGCCATATCACCAAGAACCTCTCGCTGCCGGACAACGTCACGCGATTCTCGGCGCGTGAAGCGGAGACGTTTGAGGACCAGCGTCTCGGCGTCGCTCTCCACGGCAGGTCATACGCCAATCGCGCCGAGGAAGAGAATCTCGCTCTCGGATATCCGGAGCGCCGCGCGGGCATCTTCAACATCGGCGTTCTCCATACGAACGTGGATGGACTCGCCGGCCACGACAACTACGCGCCGTGCAGGCTCGACGACCTCCGCGCGAAGGGCTACGACTACTGGGCGCTCGGCCATGTTCACGCGGCGGACGTGCTCAGCGAGGAGCCGTTGGTCGTCTATCCGGGCAACATCCAGGGCCGTCACGCGCGGGAGACCGGCGCGAAAGGGTGTCTCATCGTCACGGTCGACGACGGTATCGCCGGCATCGAACCGGCTTCGCTTGACGTCGTGCGATGGGCGGTCTGCCGGATCGATGCGGCCGGGTGCGAGAACGGCGACGACGTCGTCGAGCGAGCAACAACCGGCATCCGCGATCATCTCGATGAGGCCGGCGGTCGGTTGCTTGCGGTCCGCGTCGAGGTGACAGGGGCGTGTCGCGCGCACGACGAGATCGCGCGTGATCCAGAGAAGTGGATGTACGAGATACGCCGGAGTGCCGGAGACATCGGCGGCGGCGACGTCTGGGTCGAACGAGTGAAGTTCGGGACGCGCGTGCGACACAGCCTTGAGGAACTGGCGGCGCGTGCCGACGCCGTGGGCGATCTGGTCCGTGCGATAGAGGGGCTCGACGCGGACGAGCGTGGTCTCGACGCGATCTCCGGTGAGCTTGCCGAGATCAACGCGAAGCTTCCCGCCGACCTGAAGGCGGAGATCGACCTCGGCGGGTACGATACTATTCGCGCGCTCGTCGAGGACGCCCGCCACCTGCTGATCAGCCGCATCCTCTCCGGCGGGGACGGACCATGAGATTCAGCCGGCTGGAACTCCGCGCGTATGGCCCGTTCACCAACCGCACAATAGACCTGACCGGCGGCGACGACGGTCTCCACGTGATCTACGGCCCGAATGAGGCTGGGAAGAGCTCAGCGCTCCGCGCGATCCGTGGGCTGCTGTACGGCATCGACGGCCAGACGCCCGACAACTTCGTTCACGAGTACGGGCAGATGCGCATTGCCGCTGCCGTTCGCGATGGCAATGAGGAACTCCTCGTCGTTCGGCGCAAGGGCAACAGGGATACGCTGCTCGACGCCGCGGAACGACCTATCGACGAGGCCGTGCTCGGCCGTTTCCTCACCGGAGTGAACGAGGAACAGTTCATCCGGTTCTTCGGCATCGACTACGATCGGCTCGTTTCCGGGGCGGACGAGATGCTCCGCGCCGAGGGAGATCTCGGGCAACTGATCTTCGGCGCAAGCCTCGGCAGTTCGGTACTCCGCATCCTCGCGGAGTTCGGAGAGGAGGCCGACGCTCTATTCCGGCCGCGCGGGAAGACGCAGACTATCAACAGCGCGCTCCGACGATACGACGATGTGCGGCGTACGGTTCGGGAGGCGTCGGTGCCCGAGAGCCGGTGGCGTGAACTCGGCGACGGGCTACGGTTGCGCGAGCGACGGCGGGACGAACTCAGGACGCGACGCGATGATCTCGGTCGCGAACTGCGCCAGCACGAGCGCTTCCAGCGAGCACTTCCGAGACTGGCCGATCTCGACAGAACACGCGACAAGCTCGATGCGCACGGCGACACTGTCGAAGCAGTGGTCGAGGCGGAGCCGACGATTCGCGCGTTGGTACGCCGGATCGAACGATACCGCAGCGCCCGCGAGGACCTCCCGAAGAAGCAGCGCGAACGCGAGGATCTGATCCGCGAGTCGGCGGAGATTCTGCGGAGCATCCGACCCGACATCACTACCGAACGTGCGAACGAGCTTCGCCTGTCGGAGGAGCAGCTATCGAAAATCCGAGAACTTGCGAGCAGCTACGAGCGGATCACCAGTAATGTCGCTAAGGCGAAGCGCGGACGGGAGGAACTTACAGACGACATCGGCGAGGCAGACGCCCGTCTCAAATCGCTGTCCTCGGCCCGCGACGGTAGTCCGCTCCAAAGGGCGATTGAGGCCGCCAGAGAACACGGTGACCTCGACGCCCAGTGCCAGGAACTCAAGGAAAAGCTCGACAACGGGCGAGCCGATGTGAATCGCGAGGCGCTCAAACTCATCGACTGGAAGGGCTCGCTCGCAGAACTCGACGCGATGCTCCCACCCGGCGACGACGTCGTCAACAGATTCGCGGACCAGTTCCGAGCTGGAACGGACGGCGTGCTGAGCGCGGAAGCGCGGTGGAGCGCGTTTCGGTATGCCGTAATCGGCGGCGCACTGGCGGTCGTCGCCGCGACGGCGCTGGGCCTCGCCGGCATACTCTCGCCGCCGATAGCAGTTCCACTCGGCGTTCTGGTCGTGCTTGCGACCGGTCTGTTCGCGCTTCATGCCCGACACCGGCGGCAGTGGACAAAGGGCGAATACGATCGGATTCGCACGGAATGGGAACGTGCCTGGTCGCGCGCCGGACTAACGCCGGGCACACCAATGGAGATGCGGGATTGGCTCTCCAGGCGCGCCGAGGTGCTCCGTCGCAAGCGCGACGCCGACAGGATGGAGTCCGAGCTTAGGGGGATCGAGGAACGGATCCGTGAGCACCTGGACCGACTCACAGGGGTATTCGCCGGTTACGACGAGCACGTCGAGCGCGACGAATCGCTCCGCGCGGTGCTCAGATATGGCGATGGGCTGCTCGACCGGCTGCGAAGCGAATCTTCCGCCCGACGCGAGCAGGAGGAGGAGTGTTCTCGCCTCCGGCGGCAACACGACAGAGCCGAGAGCGAGCACGCTGATGCGACCGCGCAGCAGGAGCAGTGGCGGACGGGTTGGGCCGAGGCGATCCGGCCGCTCGATCTCGACCCGGACATGCCTCCCGACTACGTCCAGACAGTCATGGACCGTCTCGAACAGGCCCGCACCACGTTGAGGGATGCGTCGAAGATATCTGACGACAGGATCGCACCCATGACCGAGGAGATAGAAGACTACGAGCGCATCGCCGACAAGCTGCGAACTCTCGTGCCGAAATCTGCCGACGCACGGGCCGATGATATCGTCGAGACTCTTGATAGCGTGCTCGGAGACGTGAAGGAGCTGCGCCTGGAGATCGACTCAATCCGTGACAACCTCGGGACGATCGGCGACGGCACTTCGGTGGACGGGTTCGTTGCCGCGTGCCGGGAGGCCGATCCCGACGACATCGCCGCGAACATCGAGTCGCTCCGCGCCGAACATGATGATGCGGAATCGAACCTCGCGGAGATCGACCGGCAGATCGGCGAGCTGCGCGGCGAGATGAATCGCATCGACGGAAGCGATGGGGCCGCTGCCGCCGCCGAGGAGGCCGCGTCCATCCTTGGCGAAATGCACCGCCATGTGGAGCGGTACGCGCGTCTGCGACTCGCTGAGAGGCTGTTGCGCGACGAGATCGAACGGTACCGGGCAGAAAACCAGGGACCGGTGCTGGAACAGGCAAGCGAGCTGTTCGGTCGCCTGACGCTCGGATCGTTCTCCGGCCTCAAAGCCGGCTACGACGACAAAGACGAGCCGGTGCTCGTCGGATTCCGACCTACCGGCGAGGATGTCCACGTCGCGGGGATGAGCGATGGCACACGCGATCAGCTCTACCTCGCACTGCGGATCGCCGCGCTCCAGAACTATCTGTCGCGCAACCAGCGGATGCCGTTCATCGTGGACGACATACTCATCAAGTTCGACGATCAACGTGCAGGCGCGGCGCTCGAGATACTGGCGGAGCTGTCAGACAGAACGCAGGTGCTCTTCTTCACGCACCACATGCGTCTGCGAGAGATGGCCGAAAGCATCGCTCAGCGGAGCCCAGACCGCGTGTTCATCCAGCAGCTCGAAGAGTAAGCGTGATCGCCCCTGTCAGGCCTCCAACTCCATCCCGCCGGCGCTGGACACGAACAGCACCGTCGCGAGCTCTCCCGCGAGGCGATCCATCCCACGGACGAACGTTACCTCCGCGCCCCTTTCCGGCGGCGTGAAGCCCAGCAGTACAGCAGCCGCATCGGCGGATGCCCGTCGAATCGTGCTCGGAACGTCATCCGCCACGAAGACCACGGGATGGGCTCGTATCCGGGCGACGTCGATGAGATCGGCCAGGTGGCGCTCCGCGTCCTCCCGCCCGGACTCCGACGGTATCACCCGGAGGACGCGGATGGTTCGCTGCCTCCATTCGTCATTCTGCACCAGCAAATGCGCGAGCAGGACCATGAGCGTACCGTTCTCTCGTCCGCGCCACCATACGTCGATGGTTCCGGGCGGCGCCGTCCAGGGATCACTGCGATCCACGCCGGCAGACCTGATCGCCACGATGCTTCTCTTCAGCCCGGCGATGGTCCGGAGCGTTGTTCCGAACGTCTCGAAACGTTCCACGTCACCTGTCCACCCGATGAGCACGGTGTTCGGTCGGACGGCTCCAACGCCCTGCGCCTGGACGACGGACCGGATTCCGTCCGCGAGCGACGGCGCGACGATGGTTGCAGGGAACGATTCTAGGTGTTGCTCGGCGATGAATCGTTCCAGCATCTCCTCCTGGCTCTTCCGACGAGCGAGGAGCTCCGTAACATCACCGACGATGATCTGCGCCAGCGTCAGCACGCCGTGCCCCGCAGCGAGCCAGTGTCCGTACACGGCGAGGTACATCCTGCTCCACGCGCCGCCGGAGAGCGCGAGGATGATCGGCCGCCAGTTCTTGGGGTGCCGACGCTCATCCTCCAGCCGGAGCAAGTTCGACCGGGCTCGCTCGAACGCGGCGCCCTGCTTGACGTCGCCCCAGCGCGCGCGCATCTGCTTGCGTCCGATGTACCAGTGGAGGCCACCGATGGACACCATCGAAGCGATGGCCCACACGGGAGAGATCAGGAACATTACCACGACACAGCCTACGGCGCCCAGAAGCTCCGTGGTCCAGTGGCTGAGTCGGAATGTGGGACGGTAGCTCGGATTCCGCGCGATCGATTCGTAGAACGTCGCCAGGTTGATCATCCCGTATGTGATCAGGAAGAACATCGTGATGACCGGCGCGATGGCGTTCAGATCGCCCAGCAGGATGCACGCTTGAGCGATCAGAAATGTCGCAACCGCAGCGGCGCGGGGCTCGTTCGTCTTCGCTGATCCGGAGGCAAACAGGCGGAGACTCGGGAAGATGTCGTCCCGCGCGAGCGCCTGGAGGATTCGCGGCGCGCCGAGCATGCTCGAAAGCCCGGACGATATCGTGGCTGCGAAGATGCCTGCCGTGATGATGGCGGGCGACCATGCGATATCGGCCATCACGAGCGGATTCGCAATGAGTTCGGTCTGCGCCCGGGAGCCGGACATGAGAATCGTCAGGCTCAGGTAGATGACCGCCGTCACGCCGATGGCTGCCAGGGTGCCCCGGGGGATCGACCGACCGGGATCGCGCAGGTCGCCCGACATGTTCGCCCCGGCCATGATACCTGTCACCGCCGGGAAGAAGAGCGCGAACATGGTGAAGAAGCTCTCTCCGTCGAGGTACGCCGGAGCGACGCCGAGGCGCAACGTCGGCAGGCTGAAATCACCAGCGACACCCGCCCAGAAGCTCGCGAGTGCGAGTCCGAGCACCGCCAGGATGAAGTACTGCACGCGGATCGTCCAGTCGGCGCCAACGTATACCACGACGAACGTCAGCACGTTCACGACGGTGGCAACGACGACGATCGACGCGCCGAGACCGGGGAACGCCGCGACGAAAGCCTCGCTGAACCCGAGGACGTATAGCGCCACCGCCACGGACTGCGCTCCGAAGAACACGACACCGATGGTGCCACCTGACTCGACGCCGAGACTCCGGCTGATGAGGTAGTACGCGCCACCGCCGCGAACGCGCGTATTCGTCGTGATTGCCGACAGGCTCAGCGCCGTGAGAAAGGTGATCGATTTCGCGAGCAGAACTATGAGAATCGCGTGCGCAACGCCGGCGTTCCCGGTGACCTGGCCGAACCTCAGGAACATGATGACGCCGAGAATCGTCAGCACGCACGGGGTGAAGACACCACCGAACGTGCCGAAGCGCTCCGCGGCGCGATGTGTGGGGTACTCCGACATCAGGCTATTCCGCATCCTGTCTGAGGGGATTGAGCAGGCGTGGTTGCAGGCTCGAGATAAGCTACGGAGGAACAGCTTGCCGCGCTACAGGGGAATCGATTGGTCGGGGATGTAGTGGATCAGCCGGGCAGAACGCGATTGCGTTCTGCTAGACGAACTCACGTCAGTGAGTTCGCTGGCGGAGAGGGTGGGATTCGAACCCACGGTACGGCTTACACCGCACACACGATTTCCAGTCGTGCCAGTTCAACCACTCCTGCACCTCTCCGCGAGGCGGGCAGAACGCTATGGCGTTCTGCTAGGCGAACTCACACGGTGAGTTCGCACGTGACGGCTCGGTACGCGCACTAGACCGGGCAAGAAGTTCCTCCGCTGCGCCGGGACGCTTACGCGTTGGCGGCTCCGGTCGGAATGACGTGCATGAGTCGGGCAGAATGCACGAGCACTCTGCTACACGAACTCGGAGCGAAGCGTAGAGTTCGCTGGCGGAGGGGGTGGGATTCGAACCCACGGTACGGCTTACGCCGCACAACGGTTTTCGAGACCGCCCCGATCGACCACTCTGGCACCCCTCCGCGGTGCTCTATCGCTCATCTTGCGCGCGGCGGCTCCGGAAGAATCCACGGAGCAGTTCCGCGCTCTGCTCTGCACACACACCCTCGACCGTCTCGACGCGATGATTCCAGCGCGCCTCGGCGGCGAACAGATCCGTCACCGAACCACACGCGCCGAACTTCGGGTCCCGCGCGCCGAACACGACCGAGCGCACGCGCGACAGGATCAGCGCGCCCGCGCACATCGGACACGGTTCGAGAGTAACGTACAGGTCGGCGTCGATCAAACGCCACCCACCCACAGCGCCGGCCGCCTCTCGCAGCGCAAGCATCTCCGCGTGGGCGGTTGCATCTCCGCGAGACTCGACCTCGTTGTGGGCACTCCCGATGACGGCGTCCTGGTAGACCACCACGGCGCCGACAGGCACTTCCCCGACATCCGCGGCGCGCTCGGCTTCGCGCATCGCGAGATTCATCCAGCGCGGATGATCCGGGGAAGCGTCAGGCACTGGAAGGGAGTTCACCACGGCTCCGAATGGTCGTACACGCCCCGTGCGAGAAAAGTGGTGCGCCCAGAGGGAGTCGAACCCCCAACCTCCTGATCCGTAGTCAGGTGCTCTATCCAATTGAGCCTAGCGGACGGGACCTCGGCACCCCAGACTGTGCCGTGTTTCTCCGTCTAATGTTGTACAACTGTTGTACGACGTAATGATACGCCGCTGCCTCGGCTGGGGCAACGAGCCCGGGCGATCCTTGGCAACTTCTCGATGGGTTGACACGCATTCATACTTCAACCATTGTGCATCGGAGTCTCTTCCGTACTGTGCCCTGCCATGTTCCGACCGGGGGGAACGATGAACTTGCTTCGCAAGCTGTTCGGACGTTCTGCGCCTACCGAGGATGTACCCGAATCACCGGCCACTGGTACGCCGTCAGCGACGACTCAGCTTCAGCCTAGGTTGACGAGAGCCGAGATGGAGTTCCTATCACGATTGTCGGGCCAGCTCGTGTCTGAGTTACCCGACTATTGGAGCGCATTGCTAGGATCACGAGGGCGGTGCGTCCGGCGACTCAGAAAGAACGGCCTCATCGAGGAGGCCCCAGTCCATTCTCGACTGGCAAGTCGCATGAAAGTCTCGGAACTCAAAGACATCCTTCAAGCGCACGGCCTGAAGCAAAGCGGCAGGAAAGACGAGCTGGCAAGACGTATAGCAGAGTCCGTACCTGCGGGCGAAGTGCGGTCGAAGATTCCTGATGGCGAGGCATACGTACCGACGGACGATGGCACGGCGGTCATCCAGCGATACAAGGACGAAGCTGCCAACGAGCGGGCAGCGATGAAAGAGACGGCATTGAGGCTCCTGCGTCAGCGCAACGTGAGGAAAGCCGGGAAGACCATAGCGAAGTACGAGTCTCAACAGGTGTTCCAGCGGGGTATGGGTGTTGACTGGTCAAAGGGTATGGATAGTGCTTCGCTCGAAAATGCACGCTACCTCCTAGATCACCCGTACGCCGATCTCCAAGTGGACGATGCATGCAGAGGTGAGATCGGTGCCATTCTCGCCTTGCACGGGATGCTGGGAAGCTCCATCATCCAGATGGGCCGTGCCCTGGTCGATGTGTGCGGCGGGCGGTTACGGTGCCAACCCCTGCAGGAATTCCTGGCCAATCCGACGGGCCACATGGCGACCGACAGAGACCCCGACAGTCCACGAGACATCGCTCTCCTTTACGCCCATACGATGTGGTTCCGGGCATCATCGGAAGCCCAGTTGCGTGGGCTGTCCAGTGATCACATCGGCAAGGGAATCGAGTTATCGACCATCGAGGACGAGCCGTGCCAGGTATGCCACAAGGGGAAGCTCAAGTACCGGTGGTCGGAGCTCGACCGCCTCCCACGATTGCCTCGGCACTGGGGTTGTCGTTGCACGTACCTGGCGTGGTTGTAGGCCACGCAAGCGGTTGTGACGGAGAGGAGCATCTGGGGGAGGCCACGAGTGGAAATCGAATTCTGGTGATGTACTTTGCTACCATCGGCACGGCGTACCGTCGTGCTCGTTGGATTGTGAATCCGTTCGCCAGGGCGGTGCTGCTCTTCTCAGGCCTGAATGGGTATTTGCGTCTGTTCCTTCTGTGGATACTCGCCTCTACGTTGTTCATACTCGGGAACCTCTACGCAGTTCAGGGATGGGTGCTGGATGGCTGGGCGACACGACACAAACGAGTTGGGTTCCGCGCGAACTCCATCTCTCCATCGGACTCGCAATCGCTCTGCTAATGCATTGCATACTATCCTACTATCACACGCTGAAAGTCAAGCGATTACTGCGGGAAGGTAGCACTGCTGTAGACGCCGAGCGTCTTCAGTCGTTCCTAGACGGGTGCATCGAAGCCTTGCGAAGGCCTCGCCCAGCAAGACTCAGCAGGAACATCCTGAGCCGGATCACCGAATTGCCCTTGGGAGAAGACCGTATCATTATGAAGATTAGGCAACTCGCCAATAGTGGTGAGTTCTTCCTGAAATCGGATGACATTCTGGAGGCGATCGATAGGGTTGATCTGCGTCGCAGGCAGAAAGCCCTTGAGCCAGACAAGTTCCCGGCTACGGCGTAGGAAGGGAGTTCACCACGGCTCCGAATGGTCGTACACGGCCCCGTGCGAGAAAAGTGGTGCGCCCAGAGGGAGTCGAACCCCCAACCTCCTGATCCGTAGTCAGGTGCTCTATCCAATTGAGCTATAGGCGCGCAACCATATTCGCGTGAAGTATACAAATATACCAAACGCTCGTTGCGCCAACAAGTCCGGTGCGGGCGCTAGACCCCACGAATCGCCGCGCGACGCGGGCGCCGCTATCGCTTCTCGATGGGAACGTACGGACGCTCATCGGCGCCCATGTACTGCTGTCGCGGCCGGACGATACGATTGTCCGGATCCTTGAACATCTCCAGCCAGTGCGCCAGCCATCCCGCAGTGCGCCCGATGGCGAAGATCGCCGTGAACAGATCCTGCGGGAAGCCCATGGCCTTGTAGATGATGCCGGAGTAGAAATCGACGTTCGGATAGAGCTTCCGCTGGACGAAGTACTCGTCCTCAAGAGCGATCCGCTCAAGCTCCATTGCGATATCGAGGAGCGGGTCCGGCGCGGTCTGCCCGAGCACGTCGTCGGCCATCTTCTTGATGATCGTCGCGCGCGGGTCGTAGTTCTTGTACACCCGGTGACCGAACCCCATCAGCCGCTCGCGCTTGTCCTTCACACCCGCGACGAAATCGGGAATGTTGTCGACCGTCCCGATGCGTTCAAGCATCGCCAGAGCGGCCTGATTCGCGCCGCCGTGCAGTTGACCGTGAAGTGCCGCGGCCGCGGCGGCGATCGACACGAACGGAGAAGCGTGCGAACTGCCCACGGTGCGCATCGTCGTGGTGCTACAGTTCTGCTCGTGATCGGCGTGCAGGATGAGCAGCACCTCCAGCGCGCGGACGATCGTCTCGTTCGTGTGGAAATCGCGGCCGTGATCGGCGTGCTCGAAGAGCATGTAGAGGAAGTTGCTCACATAGCCGAGGTTTTCGTCTGGAAGCACGTATGGCAGGCCGCGGCTGTGTCGATACGAGTACGCGGCGATGGTCGGCGCCATTGAGAGGATCAGCTTCGCGTACTTGATGCGCGTCTCCTCGTCGAGCACGTTCACCGCTTCCGGGTAGAACGTCGAAAGCGCGCCAAACGTCCCGACAAAGGCGCCCATGGCGTGCGCGTCGTACTGGAAGCCATCCATGAACTTCTTCACGAATTCATGAACGAGCTGATGTTCGAGTATTTCCTGGCGCCACTCGGCGAGTTCTTCCGCCGTGGGAAGATTCTCGAACATGAGCAGGTACGCCGTCTCCAGGAACGTGCCTCTCTCGGCGATCTGATCGATAGGGTAGCCACGGTACCGAAGGATTCCGCGCTCGCCGTCGATGAAGGTGACGGAACTCTTCACCGAGGAGGTGTTCCCCAACCCCGGATCGAACGTGAGTAGTCCGAAATCGTCCTCGTTCGCCTTGATGTTCCTCAGCGCAAGTGCGTCGATGGTCGCGCCGTACCCCGGGTAGGTGCCGTAGCTGATCGGCAGCTCGTGCGACTCTCCGGTGCGGTTGTCGGTGATGGTGACGGTGTCTTTCGGCATCGTCGACTGCCTTTCTCACGTGCTTCGGACGGGTCTTCGGCAAGCAGGGAAGATACGCAACCGGTAGGGCGTCGCATAGTCGCGGCGTCTCACGCTGCTGCGGTAGACGCGCTACGGTACGTAGAGAGGGGCGCAGCACGCTGCGCCCCTCTCTACGCCCACCCTCACCCGTCGCTTGCCACGCTCCCGCCACCCTCGCCCGCAAACGGGAGAAGGATCGGTGGTCGCACGGTCCTTCGCCACGTCTCGCTATGTGCGCTGCGCGTTCGGGGAGAGGCGCAGAGCCACCGGAGTCGGCGAAGGGCGAGGGTCTGCCTCGTCCGCGCCTGCCTACAGCATCGGCTCGAGGATCGCTATCGCCTTCTTGATGTCTTCTTTCTGCTGCGGACCGCTGATCTCCCGTTCGATGGTCAACGGGCCGGTGAACCCCTTCTCCTTGAGGCGCCGGATCAGCAGGTCGAACCTGACCCCGCCCTCGCCCAGCGCCGTCTCCAGCCCAAGCGATTCGTCGCGATTCGGCCAGACGCCGTCCTTGGCGTGGAGGCCGCGCACGTACTCGCCGAATATCTCGGCCGCGTCGAGCGGGTTGGCCTTGCCGTAGAGGATGAGGTTCGCGGGATCGAGATTCACGAACAGGTTGCCGGTGCCGACGTCCTGAATGGTGCGCTTCAGCGTGGAGGGCAGCTCCTGCCCGGTCTCGAAGCAGAATATCTGGTCGTTATTCGCGCAGTGTACCGCAAGGTCGCGCATCGCTTCGATGAACCCTGCGTAGAGCGGGTCAAGCTCGTCGTCCGGGATGAAGCCGATGTGGCACGTGATGCTGTCCACGCCCATCTCGCGGACCCAGTCGGAAAACGCTTTGCCCGACGCGACGCGACCGGCGCGCAGGTCCGGCGGCACGAGCCCCATCGAGCCGGGCCCGTCGACGTTGTTGAACATCTGCCCGTTCCACTGCAGGAACACCGAGGTGATGCGGATGCCGGCCGCATCCGCCGCCGCGCGGATCTCCTTCGGATCGGGATGCTCGCCGGCCAGCACGGCGTCCGCGCTTGCCACGAGCTGACATGTCGGGACGCCGACATCCGCGACTTCCTTGAACGACTCATTCGGGTCGCGCGTGACCCCGACAATCAACCCGAGTTCCAGCTTCGCCATGTGTGCCTTCCTGCGTGATACTCGTCAAACGTCTTCGGGTACCGGCAGAGCCGGCGCTGAGCCCGGCTCCGGGTACGGGTATTCTACGCGCACGTCGGTGCTGATGCCTCCGCGCGGGCTGAATCGCGCGTCGACGACCGCGCGCCGTGGCTTACACGCCGCGACGAAGTCCTCGAGGATGCGATTCGTGACGTTCTCGTAGAAGATGCCCATCTGACGGAACGCCTGCATGTACATCTTGAGCGATTTCAGCTCGACGCACAGCTCGTTCGGCACGTACGTGATGGTGATCGTACCGAAATCGGGCTGCCCCGTCTTCGGACATACTGACGTGAATTCCGGAA
This sequence comes from uncultured bacterium, assembly GCA_964510105.1. Taxonomy (GTDB): domain Bacteria; phylum Latescibacterota; class MWCZ01; order MWCZ01; family MWCZ01; genus CAZWQW01. The sequence continues at coordinate 28,200 of CAZEAI010000021.1, forward strand.
CGTCGATGCGGACGTGGTAGTCACGATCAGGGCGCTGGTTCGGAAACACCTCAAGCTGCGGAGTCTCCTCCTCGGCGCGAGCGTGTTCTTCGGTGTATTTCGCTTCGCTCATCAATTCATCCACGATCCAGAGATCTCTAGTGAGACATCTAGCAAGATACGCGCCGTCGTTACGCGGGCGTAGGTCAGTTGCTGGTGAGATAGCCGTTGATGAATGCGTCGATATCGCCGTCCATCACCGCGTCGACGTTGGAGGTTTCCGTCTCCGTGCGGTGATCTTTCACCATCTGGTACGGCTGGAACACGTACGAACGGATCTGGCTGCCCCACTCGATCGACTTCTTCGTCGATTCGAGTTCGTCGACTTCCTTCTGCTGCTCTTTCAGATGGTGCTCGTACACGCGCGCCGTCAGGAGCTTCAGGCAGTTTGCCCGGTTCTTGTGCTGCGAGCGCTCGGTCTGGCACTGCGCGACGATGCCCGTCGGCTCGTGCGTCATCCGGACGGCGGAGTCGGTCTTGTTCACGTGCTGACCGCCGGCGCCCGAGGCGCGGTACGTGTCGACGCGAATATCCTTCTCCTCGACGGCGAAGTCGATATCGTCATCGATCTCGGGGTAGATGAACACGCTCGCGAACGACGTGTGTCGGCGCTTCTGCGCGTCGAACGGCGAAATCCTCACAAGGCGGTGGACGCCGCTCTCCGCCTTCATGTAGCCATACGCATACGGCCCGGTCACCTCGATGGATACGCTCTTGATGCCCGCTTCCTCGCCGTCCTGGAGGTCGAGCACCTCGACGTTGAAGCCCTTACGCTCCGCCCACCGGATGTACATGCGCATGAGCATGGCTGCCCAGTCGGCCGACTCAGTGCCGCCCGCGCCCGGGTGGATGGTGATGATCGTGTTCTTGGGGTCGGTTGGTTCGGACATCATCTGCCGGAATTCTGCGTCGGCGAGGTCCTTGTCCAGCGCCGCGAGGTCCTGTTCGACTTCTCGGAGCACGTCTTCGTCGTCCTCCGCGCTGGCAAGCTCGTGCAGCTCCTGAACGTCCTGCCAGCGGGTATCGAGGCCGTCCCAGCTCTCGACCCACGCCTTCTCGGCATTCGCTTCCGCTACGACTTTCTGCGCGGACTGCGGATCGTCCCAGAATCCGGGCGCGGCCATCTGGGCGTCGAACTCGGCTACCTTCTCACGACGCGAATCGATGTCAAAGATACCTCCGCAGGTTATCGATGCGTTCGCGCGCGCTGTTCAGCAAATCGGTATCTACTATGGGCATTCCGTATCTCCCATGGGCATTGGCGCCCGGCTGTGATAATCATCTGAATGTACGCGTTGGTCGTCACGCGGACCACCACACGAGCGCCCCGGCGAAGGATGTCAGAACGGCGCGGAAGGGGTCGGTCAGCGGTGTCACGCCTTCCGCCGGACTCTACGAGTACAGCACTGTGCACAGTACAAGCAGCTCAGCCTCCGACGGGCCGCCGATGTCGAGCGCCTGTACCTGCGTACCGTGAATCTTTATGCCGGACTTCCCCTTCAGGAACGCGTTGAGCGCCTTCTCAAGTTCGTCGCCGATGCCTGAGTCGCCCTTCACGCGTATCTCGATGACCTTGGCTTCCATGATCTGCCTCCCTGAGAACGTTCAGAATCCCCGCAGTTGCCGGAGCGCCTCGTACACAACCACCGAAACTGCGTTCGCCAGGTTCAGACTCCGCACCGGCCCGAACATGGGGATGCGAAGCGCGTGGTCCGGGTCACCTGCGATCATGTCGTCCGGCAGGCCGGTCGTCTCTCTGCCGAACACGATGAAGTCGCCCGGCTCGTACGCAACGTCGGTGTACAGCCGATCCGCTTTCTTTGACGTCAACCAGAATCGCCCGGAGCCGCCCGTGGCCCGGAGCGCGTGATACGAAGGGTACGTCGCTACCCGCGCGTGCCGCCAGTAGTCGAGGCCGGCCCGCCTCACGGCGCGTTCGTCGATGTCGAACCCGAGCGGCTCCACCAAGTGCAGCGGGCAAGCGGTCGCCGCCGCGAGCCGGACGATCGTGCCGGTATTCTGCGGGATTTCCGGCTCGACGAGCACGATGTTGACGAATGGACCGCCGTCCGGCGTGTGGTTGTCGTCGATATCCACCGGCTCGACGAACGAATGCGGGCGTCTGCGGGTACGTGAATCCATCTTCCTACCGACGTTCGAACAGCGCAACGGTTTCCACGTGATACGTCTGCGGAAACATGTCCAGCGGCTGCGCGGCGACAAGGTCCCAGCCATGCTTCCGCAGCATGGCGGAATCCCTGGCGAGTGTCGCCGGATCGCACGCTACGTACACGAATCGGCCTGCGCTCAGCGTCTCCATTGCGTCGATCGCTTCGCGTCCGGCGCCCTGGCGCGGAGGATCGCACACGATCACGTCGGCGCGCAAGCCGAGATCGGCGATGCCTTCGACGGGTCGTTCGTGAACCGTCACGTTGTCCATGCCCGACTCGCTGAGCGAGCGACGAGCGTCCGATACGGCGCTGCGATCGCTCTCCACAAGGGCGACGCTTCCCGCCTGCCGGGCAAGAGCGACGCTGAACAGCCCCGCGCCGCCGTAAGCGTCCACGACGTCCACGTCGCCGGTCTCCCCGCCGCCGAGGCCCGCCCCGTCGGTCACGAGATCGACAAGCGTCGGCGTCGCGTATGGGTTCACCTGGAAGAACGATGCGGCGGACACGTGGTACCGCCACGGCCCGACGTGTTCCGTGACGCTCTCGCCGCCCCACACGGTTCTGTCGCGGCCTGATGCCCCCCGCCTGGACGAGACCACCGTCACGCCGGCGAGACCTGCGAACTCGCACGCGAGTTCAGAGGCGAGTTCCTCAGCGAATTCACGTGCACGTACGTTCCTCGACATCACCAGCCGCAGGGCGATCTCGCCCGTGCCGGCGCTCTCGCGGGCCACGAGAGCCGTCACCGAGTTCGCGAGGTCGGCGTACGAGCTTCCGTCGCCCAACGCACGTACCGCACCGGCAAGCGCCCGGTCGACGCCCTCCATGTTGAGCGGGCACGTTGAGATCGGTACAAGCTCGTGCGTTCGACGGGCATTGTATCCGGCGCGGACGGCACCGTCCGCGTAAGCGACGCCGTATCGCGCCTTGTTGCGGTACCGCCACTGGCGCGGGCTCGGGAGTATCGGCCGCACATCGGGGGAATCCCATCCGCCGATTCTCTCCAGTGCGTCGCGGACGGCGCGCTCTTTCGCAGCGAGCTGTCCGGCGGACGAGACATGCTGCCACTGGCACCCACCGCACACGTCGGCTACCGGGCAGTCGTACGCCACTCGCTCGGACGAAGGCTCCAGCACGTCGGTGACAACCGCTCGGGCGAATCGAGGACGCACCTCGGTGACTCGCGCGCGAACCCGGTCGCCCGGCGCCGCGTCCGGGAGGAACACTGTCAGCCCATCGTAGCGCGCTATGGCGTCGGCGCCGAATGAAAGGCGCTCGACCTCCAGATCGACGGATTCCCCGACGCCGGGCGGCGCGCCCTGCGTCACGGGTTCCACCAGAGTTCGTCCGGCGTCGCATCGGCGGGTACGGTGAAGAGCAGCACGCCGAGGATCGTATCGCCGCGCGCGACGTGCAGAGCTCCGGACTCACCAAAAAGGAGGTCGCTGGCAAACGGGCGCGGACGTTCGGAGCCCGCCACGAGCGTGAACTGGTTCAGTCGCACGTCGGCGCCGAGCGAATCCCGCCCGACGATGCGAACCGTAACCGATACGTCGCGCGTCGCGGAGACGCTATCGCGATCACCGAATTCCGGGGAGAGATAGGTCACAGCGAGTGCCTTGACGGTGATCGGCGTCAGGCCAAATGCCTGCGGTATTCGCGCGCGCATGCCATGTATCGCCAGAAGTACTCCGACGAGGACAGCGCCGTACAGCGCGATGCGGATATACCAACCGGTGCGACCCGCGCGTCCCTGTCGCGATTCAAGCTGCATCGTTCGTTCCGTCAGTACGTGGCGCAACTTCGCGGTAGGCGTTGCAGGTCGTACCCCGCGCACCGGCTCTCACAACCCCAAGGCCTCCCACCCGGGGAATGTCGGCGGTCCGGCGGAGAACTCATCCCACGTCGACGAGGCGACCCAGTACTTGCGCGTCAGCCGGTCGAACGTCTGCCAGTATTCATCGACGTCGTCCTGGTGCGGTACGAGGTATGACTCGACAGGCGTGTACGCTGCCAGAAGCTCCTGTTGCATGCGTCCGAGTTTCTCGATCTGCGACGCTACAATCTTGCGCCCCGTCTCCGCGTTCGGCGGGAGGGGCTCCTTCGCGAAATCCACCCCGCACCATGGGCCGGATTCCGGAGACGGCTCTACACGCGTCAGGTCGACCAGATCCTCGCGCAGCGCCATGAGTTGCTGTGTCTCGCACATGCCGGCGTGGTCGCCGTGATAGTCTTCGAAATCGATGCTCTCCCAGTCCGCGATGCACCGAATCTGCATAGGCGTCCCGGAGCGCCGCCGGTAGTACTCGCACACGAGCCGCATGTCACGTTCGATGCCGCCGTAGTGGCCCGTGATCAGGACCGCCGCGTGGAATCCGCGTGCGTCGAACACGCGAAGCTGGTGGAGCACTATCCTCAGGAACAGGTCGCCCGGGAGGGAGCTGCACAGCGACTGCCGCACTCCGTGGCGTTCGAGCCAGCCGAACTGCCGCCGCTCCTGGACATGCCAGCACATCGGCGGCGCGAGAACACCACCGTGCGCCCCTGCAGCCTGCTCGCACAGCGCATACGCCTTCAGCCAGTCCAGCCCGAGGGCGTTGTACGCGCCGTGCGGCTCCGCCAGGCCGTATGCCATGTAGCAGACCGGACACTCCCCGATGGCCGCCAACAGCTCATCCGGGAGCATCTCTTCCCATCTCACGGCGTCCATTCGCCTCTCCTCGCCCAATGCCGAGCCCGTTAGCTTCGTCCCGGAGCGCTCCCTATACTCCACCCCATGCACTCCGAGGCGGGTACATGTGCCGCGCGGACCGTCATCCCGTGAGACCGCGACGTTCGTACTCCGCGCGCACCTTCGCGTAGGTCTCGTCGAGCGACTCGGAGATGACGCGCACGTCGTCGAATACCAGCATGAAGTTCGTGTCGCCATTCCAGCGCGGGACGACGTGCATGTGCAGGTGCGTATCGATGCCGGCTCCGGCCGCACGCCCCAGGTTCATGCCGAGGTTGAATCCGTCGCTGTTCATGAGCGATCCGAGAACGTCCACGGCCGCCGAGGCGCCGGACATGATCTCCGCGTGCTCGTCGACCGTCAGATCCTGGAGTTTCGCCACGTGACGATTCGGGACGACCATGAGGTGCCCATTCGTGTACGGGAACAGGTTCATGATGGTGAACGTGTGCTCGGCACGGCCAAGGACCAGCGGCTCCGCGTCGTCCTGCGTGGCGACCGCGTCGCAGAAGACGCACTTGCCGTCCTCGGACGATTCTACTTGCCCGGTGATGTATTTCATCCGCCAGGGCGCCCAGAGACGTTCCATGAAATATCCTTCGCTGCGTGATTGCGGTCGGCGTGTGGGCTGGAGGAATATACGAGCCAGGCGGCGAACCCTCACGGGGCTCGGGTTCGTTCCGCAGTTCACTTCGCGAACTGCCCGCGTGATAGGCCACCGTCATGTCAAGTGAAGTCGGCGGAGCCGACGGAGTCGAGACATCTCTTGCGGGTGTCGAACAACCGCATGCGCAAGAGATTCCTCGACACCCGACCTCCGCCTACAGGGCGGAAGTCGCGGCTCGGAATGACGGCGGAGCGCGAGCAGGTAGAGCCGCGAGCCGACGCCGAACAACCAAGCACATTGCGTCCTCGATTGCAGTGCGACGACTTCCCTGCCCTCACCGGGGGAAGGGTTAGGGAAGGGGGCCTCAGCGCAGCAGCACTACGCGACGCGTGGCGGATTCGTCGCCGAGGGTCAGCGTCGCGAAGTACACGCCGCCTGCCACCGGACGCCCGAGATCGTCGCGACCGTCCCACCGGACCAGCCCCTGCGCGGAGACGCTCACGCGCTCGGAGCGGACATGCTGTCCCGTCGTCGTCACGATGCGCAACCGGATCGCCTCGCCCGGCACCACGTCGTCGACGCGGTATTCGATCGATATCGTCGGATTCGCCGGATTGGGGAACGGGGCGCCGACCCAGAACCTCTCCGGACGCGATGGGTCGCCGACGGTGTCGGGCGCTTCCAGTTCGATGCGGAGCGTTCGCGGCGCCACAAGGGGAATTGTGATGGTCGAATCCGCAACGAGCGTGCTGTCTTCCACATAGCCGCGGACGTGGTACGTCCCCGGATCGAGGTTCTCGAACACGAACCAGCCCGTGTCGCCGGTGTACTCTTCGGCTACCTGCTGCTCGGCGCCGTCGAACAGGCGCACGTATGAGTTGTACACAGGTTTGCCGTCGACCACGCTCACCGCCTGCCCGAACACGGCGTAGTCGGCGCGATGCGCCCTCAGCGCATCGATCACTCCCCAGCCGAGGTTCGTATCGGGCTTCACCGCCTGCGTGCCGGAGAGCTGAAGCGCGGTCCGGATGGCGAGCGGGTCCCAGCCCGGATGCGCCTCCAGCAGCAGCGCGCACACTCCGGCAACGAGCGGCGTTGCGTAGCTCGTGCCACTGTTGCTCTCGTAGTTCAGTAGGTCCTTCGACCCGCGGACCATCCAGACGCCGCTACCCAGCGCTGCCACGTCAGGCTTGATCCTGCCGTCGGCGGTCGGTCCGGGCGAACTGAAGTACGAGTACACGCCGCTAGGTGTTGCCGCGCCCACGGTTATCACCGAGTCGCCGTCGCCGGGCAGCAGGATCTTGCCGCCGTTCCAATGTTCAATGCTGTAACCGTTCGTGCGCTCGTTTCCCGCGGCGACGACCACCACGACGCCCTTCCCTGCCGCCTTGTCCGCGGCCTGCGTGATGATGGTCGAGTTGCCGTCCGCCTCTTCCCATTGGTAGTCCTCGTTCCATCCCAGATCGAACCAGTTGTAGATGACGCTCGACGAAATCACATCTACGCCGACGCTGTCCACGAGCCACTCCGCGCCGGCGACCCAGAAATCCTCGGCTTCGTATCGCCGTTCGACGGCCACGTCCTCCGTCCGGGCGAGGGCCACGTCGGCGTTGTACGCCGTGCCGATGAGATTTCCGGGCGAGTACGCCACGGCGCAGGACATGACCTCCGTGCCGTGATCGGTTGTCGAGCCGTACGCCACGTCGCCGTCGTCGTCGACGAAATCCCACTGGTCGACCACCGTGACATGCGCAAACGCGGGGTGGTCGAGGTAGTTGAAGCCGCTGTCGAGAAATCCTATGAGCACGCCGTCGCCGGTGAGGCCCATGTCGTGGAGCGCGTCGGCGTTGATGAGCGTGTCCTGGGTGATCGACGGGCCGTAGTCCAGCACGCTCGCGCGGGCCGGGCGTTCGAACGGATTGGGCGGCGCCGGTGCAGGCACCGGCGTGGGCGGAGCAAACGTCGCAACCGCGCCTACGCTGCGCACGAACGGCAAAGCGCGAAGACGCTCGGCCTGTGACTCGTCGGCGTCGACGCTCACGCCGTTGAACCAGTTCGTAACGTGCCGCAGGTGGGCAACGTTCGCCACCGCGTCGACGTAGGCCGCATGAACCGGACCGTCGGCGGATGCGGAAAGCGCGGGCCCTCGGTCGGTGAAGAACACCCATTGCGCAGTGGTCTCGGCGTCGCCGCCGTAGGCTGCCGCCGATGTCTCGGCAGTGCCCGGGAGACCGGCGAGGAGCAGCGACGTGAGCATTCTCGCGAGACGGATCATATCGTGTCAATTCCGGGAAGGGCGGACATGTGTCAGCGCGAGCCGGTGGCGCGGAAGTCAACGACCTCGACGCCGCGTGGTATCGCGAATTCAAACACCGATTCGGCCAGGTCGGGGTTCCGGGAAATGTTTCGCAGCCGGTAAGTCGTCGTGTCCGCGTTGACGCTCACGTAGGTGACCTTCCGCGCGAACCAGTCGTCGTCGTTCACCCAAACACGCATGGACGCGATGCCCATTGTCGAATCGCTGGGGATCAGCTCGATCGTGTGGATCGTCGATTCGCCGTCGGGCCGTTCGCCGAGGTATGTGACGCGGTCCTCGTCGGGGAAGCGAAGCAGGAAGTTGTCGGGGCGGAGCGGCATCGTCGCGGGGTCGTAGTCGTTCAGGATCACCTGCCGCGTCGCGGGGGAGTAGCTCCACACGGTCTCGCCGTCGGTGACGACGGTCTGCGCCTCGGTCTCGACGCGGAACCGGTTCGGCTTCTCCATGGCGAAACTGCCGCTCATGGTCTGCTCGCTACCGGCGAGCCTCCAGATGAACGTCTGATCGAACTCCGCCTGGAAGGAGTCCGTCCGGTCGTATGCCCGACGTATGCGGCGCAGCACGTCCGGCCCGGACATGGCCGTAGCGGCGGCCGCCGCTGTGACGAGAAGTGCGAAGAGCGCGATGGTTGCGCGTCGTATCATCGTATCCGACTCCGATTCCCCGGCTCCGCTCAGACGACCCGTCGTGGGCGTCACGCGAAACCTGTCCCGAGGCCAATGCCCCGAGCCCCGTCCTAACGTATCCGCATGGGCGATTTGTGTCAACACGCGGCGTGCCCGCAGGTCGTGCAAACAGCGTGCCGGAGCGCCCCACTGTGCGACGACTGGCGCCTGCCGGAGTTCCGGCGTACCGTTTCGACCACGACGCGCGTTACGCCACACCGGAGGGTCCCGCCATGCCGAAAGAGATCGTCTTCGTCGAGCCGTATCAGGTCGGTGTACGCGATATCCCGCTGGAGGAGCCGGGGTCGGGCGAGGTGCTGATGCGCACCACCTACTCGGCTATCAGCCACGGAACCGAGATGAACTCGTACCGTGGTCGCGCGCCTTACGCCGATCGCGAGATTCGCGACGGTTTGTTCGAGCCACCAGAGGACGACCGCGAGCCGGCCTATCCGTGCGGGTCCGGCTACGAGGAAGTTGGCGAGGTCGTCGCCGTCGGTGAAGGCGTCACAGATGTGGAAGTCGGCGATCGGTACACGTTCATCGCCGGACACCGCACGCACGCAATCGTCTCTGTCGACGACCCGTATTTCCAGCGACTACCCGACGACATGGACGCGAAGCACGCCGTATTCCTCGCGCTGGGCGGCGTGGCGTACGACGCGTTGCTGAGTTCGGAGATCCGGCTCGGCGAGAGCGCGTGCGTGCTTGGCGCGGGTGTCATCGGTCTGCTACTCATTACCATGCTGGAGCGCGCCGGAGTATCGCCCATCGTCGCGGCGGACCCGATCCCCGCGCGACGCGATCTTGCGCTGGAGTTCGGCGCGGATCACGTGTTCGACCCCACGGAGCCCGGCTTCGCGCGGCAGGTGCGGTCGGTCACCCGAGCGGAGAAGGGCGCCGACGTGGCGTTCGAGATGGCGGGCAGCTACCACGCGCTTCACGAAGCGTTCCGCGTGACGGCGAACCCGTGGGGACTGGTCGTGGCGTGTGGATTCTACACCGGCGCGCCGGAGGGTCTCGATCTCGGCGCGGAATTCCATCACTCGTCGCACGGCATGGGCGGCGCGGGCCGGATGGTGGCGCTCCACGAGCGTATCGAATCCGATACGAACGCGTGGGGCCTGCGACGCGTGCTCGACACGGTCTGGCAGATGCTCGTCGCCGGGGAGTTGCCCGTGGAGCGGCTCGTCTCGCACACGTTCCCGATGTCCCGTGCGGCGGAGGCGTTCGCGCTCGTCGACGAGCGTCCCGCCGAGTGCCTCAAGGTCGTGCTGGATATGCGGGAGGAGTAGTGCGACTCGCTCACGCAGGCAGCGGCCTCGAGCGCGCACGGGGTTCCTCGCTTCGCCCGGAGCTACAGCGCATCGCTGGTGGTACGCTCGGTGGGCAGTGGGGTCCAGCAGCCGGGCGGACGCCTCGACCAGAATGCGGGAGAGCGGGGGTGCGGGGGCGCATGTGCTCCATCGCAAGTGATCTGGGTATACTACTCCGCTGAGGACATCATCCCGCAGGCAGAGACGGCCAGAGAGCAGCTTTGGCCCACAGCGAAGGGGATTTGCCATGCGATCGCCCATCGACATCGGCTCCAGACTTGAGTTGTTCATCGACGACTGGCTCATCGACCGAATGGACGGCGCGGCGCTGAAGCTGCATCAGCCGGTTCCCCGTGAGGTGGTTCTCAGGACCGATCGCCAGTGGGAAGGCAACATGTGCCACTACCCGACGGTGCTGCGCGACGGAGATCTCTGCAGGATGTACTACTGTACGTGGCATGCAGACCTCCGCCGTGACACCGATGGCAAGGCGTGCCTGACAGATACCCCGATCCGGATCGCCTGTGTTGAGAGCCTTGATGGGGTACACTGGCATCGTCCGGAATACGGCCTGTGTGAGGTAGACGGTAGCACGCGCAACAACGTCGTGTGGACCGGTGAAGGCGGCAGACATGAACCGACCCACGGCTTCGCACCCTTCATCGACACGAACCCGAATTGCTCGTCCGACCAGCGCTACAAGGCGCTTGTTCACCACGGCCCGCAAAGCGGCAAGCTCTGGGCGATGGTATCGCCCGACGGCCTGCGCTGGCGCCTGCTGCGAGACGAGCCGATCATCACCGGATTCCCGTTCGACTCGCAGAACCTCGCGTTCTTCGATACCGCGCGAGGAGAGTACCGCGCGTACATCCGCGATTTCAGCGGTCCCATGAAGACGCAATGCAGGGGAATCAGGACCGCTACGTCGTCGGACTTCGTGACGTGGACCGACCCGGAGTGGCTCGAATTCAGCGACGGTCTCGAGCAGCAGCTCTACACGAACCAGATCATGCCGTATCCGCGAGCGCCACACAATCTGGTAGGCTTTCCTACACGCTACACCGAACGAACATGGTCCCCCGCAATCGAAGCGCTACCCGAACCTGAGCACCGACGACTACGTGCGGACGTGGAGGAGAGGTACGGCGCCGCGGTCACAGACGGACTGTTCATGAGCAGTCGCGACGGGAAGACGTTCAATCGATGGAGCGAGGCGTTTCTCAGGCCCGGTCCGCAGACTGAGAGGAGCTGGGCCTACGGCGATACGTACCAGTCATGGGGGTTGATCGAAACCGAGTCAAACCAACCAAGCGCTCCGCCGGAACTCTCGCTCTACGCAACCGAGGGGTACTGGCGTGGCAACAGCACAGTTTTCCGGCGGTATACCATCCGAACAGATGGATTCGTATCAGTGAACGCGGCGTTCTCGGGAGGCGAGTTCCTCACGAGCCCTCTCACGTTTGCCGGTTCGCGGCTTGCTCTGAACATCTCCACGTCTGGCGCGGGCAGGATCCAGGTGGAGATTCAACGTGGTGATGGTTCCCCCATAGAAGGGTTCGCGCTCTCGGATTGCCACGATGTCATCGGCGACGAGTTGGAACGCACCGTCTCATGGCATGGCGGTGCCGACGTGTCCCGTCTGGTCGGCACGCCTATCCGCCTCAGGTTCGCCCTGTCTGACGCCGACCTCTACGCCATGCGTTTTGCAAAATAGTCCGCCACATCGCCGGTCATCCATGTGAGGTCCAGTCATGCCCACAAGCAGACCGAACATACTACTCATCGTCACCGACCAGCAGCGGGGGGATTGCTTGAGTATGGCCGGGCATCCGGTCCTACGCACCCCGCATCTGGATTTCATAGGCGCGTCGGGCACCCGTTTCCGACGCGCCTATAGCGAAGTGCCGTCCTGCATTCCCGCGCGCCACGTGTTGATGTCCGGCATGGCGCCCGACGCCGTAGGGATGCTTGGGTTCTACTACCGCAACGAGCGCTGTCCATGGAATCCGCCGGCGACACTGGCCGGGGAGCTGGGCCGAGCGGGTTACGAGACCCGAATGATCGGCAAGCTGCACCTGCAGCCGCAGCGACAGCGGTACGGTTTCGACGCCATGGAGCTGGCCGACGGGGTGGCCGGAGGGCAGAACGACTATGTCGACTGGTTGCGGGCGCAGGGGGTGCCGCCGGATCGTGAGCCGTCGGCTGCGGGGATAGGGAGTTGCAGCTGGCTGGCCAAAGAGCATCACCTGCCGGAAGAGCAGACCAATCCCGCCTGGGCCGTCACGCGCGCTATCGAGTTCCTGGAGAAGCGCGATCCGACGTCCCCGTTCTTCCTGAACCTGTCGATCTTCTCGCCGCATCCACCGCTGATCCCGTCGCGGGAGTACTTCGACCATTACCGCGGTCTCGAGCTGTCCGGTCCCGTGATAGGGGACTGGGTGGAGCCGTTCGACGGACCAGCTCACGGCCTGAATCCCGAAGGCGGCGAGCAGAGAGTCGATCTGGATGCGCTGACGATGCACCGGTGCCGGGCGGGCTACTACGGACTGATCCACGAGCTGGACGCGCAGTTGGGGCGGCTGCTGACGTTTCTTGGCCGGCGAGGCCTGGAGAACACGTTCATCCTCGTCGTTTCGGACCACGGCGAGATGCTGGGAGACCACCACCTCTTCGGCAAATGCGAGCCGTTCGAGGCTTCGGCGAACATCCCGTTTCTGGCTCGCGCACCCGGTCCGGGGGGCGAGGAACTGGCGGGCGGTCACCCGCGCGGGGTCGTCTGCGATCAGCCGGTGGGGCTGCAGGATGTGATGCCGACGCTGCTGGACATTGCGGGTCTGCCGGTTCCCGAATCGTGTACCGGGCGGAGCGTGTTGCCGTTTTTGCGCGGCGATACACCGGTGTGGCGTGATGCCCTGCACGGCGAGCACTGCGGGTACAGGCGCTACGAAGAAGGCTTCCACTATCTGGTGAACGAGCGCTGGAAATACATCTGGCGGAGCCAGACCGGCCGGGAACTGCTGTTCGATCTGGCGAACGATCCGCAGGAACTGCACGACCGCTCCGGAGAGGTGGATGTGGAGCCCTGGCGCCGTCGCCTGGCGGAACAGCTCGATTGGCGTCCTGAACGGTTCAGCGAAGGGGGGCAGCTGATTGCGGGACGGCCACACCGGGCCTTCGTTCCCGGCAAAGGGCCTGAGGTTGAGTGGGGCGATGTGGGGGGATGAGGCGAATTTGGCACCAGGGAAGCAAACCACCGCGTCCTAGTAACGGCTCCCCTGTCGCGTTCCGCGCTCGCGCAGCTCCGCCTCGATGAGCCGTAGCGTGCCGCTCTTGTCACCTGTCCACGACGGGATCGCCGGGATATCGTGCGGTGGATCGCCCGTGAGCCGGTGGATGACCGTTGCCGGCGGCAGGCGTTCGAGGGCGTCCGCGGCGAGGCTGGCATACTCGGCCTGTTCGAGAAGCGGCAGGCCGTCCCGCATCGCCTCGTCATGAAGCGGCGTGCCGGGCACGAGGTACAGGTTGTGGAGCTTCACGCCCTCCAACGGCAGCGAGGCGACGAGTTCGACCGTCGCCATCATCATGTCCCGTGTCTCCCACGGGAAGCCGAAGATGACGTGCGCACACACGCTCAACTGCCGCGCATGAGCGCGCTCGACGGCATCGACGAATTCTGCGACTGTCTCCGCCCGGTTCGTCCGGCGGAGCGTCTCGTCGCTGGCGGACTGGAGCCCGAGTTCAAGCTGTACGTCGGTTCGGTCCGCGAACTCCCGCAGCAGATCGAGCACCTCGTCAGGGACGCAGTCGGCGCGGGAGCCGATGCTCAGGCCCACCACGTCCAGGTACTCTACCGCCTGCGTGTACAGCTCGCGCAGGTGGCCCACCGGAGCGTGGGTGTTCGTGTGCGCCTGGAAGTACGCGATGAACTTCCGCGCGCCGAGCCGACCCGAGCGGGCCCGCGCAGCCTCGCGGTCGAGCTGCTCGCCAAGTGGCAGAACGCGAGCATCCGGCCCCGGCCCGGAGCCGTGCGCATCGCAGAACGTGCAGCCGCCGCGGGCTTTCGTCCCATCGATGTTCGGACACGTGAAGCCGGCGTCCAGCATGAGCTTCGCCACGGGCTCGCCGTGCGACTCGCGCAGATGGCGTCCGTAGCTCCGCCAGAGCGGCTCGATATGTGACGACGTCGTCGGCATTCCACCCGCGCTCACAGTTCGGAATATCCCCATCGCTCCGGATCGATTTCCACGGCAACGCTCTGCTCGGACGCGCGCCGCGAAAACTCCCACGTCCGGGCGAGGAGCATCAGGCACTGGACGAGGGTATGCCCATCCCGCGGCGATTCCAGCGCACGCACGTTCGTGACGTATCCCGCCGGCGCGACTCTAAGACGCAGCACTACCCTCGCACCTCGTTTCGCGGCGTGCGCACGTTCGTAGCAGTCGGAAATCTCATCCCGCGACGAGACGACGAGTATCTCCGCCTCCCGGACGATCCCGGTCCGAGTGACTGAATCGGCCGTCACGCCGCGAACATGTTCGAGCGTCGGAACCATGACACCGAACACGCCGATGGCGACGACCGCGATCAAGATGAATGGCAGCAGCGCGGCGTTGTAGAGTTTCAAACCCGTGTCCCCTCCCCGTGCGTGGGCGCGTCGAGCCACAACCACCAAGGTAGTTCGCGGGAGCCCATCCGCCAAACCAGGCCGGGCGTCTGCCGCGATCAGGTGTGGACGCTCGCGAACTCGTTGTATATTCCCCACCAGATACCCGCAATATTCGCACCTGAACGCGAGAGGGACCCATGCGGTGCACACGTGCCGCGACAGTGCGATACGCCGTCATCGGAACCCCCATCGGTGGCGACGGTGGCTCGATCCTTGAGGAGGAGTCCGTCGCGCTGCGCGTGGAAGCGACAGTTCGGCGTCGCCTGCTCACGATGCGCCCCGAATCCATCGACTGGCCCGATGTCGTAGCCGCGCCGCTGTTCGACGCCGGGACGCTCACACTCGTCGAGGAACGACACACGCTGACGCCGGATCGCGGCCTCCACGCTGAATTACGGAGACTGACGGAGGAGCGCGACGGCATCGCGGAACAGTGGGCGACGGCGATCCAGCACGTGAACGCCGCGGTCCCGCGCAAGGAGCTGGAAGGCGTCGTGGCGGAACACATCCCTGATGCCGATCGCGAGATGATGCGGTTCGGCAGGCAGGTGAGCGCAACGTTGGCTCCTCCGCGCACGGCCGAGGAACTTGCCCGCTGCCGCGCGGTTGTCGAGCGGCTCGCTGGATGGGTCGACGCGCCACAGCTCATGGAGGCCGCCGAGCGGCACTTTCGGACGACGTCGCACGCGGCGGAGAACGCGGCCATCATACGTGAAGCGCTTGCCGAGGAGCGCGAGGCGCTAGTCCGAACAGCCGAGGCGGGCCTCGCCGAGAACGCGGCGGAGGGGCTCTGCGTGCCGGAGCAGCGATACGGCCTGCTGGACGAGATGCTTTACGTGTTCGACGGCGAATACGAGGCCGAGGAGATGCGCCCCGCCATGGCGGCTCACCTGGCGGAGCTGCGGGAGCGCCTCGCCGCCGGTACCGAGGAACTCGACACAACGCGCGGCGCCTCGGTGCTACCAGATCCCGGCGCTATCGCCGACCGGGTCCGGGCGCTTGTGTGGCGTCGCGACGGTGGTCGCTGCGTCGTGTGCGGTCGCATGGAGGAGCTAGCGTTCGACCACGTGATCCCGCAATCGGAGGGTGGCGCATCGACGGTGAATAACGTCGTCGTGATGTGCTCGCGCTGCGGCGAGAAGAAAGACGCGCAGGTCGGCCGCATCCGCGAGTCGACAGCGAATCTGCGCGACCGTTACGATGGCACGCTGAGTCTGTTCGGCACGGACGGCGCGTAGGGCGAGCCCTGCGTTCGACCCGGCGTGGTGCGAGCCCTCACCCGTCACTCGCCACGAACACCACGTGTTCGCCGCTCGTGCCACCCTCTCCCGCAAGCGGGAGAAGGATCGGTTGTGTCCTGACGCGTCTTGGCTGCCCTCGCCCCACGAACGCTGCGCGGACGTGCGCGGATGTCTGCTGTGGGGAGACGACACGCGATGAGCAGTCGGCTTGAGCCGACTTCGCAGAGTGTAGCCCGCGGCTTGAGCCGCTGGGCGATCCGGTCTGAATCCGCAGCGCCGACAGGAGTGTCGCCGCTACCGGCGGGGGTAGGGGCGAACCACGTGTTCGCCCCGTGTATCGTGGGTCGGCACCCGACGGGAGTGACGGCGCCTCCACCCTTCGGAACATGAGCCACGCCGTGTCCAAACAGCGCATCCTGGAACAGGGGCAGAATCCGAGAATCCGCATTACGAACGCGATAGCGTTCGCCGCCCTTCCCCCACTTCGCTGCCCTGAACACCATTCATGGCACGAATCCAGCGCCGTCACGACACCATCGCAGCGAGGTACCTGATGAACCGCCTTCATATCGCCTTGAACGACCTGCCTGACGAACTCAGGCCAGGCGTCGAGCTGCTCCGCGAGGACTATCCCATCGTCGCGGACGCGTCCGCCGACGCGCGTACCGCGCGCTTCGAGCGCGGAGACTCCGGCGCGATCGACGTCGCGACGCGGGACGGCGTAACCACCGTGCGGTACGCGGAGAAGGTCCACGCGTTCCGCGCAATCGGGCGGCTACTGGGCGGCTCGGAGGGCGTCGATGCACCGGTGGCGTACTCCGAAGCCCCGGCGATGGATTTCATCGGCCTGATGCTCGACAACTCGCGCAACGCGGTCCACACGCCGGAGAATGTCCGCCGCTGGCTGCGCCGCCTCGCGCTCATGGGAGTGAACGCGGTCTGCCTCTACACCGAGGACACGTACGAAGTGCCCGGCGAGCCGTTCTTCGGCTACGGGCGCGGGCCGTACACGCATGCAGAGGCGGTGGGGTTGGATGACTACGCGGACGATCTGGGCATCGAGATGTTCCCATGCATCCAGACGCTCGCCCACCTCCAGCAGGCGCTCCAGTGGCCGGTATACAAGGAAATAACGGACCTGGACGGCATCCTGCTCGCCGACGACCCGAAGACCTACGAATTCCTCGAACGGATCATCGACGCCGCGACGAAGCCGTTCCGTTCGAAGCGAATCCACCTCGGCATGGACGAGGCGCACGGGCTCGGCACAGGGCGCTACGCCGAGATCTACGGTGAGCGGCGTCGATTCGACATCATGGTGAATCACCTCGACCGCGTCCTCGACATCACGCGGAAGCTCGATCTGAAGCCGATGATGTGGTCGGATATGTGGTTCCGCATCGGCTCCAAGCAGGACGACTACTACGACCCGGAGACCGTGATTCCCGATGACGTGATCGAAACGATCCCGAAGGACGTCACGCAGGTGTACTGGGATTACTACCACCGCGACGCCGACTTCTATCGCGACTGGATCGCCCGCCATCGCGCGCTGGGCGGAGAGCCGCTCGTCGCGCCGGGCGCGTGGACGTGGAACCGGTTCTGGGCGTACTACCTGCACGCGTTCGAAACGATGAATCCGTGCATGGAGGTTTGCCGCGAGCAGGGCGTCCGCGAGGTGCTCATGACCATGTGGGGCGACGACGGCTCCGAGTGCGATTTCATGGCAGGCCTGCCGGTAATGGCGCGCTTCGCCGAGTACGCCTATCGCGATACGCCGGACGACGACAACGTCCGCGCGGTGTTCCACGGCGCAACCGGAAGCGAATTCGGCTCATGGATCGCCGCGGGCGACATCGACGCAGTGTCGATTCTGGACGATCCGGGCGAGTTCCATCCAAACCCGTCGAAATGGTTGCTGTTCGAAGACCCGCTGATCGGTCTGTGTCAGCCGCAGCTCGACGGACGGTCGCTCGCGGACGAGTACGCGAAGCTGGCGGACCGGTTGGACGCGGCCGCGGACGACGGCGGCATGATGGACAGCCATCTCGCATTCCCCGCGCAGATCGCCCGTGTGCTCGCTCTGAAGGCGGATCTGCCATCCCGGCTCCGGGCCGCCTACACCGAGCGCGATCTGGATGAGCTTCGAGCTACTACGGAATCGCTCCCGGCGCTCCTCATCGAAGTGCGGAAGCTGCGGAACATACATCGTTCGCTCTGGTTCGAGCAGCACAAGCCGCAGGGCTGGGAAGTGATCGAAGGGCGCTACGGCCGACTGATGTTGCGAATCGAGACGGCGTTGTGGCGACTCGACCAGTATCTCAGCGGCGAGATCGCGAACTTGCCGGAACTCGAAGAGGAGCACCACAAGGTCTACGACAACGGTCCGGGACACCTTCCCGACCTGAAGTACCGAGGAATATACACGGCATCGGCCCTCAAGTAAGGAGATATCATGGCGAAGCACCGCGTTGCGATCATTGGCGCCGGCAGGAAGCGCGAGAGCGGCGGCCGCACCGGATATGCCACAGGCCACAACCATGCCCGCGGCTACGTCGCGCTCGACTCGTGCGAACTCGTCGCCGTGGCGGATATCGTGCCGGAGAACGCGCAGGCGTTCGCGGACGAGTACGGAATCCCGCAGACGTATACCGACTACAACGAGATGCTCGCCACGGAGAAGCCCGATATCGTGAGCGTCTGCACGTGGCCACACCTCCACGCACCGATGACCATCGACTGCGCGCGAGCGGGCGCGAAGGCGGTGCACTGCGAGAAGCCCATGGCGCCGACGTGGGGCGAAGCGCGTGAGATGGCGCGCGTCGCCGAGGAGACCGGCTGCCGGCTGACCTTCAACCATCAGAACCGCTTCGAGCCGCGCTGGAACACCGCGAAGCAGTTGCTCGACGCCGGTGAGATCGGCAATCTCGTGCGGATGGAAGGTCACTGGGGCAACATGTTCGACGTCGGCACGCACTGGCTCGATCTGTTCAACATGTACAATGACGAGACTCCCACAGACTGGGTGATCGCGCAGATAGACCGCACGGGCGACCCGGGTGCGTTCGGCGTGAAAGTCGAGTCGGCGGCGCTCGTCCACGTCCACTACGAGAACGGCGTATGGGGTCAGCTCCAGATGGGCGATGGGCACACGGTCTGGGCGGAGCACCGCCTCGTCGGCACGGAAGGCATCATCGAGGTCGATTGGCCGGAGGTGCGCGCCTGGGGCAAGGACGACGCAGAGCCGCGCGTCCTCGACGGGGAAGCGATCGAAGCCCCGGTCACCGACGCGGTCCGCGAGGTCGTCGAAACGCTCGAATCCGGCGCCGAGTCGGCGATGAGCGCGGCGAAAGCACTGCGCGCGACCGAGGTGATCTTCGCGGCGTACGAGTCGTCGCGGCGGCGCGGCCGCGTGACGTTGCCGCTCGACGTCGACGACAATCCGCTGCACGCCATGGTCGATGCGGGGCAGATCTAGGACATCCCAAACGGGAGTGGAAGCAGCGTGGACGCTCCTGTCCGCGCAGAAGCAGACACGAGGCGGGTCGCAGGCAGGAATGCCTGCACCACCATGACTGGAGAGCGGACGTTCCCGTCCGCGCCTGACACTACGAGGGGATAGACATGGCGGGCATCAAAGCGGCGATGATCGGTTGCGGCAAACAGGGCGGCACCGAGGGAGCAACTGGATCGGGCATGTCCCACGCTCACGTACAGGGCTATCAGGCGCTCCCGGGCGTGAAGATGGTCAGCTGCGCGGACCTCGTCGAGGAGCGCGCGCAGGACTTCGCGAAGCTCTACGGCATCAAGGGCGTGTACACCGACTACAAAGAGATGATGAAGAAGGAGAAACCTGATATCGTGAGCATCAGCACGTGGCCGGCGACGCACCGCAAGATCGTCGAAGGTTGCGCGAAACTCGGCGCTCGAGCGATCCACTGCGAGAAGCCCATGGCGGTGACGCTCGGCGACGCGCGCGCGATGAAGCAGTTCTGCGAAGAGAAGGGCGTGCAGCTCACGTTCAACCACCAGCGCCGTTTCGAGAAGGAATACCAGTATGTGCGCGATCTCGTCGCCCAGGGCGCCATCGGTGAGCTGCACCGCATCGAGGTGAGCTGCGGCAACCTCTACGACTGGGGAACGCACTGGTTCGACATGATGAACTTCTACAACGGCGATGTGCCCGCCGAATGGATCATCGGGCAGATCGACGCCACGTCGACGAGCGAGGTCTTCGGCGTGAAGATGGAAGGACAGGGCATCGCGAACATCCGCTTCTCCAACGACGTCTACGGCCTGATGCTCAGCGGCGCAGGTCACAGCATCGGCGCGGATCACCGCCTGTTCGGCAGCGAGGGCGTCATCGAGACGCAGATACCCGTGGTTCGAGTCCGTGCGCGCGGCGACAAGAAGATGCGGGAGATCAAGTTTCCCGAAATCCCGAACGTCGGAGCGTGGACCGCCATTACGTGGGGCATCCGCGACGCGATCCACTGTCTCGAAACGGGCCGCGAACCGGAGCTCAGCGCACGGAAGGCGTTCCAGGCGACCGAGTTCATCTTCGGGACGTACGAGTCCGCGCGGCGCCGTGGCCGGGTGACGTTCCCGCTGGACATCGACGATAATCCGCTCCACGCGATGCTGAAAAGCGGCGAGATCGGCGGGTAAGCCGGGCAGGCCCCGCAGCGACCGACTGTTTGGCGAAGATGAGGCCACCTATGGCAAAGTATTCTTTTCTGGACTTCGCGCGCGACGTGCTTGCCGAATCCGACAAGCCGCTTACCTACCAAGAGATCTGGCGGGTCGGCGTGGAACGTGGTCTCGCGACAAGAGTGGGTACGTCTGGAAAGACTCCGTGGCAGTCTATTGGAGCACAGTTGTACGTGACTGTTCGCGACGACGACGCCTCCGATTTCATCAAGGTTGGAAAGCGCCCTGCACGGTTCTTTCTGAGAGCGCGGGCCGCGAGCTTGAGTCCCGACGTGGTGGCGGAGATCGAGAAAAAGGAAGCGCAACTGCCTCCCACAAAGGCAAAGTACAGCGAACGCGACCTCCATCCGCTTCTAGCGTACTTCGCGTATTCGAATCCAGCCTTCAATCGGGGGAGATCGATCTACACGAAGACAATACAGCACGAGAAGTCACAGAAGTCGGGCTATGGCGAATGGACCCACCCGGACATGGTTGGGTTCTACATACCACTTGATGATTGGCGACCGGACGTCATGGAGTTCAATAGGTTGTCCGACAACAACTCACTTCGCTTGTTCTCATTCGAACTCAAGAAAGGTTTGAACAAAGGCAACTACCGTGAGGCGTATTTCCAGGCGGTCTCCAATTCTTCGTGGGCACATGAAGCCTACCTTGTTGCAGCCGAAGTCGCGCAAGATGACGAGCTGCTTTCTGAACTGGAACGACTGGCCTCTGCGTTCGGCGTTGGTATTGTCTGCATTGATCCGTCTGACATCGATGGCTCAGCGGTGCTATATCCGGCGCGCCGACGGGAGACTCTCGATTGGCCCACAATAAACAAGCTATGCGAACAGAATCGAGACTTCGCGGAGTTCTTGGAAGACGTAAAGATCGACCTAGAATCGAAGCGGTTCCACAAATCGGAGTTTGACGAGGTGCTGCCGGACATACAGAGCTACATACAGAGCCGCCTCAAAATCAGTGTGACCCCGTAGCGGGACTCGCACCACTTACTCCTCGAACGCGTACCGCAAGTCCGGCTGCCGCGCGGCGCGGACCTCGTCCACCCGCGCGACGGGTGTGTCGTGCGGCGCATTCAGGACGGTCGCCGGTTCGTCGTCGATCTCCCGCACGATCCGACGCAGGATTTCCGCGTACTCGTCGATGCTGCCCTTCGATTCGCTCTCCGTCGGCTCGATCATCATGGCCTCCGGGACGATGAGCGGGAAGTACACCGTCGGCGCGTAGACGCCGAAATCGAGCAGCCGCTTGGCAATGTCGAGCGTCTTCACGCCCGCCTTCTTCTGACGGTTACCCGAGACGACGAACTCGTGCATGTAGGGACCGTCGTAGGGCGCGTCGAAGAGATCGCGTACGAGCGAGAACAAGTAGTTGGAGTTCACGATGGCTGTGCGCGAGAGCCGTTCGAGCCCGTCCGCGCCGAGCATCCGGATGTAGACGTAGGCGCGCACCATCATCCCGACGTTGCCCCAGAAGCTGTGAACCCGCCCGATGGAGTCGGGCTGATCCCAATCCCAGGAGAACTCGTCGTCGACTTTTCTCACGCGCGGGACCGGCAGAAACGGCACGAGATCCTCCCGCACGGCGAGGCATCCGCCGCCCGGGCCACCGCCGCCGTGAGGCGTCGAGAACGTCTTGTGCAGGTTGATGTGGTTCATGTCGACGCCCGTCGCGGCGGGCTTGGCGATGCCCATCAACGCGTTCAGGTTTGCGCCGTCCATGTAGACAAGACCGTCCACGCCGTGGATGATCTCGCTGATCTCGACGATGTTCCGCTCGAACAGCCCGAGCGTGTTCGGGTTCGTGATCATGAGCCCGGCGGTCTCGTCGTTCGCCGCAGCGCGCAACGCGTCCAGCGATAGCAGTCCACGCTCGTCGCTCTCGATCTGCACCGACGCGTATCCAGCCAGCGTCGCCGACGCGGGGTTCGTCCCGTGGGCGGAGTCGGGCAGCAGCACGTGCGTCTTCCGATTGCCCTTCTTCTCGTGGTACCTCCGCATCACGAGCAAGCCGGTAAACTCGCTCGCCGCGCCCGCCGGAGGCTGGAGCGTCACGCCGGCGAACCCGGTGATCTCGGCGAGCACATTCTCAAGCTCAGCGATGAGCCAGAGCATCCCTTGCGCGGCTTCAGGGGGCATCAACGGATGCACCTCGGCGAACCCCGGCAGGCGAGCGACGCGCTCATTCACCTTCGGATTGTACTTCATCGTGCACGATCCGAGCGGATACATCCCCTTGTCGATGTGGTGGTTCATCGTCGAGATGTTTACGAAATGCCGCATGGCCGTGCCTTCGGACACCTCCGGCAGGCGTACGGGCTCATCGCGCAGGTACTCCGCCGGGATGAGTTCGTCGAGCGGCCGCGTCGGGACGTCGGGCTCTGGAAAGCTGTGCCCGATCTGGCCGGGGGTGCTCTTGGTGAAGATCAGCGGTACGGACATTACGCGTCGGTCTCCGGTGTCACATGCCGATGTGTGTGATCAGTAGTAAGATATGCGAATGGGCTGCACGTGTCCCGCTCCCCGCGCGAACACCGACACGGAATGGGATATGTCTCACGCAAAGCCGCAAAGGACGCCCAGCGCTTTGGGGAAATGCCGTCATTCTGAGCGAAGCGAAGAATCCCATCCCCCTGTCGAACACTGGCCAACGCGGGGAGACGCCTCTCGCGAAGGCGCAAGGGGGAAGGGCACACGATGCCGGAGCCCCCGAAATGCCGTCTCGGAAGGATCGTGGGCAAGCGAACGCGATCACGGCGGCGACGTGCGCCGGACTCACCGCATGGTATCACGGAGCGCGCGGACAGACGCCTCCAACTCCACCGGTGCCTTCACCTCGATCACGACACTGAGCGCGTGGTCGCGGGCGAACGCCACCGCGCCCCGCAGGTCTAGATCGCCCGTGCCCAGGGGCAGGTGGTTGCGCGTTGCGTTGTAGTCATGGAGGTGCATGTGGCGGATGGCTCCGGCATGCCGCATCAGCACTGGTCGGTGCACGCCGCCCGATGTGCCGTCGTGGCCGGTATCCCACGTGAGCTGCACGAGTCCACGCTCGACCAGCGCATCCAGCGCGCGCCCAACGAACGCAAGCTCGAAGCCGGAGGCGTTTTCGATGCAGAGGGTGACTCCAAGGCCGCGTGCGATCTTGGCTATCTCAGCGAACGAAGCAAGGAGGCGCAGTCGGAACTCCTCCTCGTGACGCTCGTAGATATGTGCCTTTACGTCCGGCAGCGTGAAATGCACACCCGGATGGAAATGCATGTTGACGAGGCTGATACCGGCACCGGACGCGGCCTCAAGCGCATCGGCGCAGAGACGTCGGTAGCCTGCGAGGACAGGATCGTGAAACGACGCGAGGTCGAGTCCTTCGGGCAGGTGCAGCGTGAATTCGACGCCGCTTTCCCGCGAAAGCTCGCGCAACCTGGCGACGTCGAGGCGGTCCGGCATGAACCAGGGAAGGTCCGTATTCAGCTCGATGAAATCGAGCCTTAGCTCACGCGCCATGTCGACCTGTTGATCGACGTCGCCGAGAGCGATGAGACTCGGCATCCCGCACCGCATGCCGTCCATTGGTAGCCCCTGCTTGGACGCTCCTGGTGAAGCCGATCGCACGCCTCTACAGCGTCTCGACGGTGACCTGATCGTTCGTGTAGATGCAGATGCGCCCGGCGATGCGCAGGCTGCGCTCGACGACCTCGCCCGCGCCCAGTCCACCGCTATCCAGGTACGCATGCGCCGCCGCGAGCGCGTAGGGCCCGCCGGAGCCTATCGCCACGACGCCGTCCTCGGGCTGGATCACGTCGCCGGTGCCGGAGAGCAGGAACATCTGCTCGCGATCCATCACCACGAGGAACGCTTCGAGATGGCGCAGCATCCGGTCGGTACGCCACTCACGGGCCAGCTCAAGCGCCGCGCGGGACAGGCTGCCTCGGTACTCCCCGCGCTTCGCCTCGAATTTCTCCGGCGTATCGATGCTGCCGGTGACCTTGTAAAAGAGCTCGCGGGTCGCTTCGATTTTCCGAACCAGCTTGTGCACCCAGGGATCGGGCACGTGGCAATCGGAACAGGTCGCG
>CAZEAI010000022.1:0-52530 GCA_964510105.1 uncultured bacterium
CGCACGCTTCTGCCGCAGGCTGAGGAGAACGCCGCTGATGTCTACGACCTGCCGGGCGCGATGTATCCGCTCGTCCATTTTCCTCTGCGGTGTCGCGGCATCGCGCACACCAACCTCACGTGGGAGCAGGACATAGGGCTCAACGGCCTCGTCGCGAAGCCGCTCTGGCTCTACTACCGATACACCGGAGACGAAACGTTTCTCCGCGAGGTCGCATACCCGGTCCTTCGATCCTGCGCGGTGTTCTGTCAGGCGTACCTGTCGGAGGGAGACGACGGCCGACTTCACCTAGTGCCCGCTGTATCGCCCGAGCACTGGGGCCTCACGGCGAACTTCGAACGCAATCGCGATTGCACGTCCGCGCTGACCCTGACGCGCTACCTCCTGCTCGCGGCTGCCGACGCGGCAGATGTACTCGGCACGCAATCGGAGGAAGCCGCCGCGTGGCGCTCCGCCGCGAACCGGCTCACTGCGTACCCGACGTATGACACCCCGGACGGTCCGATCTGGACCGACGTACTCGACGCCCCACCAATCGAATACAACATCCCCGTACCACTGACGCCGGTATTCTGGGGCGACGACGTTGGCCTGGATTCGCCGCGGGACGTGCTTGAAATCGCGTATCGCACACTGGAACGAATCGACGTCTGGAAGCCGCACCGGGGGTACCTCGATTCGTGCATTCGGCCGCGACTGGGCGTGTACCGGCCGGAGGCGTCCATCGGGCCGGAGAACCTGCTCCAGAGCTACCAGTCGATTCGTCTCTTCCCCGCGATCCCCGACGGCGTCGATGCGAGCATGGAGAACTTCCGCGCGGAGGGCGGTTTCGTGGTTTCAGCGACGCGCAATCTGCTCGGCGAAGTAGGCGACGTGGAGATCGCGAGCATATGCGGCGCGGAGTGCCGCGTCGCGAACCCGTGGCCGGGCCGGGCGATCCGGGTCAGTGTGGATGGAACGTCCGCCGCGTCGCGTCTAGTCGATGACAGCCATATCGCATTCCGGACCGAGGTGAACCGCACCTATCGCCTCGCCGCGGAGTAGTACACACACGGAAGGAGCGCACGTGTTTCTTGACAACGGACTGATTCGCCTCGGGTTCGACGACGACACCGGGCTATTGACGCACCTCATCGACGTTGAGGGCGACGTCGTTCACGTCGCGCCGCCTGACGCGCCGCTGGGGGTCTGGAAGCTCGTGTTCCGCGCGGGAACGGACGAGCAGACGCTTACCTGGCCGGCATGGAAGGGCGACGTCTCCATAGATGTTTCCCGCGACGCCGACGGCGCACAGGTGGCAACCATCGCGTGGCGCGACATGTGGTTCCAGCACGAGCCGGCTGCGGTGGACGTCATCGTGACAGTCCGACTGCCGGAAGGGTCGAGCGCGTCGGAATGGCGGATCAGCGTCGCGAATCGCAGCGAGCGGTACGGGTTGTATGAAGTGCGATTCCCATGGTTCAACGGCTGGCCGGCGCCGAAGGAATGCAACGTCGCGATCCCGTACTACAACTGGGGGCATCGGTATCCCGGCGTCGCCGATAAACATGAGGGCGAGTTTTCGAGCTACACGTGGTCTATGCAGTTCGTCGTCTTCGAGGCAGGCGGCCGCGGTCTCACCATCGCCGCCCACGACCCGGAGCAACACTACAAGTCGTACCTCGTCGATCCCGGCAACGAGACATCTTTCATCCTGCGCGTACCTGACGGCGATGAGCCCGGCGTCGGACTGGCCGAGACCTATGCCACCGTCGTCGACACGCACGCGGGCGGGTGGTTCGAGGGCTGCAAGAAGTATCGCGAATGGGCCGTCGACCAAGTATGGTGCGCCAAGGGACCGATCTCGAAACGCGCCGATGTGCCGCAATGCCTGAAGGACATCGGCATCTGGTTCATTGCCAGCGTGCCCGAGAAGGGCAGCGACACGACACCCGATCAGTGGGCGGAAGGTATCATAGCCGCGGCCCAGTATTACGACGTTCCCATCGGAGTCCACATCTATCAGTGGCACGAGATCAAGTTCGACAACGATTACCCGGAGTACTTCCCGACGAAGCCCGGCGTGCCGGAGGCAATCCGGAAGCTCGTCAACGCCGGAATCGTGGCCATGCCGTACATCAACGCGCGCCTGTGGGATTTCCGCGCGGAGACGTTCCCCGGCGCATCACCGTTCACGGCGAAGGACTCTACCGGCACGCCCTACCTGGAGATATACGGACCGGAGAGCGGCTTGCTGACGCCGATGTGTACGCAGACACAGCTCTGGCAGGATACCGTGTTCGAGCTGTGCCGCCGCATCTATGAGGAGGTCGGCGCCAACGCGGTCTACCTCGACCAGGTCGCGGCCATGCCCGCCGCACCGTGTTACGATCCGAGCCACGATCATCCGGCCGGCGGCGGGCACCATTGGCACGACGGTTACCGCGTCATGCTCAAGCGCGTGAGGGACTACATCGCACAATCAGGACGCGACCTGTTCCTGACCACCGAGAACCCCGGCGACGCGCACCTCGACGGATGCGACGCGTTCCTCATCTGGAACCCGCGTCAGGAGACGGAGGTGCCGATGATGACCTCGGTGTACTCCGGATACACGCTCTACTACGCCAGCAACCACACGACGGGCGAGGGCCTCCGTTCATTCGTCATGGCGCAAGGCCGAGACTTCCTGTGGGGGTCGCAGCTCGGCTGGATGGGGCCTGATCTGCCCGAGCCGTACTCCGGCTACCTGCGGAAGCTCGGCAAACTCAGGGTGCAGGCGCGGGAGTTCCTCACATACGGAGAGCTGGTCGGCGAGCTGGAGAATGCCGCACGGGGAGAAATCGTCGGCAGCTCGGAACAGGCCGTCGAGCAGCGAAAGGCAGCGGCGCCGAGAGTCTCCGCTATTTGGCCGCTATGGGATTCGGCGAAGGCCGCTACGCTTCCGGCGGTGATGACCTCGGTCTGGCGCGCGGAGGACGGCACTCTCGGCCTGTTCTTCGCGAACCTCTCCGAGTCGGAACGCACGCACCGCTACGTGTTCGACCCGGCCGAGTACGGCTTGGCCGCGGAACGTGTCACGCTCCGAGCTATCTCGGAATCCAGAACAGGCGACAAAGAAGAGATCGACGCCGGACCTCAGACGCGTTCCGTCACTCTGGAACCGTACGGGGTGGCGATACTCGAGGTGACGCCGGCCTGATGGCCGCTCAGGCCAAGCGGGAAGGACAGGCGGCGGATGTACGTTCCGCCGCCGGTCCATGCTGGTGCGGCTACGCTACGGCCTCGGCGCGGACCGGCGCGTGGGGCCACTGCCGTTGAACAGTCTTGCGGCGGCTGTAGGTCTTCACCAGTTCAACGAATATGCCGACGTCGCGGTCGAGGTCGGTGGCGAGGCCGTCGAAGTAGAACATCCGGATCGGGATGCTGTCCTGATCGCTGCTCAGCTTGGTGTAGATCGCCTCGGTGATGATCCCGTTCATGCACGAGAACGGACTGATGTCGACGATTCCGTCGGCGCCGATGCCGTGCAGATACCTGGCTTTGCCCGTGGAGAGCACCATCTCGCCGCGGCTACCCTCGCGCGGCATGTACGGTTGCGCGATATCGAGTACGTGCTGAACGTCTTCGGGCTCTTCGTACCCAACGAAGTAGTCGCCAAACGCGTCGTAGAGGGCGTGCTCGTCGGTGCGCTGGAAGTGCCGCGAGAGCCTCGGCCCCCACTGAGCAGGGTGCCACCATCCTTTGCCGCGACGATCAAGGTGATGTAGCTCCTCGTTCTTCGTGTACCACACCCACTCGGCAACATCGGAGATCCACGCCTCGCAACCGTACTCCTCGAGCTTTCGGATGAGCGACGCGTTGGCGAAGTCGTTCAGGCGGCAGAAAATCTCTCCCACGACACCCACGAGCAGCTTCGGCTCGCTGTAATCCGCCGGTACGTTCTCAAACTCTTCGCGGCAGGTCTCGACGCCGTGCAGCACATGCTCAAGCTGCTCTCCAACACCGTCATAGGACTCTGCCAGCAGTCCGCTCATTCGCGCGATAGATCGCTCGAACACCTCGTCCGTGTCGCCGGCGCGGAGTTCATACGGCCGTGTCCGAAGGAGCGCCTTCGTCAGGATGTCGCCGATCACCGCCGCCCGCCAGCCCGTCCTGACGAGTTCTCCGGCGCTCTCGCCAACGCCCGCGTAGCCGTCGGAGCTTGTCGGCGAGACGAGCGTCGCCTCACCGTAGCCCAGGTCGTCCAGGATATTCCGAATGAGTGAGCGGTACTGCCCGAAGCGGCATGGCCCGCCCGCGGTCATCATGAGGAATGCCGTCTCGCCGGGATCCTTCCCTTCATCGACCAGCACCTTGAGGAAGTTGCCAAGCGTCACCTTCTCGGGAAGACACTCCTCTCCGGACGTGTAGCGACCACCGAGTTCCAGCGTGCGCTCGTCGCTGTCCGGCGATACACGAGCATCGATGCCGACAGAGCCGAAGGCCGCTGCGACAAGACGGGATCCGGCATAGTGCATCTGCGGTATGTAGAGCGTCCGTTCGAAGATCGTCTTGTCGCCGCCCTCGGTACTCGAAACCATCTCTGCTCCTCTTCTGCCCGGTTCGTCTGTGCGCTTGCCCGGTGGATGCGCACATCTACCCGATGTACGCCGGCTGCTGCCGCTCCACGCCGGTCTCGGCGCGAGGCGCTGGTGCGCCGTGTGGCCAGTAGCGCTGCCTGGTCTTCCGGCGACTGTATGTCTTGATGAGTTCCACGAAGATACCGACGTCGCTGTCGAGATCCGTGGCCAGCCCGTCGAAGTAGAACACTCTGATCGGTATGCCGTCGTGATCGCGGCTGAGCTGGGTGTAGACCGCCTCGGTGATGATCCCATTCATACACGTGAACGGGCTGATGTCCGCTATGCCGTCGGCGCCAACCGCGTGCATGAAGCGCGTTCTGCCGGTCGAGAGCACCATCTCGCCCCGGCTCCCGTCGCGGGGCATGTATGGCTCGGCCAGATCGAGAACGTCCTGAACGTCGTCGGGCTCTTCATAGCCGGCGAAGTAGTCGCCAAACGCGCTGTGCAAGCGCTTCTCGTCGCCGTGCTGGAAGTGCTTCTTGATGCGCGCCTTCCATTGCGCCGGGTGCCATCGTCCTTTCCCAATCCGCTGGAGGTCGTGGAGTTCGTTGTTGTTCAGGTACCACACCCACTCGCCGACATCCGAGAGCCACGCCTCGCAGCCGTGCTCCTCGAGTTTCCGTATGAGCGAGGCGTTCGAGAAGTCGTTGAGCCTGCAGAATATCTCACCGACGATTCCGACGAGTAACCTCGGTTCACTGTAGTCGGCGGGCACGCTCTCGAACTCGAGCCGGCAGGTTTCCAGTCCATCGACAAGTTGTTCCATCTGCTCGCCGTCGGTGCCGTCCGGCTGCGCGACAAGATCGCACATCCGCCGGAGTGAGCGCAGGAACACTTCGTCGGAGTCGCCGGCGCGGAGTTCGTAGGGGCGTGTGCGCAGGAGGGCCTTCATGAGCATGTCGCCGATGAGCGCCCCTCGCCACCCTCGCCGGAATACCTTCGACGCATTCTCGCCGATACCGGCATAGCCATCGTCGCTGCTCGGCGATACGACGATCGCATCTTCGTAGCCGAGATCGTCCAGAACCTTGCGAATGAGCGACCGGTACTGACCGAACCGGCATGGCCCTGCCGAGGTCATCATGAGGAATGCCGTATCGCCCGGGTCCTTCCCCTCGTCCATGAGCACTCTGAGGAAGTTGCCCAGCGTGACTTTCTCCGGCAGGCACTCCTCGCCAGACGTGTAGCGGCCGCCCAGCTCAAGCGTCCGCTCGTCGCTATCGGGCGAGACCGTGGCGTCGATCCCCACGGAACGATACGCGGCGGCTACCAGTCGGGAGCACGCGTAGTGCATCTGCGGAACGTACAGTGTTCGTTCGAAAATCGATTTCGGACCGCGCTGGATTGCTTCCACCATGCTCGCGCTCCTCTCTCGTCTTACGAAACTACTACCATCGGGAGCTCGACAAGCGCCGATCCGGCCTGCGAGCAATGCTCGTGCGGGCGATGCTCGCGCGAGCCCGGTTCATGAGCGAAGAATCCCTGGCTGTCGAGGTACGCCTCGCATCGCGTCATTGTCCCGGCGTCGTTAGCGTGGCCATCGAACTGCAGCGTGAGATACGGCGCCTGCGCGGCGACCGTCGCGAATGTCTTGATGTAGGAGTCCGGACCACATTTGAAGTTGGTGATGTAGATGAGCCTCAGGCGCGGCTCCTCGGATACAAAACGCGCTGCTTGCAGGATCTTCCGACCGTAATCCCAGAACATGTTGTCGTTCACGTCCGAGATATCGATGCCCTGGATGGGCAGCAGGTCCATCGGTATCACGTTGATGCCGTATTGCGTACGCAGCTTGCTTGGCACACTCAGGTTGATGCCGGGATCGCAGATGTTGTACGGGCGTCCGAGCAGAACGATGCCAAGCTCGTCCGTGCGTCGAAGCGTCTCGATGGCCTCGCGCCCCAGTTCCAGCAGCCTGCCGCGGTACTCCTTGTGGGCAGCGTAGGCGGCATCCATCGCGCGACGGTGCATGGCCTTGGACGCGCCAAGCATCTTGCCGACGGGCCACATTTCGCGTGCATGGGACTCCGCGCCTTCACGCGGGTGCAACACCGGGTGGAGCCACTTGCCCGTGGCGTCGGAAAGCTTCGGCGCAACGCGCATCACCCACGGCAGCGTCTGCCCCCAAGGACACAGGAACGAGGACACTTCCGGGAATTCGGTTTCAACATCGATCATGCTCGGCTGCCAGAGCCAGTCGATCTGCTTCTCAAGCAGATTCCGCACGTGCCCGTGCGCGACCTTGACCGGGAAGCACGGCTCGGCAAGCACCGTATCGATGCCCTCGTTCACGATCTGCTTCGATGACGGCTCGCTGATGACGACATCTACGTCGATGCCACGGAAATACTCCCGCCAGAACGGAAACCAGTCGAAGAAATACATCGCGCGCGGGATACCCACGCGAGTTCGGCCGGTGACCTCCGGCTCCACGTAGTCGCCCAGAAGCGCTTCCATGCGCGCCTCGACGAGGTCGGGGATGACCGGCTTGTGGTCGGTCTTTGCCTGTTTGCGGTACCGGTCCGAGCACTTGTCGCCCCAGTACGTCTTCTCCCCCTCGACGGTGAACTGCTGCATGTCGCACGTGTTCGAGCAGCCTTTGCACGTGAACTCGCGAAGGGTGTAGTCGACCTCCTCGGTGCTCCAACCGCGGAACCCCGTCTCCCGGCCACGGCGTTCGACGGCTTCGCGCGCGAGCAACGCCATTCCGATCGCTCCCACGACGCCGTTGTGAGGCGGGATGATGATCGGCTTCTCCAGTATCTGCGAGAACGCGGCCGCTACGGAGTCGTTATAGGCCGTCCCGCCCTGGAAGAAGACGTTCTCACCAATGGGGCGCCCGCGCACAACGCGGTTCAGGTAGTTCAACGCGACGGAATATGCCAGCCCGGCGCAGATCTCGTCGACACCGGCGCCCTGGTTCAGGAACGACGTTACGTCCTTCTCCATGAACACGGTGCACCGTTCGCCCATCTGGAGCGGACGAGCAGTGGCAAGAGCGCGCTCGGCGAACTCTCCCTTGATCTTGACCCCGAGCTTCTCCGCCTGCTCTTCGAGAAAACTGCCGGTGCCCGCCGCGCACGCTTCATTCATAGTGAAGTCGGTGACGACCCCGTCGCTCAGGCTGATGAATTTGGAGTCCTGTCCACCGATCTCGAGAATCGTGTCGGGCTTCGTGTCGATGAGTCGCTCGCCGACATAGCTCGCACCCGTCTTGTGAGCGGTGATCTCATCGTTGATCGTGTCGGCGCCAACCAGCAGGCCGACGAGTTCGCGTCCACTGCCCGTCGTGCCCACGGAGCGCACGACGACATTGTCGCCCACGGCGTCGCGTATTTCCGCCAATGCGGCGTTGACGACCTGGATCGGTCGCGACTGTGTGTACGTGTACACGTCATACACCAGATCGCCGGCGTCGTCGATGAGGACGAGGTTCGTGCTCACGGAGCCGATATCAATGCCGAGATGCACCGAGACAGGTAGCTGCTTGCCGTCGAACGTGTACGGCTTGACGCGGTCGCGGAGCGCGACCACCCGGTCCATCGTCAGGCGCGACATCGTCGGCAGGCGCTTCTCCCTGCCGTTCGTCGATCCGGTCAGGCGTGACACGACTTCCGGGCCGGTGAGCGAATCGTCCGTCACGGCGAGGTAAGCGGCGCCGATGGCACCCATCCAGGCATAGCCCTCGGGAACGAATATCTCGCCGTCCGTCAGTTCGAAGACCGTGTTCATCGCTTCGACCACACCGGCGTTCGCCGCCACGCCTCCTATGAACGCGATTGGCGGGGTGATGTCTTTGCCTTTGGTGATCGCGCCCTTGAAGTTGCGGGCGACCGCCTCGCACAGTCCCTTCAGGATCTCCGGCGGGCCGTAGCCCTTCTGCTGGGCGTGGATCATGTCGGACTTTGCGAATACCGAGCATCGTCCGGCGATCGTCGGAGGCTTCTCCGCGCTCAGTACCTGCTCGCCAACGTCCTCGACGGCGTACTGCAGGCGCAGGGCCTGCTGATCGATGAAAGATCCCGTCCCTGCCGCGCAGTCGCCGTTCTTCTCGTAGTCGGCGATGCCTGCTTCTCCGGAACCGTCTCCATGGTCGATCTGAATGAACTTCGAATTCTCGCCACCCATCTCGAAGACGGTTCGAACTTCCGGATGGAGCCTGCCCAACGCTTGCGTGACGGCGCTGAACTCGTTTACGGACGGTAATCCAAGCTCTTTCGCTATCGCATACGCGCCGCTTCCCGTCAGCATGACCCGGTCTATCGCGGAGGCGGCGACGAGCCGCTCAACGTCGTCGAGGATGTCGCGCACGGCCTCGCGCGGATTCCCCTGCAAACGGCGATAGGAGCTCATGACGACGCACTCGCTCGCGTCGTTGTCCCGCAATTCCGAGAAATCGTCGTTCGTCGCTACGCTCGCCCGCAGGGCGGCTGCGTCCTCGCCTTTGGCTGTTAACGCGCATTTGATGCTCGTCGCGCCAATGTCAATTCCGAGTGACGGCATGTGCTACCTCCTGATCCGAAGTCTGTGACCGGACCGTTGCCGGCAGATTGAAACTAGGGCAGAAAGGA
Organism: uncultured bacterium; assembly: GCA_964510105.1. Classification (GTDB taxonomy): domain Bacteria; phylum Latescibacterota; class MWCZ01; order MWCZ01; family MWCZ01; genus CAZWQW01. The sequence goes on from CAZEAI010000022.1 coordinate 9,176, forward strand.
GGCGGGCGTCGGCCGGCGCGACCGGATGATTCTCCGGCGGCAGGGACCTGCGTGGAACGGTCGCGGGAGAACGCCGAGTGACTCCTGCACCTGAGACACAGTCGCAGCAGCGCGCGGCCACTTCATCCGCTTTCGGGCTTACTCGCCACCGATCCCATACGTACCTTCACGCTGCATACGAGAACAGCGTCCGAGTTCCTTACGACATGGATAAACAGGGGGATCGCATGAGAAGCTGCCTCATCGCCGCGCTCGTAGCCACCGTAGTGAGCGCCTGTGGCGCCGTGCTTGGTCTACCCGCTGCGGAGATGCACATGGTTCCCGCACGCGACGGCGTACTGCTGGGCACCGACGTGTACCTCCCGGACAGCGGCGACGCGTTCCCCACCGTCCTGATGCGCACGACCTACAACAAGGATGCTAGCAATAAGGGCATCCGCTTCTCCGACGCGATGGCGAAGCCGTTCGTCGACGCCGGATACGCGTTCGTCGTTCAGGACACGCGCGGCAGGTTCACCTCCGAGGGCGTCGATTCGATCTTCCTGACCGACGGCGACGGCCCGCTCAAGGACGGCTACGACACAGTCGAGTGGATTGTTCAGCAGTCGTGGTCCAATGGCGACGTCGGGATCATGGGAATGTCGGCGCTCGGCATCACGAGCTACATGGCGGCCGCTTCGGGACACCCCGCGTTGAAGGCTGCGTTCGTGACTGCAAGCGCCTCCAACCTGTACGACGACGTATTCTACCCCGGCGGCGTCTACCGGCAGCACATGGCCGACAGGTGGATCACGGGGCAGGGACGCGCGGAGTTCCTTCCATTCATCTACGCGCACGCGTCGTACGACTCCGTGTGGCAGCGCGTCGACCTCCCGAGGCTCGCGCCTCAGTCCCATACGGCGATCTACCAGTGGGGTGGCTGGTTCGACTGCATGAGCCAGGGACAGACCGACGCCTTTTCGGCGCTTCAGGAACGAGGAGGAGACGGAGCGCGCGGCAATCAGATGCTCCTGATGGGGGCGTGGTCGCACAGCGGTACCAGCCAGACCCAGGGCGAACTCCGTTTCCCGACCACGACCAACGACGCCAGCCCGTTCCACGAAGTGGTTCCATGGTTCGATTCGAAGCTCAAAGGCGCGGCAACCATGCTCGACACGATGCCTCCGGTTCGCTACTACCTCATGGGCGACGTGGACGATTCGCTGTCCTTCGGGAACGTGTGGATGTCTGCGGACTCGTGGCCACCGAGCGGCGTGTCCGACCTCGCGCTGTACCTCCGGCGGGATAGTTCACTTGCGCCCATGCCTCCCGTGGCAGCGAGCGCCTCCGCGACGTACGAGTACGATCCGGCGGACCCGGTCCCGACACTTGGCGGACTCAACCTCTACAAGCCGGTCGGACCCGCCGACCTCCGCCCCGTCGAGTCGCGACCCGACGTGCTCACGTTCAGCACGGAGCCGCTGCAGGAGCCTCTCGCCGTGGCGGGCAAGGTGCGAATGAAGCTGTTTGCGTCGTCGGATTGTCCCGACACAGACTTCATGGCGCTCCTGACAGACGTCTATCCCGACGGGCGCTCCATGCTCATCGTCGACGGCGCGATCCGCGCTCGGTACCGGGAGTCGAAGAGCGATCCGGAGTATATGGCCCCCGGCGAGGTGTATGAGTTCGACATCAACCTGTGGGATACGGCCATCGTGTTCAACCGCGGACATCGTATTCGCGTCGACATCACGAGCAGCAACTCCCCGCGCTTCATGCCGAATCCGAATACGGCTACCGCGTTCCACACGGATACCGTGGGAGTCGTGGCGACGAACACGATCCGATTCGACGCGGCACATCCTTCGGCGCTGATTCTGCCGGTCCTGCGCGTCGCGGAGTAGCGGTGGCACGAACGGGCTCCTCACGGAAAGGGCACTATGACATACATGCCTCCCATCGCCACGCGTTCGTTGGCAACCGCGGCACTGCTCGCGGCGGCGGGATGTGCTACAGAGCCGCTCACCGCTATGGTGCCGATGCGCGACGGTGTCCGGCTCGCCACGGATGTCTACCTGCCTAGCGACGGCGGACCATTCCCTGTCGTGCTGCAGCGGACGCCGTACAATCGGAGCACCGAGTGGGCCGCTCGGAACGGCGAGACGTTCGCCGCAGAAGGACTCGCGTATGTCATCCAGGACACTCGCGGGCGTTTCGACTCGGAGGGCGAGGGCGCCGTCTTTCTGTCCGACGGAGTAGGACCGTTGCAGGACGGCTACGACACCATCGACTGGATAGCGAATCAACCGTGGTGCGACGGCAACGTAGGCATGATCGGCGAGTCCGCCGACGGCATCACGGGGTATCTCGCCGCCGCGACGGGTCATCCCGCGCTGAAGTGCGTTCACGCCGCCTATTCCTCGGCAAGCCTGTACCACGATCTGGCATTCCCGGGCGGAGTCTTCCGGTACGGATCGGCGGGAAGTTGGGTCGTGGAGAAGAGCGGACCCGAGGCACTCCAACCGATCTACGACCAGGCGTTGTGCGGCCCCATGTGGCGAGCCGTGAACCTCTCGGCGAGCGCGGAGAATGTCAGAGCCGCCGTATACAACTGGGGAGGATGGTTCGACGCCGCGAGCAGCGGAACGATCCGCGCATTCACGTCGATCGCCGAGAAACAAACCGCCGAGCGACGCGCAAGGCAGATGCTCGTCATGGGCCCGTGGTCGCATGGCGACACGGCGTTGGAGCAGGGCCAGCTCACGTTCCCCGCAAACGCCGACGACGTTCACAAGCGTGATGAGATGACGGCGTGGCTGGCATGGCGGCTTGCGGGACGTGACACCGATCTGGCGGATGTACCTTCGGTACGCTACTACCTCATGGGCGACGTGGACGATCCGTCGGCGCCGGGCAACGAGTGGCTCGCGGGTGAAGAATGGCCTCCCGCCGGCGTTTCACAGGAGCCGTTGTGGCTGCAACCCGACGGTGTGCTTGCCGCCACGACACCGCCGGCAGGCGCCCACGGGACGAGCTACCGACACGATCCGGATGATCCGGTCCCGACGGTGGGCGGCAACAACCTTCCGCGCGAAGGCTCGAAAGGGCCTTGCGACCAGCGGGAAGTCGAAGCGCGGCCGGACGTCGTCGTGTTCGAGACACACATTCTCGACGAACCGGTCGCGATCGCGGGCAACGTGCGCGCGCACCTGTTCGTCACCTCGGATGCCGTAGATACCGATTTCATGGTGCGCCTGTGCGATGTCTACCCCGACGGCAGGAGCATGCTGCTCCTCGAAGGGGCGACCCGGGTTCGATACCACGAATCCGTGGAACGTGAGACCTTCATCGCTCCCGGCGACACCGTAGAACTCGACATCGACATGGGGCACACAGCGCAGGCGTTCAACGCCGGTCACCGTATCCGCATAGCGATCTCAAGCAGCAACTGGCCTCGATATCTCACAGCGCCGAACACGTCGGCCCGGACCGGGACCACCGGCCTGAGGGTCATCGCGACGAACAGAGTTCTGCACGACGCATCTCACCCTTCGACGCTATCGCTGCCGATATTGCCGCTCGAATGAGTTCTGCTGTTTGGGTACGTCGCCAATTCCCTATCTTCTGTGAGGGCTTGGGGGGTAACGAAATCACGGTTCGGCACTCGCCGTAGCGTCCGCGTGCCATGCACGCATGAGAGCACGACGTGTGAGGAGAGGAGCACGATCATGAAACGAGTAATGTTGGCCACAGCACTGGCAGTCCTCGCGAGCGCATCGGTTGTCGCGGCGTTCGGGAAGGTCGCTCCACGAGCGCGCGAGACCGTTGGGACCACGATCCCGGTGGGCATCTACACGCGCGTCAGCCTCGTGAGCCCAAGCGGGAACATCGTCGTGAACGGCGTACCCAACGCGAGCACGATCACCGTTATCGCAGCGAAGAGCGTCTGGGGGCGAACTCCGGGCAAAGCTCGCGCCGCGCTTGCCGGCCTCACCATCGCCCACAACACGGTCGGCGATGCGCTGGAAGTCCGCGCCGAACACGGTCCGGAGTGGAGCTTCACTCACGAAGTCGAGTACTATGTGACCGTCCCGGCGTCGTTCCGCGTGGAAGCCACGACTACATCGGGAGCGGTGCAGGTTCGTCGAGCCCATGACGTTGCCGCCACCACCGTCGGCGGAGACATCATCATCACCAACGTGCCAACAGTGACGGCGACGACCGCGAGTGGCGCCGTCGAGATCGACTCGACATCCGGCCCCATCGAGGTCCACTCGCAGGGAGGCCGTGTTCAGGTCCGCGTCCGGGGTGACATCAAGCCGGTGTACATCCAGACGGCCAAAGGATCGGCGGCGCTGCGTCTGCCGCGCCAGGTGAACGCGGATCTGGCGGTATCGACCTCCAAGGGGCCGATCGTCACCGAGGGACTGACACTGAGCGACGCGCGTCAGAGCCAGTACGGCGTGCGCGGTCAGATTGGCGACGGCGGCGTTCCCGTCGAAGTTTCTACCGGATCGGGCGGCATCACCATCACGACCCGTGGCGTGCCGCCGATCGCCCGCGACGTCTTCCTGCGTCCCGTGGCCACCTCCGCACCCGACACGGACCGATCCTCCGCCCGACCCGCGCGTCAACCATCGATGCCGGACATGCCGACGCCGGAAATGGAATCCGCTGAGGGCGCCGTGGACGCGTTCCTCGAAGGCGACGGCGAAATGATCATGCCGGAGGAGCCCGCTGACGCGGAAGTTGAAGCGGAGACGGAAGTCGCCGAGGAAACCGCGGACGAAACCACCGAGGACACGTCGGCTGGCACGGAAGAAGCCGCGGACACCGACGAGGCCGAATCAACGGACGAAGCGGAACCGGAAGCCAGCGAGGGCGACGTCGAAGCTGAATCGACGGACGAGGCGGAACCGGTCGCGGAGGATGCTGTCGAAGGCGATAGCGAGGCCGAAGCCGGAGACGACGCTCCAGCGGACGACGCCGGTGACGCCGGTGACGCCGAGGCGGAAGGCGCCGACGACGAACCCGCGCCGGGCGAGGAAGCTGCCGAGGATACCGAATCCGACGAATAGCCAGCCGAGAGCATTGTGTCAGGAACCGCGCGCCGTTCGGGACACGATCCCGAGCGGCGCGTTTTCGCACCCAGGCGTAACAAATCCGCGCTCGGCGGCGTCACTACCGGTAGAGCCACCGCGAAGGTGGCGGTTGCTCCGGCTATGACCACCGAATTTCGCGTCTCGCAGATACATCCCGATACCCGGACGGAGAGAAGACACGATGAAGCGTTCCCGTTGGGTGTGGTGCGCGGTCGCCGCTTCCGGGGTTGCAGCGCTGCTGCACATGGCTTCCGGGTGCGCCGGACCGGAGAAGTGGCATCGTCAGCTATTCGGCTACGTGGTGCCGACAGAGGGCGCCGTCGGCATCGTGGTTGACGCTCCCGAGGGAGACATCATCGTCCGCGGCGTGCCCGATATCGACTCCGTCTACGTGAGCGGAACTCACCTTGTCCTGGCCCGGAACGAAGACGACGCCGCTTTCATGTTCAACCAGGTGATCCTCGAGATAGATCACGAACGCGGATGGATCACGATCTCCCACGGTGAGCCACTCGACGGCACTCGGGACTACCGGGTGAATTTCGTGCTGACGATCCCGAAAGCTCTGCACGTGAAGGCGCGAGCGGCGAAAGGCCGGATCGACGTCAGGCGCGTCGCCGCTATCGCCGCCGCGACAGTGGACGGCCCGATCTCCATATCACGAACACATAGCGCGAATGCCCGCTCCACGAACGGCCCCGTCGAGATCGACTCGACGTCCGGGAATATCTCGGTCGACGTTGTGAACGGACCGCTTTCGATCACGTACGGTCGTCCCATCGCCACGACCGATATCCGAACGGTGAACGGGCCCGTGTCACTCGCTCTGCCGGATTCCCCGGACGCATACGTCGATGTCGCGACAGTGAACGGCCCTATCGACGCGACTGCTGTCGGCTTGGGGTCCGCAAGCGGCGGGGTGGCTTCAACGCTCCGAGGCACGCTCGGCGAGGGCGGCCCTGTCATACGGGTCGCCACGGTGAACGGACCGGTCGTGATGGACAGGCGCTGAGACATACGCCGAGATTGAGCATCACTGGAAAGGACGGGCACCGTGAAGACTTCCGCTGCAATCCTGCTCGCAAGCATCCTGACAACGGCGAACGCGTGCGCGGTCCAGACAGGGGATACATCGCTCGTTGTTCGTAGCGGCGGATCGCCTTTCCGGTAAGAAGAGCGCGTCGAACTGGCGGAATACGCCTCGGGGCTAAGCGGCGTGGAAGTCGACGAGATCAGCGGCACCGTGACGGTGGCGGGCAGGTCTGACGCGTCCGAGGTGACCATTCTCGCGTCCAAGTACGCCACGGCTCCCAGCGAAGCGATGGGCCGCGAACTGTTGGCCGCGACGGAGGTGCTCGTCCGCCGAAACGGCGAGACGCTCAGCATCGAGACCCGAATGCCTGAGCGGGGCCTGCTCGGCAGCATGTGGCCTCCGGGTGTCTCAGTGTGGGTCGACTACCGAATCGAGGCGCCCGAGTCGTTTCGCGCCGCAGTGAAGACGACAAGTGGCGATATAGACGTGTCGGAGTTCGCAGCGGCGGACGCCAAATCGATCAGCGGCGACGTGGCCATGAGGAACATCCGCACCGCGCGAGCGGAATCGACGAGCGGCGATGTCGAGGCGCGTGGCACGCAGAGGCTCCTGGTTCGCTCTGTGAGTGGCGACATCTTCGTCGACGAGGCCGGAAGCGCCGACGGCCACACCTCGAGCGGCACCATCGACGTCGGGTCCGCTGAGGACGCCAAACTCGAAACCGCAAGCGGAAACATCAGACTTGGGACATGCGGCAGCGCATCCCTCACGTCGATGAGCGGCAACCTGGAGCTCGGCACAGCCACGAACGCCGAGGCTCGCACCATCAGCGGCGGCATCAGCGTAGGCAGCACGGCCTCCTTGAGGGCCAAGAGCATCAGTGGACGAGTGCAGGCAGGACTCGTCGACGATATAGAATCCGTGGATGTCGAGACGGTCAGTGGCGACGTTCGCCTTTCCCTGCCGCCGGACGCGGAATACCGCGTCGCCCTAGCGACACGGAGCGGCCGCATCAGCACCGGCGGGCTGACGCTCGGCGACCTTGAGTTCTCCCGCGAACGAATTCGGGGGCGCGTCGGCGCCGGCACGGTTCCCGTCGTCGTCGGCACCACCAGCGGTTCGATTCTCATCGAGACGCGGTAGGTGTTCTGGGAAGGGGAGCGCACGATGCAAACCACCGTTGCGACACTGATCACGGGAATCCTGATCGCCGCAAGCGCGTGGGCCGCTCAGACGGCTGAAGAGCGCGTGGAGCGAACCGAGGATGCCTCCGGACTGAACAGAGTAGCGGTCTCGGAATTGACCGGCGCCGTTTCAGTGACGGGACGCGACAACGCCTCCGCGATCACTATTCACGCCCTGAAGAGGGCTTCAGCACCGGACGAATCCACCGCGCGCGAGATACTGGCAGCAACCGAGATTGTGATCCGGCGAAACGGCGCTACGCTTGAGATCGAAGCGCGGCGACCCGATCTACGTGGTAGAGAAGAGAACCGTTGGACAGGGCGCACGTGGGTCTCGGTTGACTACCGGATCGAAGTGCCCTCGTCATTCACCGCCGACATCCTGACATCAAGCGGCGACGTCGAAGCGGCGGGCGTGCGAATCGCATCCACCCGCTCCGTGAGCGGCTCCGCGACGATGCGAAACTGCTACGATGCCGCTGCGCGCACGTCCTCGGGCGACGTGGAGTTGCGGTCGGCACGGATCGCGATGGCGACCACGGTCAACGGAGACGTCAGGATGCTCGACTGCGACTCGATGACCGTCGAGTCTTCGAGTGGCGAGGTCGAGGTGAGGGCCGGGCGCGCCCTCGCGGCGCGGACGGTGAGCGGCGATATCTCCGTCGATGCGGCGGAGATGGTCCACCTGCGTTCGTCGAGTGGCGAATTCGCGGTTGGGTCGGCCCGGAACGCACGCATGGAAACGGTGAGCGGCGACGTGCGGCTCGGGACGGGAACGACGGTCTCCGTTCGCACGTCGAGCGGCGACATGGTTATGGGCTCGCTCACCCGCGCGGACGTACGGAGCGTCAGCGGCTCGATCAGCGTTGTATCCGCTGCCGCGCTGCGGGCGAACACATCGAGCGGACGTGTGCGAGCCGGGCTGAGCGGCGGCGTGGAGTCGGTGCAAGTCGAGACCGTGAGCGGCGACGTCGATCTGGGGTTGCCGTTGGGAGCCGACTATCGCGTCTCCGCAACAACCTTGAGTGGACGCCTGCGTACCGGCGGCCTGACGCTCAGCGACCTTGAGTTCTCCCGCCAAGGCATCCGCGGCCGGGTCGGCGCGGGCACGGTACCCCTGAAAGTCAGCACGTCGAGCGGCAACATCACGTTTGTCACACGGTAGCGCGGCGCATTGTGCCGCCGTCGCGGGTGCGGTACTATCGGTGTGTTCCCTGAGGCCAACGTTTGTGGGAGGCGCCGATGCTCGCGGTAGTGTATACAGATAACGACAAGCTCGAATTGCAGGATATGCCGGAGCCCACGTGCGCTCCCGACGGTCTGCTCGCCCGAGTCGAAAGCTGCGCCATCTGCGGCTCCGACGTGAAGATGTTCAAGGCCCCCGACCCGCGCGTAACGCCTCCGCAAATCGTCGGCCACGAACTCTGCGCAACGGTGGCCGAGGTCGGCGCGAAGGTCGCGGACCGCGGCTTCGCCGTCGGTGACCGAGTCGCCATGGCGACGACGCTCTCGTGCATGGCATGCGAGTATTGCTGGTCCGGTCAGACGAACCTTTGCGCGAACGTGATCCCGGTCAGTCGCGCATTTCCCGGCGCGTTCGCACCGATGATCCCGATCTCGTTTGAGGGCCTGCGCGGCGGAAACACGATCAAGGTACCCGAGAGCCTCGAAGACGACGGTGCATGCCTCGCCGAGCCGCTCTCCTGCGCGGTGAATGCCCAGCAACTCGCCGGTGTCAGCGGGGGACAGACCGTGATCATCATCGGCGGCGGGCCACTCGGCGCGCTGAACGCGGAGCTTGCCAAAGCCAACGGAGCAACGCGCATCTACGTATCCCAGCGCTCCAAGGCACGCCAGAATCTCCTCGCCGAACTCGATATCGACGGCGTCATCGACGCCGGGAGCAACGACCCCGTCGAGGAAGTGAAGCGGCTTACCGGCGGACGCGGCGCCGACGTCGTGATCGTCACCGCACCCGATGCCGGGGCGCAGGAGTCGGCCATCGAAATGGCTCGCAAGGGCGGCATGGTGAACCTGTTCTCCGGCTTGGGCCGGGGCGCATCGGAGATCACGATCGACAGCCGCCTCGTCCACTACGGCGAGATATCCATAACCGGCGGGTCGGACTCCACCGCGCGCCACGTGCAGATCGCCATCGACTTGCTGGCCGCGGACCGCATCAAGTGGCGCAGTATCGTGACCCACCGGCTGCCGCTCAGCAAGTTCATGGACGGAATGCAGGTCATGCTCGACCGATCGGGCCTCAAGGTCGTGATCAAACCGCAGGAAGCGTAAGACGCCGCGGGAACGATCCGCTTGCGGACGCATGTTCGTGTGGGAGCCCTTCGACTGGGAGTCACTCCGGAGGTACCACATGAAGCCACGAAGCATCGAGCTTGCCGTCGCCGTCTGTCTGCTGGTGTTCTCCGTCTGCCCGGAAGCGGCCCGGGCGGGCGCATGGACTCAGCGCGTCGGGCATTCGTACGTGCGCGAGAGCGTGTCGTTCTACAGCGCCGATGAGTACTACGACTCCGACGGCGTCGCCCATGACGGAGACTGGTCGTACCCAAGCAGCGAATTCGGCAACACGCAATTCCTGCACATCGCCGAGTACGGGTATCGCGACGACCTCAGCCTCGTCATGGAGCTTGTGTACAAGAGCATCGCGGTCGACCGGGCTGAAGGAATACCGAACCAACGACTGTCCGGCTTCGGCGACTTGAAGCTCGGGCTGAAGAAGCGGCTGGCAACCGACCCGGTGATCTTTTCCGTCCTTGCGCAGATCGAGATCCCGACAGGCTACGACTCGGATCTCAGCCAGGTGGAACTCGACCAGGGGCGCTTCTACATGCTCGGGTCGGGCGAGTACAACGGCGAAACCCGGCTGCTTGCCGGAGACGGCTTCCGCCTCGGGCCGGTTCCGGGCTACTACAACTTGGAGGCGGGTTACTGTTTCCGCGGCGGAGAGTACGCCAACGACGTGACGTACTCCGCGGCCCTCGGCCTGCGCCCGCTGGGACGACTTTGGCTGCGCGCGGGGTTCAGCGGCGTGGAGCACCTCGGCGAGTCCAGCGATATGGAGACGATGGGGCAGACATACAACAGCGCGAGCTACACGAGCCTGGGCGCCGCGGCGACAGTCGTCATCACGCGCGGACTGAGCATCGAATTCGGATACAGCAGCGAGGTCGAGGGCCGCGACACACTTAAGGGTCGCGCGTACGAGACCGCGCTGGAACTACGGCGACGATAGCCGGACCAGACATTCAGGGAGCAGCCGGAGCAATGCAACGACTCAACGGCAAGATCGCCGCCATCACCGGCGCGGCGCGGGGAATCGGACGAGGCATCGCGGAGCGTTTCGTCGCAGAGGGCGCAAGCGTCGCGATTCTGGACATCAACGGCGAGGGCGCGTCGAAAACGGCGTCGGAGCTGGACGGCACCGCGATCGGTGTCGCGTGCGACGTGACATCGAGCGAGTCCGTCGAACAGGCCGTCGCGGCGATCAGGGAACAACTCGGTGCGGTGGACATCCTCGTGAACTCGGCGGGCTTTTCCAAGATCGCTCCCATCGAGAAGACCACTGACGAGTTGTGGGATCGCACGATGGCGATCAACTTGAAGGGCATGTTCCTGCTCTGCCGCGCCGTCGTCCCGGAAATGAAGTCGGCCGGCTGGGGACGCATCATCAACCTGTCGTCGCAGTCGGGCAAGAAGGGCAACAGCGCGTACGTGGCATACTGCTCCAGCAAGTTCGGCGTCATCGGTCTGACGCAGGCGCTTTCACAGGAGGTCGCGGAGGACGGCATCACGGTGAACGCGATCTGCCCGGGCATCGTCTTTACGGAGATGTGGGGCCCGGAGCAGGTCGGCGACTACGCGGCGAAGCGCGGTCTGAAGCCGGAGGAAGTCAAGGACTACCTCGTCGGGAAGATCCCGATGAAGCGAGCGGCGACACTGGACGACGTTGGCGGACTCGCGGCGTTCCTCGCGTCCGACGACGCGTCGTATCTGACGGGACAGTCGTACAACGTCACCGGCGGCTCCGTCATGCATTAGTGCCCGGCGCGCCCCTGCCGCGAGGGGTCCGCGCGACCGGGGGACCTCGCCGCGAAAAAGCCTCGCATTCGGAGCACGTTAGGGGAGGACACTCGGCACGGAGCGCATTATCTTCCTTCATGGCAACTCGCACGTCCCACACTGATTTGGAGCCGTCATGAAGAAAGTGACCGATGTCCTCGAGGTCGACGAGCTGTTCGCCGAAGCCCGTGAAGCAGGCATTCCCATCCTCGCACCCAACTTCGAGAGCTTCACAGAGCTTCTCGCGGAACTGGTTGCCGCGCAGGCAGTCGCGGACCGGTACGGGCTGAAGCGCGTACCAATCATGCCGTCGATCACGCTTGGCTACCCTGATCGTGGGAACGTCGCGGGGCGCGGCGGAGCCTATCAGGACTTCAGTACGACGCTCACGCAACGGTATACGCAGGACGAGCTTGACGCCTTTCTCAAGTTCGGCTTTCACGTCTCGAATCACGACATCGACTGCTTTGCCGAGACATCATGGTTCCCGAACGTGCATGCCATATTCACCATCGATCACGGGCAGCCGCAGGGCGACCGCTCGCTTCTCGAAGATACCGATGTCCTCAAGAACGTCGGCGTGGTGATGTACGACGTCACCGAGTTGCTCAAGCGCAACCGGGAACTGCGGGACGATCGCGATGCGGCCGTGACGGCTATGGCGGAGACGGCTGCCGAGTACCGCGAGAGATTCGGCGACTACGTCCGTGTCGAATCGGCGTGCGACATCCTGCCGGAAGCCCCGGGCGAAGGCAGCCTGCCCGACGTCGAAGACACGCTGACCCATCCCGATGAGATGGAGCAGTTCCTCTCCATCAGCGGCGTTGACTTCTTCGCTCCGTCTATCGGGACAGAGCACCGGGCGCGTAATCCCGAGGGGCCGGAGAAGCTCTACCGCGAGGAACTCGTACGCCAGTTGCACACGCGCGTATCCGGGATGGAGCGGTACGAAGACGTCGACGGCAGCATCTTCAGCCTTCACGGCTCGAGCTGTCTCGACCCGTCGAGCGAAGAGAACGATGATCTGTACACCAAGCTCCACGGCATGGTGATCTTCCGCTACTACACCGGGCTGTCGTCGAATCAGGGCGAGGCGCTGAAGCGCTGGGTCGAAGATGGCGACAGACGAGTCGCCGCGGAACCGAAGGAAGGCCTCCACGTAAACGCGTCGAGCGGGCGCGACTGGTTCCTCGTCGAACAGCTCCAGCCCGAGCTTCAGCAGGTGATGGCCAACATCGGATATGCGCAGCTCGGTAGCGGCGCCGCCGTGGCGGAGCCCGTGGACGAGACACCGGATGAAGAGATCGACGCGGCGATTGGCGTCGACGAGGTCGCGGCGACAGACGAAGACGCAGTGAGTGCGGAGCCGGAACCATCGGCGCTGCTCCCGGCGCTTGAGCTCGGCGATGAGGATGAACCCGAGTCCGAAGACCTCGACGCCGAGGACGAAGACTCAGAGGACGATGGCGTTGAAGCCTCCGAAGGCGACGAGTTCACCGATGACGATGACGGTGAAGATGAGGGGTCTGACGAGTTCGACGAAGACCCCGATGATGACGCCGAAGAGGAAGATGACGAAGGCGATTCGGACGAGGTAGACGAAGGGGACGACGAGATGTCGGATGACGCTCCGATCCTTTGGATACCGCCGGACGGCTTCGACGAGGAGGCGGTCGGGCTTGGCCTGCCACAGTTGGAGGGCGTATCGCATCGCATCATCTACAACCCGGTGCCCTCGAAGGCCAACACCGACGAAGGCGGCGACGGCGTCTACGAGAGCCTGGAGCACGGTACGTTCTGCCATGGACCGAACTTCATCATCGTGGGCGACCGCATCGTCGCGTCGTGGTCGAACCATACCATGGACGAGTCGGGACCGGGTAAGCGTTCCATCGCGCGCGTCGGCAAGATCATCGATGGGGGCGAAGAGATCGAGTGGGGTAGCCTTTCAGAGATCACCGCGCCACCGATCCCGCCGCGTCGACGATCACTCTCTGGTGACCCGGAGCGCCTCGGCCCGTACGCAGGGGGCGGCCTCCAGCTCATCAACGGCAAGATCTACGTGATGGGCAGCATGTGTTCCGCGGTGGGCTTCACTAACGCCGAAGAATACCGGATGACGACCGGGCCCATCGCGGAGGAGAACTTCAGCGACGGCGTGGACGTCGAGGCGGGGTTCGACTTCGACAAGTGGGCCCCATTGGGTTTCTCGTTCGTGCAGGGCTGGCGCATCGACGAGAACGACGAGCTGGTGCCGGATTCCCCGCTCTACCAGCGCACGCCGTTTGTCGATCGATACGAGGTTACGCCGGGACGCTTCAAGACGGCCGTCCCAGACTTGCAGGCCCCGTACGACTCCGCGCTGCCGTTCTCCGAAGCGTCGGACGAGTTACGCGCAGACGTGCTCAACGGCGCTCCGGTATCGTTCGGTCGCAGCCCGAAGTTCGCTCCCGGTGAGGCTCACATCGCCGCGGACGGGATCAACGCGCTGGCTCACGCAGCGGAATTCCAGCGTCCCGACGGCATGTGGGTATCGCTGCGAGACAACCTGCTGAACCCGGGCTACTACTACGCGTCGCTCAAGGAGAATCAGAACGACTACTATCCCCCCGCGTATGAGACGAATCTGTACGCAGGCGCGAATCCCGCCGCGGGGGAACTGCCCGACGGCCGTCCCTGGATCATCTGCAACAGCTACGACGACTACTACCGGGCGGCCGATCGAAGCCGAAAGGACATGTACATCACGCTCTCCGACGATGGCGTGGTGTTCGACCGGACGTGGCTCATACTGCACGTCGACGGCGACCCGGACGGTGGAGTGTACAAGTTCGGTGGGCCGCAATACTTCAAGCCGCTGATACTCGGCTCGAACCTGTGGGTGTTCTACAGCATCACGAAGATGAAGATCGGCCTGACGAAGATCCCGCTGGACGTGTTGGGCTGAGCACATTCGATCGCGTGGGAGAGAGACACATGGGTAACGCACCGATCACCTGGGTGCCGCCGGAGACATTCGACGAGAACATCGCCGGGATCGGTCTGCCGGTGCTGGAGGGCTCCGAGCACAGCATCATCTACGATCCGAAGCCGTCGAACGCGAACGTCGACGAAGGCGGCGACGGCGTGTACGAAAGCCTCGTGCACGGGACGTTCTGCCATGGTCCGACCTGGACCATCCTCGGCGACCACATTGTCGTTGTCTGGACGAACCACACTCGCGACGAGGGCGGGCCCGGCGAACGCAAGGTCGCGCGCGTGGGTCGGATCATCGACGGCGGACGAGATATCGACTGGGGTGGGTACGAACGTTTCGCCGCCATCGCACCGGCGCCGATCCCCGCGCGGCGCCGCGTCTTCGAGACGGACCCGGAGTGGACGTTTCCCTACTCACGCGGATCGATGGGCGGCGTGAACGGTCGTCTCTACGCTTCCGGGTCGCTCACGTCCACAATCGGATTCACGAACGAGCAGCGCTACCGCCACACAGACGGCCCGATTCCCGCAGAGAACTACAGCGACGACATGGACCTGGATTCGGGCTTCTATTTCGACAAATGGTCGGAACTCGATCTCTCGTTCGTGCAGCAATGGAAGATCGAGGACGACCGGCTCGTGCCGGCGTCGCCAATGTACCAGCGTACTCCGTTCCGCGAGCGCTTCGAGGTCACGCCGGGGCGGTTCAAGGTATCGATCCCACTCCTCGCGCCGTACAGTACCGCCGTTCCCTTCGAGAACGCGCCGGACGAGATCCGGCAGGACCTCGACGATCAGGCGTCCGCGGCGAACGCCGTGAAGTCGATGTTCCGCGAAGGGGAGCGGTTCCTCTCGGCGGACGGGCTCCACGCACTGGCTCACCTGGCGGAGTTCAAGCGTCCGGACGGGAGCCTGGTTGCGGTCCGTGATAATCTTCAGAATCCCGGGCACTACTACGCGCAGGAGCGCCCGTCCGAGGACGACTTCTATCCACCGGGGCAGGAAACGACGCTCTACGGCGGCGCGAACCCAACGAGCGGCCAACTCCCGGACGGGCGGCCGTACATCATCTGCAACGGGTACGACAACTACTATCACGCGCCGGAACGAAGCCGGAAGGACATGTACATCACCGTCTCGGACGACGGACGAACATTCGACCGCACGTGGCTTCTGTTGCACGACGACGGCAACCCCGACGGCGGCATCTACAAGTACGGCGGGCCGCAGTACTTCAAGGAAGCGATCATCGGCGACAACATGTGGATATTCTACAGCATCACGAAGCAGCGCATCGGCCAGACGAAGGTACCGCTGAGTTCGCTCGCCTAGACACGAACCATTCCACAAGACTGGAGCGCACATTTGAGCACCGCACCAACGCCTACCGTAGACTCGATCACCCCCGAGCGCGCGGACTGGATTCTCCGCATGCTCTGGCGGATCCGTCTATTCGAAGAGCAGATGCTCGAGTTCCTGAATACAGGCGTCATCAAAGGTGGATCGCACCTTTACATCGGCCAGGAAGCCGTGGCCACCGGCGTCTGCGGCGCGCTCACCGGCGATGACTACATCACGAGCACGCACCGCGGACACGGGCACGGACTCGCGAAAGGCGGCGACTCGAAGCGCCTCCTGGCGGAGATACTCGGACGGTCGACGGGCGTCTGCCGCGGCCGCGGCGGAAGTCTGCACCTGGCGGACATGGAGACGGGCAACCTCGGCGCGAACGGCATCGTCGGCGGCTCGCTTGCCATCGCGTGCGGTGCCGCGCTCTCCGCGCAGATGCGGAAGACGGGGCAGGTCGTCGCGTGCTTCTTCGGCGACGGGGCCATCAGCACGGGCCTGTTCCACGAATCGCTCAACATGGCGCAGGTCTGGAAGCTGCCGGTGCTGTTCGTCTGCGAGAACAACCTCTACGCCATGTCCGTCTCGACCTCTCGCGCCCACGGCCTGGACGACCTCGCCACCCGCGCGAAGGGCTACGACATGCGCTCCGACATCGTCGACGGGCAGGACGCGGTCGCGGTGTTCGAAGCAACGCGTCGCCATGCAGAAGCAGCACGGAGCGGCGCCGGCCCGACGTTCCTCGAGTGCAAAACGTACCGCTACGGCGGACATTCGCGGTCCGACGCGCGGAAGTACCGCACCCGCGACGAAGAGCGTCAGTGGCGCGATCGCGACCCCATCGACACGTTCCGGGATTGGGCGCTGGCGCAGTCGCTACTTGACGAAGCCGGAGCGGAGGCCATTCACGCCGACATCGCGGCGGAAATAGCCGAGGCGGCGCAGTTTGCCCTGGATAGCCCCGACGCATCCCGCGAGGAGCTGTTCGACGATCTCTACGCGTAGACGCCTGATAAGATATGTTGTGTTGAGTACATTTGCGTACTTGACCTGTTGAGTTCACGTGTGTATAGTAACTGATCGCTGCAATCTGGGTCGCTGCGACCCGACGATGCATCCTATGTCCGATAGGAATGGCGGTCGCGTCGCAGTCGGTGAGTATGGAAGCCGCGCTGCGGTTCGCCTTGTCCGCTTGGAGCACATAGCACAGGTTACATGTCTGTTTCGGGACGGAGTTTTCGATGAATGGCGCTCCGCACTGGGCACGAGAACTGCTTCCAGCGTTTTTCGGTGCAGTCGTAGCGATCACCGCCATCATCCTGGCGATCGTTCGACTGTGGCCAGCGCTGAAGGATGTTACGGAACCTGCCAGACGCGTTCTTGAGCAGGGCATAGTGGGAGCACTGGTCGTCATTGTCCTTCTGGCGTGTTGGCTGGCCTGGTCGCAGTATTCGCGCTGGAAAGGCGCGTCGATCGCGTCGACGTTCGTTCCCGGATCATCGGGACCAGTCGCCAGTCCAACGATCACTGGCGATCCGGAGCCAATCCCTGAAGCCGACCAACGTATCGTCAACATTGCCAGCGGCATAGACAAGTGGTGCGGACGAGCGGCGGCCACGGTTCTAGGCTCTAACCATGTACTGCTCTCAGTTGCCGACACGTGCGAATGGATATCGGACCGAATGCTGAGAAGTCTTGAGGCCCTGCAGATGGAGTGGGATATGACAATGGCCAGCCATCTCGGTGATCGCAAGCTCACTGACGTGATGCGCAGCTACGCCGCGAACTGCGAGTCGGCGTGTTCCGTAAAATGGCCCAACCTACTGCTGAAGACCTCACCGTATGAGAGAGAGATCGAGGCGTTCGTAGACGGGGCGCAGAGACTCCGTGTTGACCTCAGGCGTGATACGCTGTTAATTCTAGACGACAGGACCCAGAAGCATAGTGTCAGGCATGCTTCTGCGCGGAAGGCACTGCCGAGCCTCCTGCACCGAGCAGAGGACCTTGATAAGAAAGCGCGCGACATCGCCGAAGAACTGCGGAACAGAGCGCGCGAAGCACACGACGTGATCGCGGGAATGAGATGCGCTTAGTGTGTGCCCCGATCTGAGTACCAGACCGCACGTAGAGAGGGCGTATTGTACCAATGAGTGACAAATTTGACGAACATGTGGCCGCGTTCGGAGCTCGGATAAAGAAGATCGAACGAGCCCATGTGCAGTCAATCGATGATTCGCAGATACAGGGAGTCCGGAGAAGAACGTGCGAAATATCCCGGTTCGTGCTTCTCGCTTTGCTGCAAGCTATATACGATTTTGATGACTTTCTCACGGCTGAACGCGAAGCGCTCATCGCCGCCTATTTCGAGAGGGCTGTGAAAGCTTTGTCATCGACGAGTGATGAGTTCTACTGTCACGTATCGGACAGGGCCAAGCAGTCGGCTATTCTGCTCATGTTGAGAAAGTCCGCAGCGTCGCTTGAGGCCGTTGAGGCTAGCTCTGGGTGCGAACAGGTCCGCCACAGTCTGCGTAGCCAGTGCGAGGCATTGTGTGCGCTTTCGAATGACTACATGAAGGCCTCGCTTGCGCCAGAAACGAACGTGGTACGCCGCCCCACGCGTCGCTTCTTTGAGAGGAGTGTAGCCGCTCTCTCGGAAGTTGATGACGAGATACTACGTGAGGTAAGCGCTATGTCAGAAGAGGTGCATCGCCTGTTTCCCGAACGCCGAGCAGCATAGCCGCCCGGCGAATCACTTCACTACGTCGGAGACTACTAACCCGCGGAATGCCTCAGTGCCTGCTGCGGCATTCCGCGGGCGAATGATCCTTGGACCCAGCTTCCGGAAACAGCATCAGCCCGCCAGACACATCATCGTCATGCCGCGCGACGGGCTGGGGCTTCTAGCCATATCCCCCACCGAAGGAACCTGACGATGCGAACGACATCCACCTGTTCCGCTTCCAAGGCCGGCACACGAACGTCGGCGGCGCTGCTGACGGCGCTGACAGCGTCCTTGCTCGTTCTGACACACTGCGCCGGTGGCGGCGTCCCCGTCACCGAGGTGCCCGCGGACGGCAGCCTGGTCGCCGTGCGGTCGTGGCTTGTCGCCGGGCCTCTGCCCAGCCCGGACATCGTCGATGCTGGGCCGGACGGCCCCAAGCGCGCCGGCTACGATCTCGATTTCCTGGGGGCCCTCGGCGGCGAGAGTGGTGCGCGGGTCACGCCGGGCACGGCCATAAACGTCGGCGATACCGCGTCGGTCGAGTTCTTCGCGCACGAATGGCACGGAACATACGCCGATCTCACGGACATCCTCGGTCGGCAAGCAAGGGTCTGCGCGTATCTCTACGCCGAAATTGAGAGCGACGTGGACCGCGAGATCTACCTGCACATGGGCACGAACGACGCTGGCAAGGTGTGGCTCGGCGGAGAACTCGTTCTCGCTCATCCTGGCGACAGGGGCGCCGAGCGGGCGCAGGATGTCACGGTGGTGCAGCTCAAGGCGGGTCGTACGCCGGTGCTGATGAAGATCGATCAGGCAGGAGGCGGCTGGGGCGCGTATTTCGAGTTGTGCGAGCAGGAGGCGCACCAGGACTACGTGAAATCCAGCTTCCCTCGCAGATTCGACATCGAGGCGGATGACGAGCTGCCCAGGGTCGGCGACACCGTGCGAGTCGAAATCTCGAACGTGCCGTCGTGGGACGGGCTCGACGTGCCGATAACGTGGCAACTCGTCGATGGCGAACACACAACGACCCTCAGCGGCTCAGAGCCAGGCAACTCGTTTGTCGTCTCTGACGGCCCGACGCGTTCGCTGGTCGTGCTGGCTCGCGCGGATCATCCGCAGAACGGGGAGGTGCTCGGACGGGAGAGCATCTTCGCGAGCAGCACCGAGAAGGATTTCTTCTCTCCAACGAACCGCCCGGACCATGTGGTACTGTCGCTTGGCGATAACGCGGGCGTCGACCGACGAGTAGCGTGGCGCACGGACGAGACGGTGACGGGTTCAGCCGCGCAGTACGTCGAGATGCCCGATGGCGACCCCTCGGAAGCCGACTGGCGTGGCTCGGACATCGGCCGCGTCACAGGAACCAGCGTCGCGCATGAATCCACCCTTGGGCCGTGCCGGATGCACGATGTCACTATCACTGGCTTGACGCCCGGCCGGCGCTACTCGTACCGCATTGGCAGCGGCGCGGACGACGATTGGAGCGATCCGCTGGAGTTCACCGTCGCTGACAAATCGGCCGATACGATATCGATCTGCGTGCAGGGCGATACTCGAACGAACTACGACATCTGGCATCAGGTGATGGCCGCCACAGTCGAGTGGGACCCCGCGTTCATCGTGAACGTCGGCGACATCGTCGCGACCGGGCGGAACATGGACCACTGGAATCGCTGGTTCTTCGAGGCGAAAGACCTTCTGCCCTCGTATCCCTACATGACCACACCGGGCAATCACGAAGGGCAGGCGGAGGAGTATTTCCACGCATTCGCGCTGCCGACCAACGCCGGCGCCGACTCCGTGCTTGAGCAGTGGTACAGCTTCGACTGGGGTCCAACGCACTGGGTGTCGCTGAATTCCTGCACCATGATCGAGGAGCAAACCGCATGGCTGGAGCAAGACCTGGCGGCCAACGACAAGCCGTGGGTGCTCGTCTACTTCCACCATCCAGCCTACGCGGGGCACTCCAGTCGCGGCGACGGCAACGCCCGCATTCGCGACGCGTGGAGTCCGATCTTCGACAAGTACGGGGTCGACATCGCGTGGCAGGGGCACGACCACTACTACTTCCGCACGAAGGCGATACGCGGCGGGCAGGTCGTCGAGGACGGCGCCGGCACCATCTACCTCACGACGGGCGGCGGCGGCGCGGGCATCTACGAGCCGATCGAGAATCAGTGGGCCGCCGTGCTGGAGAAGTCCCACCACTTCGTCCACGTGGAGATCGTCGGCAACATACTCGCCGCGAAGGCGTACCGCATCGACGGGTCGCTGTTGGACGAGTTCACGATCGTGAAGTAGCGCGAATGGGTGATGGCGGGGGGCACGCCCCCGCCCATCACTATGCGTCGCCCATCATCCCACGAATGTCGCGCGCGTCTTCCCCAGAAGGGCGCTCGATCGTGGCAAGTATCTCCGAGTTGATGTCGCGCTTCTTCGTCCGCAGCCAGTACCGGTACACGCCAGCCAGCCACAAATACCGGTCCAGGTCACGCGTGGGGCCGGGCAGCCCTCCCGCGAAGGCGAGCCGCGTCGCGTTCTCCACGAACGCAACGTACCTCTGATCGCCGCAATGCACGAGGTTCGTCTCGCCGAGATGGTATCTCACCATCTCCTCCGCATACCAGTCGAGGATGGGGAAACGCTCGCTGTTGACGAAGAAGTGGCAGAACTTCGCGGCGAAGCTGTGGAATCGGTACTGCTTCCTCCCCTCCGCGGGCGGCAGCCTCGCGATTCGTTCGGCAAGATCAAGACCGGCCTCGACCGGGTCCGTGTCAGCCATCACCTGCCCGACGTGCTCCGCCATGCGCGCGATCGCGTACACGTTGGTCCCATAGAGGGCATTCAGCGTCGACGCCTTGATGAGTACCGCCTCCGGCCCGTAGCCAGGTATCCGCGTGTGCAGCAGGTCGAGCGCGGCATCGGTGTGCCACCAGCGCGTCAGACGCTGGTGGAGGCGACCCGCTGCGTCGATCTGTGCGCGGGTCAGCGGAACGGCGAGATCCATCCGGGAGTCTCCGTCGCTATTCCACCCCCACTTCACGCAACGCTGCTTGCGCCCGCTCGACGGGGAAACACGCGCGCTGGTTCTCATACATGACGCGCGTCGCGATCTCGCACGCCCGGGCGACGGACATGAACCCGTCGCGCACTTCCATCGAGAGCGCCCGCGCGAGCCACTTCCGCGCCTGCGCCGCGTAGCCGAGGGCGCCGGTGGGATAGCCCGTGTCACCGCCGAACGCAAACAGCTTGTTCGCCGCTCCCGCGTGGATGAATTTTCTGACGAACTCCAGACCCGCGTACGGGTTGATCGCCCAGCCCCAGCACATGTCCGCGTAGATATTGCGGAACTGCTTCGCCATGGCGACTAGTTCGCTCTCGTACGGATACGACATGTGCATGCAAACGAGCTTCGCCTCCGGGTGCGCGATGGCGATTGCGCACAGGTGTCCGGCGCGGATGCGGTCGACCTGCATGTTGTCGGCTCCGGCGTAGAATCCCGTGTGCATCTTGAACGGCAGATCGTGCTCCGTGGCAAGCTCAAGGCCGCGCGCCCACCCCCAGTCGCCCAGGCAGAGCGCGTCGGACTCGCTGAGTTCCGTCCCCGCGAGGTGCTTCCTGAGCACGCGCTCGGCGTCCGCGTCGTCACGGCGCTCCCAACGCAACGTCCGGTCGTAAGCGTGCTGCGCTTTCACGCCGCTGGCGTAGCGCGCGAACTTCGCGAAGACGCCCTCCATTGCCTGGCCGTACGTGGCGAGATCGTTGACTTCGACGCCCGACTGCCGAGACATCCCGCCCACGTCCGGCTTGCCAACGCACACGCTGTACCACGAAATGTCGTGCAGGAAGAAATCGGGGCCGCTCTCATCTGGTGGCAGAGGCGAACCACCGTCTATCTGCATGTGGTCGAGGTTGGCCACATCCTTGAGGAGTCGGAGGCGCTCCCCCGGTTTGCGCAGACCGTCGAGGATCGGCTGTGCCGCTTCGAGCGCGTCCCCGGTAATCTCCTCGATGCCGTAGACCTCACGCGCATGCAGCGCCATCGCCTCGGCGTAGCCAGTATCCCGAATGTGCTCCCATTCGTCCTTCAGGCCGTCCCACCGTTCGCGGACGCCGATCTCCGGGTCTTTCTGCGCGCGATCGAGGGCCGGGATGTCGCAGTGCGCTCCGTGGAAATCCGTGGTGACGTACGTCGCCAGGAGATCGCACAGCACGTCCGCCGGGCCGTTTTCGACCCAGTCCCGCTCCGAGTGCTGATGCTCGTGCGTGTCAGCGAGAGGTGTGGCCGCGATATGGGCCTCGATGTCAGGATGGATCAGCGGATCGCTCAATGGGGATCTCCTCGTGCGGGTTGCCAAACGTGTGGGTCATGCTACAAAATGAGTGGGGCCCCGTTGCGGCGCAACGGGGTGTCGGACACTTGCGGAGAGGGAGCGCGCGATGGATCGGAACAAGGGCGTCGTCTATTCCACGGAGCACGGTCGCATGTGCCCCGAGTGCGGACGGCCCGTCTCGGCATGTACATGCAAGCGGAAGAAGCCTGCATCCGCCCCGAAAACAGGCGCCCGAACCGCATCCCAACCAGTCCCCCGGGACGGAGTCGTACGCGTCGGCCGCGAAACGAAAGGCCGGAAGGGCAAGGGCGTCACCCTCGTCACCGGAGTGCCCCTCGACGACGTTGGGCTCAAGGATCTCGCCAAGCAGCTCAAGCAGCGCTGCGGCTCCGGCGGCACCGTGAAGGACGGCACCATCGAGATTCAGGGCGACCATCGCGACGCGCTCGTCGAGGCGCTATCGGGCATGGGCTACACGGTGAAACGAACCGGCGGCTAACCTACGCCGTCAGATCGAGTGTCAGATCGATGATCTCGCTCCGAATCCGCGCGACGACTGCCGGGTCCCACAGCGCGGCCTTCGCCTCGGATACGACCTCTTCCAGCCGCTGTTCCGCCTGCTCCGCAACATCCATACGTCCCGCTTCCCGTGCGCCGGCGATCGCGTCACGAAGCCGTGCCATCCGCGCATAGTCCTCAATGCCGATGCGAATCGCTTGCCAGCGAACGCTGGGAACCGGACCGTCGGAGCCCTGATACACCATCACATAGTCTGCCGCGGCTTCCCACAGGTCGAAACCGGTCGTGCAGTAGGTCCAGTACCCCACGCCCGTGAAACCAATCTCCCACGCTGTCCAGATCTGTTCCCAGTAGTAGACCGGATGGATGTCGTCCTTGACGCCCGCCCGCGCCTCGTAGATCCAGTGCGTCTGGTCGGTCGACCGGAGGTAGTCGATCCGGTCCGTCGTCTCCGCCTCGACGACGTAGTGTTGCGTGGGCTGCACAATATCGACCACATCGACCATGCGCTCATGATCCGCGACTGTCATCCCACGGTACGGATCGGTGTAGATCTGCACCTTCGCGTCGAGGCTCTTCACGAAGCGCGCATATCGCTCGAGTTCCTGGATGAGTATGCCGCCATGCAGGCCGGGCTCGTCCACGGGATAGAACGCCCATCGATCGTACCCAAATCCCTTGCTCCGCAAATGCGCCACCCACTGCGGGAGCATTGTCGCAAATGCCTTCTTCCACGCATCGGAATACTTCTCCGGCGCTCCCTCCGCGGGCGTGAGGGGATACGCGGGCAGAAGCGCGACGTTCTGCGGGCGCATCCGCTCCAGATACCAGTCGATCTCCTCCCAACCGGTGCTTTCGACGATGTTTCCGTCGGCGTCATAGGTTGAGCGCGGCATGGGGAAGCTCGTGAATACGGAGGTGTAATGGTCCTGCATATCCTCCAACGCGGTCTCGCGGACGTGGCTGAACTTCGACGCCATTCCGTAGCCCCAGTTGCAGAAATGCACCGGCATCGCCTCGGGCAGAGCCGTTGCGACGACGGTCCATGTCACCGGGATGTCCCGCACTGTCCCCGCCTGAGTCAGAGGGCGCATGTGTAGCGTCGTCGTGTAGGTTCCCGGTGCAAGCGCGCCGGTCGTAACGTCGATCCAGAGGCGAGCGCTCGACGACGGAGGGAGGGTGATCAGCCCGGCGTTCCCAAGCTCCGGCAGCGCGTCGGCACCCATTCCGCCGGACGGCGTCGGCACGCGGGTGACACGACGGAGTTTCAGATGGTCCGCCACAGGCAGCTCCGAATCGTCCTCGGCCTTGATCGGATCGAACCACGCACGAACATCCAGCGACGCCGGCAGCAGGTTCGCGATCTGGATCGCCGCGGCTTCATGTCCCGCGCCATCCGTGCGGATGGCGAGTGCGTTCAGCAAATCTCCCTCGGGCGCGTTCGCGTCCTCGTCCATGGGCGACCACGGATGCTCCACAAGCCAGGGCAGGAACTCGACCGGCCCGTCGGAATCGCCCTCCTCGGCGATCCGAATCCGCTGACATGACACCTCCCGGCGCATCGCCGCAACCAGCGCGTCGACCTCCGCGATGAATTCCCGACGCCCGTCGCGATCGAGCGACGCGTATGACGCCGCGCGGTCTTCGATGTCCCTACGTCGCAGCCCGAGCACCCTGTGGATGCGTGGCTCACGCGCGCAAAGCGACGCAAGCTCGCCCAGCAGCCTGGACGCCTCATCCAGAAGGTCTGTGAACGCATCGACGTTCAGCCGCTCCGAGCTGATGCCAAGCGTCGCGCCGGAGCCCGCATCGAGCGCCCGCGCCACGATGTCGTACTCCCCGGCATCGAGTATCTCCAGCGGGGTACTCGCACGTCCCGCGTCACCCACGATGCTCCGTCGCGTGATGCTGTCGGGGCCGGTCGCGGCGATTTCGACCAGGGACCCTTCGGCGGACTCGTATGCGACGTCGTTCACCCCGAGGCGAAGTGGCTCCGGGCTCGTCCTGCGATTCGATCCGGCCCCGACGGCTTCCGCGGGTGCTGCCACCGGCGTTGATACAGGTGCCAGGCGATTCGCTCTGCTGTCGAACGAGCCCCGGCTGGTCGGCCAGGGTACGGCGTCCACATCGGCCGCGCCGGTGCATCGGTAGCACAGCAGCTCGCCGGTCTTCGCCGAGACTGCGAGCACCTCCAAGCGACCATCGCCGTCTACATCGGCGATCGTTGGAGCACCAAGGGTGCTGCCCGGCAGATCATGCTCTTCGAGCAGGCTTCCATCGGAGCGAATGACGCGAATGACGCCACCGCCGCGCTGCGCCAGAATGAACTCCATCGATCCATCGCCATCGACATCGCCGATGGACGGCCCGAACGGCTGATCTCCTCCCACGTAGTCGAATGTCGACCACAACATGCTCCCGTCGCCGTCCACTGCTTGCAGCGCGCGGCCCTGGTGCACGAAGACGATCTCGTCGCTGCCGTCGCCGTCGATGTCGCCGATGGAAATTCCGCCCTCTATGAAACCGGCGCCTGCACCGCGCTGCTCCCACATCACCTGACCGTCCGGGCTGATGCAGCGCACGACATCGCTTGTCCCGCCGGAAATCACACACGGGCCGTCGCCAAGGTCCGCGAGCACGTGCGCGGAATACTGCGAGTTCCCGCCCACGTAGACATTCCAGCGCAAAGCGCCGTCGGCGCCGAGGCAGTACAAGCGACCGTCGGACGCGGAGAACACGATCTCATCGCTGCCGTCGCCGTCGAGATCGCCCACCGCACATGGTCCGACGCCCATCGCGCGCCAGATACGCTCGCGATGTGTGTGGAACTCCCACGCGATGCCGCCGTCCGCGGTCAGGCCGGTGACGACGCCGCGCCGGTCCGACGCTACGAAAGAGATATCTGCGCCGCGCACAGCGGCGACGTTGTTGAACGAAATCAATCCGCCTTCAAGCTGCGTCCGCCAGAGCGCTTCCCCTGAGGCCGATGCGCACAGGATGCCGCCCTCTTCATCGCCAATCAGGATGCACGGACCGATGCCCGGTACATCGTCGATCGTGGGCCAGGCCGATACAGCCGCACCGGAGGCCGTTGCGCTCACGGCGATGCGCCAGACCTCGTCGCCCGCGCCGTCGAGCATAAGCAGATCGCCGTCGCTCGTCCCGGCAACGATGTGCGTCGAGCCGTCGAGGTTGGCCACTGCAGGGCACCCGGCGATCCCATAGTCGCCTCGGGTCCACGCGTGAGTGAGGACGGACATGCCGATCTCCTTCGTCGTGTTTCGGTGTCAGGTGGATCGCTACTGGCTGCCACAGAAAACCTATGCGTTGGTCGCTCGGACCCAACTCCCCGCACGGAGTTTCGTTCGAACGCCGACAGATCACCGAACCATCGTCGTCCAGGCGATCCATCCGAAGAACGCGACTATGCCGGCGAGGGCCGCTACGGTCGCAGGGCGGTTGACCAGTTCGCCGACCCAGGCGCGACGACCGTTGAGTACTAGGAGGACCACCGCCAGCATTGGCAGGAACGAAGCGCCTACGAGCGCATAGAGTTTCTGCACGTCCCGGAAGCTCATGAAGAGCCCGAGCATCGGGAGCGTCGCGATGGCAAGCAGGTATCCTCTGTACGGCAGCGATCCGGTGTCGACGGCGTTGCCGGAGCCGCCGCGCCGCGCGGTGAGCCTCCACACGTCCGCGAAGAGATACGGCACCGCCTGCCAGACGCCGAGCAGGCTGCTGAAGACCGCTCCCAACGCTCCGACAAGGAACGCCCAGCGACCAACGCCGCCAAGCGGGCCTTCGAGCCTGTCGGCGAGCGTTACAAGCAGCCCGGCTCCCCGACCCGCGATCTCGACCGTGCTACCGATTATCACCATCGCCACTCCGAAGAGCGCGGTCATCGCGTACCCCAGCCCAAGGTCGATCCGACTGAGCCGGAGATGCCCGGCGCCCCTTCGTCCCTGTTCCGCGATCCAGTATCCGTAGCAGAGCACGGTGAGCGTCCCGCCCACGCCGCCGATCAGCGCCACGGTCCACGCGATCCCGCCTCCGCCGGCATCGGGGATCGTCGGTATGAGGAGCCCGCGCGCGACCTCAGCGGTACCCGGCCAGAGCGCGGCGGCGCACAACAGGACGGTTGCGAACATCACGCCGATGCAGACGCTCATCACTTTCTCGAACAACGCGAATCCGCCGGCCAAGACGAGGCCGAGCCCGACCATACTGGAGAGAATACCGTAGACGATCTTTCCATCGGCGGCGCTCTCGAACACGGGGATGAGTGCATGGAGCGTCACCCCGCAGGCGCTCATGAGAGCAGACGCCACGAAAAGCGTCCAGATGCCCAAGTACGGCAGGAAGAGCCAACCCACGATCCGTCCGGAGCGCGCGATCGCACCCTCGATGAGCGTCTCGCCGGTAGCGAGTTGCCAGCGCGCCAGACCCTCGGTCACGACGAACTTCATGAATGCGCCGACCGCGACCGCCCACAGGACGGCGGTACCGAGCCGGCTCCCGGCGAAGCTGGCCGTGGCGAGGTCTCCAGCGCCGACCCCCGTCGCAGCCACGAGCAGGCCGGGACCGAACACCGTCAGGACTCTGGACAGTTTCCGCGCCGGTTTCTGATTCGCCATCTCCCACATACCTTCCGTCGGCGGGCATTCGCTCAGATGGTAAGCCACACGTCTCCTCACGGAAAGCCGGGCAGTATTTCGGCGACGCCTGGCGCGGGACGACCATTATCCGCACATTGGTTGTACGCGACACAAGCTGCGGAAAGCGTCGGGACGCCTGTCCATCGGAGAACCACAATGACGGAAACGTCGTTCACGCACGCCTTGCTCCCGAACGTGGGGAGACGCGTGCTGCGCCTGGGCATGGCGGCCAACTTCGGGATGAAGACGCCGGACCTCCGTTACGCAGCGGAACGGGGCGTCGGCTACTGGCTTTGGAATCCGCGCTACAAGCACCTCACGACTGCGATGAAGGAGTTTCTACCCGCCGAGCGGGAGCGGCACGTCGTCGCGACTCTTGCCGGTATCGCGTACACGCCGGGAATGGTCCGCAGGGGAGTGGAGAAATCACTCCGAGAACTCGCCATCGATCAGATCGACCTGTATCTCTTGCCCTGGCTCGGTCGCGCCTCGGTATTCTCCCGGGGCGTGCAGGACATGCTTGTGCGCATGAAGGACGAAGGTAAGGTGCGAGCCGTGGGGACAAGCATCCACGACCGTCCACGAGCCGGCAGACTTGCGCGCGACTCCGTGCTCGATGCGTTCATGCTGCGGTACAACGCCAAGCACCCCGGCGCGGAGCAGGACATCTTTCCGCACGTTCACCATCGCGACCCGCTCGTCGTCGCGTACACGGCTACCTCGTGGCGGCAGCTCTTGAAACCGATTCCCGGCATCGTGATGCCGCCGTGGCCCGGCGGCGGAGAGCACACGCCACCGCCGCTCACTGCTGGAATGTGCTACCGATTCTGCCTGACGGACCCGCACGTCCACGTTGTCATGTCCGGACCGGCGAACCGCGCTCAGCTCGACGAGAATCTCGCGGCGTTGGAGGACGGCCCGCTGGCGGAGGACGAGGCAGGCTGGATCAGGGAGTACGGTCGTCACGTGAAGGCTCGGCGCCGCGGGCTGATGGGCTAACGCATCGTACACACTCGGAGGGAATATGCCCGACAGGAATCCGATTCAGAACGCAACCGACGGAGAGCGCTACGATACTTCGCAGCCGGATACGCTCGATCTCGCTGAGCGCATGTCGCTCGCCGTCAACGCGCTCACGAATGTGTGGTTCCCCGAGGAGCGCTGGGCGCTCGGATTCGTGGTCGAAGCGCAGCGAACGCCGCCCGCGTTGATCGTGAATCATATCACCGACGCGTACCTCAATATCCCGCCGAAGTTTCTCGAGGCACTCGCCGTGTGTCGGCTGGCGTCGGGGAACACGGACTCGCTCGATGTCGACCAGGCGGTGGTGGAGTCGCAGCTTGCGCTCATCGGCGACGACGGGCTGACCTATGCGCCAACGGACGCGCTGACCAAGCTCCCGGGACCCCGCCCGTTCGCCGAGATCTGGGCGGAGGGTCGGATGCTACTCGCGCTCTCCATGATCGGACAGCTGGACACAGACGAGCGCTGGAAGGAAATCGGAAAGCGCAAGATCGACAGGCTCCTCTCGCTGACTCGGGAGAAGGACGGATTCCGGTATTTCTGGAAGGGGCGCTTCCGCCTGGGCGACGAGCCGCCCGCCGACGCCGACGAACCGACCTCACCGCGGGAAGGCGGCTCCCTCGCGGACAATGAGCCCGTGTTCAGTATGATCTATTCCGTGGGCGCGCTGGGGCATGGCGCCGCGCTCTTCTACCGTGTGACCGGATACGAACCGGCGTTGGAACTGGCGCGCGGCCTCGCGAAGTGGGCGCTGGCGCGGATGTTCGTCAACGAGGACGGACGCTATGACTTCTACCACTTCCATCACGGCTTGTATGCGCTCATGGCGGTATGCGAGTATGCCGTCGCCGCCGACGATCGCGAGGCGCTCCTACGGGTCGACGCATGCTACCGCTGGGCGCGACAACTGGGCGACCCGCTCATCGGGTTCTACCCGGAGCACATGCCGGGGTCGGAGGCATATCTCGCGCGTCGCGGCAATACGACGGAAATCTGCGAGGTGGCGGACATGGTGTACCTCGCGCTCAAGCTCACCCAAGCCGGCGTCGGCGACTACTGGGACGACGTCGATCGGTGGGTACGCAACGTCTACTCTGAAGGCCAGCTTACGGACGCCGGGTTCGCCAAGAACATCCCCGAACATCTGCAGAGTGACGAGCGCCCGGGTGTCGCGTACTACAGCGACGACGACGTCGTCCAGCGATCAGTGGGATCGTTCTTCGGATGGATGCGAGCGAACGACGGCATCAGCACCACCGCAACCCAGCACGGCCCGAGACTGGGCAGCGCAATCATGCACTGCTGCACGGCGAACGGAGCGCGAACGCTGTACTACGTCTGGGATTCAATCGTGTCCGCCCGCGAAGGCGAAGTGTCGGTGAACTTGCTGCTGAACCGCGTGTCGCCGTGGGTGGACGTGCACAGCTACCTTCCGGTCGAAGGCAAGGTCGTGCTCCACATGAAGGAAGACCGACGCGTTGACGTGCGGCTGCCGGATTGGTGCGACACTGCGGCCGTCCGCGTTTCCGTCGGCGACGCGCCCCGCGAGCCGGTCGTGGACGGGCGTCGACTGCGGCTGGGGACGCTACGGGCAGGGCAGCGCGCGACTATAGGGTTCCCCGTGCCGGAGCGGACGGAGCACCGCGTCATAGGCGAGATACCGTATAAGCTGAGATTCCGCGGCGCGAACGTCGTTGAGATCGATCCGCCCGGCAGCATTTACCCGCTCTACGAGCATCAGCCAAGCGGATCATGCAGCACAGCCACCAGGTTCCTCCCGTCTCACCGGAGCATAATCTGGTAGGTGGCCGGCGACCGCTATCGCGCATTCCGGTCAGTCACGGGCAACGATCACCATGGCGTGACGCGCCCCGGACTGTGGATCGGGGCGCCGTCTTCCGCCGGTATCCGCCGCAGCTCTGCCTCCCGACTCGCTACGCTTTGCGCCCGAGCGCGTCGATGTAGTCCGAGCCCGCGCGAGCCCAGTCGCGCAGTACGATCCGGGCGTTCTCGCCGACGCGGTCCCAGTCCATCTCCCTGTTCTCGGCCTCGGCGCGTTCGGACTCGTGGACTTCCTCGCGGATGGCGACGCGGTCCCACAGACCGATCCCGATGTTCGGTTCGATCATAATCGCTTCCCAGTCGACGATCTGCCCCTCATGCGCGTCGTCACCGTCGCGGAGCAGGAATCGCGAGCCTACCCGGTCGCCATCGTCGCCCACGTCGGGGAGCACATCGATCAGCTCGCCCGGGCTGTCGAACACAGGCCGCAACAGGAAATCGAGCATGAGGTAACGCGGCACGCCGTACGACACGCCGGTCAGGTCCTTGCCAACGCTGTCCCCGGTTTCCGCCTCGTATTGTTCGGCGGTGGCCACCTCGTAGGCCGCCATGGCCTCCATGGTCTTGCGACCGGCATCTTCCAACGCGGCCATGATCGCGCTACGGTGCTCCGGCCGGATATCCGTCGGGTAGAGTATCTCCAGCGTGCCGCCGCGCCCGACGTTGGTGATCAACTGCGTGCTGTTCAGCGTGATCGGGTGGCTGACATGCCAGTGGCGCTCGCGGTCGGACGCGCTCGGCTGATCCGTGGACAGGATCACGCGGAACGAGCCGAACAACGGAGTCTGCGGCTGCCGATCCCGCACGATTGCACGCGACCAGTCGAGGATCTGGCGATCGGAGAATCGCGCGAGAAACTCCTCCGTGGCCCAGGTCTCCGGCGAGGTGACGACGACCTCCTGAACCGCGACATTGTGACGCAGCGAGATCTGGTACAGGAACTCGGTTGCCTCCAGTATCGCGTCATCGAGAAGCTCGCCGTTCGGGCTGCGAACCTCGAAGGCCTTCTGCGCGCGCCCACCCGACTCGGCGGCATCCTTCACCATGATGATCCGGTGTCGGCCCGCGAACGCTTCCAGACCGGCGAAGTCGTCGGCTCGTCCTCGACGAATCTGCTCGATGGTAGTGTCGCGGTCGGCGCCTGCGGTCCACTCGTGGAGCCAGTCTACCTCGTCGGGGATGGCGACGCCGGTATCCGGCGTGAAGATGCTCGGGTACTTCGCCTTGTCGTACGTCGTCCACGTGTGATAGCGCGACTGCGTGCTGTACGGCAATCCCAACTGCTCGAGTTCGCCGCTGTCGTAGACCGGATTGCCGTGCATCGGCATCACGAGCGCGGCGGTGATCGGCTCCGAGAAGCGCGCCGCGATGCGAACGCCCTTCGGACCAACATCGCGGTCCGCCGCGCGCTGAGCTTCATCGTCGGTGTACCCGACATGCTTCCTCAGTGCGGCGATGTACGTCTCGCCATTCACGTAGAGATGCGCGTCCTCGATGACGAATCGGTCGCCGCGCACAACTCCCTGTCGAGCAATCAGAATGTTCGCCTCGGACTGACCGTCGCGTTCGAGTTCCCGCGCAAGCGTGGGACCCTCCGCCAGCAGCCGTGAGATGTGCGTGCGGCCGACGGGATACAGCGCAACGAGGTTCACACGGTTCTGCGCATCAATCAGGGATGGATCGAACGCGTCGAACGCCGGTGGCAGCGGGAATCCATCGTTCCTGATGAACGCGATCTCCCGCAGGTGGTTATACGCACGCCAACGCCGTTCGGGCTCCGTAGTCGCACTCGCACAGACGGCGACATCCACGGTGTCGTCGCCCAGGTTGCCAAGCAGGAGTGCCTGGTCCTCGGCGGAGCGATGCCGCATCTCCGTGCGCGCGACGATGATCGCGCGAAGGTAGCCGTACAGCCAGCGATGGTGCCGGTCCGCGAGTTCATACAACTCGTCGCCCTGGAACTCGTCGAAGCCGATGCCACGGGCGTAGGACCATGGGCGATACTCGAAGAAATGGTCGTTCAGCGTCTCCGCGAAGTAGGTCGCCAGATCGCGCCAGATCGCGGCTGCCTCGGCGTCGTCGGGCGCTTCCTGACGGTAGGCCAGCGTTGCATCCAACGCGCGGACAACGTCGATGAACTCAGCGAGCGAGGCGACCTCGTCCAGCACGGCACGACGGCGATCCTGAGCCCACCCCTCCCTTCGGGCGAGATCCAGGACGCTCTGTCCCAGTCGTCCGATGGCGCCGATCTCCTCATAACCACCGCACACGGATCGTACAGCTTCCGGATCGAGTTCACGACCGTCGAGCACTGCCCCGAAACGCTGCCCCAGGTCGGCTTTCACGTCTTGCGCGCAGTACTGATCGACCAGGAGGTCGGCGAGCATCCCGGTCCGGGCAATCACGACACCGAGCGCCTCGTCGGAGTCGAACTCCGGCGCATTGCCCAGAACGTCATGCACCGATGCGACCACTTCGGCAACACCGACCGTCGCCACTTGCTCAGTCTGACGCGTCCGCTCGAAGGCGCTAAGCCGATCACGGAGGGACATCACGCGACGGGCTCGCGCCGCAAGCTGTCGGCGAGTATTCAGCGCCAGGACCGCCACCTCTTCCGTGGCCTTGTTCGAACTCTCGACGCCACCCTCCTGCCGGAACGGAGTGCCGTACGTCCGGCGCAGCGGCGTGATGATTCGTCTCACGAGATCGTGTTCGTCCGCGTCTGGCGCGACCCCGAAGTGGGACTGCCGCGCGTCGGCGAACTCCTGCTCGGCTGCCAGAAGCTCGGACTCGGAGCAGCCCTCCAGAATGAACGCGCCACCGACGGCCAGCCAGTGCGGGAACGTCAACTCCGCAGGCGCGACCATTCGCGCGACTTCGGCCAGCAGGTGCGACACGGTATGGTCCGAAGCGGACGCGCGCCGGAACCGCATGAGACGTTCCTCTTCCTCCAGGGCGAGCAGTGCTTCCTGCTCGTCGCGAACCACGGAGACGATCGATCGGACGCGCTCTTCGAGCTCCGCCGTGTCACCCGCGAGGCAGCTCTCGCGCAGATCCTCGGCGCGATCTCGCTCGATGCACATCCGGGTCCGCCATGACTCGACGGTGTCCTCGCCCAGTCCGACGGCGCGATAGATCGACGTCCGCCCAATCTGGTCGCCGGCAGCGAACCACCGCATGACGCCACGACGCGCCATGGTACGTCGGCGCGCGCCGGAGCCGCCATCGACGATGACCAGCGCGCTGTTCGGACGGCCATGCAGCATGAGGTCGCGCACTTTCGCGGGGCTTTCGAGCAGCTCCACGATTTCCTTGTGAGCGATGCCGACGTCGAACACGTCGGCGCCCTGCACCGCCCGTTCGTACGAGCGTTCGGGCCCGAGAACCGCCAATGCCAGAGCGTGAACGCGTCCGTCGAGGCCGTCGATGAGTTCCTTCGCGTCCGGATTGCCGCGCAGCTTCGCCCAGCGCTCCAGACGCGGGCCGAACGTCGCCATATTCGCCTCGATATCGCTGTCGTCGAGACCGAACGCATAGAGACGTTCTTTCAGCGCGTCCGACATCTGCTCAAGAGTCGCGTCGCTGGTGTAGCGCACGACATCCTGCGTCGCGAGCCCCATCGTGCTCACGAGGCGCATTTCGCGCGGTACCGGGAAGCCTGGGAACAACTCTGCGAGGCGCGCGTTCGCCCCGGCATCGTGGATGTCCAGCCCCCATTGGGCGGCGATGCGCTGCAGGCCGGGATCGCCCGGGCCACGTACCTGCGACGTGCGCCCCCAGCCGTCGATCATGATAGCGGCGAGGGTGCCGGCCTCCGCGCCGAGGCTGTACCGGAGGTGGTCTCCGGTACGGGCGTATATCTCGTACTTGCGCATTCCAACTGAGAAGCGCCCATCCTGTGTGTCGGGCTTGTACTCGGCACTCAAGACGATCACGGCGTCCTCGAGATCGATCTCGCCACCGTCGGCGCGACAGGCGCGGCTCAGGGCATCGTACGTGAGCCAGACCTTATAGAACGGCATGAAACGATTCACGTGCTCGCCACCGGCTATCATCGTGTGGATGCCCCAGCGGGCGGCGAGGCTTCGCACCATGGCCTGGTGCTCCCGCAGCGGGGGCTGGCCCAGCCGGTCGAGCACGTTGGCCAGGCGCGTGATCTGGAAAACCGGCACCTGCACCGATACGCCGTCGCCTTCGTCGCGCGTGCGTATCTGCAGGACTTCCCGCATCGCGTCGTGATCGGCGAGCATGCGCTCCGCCCACGCTTCCCATGCCAGCTCGGTCGGGAAGTCGGTCCGCTTCAGCAGCA
Organism: uncultured bacterium; assembly: GCA_964510105.1. Lineage (GTDB taxonomy): Bacteria > Latescibacterota > MWCZ01 > MWCZ01 > MWCZ01 > CAZWQW01. Next base: position 44,287 of record CAZEAI010000022.1, read on the forward strand.
CCTGGTAGGCCAGGTCCGCGACGGCCCGATGATACTGTTCCTCGACACCCAACTGCTGAAGCTTCACGCCTTCCGACAGCGTCAGCACGAACTCAAGGAAGAGCCCATCCTTCGGAACGCAGTAGCCGCCATATCCCTCGCCGGCGGGGTGGATGATCCGGTCCTCCCGCAGGCTCATCTGATCGCCGATCTCCTCCATGTCGCCGCGCCCGGTCGCGTGAACCATCAGCGCCATGGCGTTGGAGTAGGCGAGATGCGACGCCATCGACGCGTTCTCGCCGGTCTTCAGGACCTCGGGCTCGGTGAGGCTGTCGAAGCGCTTCACGCCCTTGTTGATGAGGCTGTAGATTCGTCGCCCCGCCTGCGCCGCCGGACGGTCGAGCCCGCCGACCCACTGCGACCACGTCTCGACGGAATCGCGTTCTTTCGGGCCAAGGTCGACGCGGCTTGGGGTGTACAACAGGTGATATCGCTTCGACCCACCGGTCGCCTGATAGTAGTAGCGCGGGTCGAGCGTGAGGTGGTTCAGGCCGGCCTCCGCCACGATCTGCTTCCGTGCGGTCGTCTTCGCCAGCTTCTGATGCTCGCGCAGCCAGGTCTGTCGCCGGGCATCGAGCTTCCGTTCCGGCAGCTCGCAGTCCATCTGCTCGAACAGCCGTTCGCGCGCAGCGAAACGCACGAAGGTGCGGAGGTCAGCCTCGTAATCGGCATCCTCGAGTACAATCCGCTCACGGAGAGCTTCCTCGTCTCCGTTGTCTCCCTCCGCCCGGAGAGCGGCGGTCCGAACCTCGATATCGTGTGCGTTCCGCTGGATAACGTCCGCGAGCGCAGCCTTCCGCAGCTCGGACTCATGCTCCGCGATGAACGCATCCACCGACTCGGGATCGATACCGTTCGCGCTCATAGCGGAGGCGCCGGCCTCCCGCAGTACGCCGAGCACGCCGACCTGCTGCTGCACGAGCCGATTCGCTCCGATGATCCGGTGTACCGCGTCGGCACGGGAGATCTGCTCCGTCGCAACGAGCGTCTCGACCTCGACGGCAATGCCGAGTTCGTCGATGATCGCCGCGCCGAGAGTCTCGATCTCGGCGTCGAATTCGGCCCGTCGTGCATCCACGGCGTCGGTCAGGCCGTGCGCGCGCACGACATTCGCCAACGCCATGCTCTCCTCAAGCCAACTCCGGATGTATCCGTCGGTCATATTCGCCGACTGGGTGGTGAGCACATGCAGGGCAGGCAGCGGACGGCGCGGTAGCTCCGCCACGGGTCCGATCTCGTCGAGCAGCTCCGCGTGTGAGGTTCGGACCTCCTCGGAGGCGCTGGTCAGCGCGCTTGAGGTTGCGCCGGTCCAGTCTCCTGCCGACTCAGCGGCAGCCCGTACCGCCTTCCAGAGCGGATCATCGACCTCATCGTTCAGCAGCACAGATCGGACGGCAACCATGCGGTCACCATCCGCGGCGGTTTCGTGACGCTCACTGATCGCGTGAGCGGAGGCCTCCGCGGCGAGGCATACGGCGGCCGCCAGAGCCGCGACCTCATCCTCGCGGACGTCCTGCCGCGCGTTCCACGCCCGGGCGATGTCTGCTTCCCGTTTCAGATCGGCCCGTGCCGGGTCGTCCTCGGACAACAGCGCGCGCGCAATGGCGCAGTACCCGGAGAGTTCCGTCGCACGTAGGTTTCGCGCCCACGGCTCGGCCATCAACTCGCGGAAGGACTCCTCCATCCCCGCCTGGTCGATGACGGTCTCCGTAGTCTCCTGCCCATCCACAACTCGGATACGCTCCTTGATGAATAGCGGAATCGCCTCGATCCAGTGCGTGGCGTGTTCCAGCCAGAGGTAGCTCGGCGACGCATATATCCGGTCGGCGGCAAGCAGCGCGAGGCGTCGGAGGTTCTCCTGTTTGCCGGGATACGGCTCGTACCCCTGGTTGATCTTGGCGAGGATGTGGGTCTCGGGCGGGAAGATGCGTTGGTTCATGATCACATAAGCGGCACGCCGGTGAGGCGCCTCCAGCATACTTCGACGCAGATCCGCCGTTGCCCGGAGCACAGCCTCGCCCGTGCGCATGATGTCGGCAACTTCTTCCCCCGCGACACGATCCGCGTCGACATCGGGGGTGGCGGTCTCGACCTGCTCGCGGCTCTTCTGCAACGCGTCCTGCGCGAGGGCTCGCTGGTGTCGCAGGGCCTGCTCCTCGAGATGATCGAGCGCGCCGGCCAGCTCAGTGAGCGGTGCCTCCCGCCCCGGCTGGACAAGCAGATGTATCCGGTCCAGCGCCGGTCGGATGCCCTCCCACGATGCGGCCTGTGTGAGCGACTCAGCCGCCTGAGCCATGGCATCGCTGATCGTGAGATGTCTGGAATGGGCGAACAGAAGCCCCTGATTGTGGAAGGCTCGACTCATGCGCCCGAAGATGAGTTCCTCTTCCGCCCAGGCGACGTCTCGGCTGATGCGCAGGGCGTTCTCGCGCTCGATCTCCGAGTCGTAGTCCTGAACGACCTGATGCACCGCGATACGAGCGTCGTCAGGCTCCAGGTCGGCACGCAGCACCCGCTCGACGCCGGCGCGGTCGTAGGGCAGGTCGACGCGGGTCTGTCCCAGCAGCCAGGTGATCCAGCGTCGCCGCCAGAGGGATTCCGGCTCGCCTGCTTCCGCCATCCGTCGACTATCGCTCACGGCACGCAGGAAATCGCCGAACGTGTTCCCGCCATCCACGTTGGGAGAGTCGAGCAGCTCCAGCAGCGCGAGACGTTCCGAATCGCCCAGCGCGTCCCACGTCTCAAGCGATGCCGTTAGCGCGGACTGGACACCGCGATCGCCCCCTCCGGCGTCGCCGCGCAGTGTTGCGGACGCGAACCGGCCAGCGATGCGCAGAAGCGCGCGGAGCCCGAGTTCCCTCGTCGCGCTGCCAATAGCCGATTCGACGACATCGGCGGCTAGTTCTACTATACCGGCAGCCGGCAGAACCACCAGAAACGCCGCTGCGTTCGTCGTGAAGACCGTCGTCGGCGGTCCGGCGGGCCATTCCGTGACGTCCCATGCCTGTGCGCAGAACTGCTCGTGCGCGTGCGATACATCTATGTACCGAACGTCGGTCGACGCGTTCAACCGGCTTACGGAACATCCTTTCGCGTCATCGTCACCATCCGTACAACGAACTGGGAAGGGGACTCGATCAAGCTGTCTCCACGGCGTTGTCGAAATGCGATCACCGGCGAGTAATGACATCAATTACCTCGTTTCACATGGCTTTGTTCGACGCGCACGCTGGCCTCGCGCGCACTGCAGACGCGAATGTGCTCAGCTTCCGGGCGAACCCTATAATGTAATGGCGAATCGCCGCGACCCACCCCCTACTGGGCGGAAATATCCGTGGCGCGACGGGACACGCAGGCAACTCGGCGCGCACACGTCAGCGGCACGGTGTTGGACACGCCTCCGTCGCTGCAGATACTGAACCACATGGACACTGCACATACACCAACCACCGGATCGGGCGGGCGATGGATATGAGCGGCGACGACATAACGACCCCCGAACATCCACACGTCTGGGAAAAGACGGAGATCGTCCTTCACAGCCAGCGATCCTACGGCAGTCCGTACACCGACGTCGAGGTCTGGATGGACCTCACCGGTCCGGGATACGAGGGCCGTGTCTACGGATTCTGGGACGGGGACGATGCGTTCCGGGTTCGCTTCGTGGCAACCTCACCCGGTAGGTGGTCGTGGGTCTCCGGCTCGAATCAGCAGGACCCCGGCCTGACCGGACGACGGGGCTCGTTCGAGGCGCGCGCATGGTCTAATGATGAAAAGAGCGAAAACCCCTGTCGACGAGGGTTCCTGAGGCCGACGGCGAACTCCCGCGCGCTGGAGTATGCGGACGGCACGCCGTGCTACCTCATCGGCGATACGTGGTGGTCGCTGCCGACGTATAGGTACCAGTGGATCGACGACGATGTCGAGCGCCCGATAGGCCCGGACATGGGCTTCAAGGACATGGTGCGGTTCCGCAAGAGGCAAGGCTACAACTGCATCGCGACGATCGCTGCGTTTCCGAGCTGGGCCGACGACGGCCTACCGCCCGAGGTGCGGATCGACGACGGCGCCAACACGTGCCTGCGCGATGCATGGCCGCACCCATCCAGCGGAAGCGCCAAGGACATGCACAACGAAGGCGGGCGCCCCTTCCTCTTCCCCGGAAAGGTCGCCGGATACGAGGATGTCTACCCCGATGTCGACCGCATCAACCCTGCCTACTTCCAGCATATGGACCGGAAGATCGACTATCTCAACGGCAACGGATTTGTCGCCTTTATCGAGGCGCTGCGGCGCGATGCGAGCCAACCGTGGGAGCGGTTCCACGACTGGCCGGAATCCAACGTGCGCTACGTCCACAACCTCTGGAGCCGGTACCAGGCGAACAGCTGCATCTTCAGTCCGATCCACTTCGATTGCGGGTACGGGAGCATCTCCTCGCGTGCGTTCAACGATATCGCCAATAGGCTGCGAGAGAAGGGCCTACCGCCGTTCGGCGCGCTCGTCTCGTGCAACTCGCACGGATCGAGCCTGGTCAACTTCGGCAACAACGATGAGGCACCCTGGCTGACGCTTCATCAGATCGGCAATCTGCGCGATCACAACAGCCACTGGCTGCTCACGGACATCCACAACGAGTCCGACCCGCCGAAGCCGGCCATGAACGGCGAACCTTACTACGTCGGCTATCCGCCCGGTACGCCGATCAAACCGGAGACCGAGGAGGCGGACCTGTATGCCCGTTCGGGGATGTACGGCAGCTTCCTCTCGGGAGGGCTCGCCGGACACATCTACGGGGCTGTGGGACTGTGGGGCGGGGACGTTCATCCGGATGCGGACTACACGATGTGGGATGCGCTTCCATGGCGGTCGGGCGATCAGATGCGGCATCTCCGCACGTTCGTGTTCTCGGAGGGCACCCGGTACCGCGATCTCGTCCCGATCGCCGACCTCGTCTACCCCAACAAGACGAGCGAGACGACCGGAAATCGCGGATGGGCCTACTGCGCGCGGACGCCGGAGCGCGACCTGTTCATGCTCCATTTCGAGGCGGACTGTCGCGCAGCGAGTGTGCGCGGGACGCTCTTCGAGCGTGAGTACGCGGCTACTTGGTTCGATCCGCGCACCGGCGAGTGGATCGACGCCGGGACGCTCGAGTCCGGACACATGTGCGAGATATCCCTGCCGCCATTCCCCGACGGGGATGATCCATCGAGCACAGACTGGGCGATGAAGCTCGTTCTGACAGAGTAGCAGGGGAAGGATCCGCCGATGGCGTGGAAATCACTCTCTGTGATGCGTGAGCAGGAAACGTTCCGAATCATCGGTCGTGAGTTGCGGCCTCGGCTGGGGACCGCGGCCGGGCTCGTGGCGCTCGCGCTGGTCGGGTCCGCCGTGGGCCTGGTGATGCCGTTGCTCTACAAGTCACTGATAGATACGGCAATTCCGAATGTGGACGTGCGCCATATCGGATGGCTGCTTCTGCTGATGCTGGCGGTACCGCTGCTCCAATTCGGCATCGGGGCTTTGCAGGACTACCTGACGACCGATCTCGGCCTCAATCTGGCTCGAGCGCTGAGGGAGACGCTGTTCGATCGCTTGATTCGGGCTCGCATACGGGATATCGACGATGTGGGCACTACCGAAATGCAGACATCACTGGTCTATTGCACTGAGAGCATCTGCGAAGACTACGTTGTGAAGCATCTCATGGCTCTCGGATCGAATCTCGTAGTCCTCCTAGGGACGTTCTACATATTGTACGGTCTCCATTGGCAACTCACCCTCATCATCGTCATTGCCCTGCCCCTGTCGTTCGTGATGACCGCTCGCCTCGGCAAAGTGAGGAAGGAGTCGCTAAAGGACTGGGAGGACATGCAGGACAAGTTGTATGGCCACAGTCACCAGGTGCTCGACGGGGTACGGACCGTCCGCGCGTTCGGCGGAGAGCGCGCCGAGAGCGGCCAATGGAGGAAACTCCTCTCGGATTACCACCTGATACGGATCAGGCGGTTCGTCCTCATGCGGCTGTACTCGGAATTCCCCGCCAATCTGGCGGAGCACGTAGCAACAGGTCTCATATTCGGATACGGCGCCTATCTGGTCGTTGTGGGTGAATTCACCGTCGGGGCGCTGGTCGCTTTCGTGGCGTACGTTCCGAAGGTCTACTCCGCAGTCGAGGCGCTGCGCGAGACGAAGGTGGATTCCGATGAGATCCAGGCCGCCGTGGAGAGGGTCGAATCGCTGCTTTCGTTGCCCGTTGAGCTTACGGACGATGGTCGCGAACTCCCGCTGGAAGGTGGAAACGGCGTGGGAGTACGCTTCGATGACGTCACGTTCCACTACTCCCGCGGGTTCGGCGTGGAAAACCTGTCATTCTCGGTGGCACCAGGGGAGTTCGTCGGAATCGTCGGCCCGAGCGGCGGAGGGAAGACGACAGTCGTCGACCTCCTGATGGCTTTCTACTCGCCCGAGTCGGGCAGAGTACTCGTCAACGACGTCGACGTAACACCGCTCTCCCTGGAATCGTTAAGGAGCTGTATCGGGCTTGTGCCCCAAAGCATCCACCTCTGGGCGGGGCGTACCCTTCGGCGGAACATCGGCTACCCGAATGACGACGCGGACCCGTCGGAGATCGCGCGGGCAGCGCAGACCGCCGGTATTGCGGACTTCATCGATTCGCAGGCGGACGGTTACGAAATGGTCGTACCCAAGCGGGAGACCGGCTTCTCTGGTGGCGAACGACAGCGCCTCGCGATTGCGCGGGCCGCGATGAGGCAGCCTCAACTGCTTCTCATGGACGAAGCTACGTCCGCCCTGGACAGCATCGCTGAGAAAGAGATCAGGGATTCCTTGGAGTCTGCGCGCTCCGGGCGAACCACCATCGTCGTTGCCCATCGCCTCGCGACGGTCATCAACGCGGACAGAATCCTTGTGATTGCGGATGGCAAGATCGTCGAACAAGGTGCTCCCGCCGACCTCCTCGCAAGCAAGAATCTCTTCCACAGTCTGTACGAAGCGCAGAAGTTGACCCTGCACGAAGGGATCGATCAAGCGTGAAGCGAACACGCGGGGATTCCTGCCGCGGAGTGACCAGTGCCGCTCGCGTGTATCGACCCCGGTTGGCGCGCACGCGTCAGTGACGCAGGAGGCGATCCGGCCGAATACGCGGAAGGCGCGGCAGCCGCCACTAGTGTCTCGGCAGACGCTTGCGCAACCCAAACGACGTGTGCATCGCCGCCTTGGTGTTTCCGCGGCTCCTCACGGCACCGACACCGATGTTGATGAGGCCGTTAGACCCGATGTAGCCGCTGTAGCCGACAAGGCCCCACCATCTCGCCGGCGTCTCACGTTCGTATGACCAGTCCGACCCGGACACCGTCCACTCTCTTGGTCCGTGGAATCCTACGCCCAGCCACGGCCCACGCCCCAGCCGTGCGTCGAAGGGGTATACTTTCGCCTCCAGCGTCAGGAGCGTTGGGCTGTCCGGCTCCTTGAGGAACCCAGCGGAAAGTGAGAACTGCAGCAGCTTCAGCTCTCCTGCAAATCCGATGGTGCCGTCCTTGAAGGGACCGGGCAGCGCCATCAGCAGCGTGCTGAGATCCGTTGTGATGGCGATATCGCTGGACGCTCGGCTCTCCTCCGCGTCGTAGGCGAAAGGCGTGCTCGCGCCAACGGTGAGCACTACGATCAGGGCAGTGAAGGCGTGTCGGCTCATCCCCGGCCTACTCCTCTTCGTTGAGTGAAAGGTCGCGACCACCTACATGTTTCCACGCGACCGTATCATGCAACCGAATCTGAGTTACTACCAATGTAGTATCTCCGGAGAAGTTGTCAAGTCGCATCCACAATACGACGGGTGCAGCGAGGCGTCTCCGTGCAATCACGCATCGGCTCGACAATGATTCACCCGGGCCGCACGGAATACATCGGGCTTGATCGCGAACACGCTCAACGACGGCCACCATGTTCGGAAAGATGTGTTCCTCGATCCAACGACGGCAGCCAAACGCGGACTTGACGCCACGGGAGTAGCGCGCGATGTATGGTCATCCGGGAAGGAGCCCATCAGATGAAACGCATCCAGGATCACGCCCCGTACCCGCCGAGCGAGGTAGTCACCGGCCTGCGGTGGGACGACGACATCGTGCGCCTGGGCGGCGAGCGCGCCGGCGACAAGTTCGCCCTGCGGCGCCGGGTCGAGGT
>CAZEAI010000023.1:0-4131 GCA_964510105.1 uncultured bacterium
CACCGCTCGGCCAAGACGATGTTCGCGACTCACTATCACGAACTGGTCGAGCTCGCGGACTACCTCCCTCGCGTGAAGAACTACAACGTAGCCGTGCGCGAGTGGCAGGACGAGGTCATCTTCCTGCGGAAAATCCAGCGTGGCGGCTGCGACCACAGCTACGGCATTCACGTCGCGCAGATGGCAGGACTGCCGGGGCAGGTCGTCCGGCGCGCGCGGGACGTGCTGCGAACCCTTGAGAGCAAGGAAGAGGACACGAAGCGCGAGCTCGGCGACGGCATCGACAGCGCGCCCGACCAGCGCGAGGAGATGCCGCTGTTCGCCATCGCCGCGCGACCCGAAGACCATCCGGTGCTGAAGGAAGTCGCCGAGGCCGACCTGATGAACAGCACCCCGCTGGACATCATGCGCCTCGTCGACGAGTGGCAGAAGCGGCTGAAGGATGGGGATGATGAGGCGACGTACCAAACGTAGGGGCGGGCGACACATCGGTCATGCGTCACACGTGACGTGTAGCGCACCATCACTGGGGTTCCTGGCGTAGGGAGAGACCACCTTCGCGCTCACAAACTGGCTGCCGACGAGCGGTGGCGAGGGGGAAGCATTGTGACTGGCACTGTTTTCACCAAAGTCGACTACGATCTTGGTTCTCTGGTCAAGTACATCGAGCTCGGAGAGATCGGGCTTCCGGACATCCAGCGCCCGTTCGTGTGGAAGAACGCCAAAGTGCGTGACTTGTTTGACTCGATGTACCGCGGGTATCCAGTGGGCTACCTGCTCCTGTGGAGGAACGGGGAGCAGGGCGACCGTGCCATCGGGGCTGATCCCAAGCAGAAAACTCCGAGCCTCGTGATCGTAGACGGTCAGCAGCGCCTTACCTCGCTCTACGCAGTGATAAGAGGGGTCCCGATCGTACGCGAGAACGGGGACACTGAGAGGATATCTATCGCATTCAACCCAATCGAGGAGCGACTGGAGGTCGCCGACGCGGCTATTCGTCGCGATCCTGCGTTCATCCCCGATATCTCGCGCATCTGGAGCACTGATGCCAACGTGTTTCAGGTGACATCGGAGTTTCTGGACCGACTACGAGCGTCGCGTCCCGTGAGCGATGAGGAAACGCGCACCGTTCAGGACTCGATCAGTCGTCTGCAGACGCTGTTGAGCTACCCATTCACAGCACTGGAACTTGCTCCGGACATCTCCGAGGAGGACGTGTCGGATGTCTTCGTTCGAATCAACAGCAAAGGGACCCCGCTGAATCAAGCAGACTTCATCCTCACACTCATGTCCGTCTTCTGGGATGACGGCAGAGCAGAACTGGAGCAGTTCTGTCGCGATGCTCGAACGCCGACGACAGATGTGGCCTCCCCATTCAACCACTACATCGAACCAAGTCCAGATCAGTTGTTGAGGGTGACCATCGGCGTTGCATTCAAGCGTGCCCGCCTTCAGCACGTTTACTCGATACTGCGCGGGAAGGACCTGGAGACTTCCGAGTTCAGTGCGACACGTCGCGAGGCACAGTTCCAGCGATTGAGGAAAGCTCAGGAACAGACGCTCGACCTACAGCATTGGCATGAATTCCTGAACTGCGTTCGTCAGGCGGGCTTTCGCAGCAAGAGAATGATCAGCTCAAACCACAATCTGCTCTTCTCTTACATGCTCTACCTGATAGGGCGAACTGAGTATTCAGTTAGCGAACCAGAGTTGAGGAGTGCGGTGGCCCAGTGGTTCTTCATGTCGGCGGTCACCGGCAGATTCACCAGTTCTCCGGAATCGGCGATGGAGTTCGATCTCGCCCGCTTGCGGGGAGCGGTCGGCCCAGAGGAGTTCCTCAGCCGTCTTCGGCAGGTGTGTGTGGTGACGCTCACGAATGACTACTGGAGTGTGTCACTGCCCAACGACTTGGCGACTTCGTCGCCGAGAAGTCCGTCGCTGTTTGCCTACAATGCTGCGCTGGTACTGCTCGATGCTAGAGCGTTGTTCTCTCGGACAAGGGTGGCTGAGCTTCTCGATCCATCCATCCAGTCGAAGCGGGAATTTCTCGAACGGCATCACCTGTTCCCGAAAGCGCATCTCAAAGCACTGGGAATCACCGGTACCCGTGAGACGAACCAGATCGCGAACTACGCATACGTGGAGTGGAGCGACAACGCACACATCTCCGACAGGGCTCCAGCAGACTATCTGTCGGAGAAGACGCAGGAGTTCAGCGAGACCGAGATCGCAGCCATGTACCACTACCATGCCCTTCCATTCGGCTGGGAGGACATGGATTACAGCAGCTTCCTGGAAGCGCGCAGGGAGTTGATGGCGCAAGTAATACGAGAGGGGTATGAAACGCTCACAACGGATGCGAGTCCAGAGACTGCACTCGAACAGGTTGATGTCGCCGCGACCATCGCTGAGGGAGAGAGCGAATCCGTGGAATACAAGTCGACCTTGCGCATGAACCTTCACACGGGTCAGGCTGATAGCAGGATGGAACTTGCGGTACTGAAGTCCATAGTCGGATTCCTCAACACTGACGGCGGCACGCTGGTAGTGGGAGTCAATGACCACGGGGAGCCTATCGGCCTTGAGGCTGACCGGTTCGGTACCGAGGATCAGATGAGTCTTCATCTCGTGAACATAGTACGAAGCCGAATGGGACCGCAGGTTATGACCCTGCTGCGGGTCCGCTTCGAGGACTACCGTGGCAGACGTGTGATGATCGTAGCTTGTCCGCGGAGCGCGTCACCCGTCTATGTCAAGGATGGTGATATAGAGCGGTTCTACGTCCGCACAGGTCCTTCGACAACCGAACTCTCGGCCAGCCAGACGCAGGATTATCTCGCTCATAGACGAGCATAGCCCATTTCGCGCCTCGTGGCCCGCGGCCACTGCCGCCGGGCGCCGGCGCGCCACCGCCATGACAGGAGTGTCCCGGCCACTGGTTCAGAGTCGGGCGTAGGGGCGATCCCCCTGTGGTCGCCCCGCCTCTACCATCGGAGCGGAGCTCACATGACCGGTCGCGAGCGCATGAACGCCGTCTTGCGTCGACAGCCCACCGACCGGCTGCCCTGGACGACGCTCGTCGACAACGCCACGCTGTCACTCGTGCCGGAGCATCTGCGCGGAGGCGGCGGAGTCGACTTCTACCGCCACATCGGCTGCGACATCTTCCTGCTCAACGGCTGGAACACGCCCCACCATCTCCGCTCGCCCGAACTCGTCTGGCCCGAGGGCACGCGGCAAGTCGTCCGCGACGAATCCGGCAGGCGGATCATGGAGTGGATCACGCCTCAAGGCACGCTGACCGGCGTCACCGACCGCGGGCATCCGGTGAAGTACCCCGTCGACGACCTGGCGTCGCTGCGCATCTACCGCCGCATGTGGGAGGGCGCCACATACATCGGTCGCGACGACGCGCCCGTGCTCGACGCCATCGACACACTCATCGGTGATGACGGCGTCGTGACTCGTTTCTGGGGTCCGAGCACGATCCCGCTGCTGCTTGAGCAGGACATGGGCGTTGAGACGTTCTACTACCTGCTCGCCGACCATCCGGCGGAGGTCGCCGGACTGATCGACACCGTCCACAAGTGCGAATTGCAGGCGTTCCGCCTCCTGGCGGAGGGGCCGTGCGATTCGGTGACGCTCGTCGAGAACACGAGCACGTTCTACATCAGCCCGGACGTGTACGAACGGTACAACATGCCGCACCAGCGCGAGTTCGTGGAGATCGTCAGGGCGGCCGGCAAGACGGCGATACTGCACATGTGCGGCCACGTGCGCGGGCTGTTGCACCTGATCCGTGAAACCGGCTGCGACGGCGTCCACGCGCTGACGCCTGCTCCCACGGGAGACACGCCGTGGGAACTCGCGCTCGACGCTCTCGGCGAGGATACGATCATCTTCGCGGCTCTCGACCCGACGATCTTCGCCTCGGGAGACGTCGACGCCATCGGCCCTGCGCTGGACGAACTCATCACGCCCCGGCTCCGCGAGGCGAACTTCGTGGTCGGGCCCGGCGCGGACGGCATAGCAGTCGAACTCGAACGCTTCGAGGCAGTCAGCCGCTGGGTGGAGCAGACGGGACCGAGGGAGTGACGGCGCGGCGCGTAATCGACACCGGGGGCGATTACG